>NZ_DATCVK010000114.1:0-41024 GCF_036566905.1 Microbacterium sp. | reverse complement strand
GCGTTCGCGCTCCCGTTGGCGTTCGAGGGCGACAACCCTCGCCTCGCCGGCGCGGATGCGCTCGCGCAGCGTCTCGACGTCCAGCCGGGAGCCCATCTCGGCGTCGCGGGCGGCTTCGAGCGCGGCGAGCATGCCGTCGCGCGCCGACGCATCGAGGATGGGCCGGGGAGCTTCGAGCGCAGCCGTGAGCTGATCCTCCGCCGAGCGCGCAGAGCCCTCGGCCTCCTCGACCGCCGCGGCGGCCTGCGCCAGACCGGCGGCGAGTCGTTCGCACTCGGCGACGGCCGATTCGTGGCGCACTGTCGCGCGGTTCACCTGCTCCGCGTGTGCGGCGAGGGCCGCGTCGTGTTCACGGAGAGTCGCCAGCGCCGTCTTGGTGCGCAGGCGCGCGGAGTCCAGGTCGCGGGTGGCATCGCCGAGCGCTTCCCGCAGGGACTCGGCCACCACGGTGATCTCGTCGCGGCGCTCCGCCGCGGCATCCCGCTCCGCCGCCAGCTCCAGCCGGGAACGCGACGAGCCGGCACCTGCGCGGAGCGAGTACTCGGTGTACACCTCGCCACGGCGGGTCACGAGGGTGAGCGGTCCGCCGAGTTCGGCGCTCGCCAGCGCCGGTCCGGCTTCCCGGGCCGTCTCCAGGTCGTCGACGACCACGACGTACGCGAGCAGACCCAGCACTCCCTCGGGTGCCGTCACTACTTCGCGCGCAGGGACGACACCCCGAAGGTCGGGGAACTCCGGCCGCATCATGCCCGCCGAAGCGATCACGATGTCGACCATGCCGGCCTCGGCGTCACGCGCCGCGTCGGCCACGGCGAAAGCGCTCGCCCGATCGGCGACCAGGACGCCTTCGGCGATCGGACCCAGCACGGCCGCGATGGCAGCCTCGAACCCGGATCGCACCTGCACCGCGTCTCCGACGAGGCCGCGAACACCGTCGCGGCCTTGCGCGATCAGTGCGGACGCGCCGTTCTTGACGTCCAGCGCGCGGCTCAGCGCGGCCGTCTGCGCCGTCAGGGCCTCGCGCTCCCGCTCCGCCGCGTGCAGCCGCTCACGCAATGACGCCACCGATGCCTCCGCCTCGGCGGCATCGCGCTGAGCACGCTCGTAAGCGGCGGCATGGTCGGCCGTCGACGCGTCCGGCACGAGGTCGGGGTCGACACCGGCGAGGGTCTCTTCGGCCTCGGCGCGACGCGCGAGCGCGGCATCCAGCGCCTTCTGCTGTCGCTCGACCGCGGTCCGCACGGCGGCGAGGGCGGATGCCGCAGCCTCGGCGGTGCCCCGCAGCGCCGTGATCCTCATGTCGTGCTCGGAGACGAGGGCGCTCTGCGCGGCGATGTCGGAATCGAGGGCGTCGAGCTCGGCACGGGCGCGCACGACGTCGCGGGCGGCCGCGGCGGCGGCGTCCTGTGCGGCGCCCAAGCCGTCCGACACGTCGTCGATCTCGGCGCGGGCCTCATCGATCATCGCCTGCGACACGGTGGTGAGTTCGAGGCGCTCCTCGTCCTCGGCGTCCCCGAGCAGTGCGAGACGCTGGCCGGCGAGGGCGTACAGGCTGCGCAGGCGATCCTGCGCACGCTCGAGCCCGAAGGCGACGCGACGAGCACGGTCGACGCTCTCGGATCTCTGGTCGTTCTCCAGCTGCTCGATGCGCACCCGCACGTTGTCGAGCCGGTCCTGCAGCACCATCCGCTCGGCGTGACGCTCCTGCTCGCTCTGCGCATGCGACGCCAGCTCGGCGCGGAGGCCCGAGATCTCGTCCGCGAAGAGCCGCGCCTTGGCGTCGCGCACCACGGCGGCGATCGTGGCCGCCTCGCGGGCGATCTCGGCCTGCCGGCCCAGCGGCTTGAGCTGCCGGCGCAGTTCTCCCGCGAGATCGCTCAGGCGCGTGAGGTTGGCCTCCATCGCGTCGAGTTTGCGGAGGGTCTTCTCCTTGCGACGCCGGTGCTTGAGGATGCCGGCGGCCTCCTCGATGAAGCCTCGCCGATCTTCGGGCGTCGCCTGCAGCACACTGTCGAGCCGTCCCTGCCCCACGATCACATGCATCTCTCGGCCGAGTCCGGAGTCGCTCAGCAGCTCCTGCACGTCGAGCAGACGGCACGACTCGCCGTTGATGGCGTACTCGCTCGAGCCGTTGCGGAACAGCGTGCGGCTGATCGTGACCTCGGCGTACTCGATGGGGAGTGCGCCGTCGCTGTTGTCGATCGTGAGCTGCACCTCGGCACGACCGAGGGGGCCGCGTGTCGCCGTGCCGGCGAAGATGACGTCCTCCATCTTGCCGCCGCGCAGCGTCTTCGCGCCCTGCTCTCCCATCACCCAGGCGAGCGCGTCGACGACGTTGGACTTGCCGGAGCCGTTGGGGCCGACGATGCATGTCACCCCGGGCTCGAGGGCGAAGGTCGTGGGCTGGGCGAACGACTTGAACCCTTTGAGCGTCACGCTCTTCAGGTGCATGGATCCACCCCCGCCCCGGTCGATTACCCGCCTACGCTACCGGAGCGCGGCCCCGTCGCCCGGCAGACCGGCCGCACGAATCGGATGCCGCGACACGCCATGCGAACAGCGAATCTGCGAATTCGCTTGACGCGGACATCTCGCACCCGCTAGCGTGACTCTCCGCGTCTGAAGTCGAGAAAGGAGGTCCCCCGATGATGCTGATGAATCCCACTGGAATCGCCGCCCGTGATGGCGGAGCGATTCGTGCCGTCGCGTCGGGGACCCACTCCTTCGGCGCTGTGCTGAGCGGCCGCTTCCCCGCCGCCATCTGACCCCCGCAGGGGACGAGTCTGCCCGGTTTCGGGCGATACCCGTCTGTTGCGCCGCATCCGCTTCGCGGTGCTGAGCGCGCACCCCTGCCTTCGTCCCGTCGTGCTGCGGCATGACATCCCCCGCCTCCGGCGCCTGCCGAGGCATCCCTTTCACAATCGGAAAGAGCAATCATGAATACTCTCCTTGCGCCGCAGCGCCCGTCGGGGCTTCCCGATACGCTGCGGCTCCCGAGCCGCGACACCCGGACCTCGCTCCTGGACCGTCTCGCCCTCCACCTGGGTCTGAGGCTGCTGCTGTGGAGCACCCGCACCCCGCGACTCGCGGACGACCGCCGCCGGCACGCTCACACGTTCCGGCACCAGGAGGCCACCGCGCAGCGTGAACGCGCCTACCTCCGCGAGGCCAGCCTCGCACCCCGGCCGTGACGGCCACCGGGTCCGCCGCCCGCACCCGGGCGGCGGACCCCACCCCCTCAGCCACCGCATCGACCTCGCAAGGACGCGCTGACATGACCACCATCACGGGGCTGGAATTCCGCCCCCTCGTCGTACCCGCCTCGATCGACGCACCGGACGCCGCCGACTTCGTCGAGATGGTCCGGGTGCGCAACATCATCTACCGGGAGATCTCCGGACACGACGACCACCGCATCGCCGCCGACGAGCTGCTCCCCCACTATCGCCCCACCGAGTACGAGACCCGCCTCTCGTGGGTGATCGTCGACGACGGGGCCATCATCGGCCGCGTCGGCGTCGACATCCCTCACGAGGAAGGCTCGAACGCCGCGTTCTGGCTCATCGAGCTGCTGCGCGAGACCTGGGGACGCGGTATCGGCTCCGCCGCGTACGAGCTCGTCGAGAAGACCGCGCGTGAGCACGGCCGCACCGTGCTGCAGTCGTGGGCCGAGCATCCCGCGGCCCCTGGCCCGCAGCTGGCACCGCCGACGGGGTTCGGCGCGATCCCCGAGGACCACGTCGCGCGGTTCTACCTCCGTCACGGGTACGCGCTGGAGCAAGTGGAACGCAACAGCGCCTTCGATCTCACCGGCTCCTTCACCGGCGTCGAACGGCTGCTCGCCGAGGCGCAGGCCGCCTCACCCGACTACCGCGTCGTTCAGTGGTTCGCCCCGACCCCCGAGGAGTTCGTCGCGGGCTATGCCGGATGAAGTCCCGGATGTCGACCGACGCGCCCTCGGCAGCACTCGAGTTCGCTGAGGAGACGTGGGACGCCGCCCGCATCGCCGAGCACGACGGCCGCTACACATCATCGGGCCGCACCATCCAGGTGACCGCTGCACAGCACATCGAGACCGGTGAGCTGTGCGCCTTCAACGAGCTCGTGATCGGCAAGGACCGCACCGAGGCATCCCATCAGGAGGACACCCTCGTCCTCAAGGAGCACCGCGGCCACAAGCTCGGCACGCTCGTGAAATGCGCCGGGCTCCTGTCCTGGCGCGACGTGGCGCCCGCGTCCGCGCGCGTCATCACCTACAACGCAGAGGAGAACCGACCCATGCTGGACATCAACGAGGCGATCGGCTTCGAGCCGGTCGCGTACGAGGGCGCATGGAAGAAGGTGCTCGATGACTGATCTCGCCGAAACCACCGTCGTGACCGTCCAGCGGATCCCCGTCCCCGAGACGGCCGACGCCGCGGACGCACGCTTGTTCCTCGAGATGGTGCGGATCGCCAACGCGGTCTGCCTCGCGGACGCAGGCCACGACTACCTGCACGAGGAGCCCGACGAGATGCTCGGGTTCTGGCAGGACCAGTCCGACTGGACCCAGCTCGGGTTCGCCGCGCTCCGCGGCGAAGACGTGCTGGGCGCCGTGAAGCTCATGACCTCGAACCAGCCGGACGCGAGCACGGTCGAGTTCGACCTCATGGTCGACCCGCCGCATCGCGGCCGGGGCATCGAGGAGCTCCTCCTCGCCGAGGTCGAGCGCGAGGCCCGTGAACGCGGGCTCACCACGATCCAGACGTGGACGCTGCATCGCCCGCACACGGACGGTGCACGTCTCGAGCCGTCGACCGGGTGGGGTTCAGTCCCGGCAGAGGACCCGCAGACGCGGTTCCAGCTGACGAGCGGCTTCACGCTCGAGCAGGTGGAGCGCAACAGCGTGTTCGATCTGACCGGCGATTTCTCCCCCGTCGAGCGCATGCTCGCCGAGGCTCTGGCCGTCGCAGGTGAGGACTACCGGTCGATCCAGTGGACATCGCCCACACCGCCGGAGTACGTCGACGGGTTCGCCTACGCGATCTCGCGCATGTCGACCGACGTGCCAGCCGGCGGCCTCGTCATCGACGAGCAGCACTGGGATGCCGCACGCGTCGAGCGTCGTGACGCCCGATTGAAGGCGCAGGGGCTCACCGTCTCGGTGGCCGCCGTGCTGCACGTGCCCACTGGGCGGATCGCGGCGTACAACGAGCTCGCGATCGGCGAGGACCGTGCCGGGGCGACCCAGCAGTTCGGAACGCTCGTCGTCAAGGAGCACCGGGGCCACCGCCTCGGGACCATCGTGAAATGCGCGAACCTGCTGCGCTGGCGGCGGCTCGTGCCCGAGTCTCCGCGGGTATCGACGTTCAATGCCGAGGAGAACCGCCACATGCTCGACATCAACGAGACGATCGGGTTCGTACCCGCCTCGTATGCGGGTGCGTGGAAGAAGGTTCTGGCGGTGTGATCGCACCGGCGGCCGCCGCGTTCCCTCCCGACGCCGTCAGCGCGTCGCCGGCAGGGGGCGCGGCATCCGCTGGCAGTGCGGGCAGAAGTGACTCGAGCGATTCGTGAACGACACGCGCACGATCGGACGGCCGCATCGGGGGCAGGGCTCCCCGGTGCGGCCATACGCGTTCAGGGAATGCGCGAAGTAGCCGGCTTGGCCGTTGACGTTCACGTACTGCGCGTCGAAACTGGTGCCGCCCTCGGCCAGCGCCTTCTCGAGCACGTGCCGCACTTCCGCGAGAAGCCGATTCACCGCACGCGTGGACAAGGCGCGCGCGGGCGTCTCGGGATGGATGCGGGCAGCCCACAGCGACTCGTCGGCGTAGATGTTGCCGACGCCGCTCACGACCGTCTGATCGAGCAGCACGCGCTTGATCGCCGAGTCCTTGCGGCCGACGGTCCGCCGGAAGGCAGCATCCGAGAACGCCGGATCCAGCGGGTCCCGCGCGATGTGGGCGACCTGCGCGGGGACGGATGCCTCGGCCCACCCTTGTCCGCCGGGTGCGGCATCCGGAGTCGGGATCAGGTCGTCGATCGCCAGAGATCCGAACGTCCGCTGATCCGCGAAGACGACGGACAGCTCGCCGTGCACGGGGTGCGCCAGGTCGATGCGCACACGCTCGTGGCGTTCGACCGGTGCGCCGGGAGCCCGCAGCAGCATCTGACCGCTCATGCCCAGATGACCCACCACGGCCTCGGTCGCCGCGGTTCCGTCCGTCGCCGGCTGCAGCGGCAGCCACAGGAACTTGCCGCGCCGTGCGGCGGAGAGCACGACTCGTCCGGTGAGGCGTGCTTCGAACTCCGCGCCGTCGCCGGTGTTCCGGGTCAGCGCGCGCTCGTCGAGCACGGTGGTTCCCAGCACGAGGGCGCCGGTGACCGCAGGGGCGAGGCCCGCTCGGACGACCTCGACCTCGGGAAGCTCAGGCACGCCCGCTGAGTTCGCGCCATGCGGTGAGCGCCGCGGCCATCTCGGCGTGCTTCTTGCTGGTCCCGCCGCCCTCGGCGATGAGGTCGCCGACGGTGACGGCCGCGGTGAAGCGCCGGTCGTGGTCGGGTCCGGTGGAGGTCACGGCGTACATCGGGGGCTGCAGACCGCTGTGCGCGGCGAGCTCCTGCAGCGCCGTCTTGGGATCCATCGCCGCGCCGTAGCGCTCGGGGTCTGAGAGCAGCGGCTCGACGAGCCGCAGCACCAGGCCGGTCGCGGCATCCGCCCCCGCCGACAGGTAGGCGGCTCCGAAGATGGCCTCCATGGTGTCGGCGAGGATCGAGTCCTTGTCGCGACCACCGGTGAGGATCTCGCCCCGCCCCAGCATGAGGTACTCGCCGAGGCCGATGCCGCGTGCGATCTCCGCGAGGGCGACCGTCGACACCACGCCGGCGCGGCGCTTCGCGAGCGCGCCCTCTTCGAGATCGGGGTGACCGGTGAACAGTCGCACGGTCACCGCCAGACCCAGGACGGAGTCGCCCAGGAACTCCAGGCGCTCGTTGTTCGGCACCTGCCCGTTCTCGTACGCCCACGACCGGTGCGTGAGCGCCAGCGACAGAAGCTCGGGGTCGATGACGACTCCGAGCTTCTGCGTGAGGTCTGCGTGAGCGGTCCGCTCGGCAGCGACGTCTGTCACGTCAAGTGCACGACGATCAGACGTCGGCGACCTTGCGGCCCTTGTACTCGAGGAACAGCTCGGTGCCCTGCGAGTCGGTGACGACCTTCGCCTGGTGCGGACGGCTGTAGACCTTCTTGCCGTTCTCGATCGTGGTGGTCAGCGTGATGGGCGCCGCCTTCCACTGCGCGCGACGCGAGCGCGTGTTGGAACGGGAGACCTTCCGCTTCGGGGGGTTGCCTGCCATGGCTAGCTCTCTTCTGTGTTCTCGATGGCGTGTCAGCCGCGGGCGCGCGGTGATTCGTCGTCGTTGGTCGTGGTGAAGTCCTGGAGCGCGGCCCATCGTGGATCGAGGGGCTCGCTCTGCTGCGATCCGGCGTCATCAGCCAGTCGCTCGCCCGTGACCGGATCGAGGCCGGGGCAATCCGGCTGGCACACCGGCTGAAACGGAAGCGACAGGACGACCGCTTCCCTGACCAGAGTTTCAAGATCCACGTGGTCGTCTTGAACCTCGAAGTCAGCTTCTTCCTCCCCAGGATACGCGAAAAGCTCCTGAAACTCGACTTTGAGCCCCTCGCCGATGTCGATGAGGCACCGGCTGCAGATGCCGGTGTACTCGGTGTCGATCTCTCCGGAGGCGAGAATGCCCTCGTGCACCGACTCGAGACGCACGTCGACGACGACGGGCTCGCCCTCGGCGACCGCCACCAGTCCCTCGCCCCACTTGGTGGGAGCCGGGGCTTCGATGGTGTGCTCGCGCATCTCCCCCGAGCGGTGGATGATGTCGCGGATCGGGAGGGCGAACGGACCCGTCACATGCTTTCTGACCACGCCTCCAGCCTAGCCGCGGTTCCTGGTGAGAAGCCCCGTGGTCAGATGCCCCGTGGTCAGATGCCCCGTGCGCCGGTGTCCAGGAACCGGGCCACCGCCGACGGCACGTACGGCGAGACGTCGCCGCCGAGTGCGGCGACTTGGCGCACCAGCGAGCTCGAGACGAGCGCGTGCGCGGGATCGGGGAGCAGGAACACCGTCTCGACATGGGCGAGATGGCGGTTCACGATCGCCATCGGCGTCTCGTACGCCACATCGATCTGAGAGCGGATGCCCTTCACGAGGACACCGGCGCCGACATCCGTCGCGTAGTCGACGAGGAGCCCCATGCTCCACGAGGCCACGACGACGTCTCCGTCGATGCCGCTCTCGGCGATGGACTGCTCCAGGAGCGCCTGACGCTGCGCGATCGGCAGCATCGCCTCTTTGCCGGGGTTGTGCACGACGAGCACGTGGAGCTGGTCGTACAGTGACGCCGCACGACGGATCACGTCGAGATGCCCGAGGGTCGGCGGATCGAACGATCCCGGGACGACGGCGATCCGGCTGCTCATGCCGACCAGCCTACTGGGCGGCGCGGAGCGCCCGGCCGCGTCAGTTCTTCGCCAGTGCGGCGCGTTCGGCCATTCCGACGTTGCGTTCGAGGGCGGCCGCAAGACCGGGATGCTGCTGCAGCGCCGGATCGTCGGCGAGCACCTGCTCGGCGGCCACACGCGCCTCGGAGATGATGTCGGCATCCTTCACGACGCGCAGCAGTCGCAGCGACGACCTCGCGCCGGACTGCGCGTCGCCGAGCACATCGCCCTCTCCTCTCAGCTCCAGGTCGACCTCGGCCAGCGCGAAGCCGTCGAGCGTCGAGGCGACGGCTTCGACGCGCTCTCGTGCCGGCGTGCCGCCCGGTGCCTCGGTGACCAGCAGGCACAGGCCGGGCACCCCGCCGCGACCCACGCGCCCGCGCAGCTGGTGCAGCTGCGACACACCGAACCTGTCGGCCTCGAGGATCGCCATCGTCGAGGCGTTCGGCACATCGACGCCCACCTCGACCACCGTCGTGGCCACGAGCACGTCGATGTCACCACGGGCGAATGCCTGCATCACGGCATCCTTCTCGTCGGATGGCATCTTGCCGTGCAGCTTCTCGACCCGGATGTCGGAGAAGGACGGATGCCGCGACAGCAGGTCGGCGACCTGCACGACGCCCCAGCGGGTGCGGCTGGTCTCACCCTCGGTGTCGCCCGGCGGCTCGTCGGCCGTGTCGTCCTTGGTGAGCGCCTCGGCGTCGATGGCGGCGCACACCACGAACGCCTGGCGCCCCTGGCCGACCTCCTCGGCGATGCGCTCCCACACGCGCCCGAACCAGCCGGGGCGCTCCGCCAGCGGAGCGACGAAGGTCTCGATCCCGGCGCGACCGGCGGGCATCGTGCGGATCGTCGATACGTCGAGATCACCGAACACGGTCATCGCCACCGTGCGCGGGATGGGCGTCGCGGTCAGCACGAGGGCGTGCGGCGACGAGCCCTTCGCGCGGAGGGACTCGCGCTGCTCGACGCCGAACCGGTGCTGCTCGTCGACCACGACGAGTCCGAGGTCGGCGAACGTGGTGCTCTCGCTGAGCAGGGCGTGCGTGCCGACCACGATGCGCGCCTGCCCCGACGCCGCGCGCAGCGCGGCCTTGCGCCGCTCGGCAGCGGGAAGCTGCCCGGTGAGGAGCGTCGGCATGAGCTCGGGCGCGAGCTGCGGCCCCAGCATCCGGGCGATGGAGCGCACATGCTGCGCTGCCAGCACCTCCGTGGGAGCGATGAGCGCCGACTGGCCGCCGTCCTCGGCGACCTGGAGCATCGCGCGGAGCGCGACGAGCGTCTTCCCGGAGCCGACCTCGCCCTGCACCAGCCGGTTCATCGGCCAGTCGCCCTGGAGGTCACGCGCCACGTCGTCGCCGACGGTCACCTGGTCGGGCGTCCTCGGGAACGGCAGCGCCGCGTCGAACCGCTCGAGGAGCGCACCCGGCACCCGACGGGTCGCCGACAGCGCCCGCACGAATTGGCGCTGCTGCAGCAGCGCCACCTGCAGGACGAAGGCCTCCTGCATGCGCAGCGTCTCCCGCGCCGGCTCGATCTCCTCGAGCGCCTTGGGGCGATGGATGCGCTCGATCGCCGTGCGGGCGTCGAGCAGCCCGTGCCGCGCGCGCAGCTCGTCGGTGAGCGGCTCCGGCACGTCGCCGAGCCCATCGAGGACCAGGTCGACGATCTTCTGCAGCTGCCAGCTCGCGACCGTGCTGGTGGCGGGGTAGATCGGGATGGGGAGGTTGATGTTGGCCTCGGCCGTGAGGCGCGCCTGCTCCTCGTCGTCGAACAGCTCGTAGTCGGGGTGCGCGAGCTGCTTCGCCCCGCGGTACTCCCCCACCTTGCCCGCGAAGATGCCGCGCCGCCCGGGCCGGAGATCCTTGACGCGCCACGCCTGGTTGAAGAACGTCAGCGACAGCTCGCCGTTGCCGTCACTGATCACCACCTCGAGCAGCGATCCGCTGCGATTCTTCATGCGCCGCTCGTTGACGCGTCGGACCTCGGCCACGATCGTCACCGGCTCACCCACGGGCAACGAGGAGATCTGCGTGAGCTCACCGCGGCGCGCGTAACGGCGGGGATAGTGGACCAGCAGATCGCCGACCGTCGTCATGCCGAATGCGCGTTCGAGCGCCGCCGCCGTCTTGCCGCCGACCGCGCCACCGAGGCTCGAGTCGAGGGTGAAGGACGCCATGAGACGAGTCTAGGAGCCGTCACCGACCCACTGTCGGCCGAACCCCAGCGGCGGCCCCTAAGGTTGCGAGATGCTCCGACGACTCCTCTCCCGTGTCTACTGGGCCTGCAGTCGCTGGACGCTGTCCACCGCGCCGGCTCCCGATCGTCCCACCGTCCTGCTGGGGGCGCCCCACACCTCGAACTGGGACTTCGTGCTCATGCTCGGCATCGCGTGGCGACTCGGCATGCCGGTGCGGTGGCTCGGCAAGGCGAGCCTCTTCCGCGGCTGGAGGGGCCCGCTCATGCGCGGCCTCGGCGGCATCCCCGTCGACAGGTCGGATCCCTCACGGGTGGTGGGCGACGTGGTCGCACGGATCCATGCCGGCGAGGTGTTCGGCCTCGTCGTCACCCCGGAGGGCACCCGCGGCTCGGGCTCCTACTGGAAGTCCGGCTTCTATCGCATCGCCCGCGAGGCGCAGCTGCCGGTCACCCTCGGCTACGTCGACCGCACCACGATGACGACGGGCCTCGGCCCCACCATCGAGCTCACCGGCGACGTGCGCGCTGACATGGATGTGATCCGCGCCTTCTACGCCGACAAGTCGGGCCTCCGCCCCGAGCTGCGCACGGTCCCCCGCCTCAGGGAAGAGGATGCCGGAGATATCGTGAGGGGATGACGCGCATCATCGCGGGCCGCGCCGGCTCCCTCGTGCTCGATGTGCCGGACGCCGGCACCCGGCCGACCAGCGACCGGGTGCGCGAGTCCCTGTTCGGGGCGCTCGAGTCCGCGGACGCGCTCCGCGGGGCTGCCGTGCTCGACCTCTACGCCGGATCCGGCGCGCTCGGGCTCGAAGCCCTCAGCCGCGGCGCGGCATCCGCGGATCTCGTCGAGAAGTCGCAGCGGGCGGCGACCGTCGCACAGCGCAACGCCACGCGTGTGGCGAAGGCCGTGGGTACAGCCGCGGTGCGCGTGCACCGCAGCTCGGCCGACGCGTTCCTGCGGACGGCGCGGGAGTCGTTCGACCTGGTGTTCCTGGATCCGCCCTACGACGTGAGCGAGGCCGAGCTCTCGTCGACGCTGGCACTACTGGTGACCGTCCTGTCACCGGGAGCGGATGTCGTGATCGAACGCGCTGCGCGCTCACCCCAGCCGACCCTTCCGGACGGGCTCGTGGCCGGTCGCTCGAAGCGCTACGGCGACACCGCACTGTGGTGGGCCGCGATCGCGGACTGAGACGCCGGCACACCCTCCCAGACCTCGGAGCCGTCGAACCCCACATCGCGCGTGATGCGCAGCCGGCCGCTCGGCTGCAGCTCGAGCCGGAACGTCGGCGCGTCGCCCAGGATGCGCAGCTCCGCGACGAACACGTCGCCCTGCCAGCCTCCGGCGACCGCCACCTGGTCCCCGTACCACTCTCGCCCCGTCGCAGGGTCGCCGGCGAACGTCGACACCGACCACGTCGTGGGGACGCACGGCAGTTGCCGGCCGTCGATCTCGATCACGCCGTGGGCGATGCGCAGCTCGCCCACGGGACCGTCGTAGCGATGGCGGGCCACTCCTCCGCGAAGGTCCCCGCCCGGAGCGGGGATCGGCGTGGGGACGGCTTCGAGCGCTCCGGCGTCCTCCGTGTCGAAAGCCGGCAGCAGCTCGTCCCAGACGGCGTCGAGCGTCACCTGCATATCGGGCAGCCCTCCCGTGATCGCGACGACCGCGTCGGCGTCCGGGAGGACGACCACGTACTGGCCGAAGGCGCCGTCGCCGCGGTAGGCGCCATGCCGGCATCGCCAGAACTGGAAGCCGTATCCCTGGCGCGAGTCGGCATCGTCGGATTCGTTCGCCACCTGGTGGGCGGTGGCCTGGTCGATCCACTCGGCCGGGACGAGCTGCCTCCCTTGCCATTGTCCGCGTTGCAGCAGCAGCTGACCGAACGCGGCCAGCTCCTCGGGGCGGATCGACAGGCCGAAGCCGCCCGCGTCCACGCCGGTCGGGCTCTGCAGCCACTGGGGGTCGCGGAAGCCGAGCGGATCGAACAGCCGCGGGTGGAGGAAGTCGAGCAGCCGCTCGCCGGTGCGGGTCTGGATGATCTGCGACAGCAGGTACGTGGCAGGCGTGTTGTAGAGCCAGTGCGTCCCGGGCTCGTGGGCCAGGTCGGCAGCGAGGGCGGTGCGCGCCCAATCACGGTCGTCGAGCGGCGGCTCGGCGGCATGACCGGTCGTCATCGTCAGCAGATGCCGCACGCGCAGCGCGGCGAGCCGGTCGGAGGGATCCTCGCCAGCGGCATCCGGGATGAGGTCGACGACCCGGTCGTCGATCGCGAACCGGCCCTCCGCGATCGCGAGACCGACCGCGATCGAGGTGAAGCTCTTGCTCACGGAGTACATCGCCGTCGGCAGATCGCGGTCGTACGGCGCCCAGGTCGTCTCGGCGATGACGTGTCCGTGTCGCAGGACCGTCAGTGTGTGGACGTGGTCGATGCGGTCGAGCGCGGCGACGAGGCGGGAGATCGCCGCCGATGGCACGGACTGCGATTCGGGGGTCGAGCGGGGAAGCAGATCGGTCACCGTGTCACGGTAGCGTCCGCCGGCGACAGCACACATCACCCCGTTCGGGCGTCCCAGTCGAGATAGGGGTCCCAGCCGCCCCGACCCTCGTACGGCCGGCCGTCGACCAGCACAGCGTCCGTGCCCCGGGGCTGCACCACGCCCACCCGCACGAACCCGTGCGGCAGCGGACGGCGAGCGGGGAAGGTCGCCAGGAGGGCATGATCCTCGCCGCCGGACAGGGCCGACGCGGGATCGGCGCCGAGCAGCGCAGATTCCAGCGCGAGGGTGACTCCGGATGCCGAGGCCAGCCGGGTGGCGTCCAGCACGAGCCCGTCGGACACGTCCATCATCGCCGTCGCGCCCGCATCCGCGGCATCGGGGCCGAGCCAGACGGGAGGCGACGGCCGCAGCTGCGCCGCCAGGTCGGTCAGCTCGGCAGGCTCGAGGACGCGCTCGTCGACGGCGACCGGAGCACCGTCGGCATCCGTGAAGCGCGTGAACAGCGTGCGCAGCCCGCGCGCGGCACGGCCCAGTTCCCCGGCCACGGCCACGACGTCGCCGACCTCTGCACCGGAGCGGAGCACGGGTGCGCGTCCTGCCAGAGCCCCGAGTGCCGTCACTGCGATCGTGAGCGTGTCCGACACGGTGAGGTCGCCGCCCTCGACGCGGCAGCCGGGGGCCAGGTCGCGACATGCAGCGCGGAGCCCGTCGGCGATGCCGGTGACGAACGACAGCCGCGTCTCGTCGGGCATCGCGAGGGCCACCAGCAGCGCGGTCGGCGTCGCCCCCATCGCGGCGATGTCGGCGAGGTTGACCGCGGCCGCCTTGTAGCCGAGGTCATACGCGCTCGACCAGGCGAGGCGGAAATCCGGCCCGTGGACGAGCGTGTCGACGGTGGCGACCACGCGACCGTCGGCGGCGGCGATCACGGCGGCGTCGTCGCCCGGGCCGACGAGTGCGTTGGACTCGCCGAGCCGTTCGAGGATCCGGCGGAGGATCCGTCCCTCGCTGAGCTCGCCCACCGTCGGATCCCCGCGCTCGTCGTCCACATCACCACGCTACCGCCGGCGGCGGGGGCGACCGTCCTGCCGGGTTAGCCTGGAGCGGTGCGTGTTCTCCCCTCACTGGCTGCGTTCGGACTCGCCGCGGTCGCCGCGCTGGGACTCGCCGGCTGCACGTCGACGGTCGACCTCGATCCGGCCGAGGCTGCGAACGATCCCCAGTGCGCCGAGATCACGTCCCACCTGCCCGACACGCTGAGCGGGCAGCCCCGCCGCTGGACGGACGCGCAGGCGACCGGCGCGTGGGGCGAGCCGACGAGGGTCCTGCTGACGTGCGGGGTCGAGCCGCCGGGGCCGACCACCCTCCGCTGCCAGAGCGTCGCCGGTGTCGACTGGATCGTGGACGACTCCGATGCGCCGCGCTTCCGGATCACGACGTTCGGCCGCACCCCCGCCGTCGAGATCTATCTCGACACCACCGCCGACGAGGACGGGAACGGGGCGTCGAGCCGCGACGTCCTCGACGCGCTGTCGCCGATCGTGAGCGTGCTGCCCGTGGACGGCGAGTGCCTCGACCGCGCCGAGGCGACGCCGGCACCCTGATCATCGTGGCCGGATGCTCGACGAGCCGACGCTCGCCGAGCACGCGGACTCAGCGCGCGACCGCTTCGACCGTCGCGCGCGCCGCGCGCTCGAGCGCCGTGTCGATGAGCTCGGTGATCAGCTGCGGGTACGAGAGGCCCGACGCGATCCAGCACTTCGGGAACATCGAGATCGGCGTGAAGCCGGGCATCGTGTTGAGCTCGTTGACGTAGAGGCCGTCCGCCGTGAGGAAGAAGTCCACACGCGCGAGGCCCTTGCCGTCGACCGCCTGGAACGCCCGGATGCCGAGCTCCTGGATCGCCGCGATCTCGCTGTGCGTGAGATCGGCGGGGCAGACCACCTCGGCGCCGTCGCCGCCGAGGTACTTGCCCTCGAAGTCGTAGAACTCGCGGGTCGTGAGCACGATCTCGCCGGGCAGCGACGCTCGCGGGGCGCCGCCGCCGCGTCCCTCCAGGATCGCGACCTCGACCTCGCGGCCGACGATCGCGGACTCGATGAGCACCTTGTCGTCCTCCGCGAACGCGATCGCGAGTGCGTCGTCGAGCTCGGAGGCGTCGTGCACCTTCGACACGCCCACGCTGGAGCCGGCGCGGGCCGGCTTCACGAACGTCGGCTCGCCGAGGGGCGCGGCATCCGCCCGCACGCCCTCCGGGTCGCTCTCCCAGCGGGCACGGGTGACCGTGATCGACGGCGACACCGGCACGCCGGCCGCGGCGAGCACGATCTTCATGAAGTGCTTGTCCATGCACAGCGCGGAGTCGAGCACGCCCCCGCCGGCGTACGGGATGCCGAGCGTGTCGAAGAAGCCCTGAACCGTGCCGTCCTCGCCGTGGAGGCCGTGCAGGATCGGGAGCACGACGTCGAGCCGGCCGAGATCGTCCACCGAGCCGTCGGCGCGCCGGACCCGCAGCGTGCGGTCGGCGCCGCCCTCGGGCCACACCACGCGCGTGCCGTTGTCGACGACCTCGGGAAGCCGGTCGGCGTCGAGCGCGAACTTGTCGGGGTCGTCCTCCTCGAGGACGAAGACACCCTCGCGCGTGATCCCGATGGGGATCACGCGGTAGCTGTCACGGTCTATCGCCCGGAGCACCCCGCCCGCCGTTGCGGAACTGATCGAGTGCTCGCTGGATCGACCGCCAAAGAGCACCGCCACCGCCGGCTTGTCCATTCGTCGTCCTCTCGCCCTGGGGGGTGTCGTCGTCTGTCGTGAGATGCGGCGCGATGTCGCGCGGATTCATGGTCCCGTCGAGCACCATCTTGACCTGCTCGACGATGGGCATCTGCACGCCCACATCGCGCGCCAGCTGCAGGATGGGTGCGACGGAGGCGAGTCCCTCCGCCGTCTGGTTCATCTGCTTGACCACGTCGTCGAAACGATAGCCCTGGCCGAGCAGGCGCCCGGCGGTGTTGTTGCGGCTGAGCGGCGACTGGCACGTCGCGATGAGGTCGCCGAGACCCGCGAGGCCCTGCAGCGTCTCGTGCTGCGCGCCGAACGCGACCGCGAAGTCGGTCATCTCGACGAGGCCGCGCGTGATGATCGACGCCTTCGTGTTCTCGCCGTAGCCCACCCCGTCGACGATGCCGATGGCCACCGCGATGAGGTTCTTGAGCACGCCGCCGAACTCGGTGCCGATCACGTCGGTGTTCACGAAGGTGCGGAAGTACTGGTTGCGGGCACGGCGGGCGACCGCCTCCGCCGTCTCTTGGCTGGTCGACGAGATGACGGCCGCCGTCGGCTGCTCACGTGCGATCTCGAGCGCGAGGTTCGGTCCCGATGCCACGGCGATGCGCGAGGGATCGCAGTGCAGCTCCTGCTCGATCACCTGGCTCATGCGAAGGCCGGTGCGTCGCTCGACGCCCTTCATCAGCGACACGATGGGCGCGTCGCTCTGAGCGATCAGCGGCCGCACGGCCTTGAGGTTCTGGCGCACCGCCTGGCTGGGGATGGACAGGTAGATCTGCTCGGCGCCGTCGAGCGCCTCGGAGAGGTGATGCGTGGCGTGCATGTCGCGCGGCAGGTTGATGCCGGGGAGGTACTCGCTGTTGCGCTTGCCCTCCTGGATCTCGCTCGCAAGCTCCGGGCGACGGGCCCACATCGTGACATGGGCTCCGCCGTCGGCGAGGATCTTGCCGAATGTCGTGCCCCAGCTGCCCGCGCCGACGACGGCGACTCGCGGACGTGCGGCATCCTGCCTACGGCTCAAGGCGCCCCGTCTCCTTCTGACCGTGATCGGCCGGGTTCCAGCGCTCCGGCGGCGCCGGCTCGCCGCGCAGCTGCGAGAGCAGCCCGGCGATGTCGGCCATCACGGCGTCGGTCGCTTCGACGAGCGCGCTCTGCGACGACGCACGCCCGGCGTAGGCCGACAGGTCCACGGGGTCGCCGACGATCACCCGCACGCGGCGGCGCAGCGGCCACAGCTTGAGCTTGCCGTAGCGGGGCAGCACCTGCTGGGCGCCCCAGTGCGCCATCGGGATGACGGGGATGCCGCCGGCCAGGGCGAGACGCACGGCGCCGGTCTTTCCGCGCATGGGCCACAGGTCGGGCTCGCGCGTGAGCGACCCCTCCGGGTAGACGATCACGCCGCGGCCGTGCTCGACGAGCGTCTCCGAGGCCTCGAGGGTCGCTCGGGCCGAGGCGGCCGACGTCGCGCGCGCGACCGGCACCATCCCCGTGGCCCGCAGGACGGCGCCCAGGACCGGCACGCGGAAGAGGCTCTCCTTGGCCATGAACCGGGGGGCTCGGCCGCTGCGCCACACGGCGAGGGCGACGACGAGCGGGTCGATCTCGCTGACGTGGTTCGGCGCGAGCACGTAGGCGCCGTCGCGCGGGAGCTTCTCGGCGCCTTCGACCTCCAACTTGAACAGCAGGCTGAGCAAGGGCACGGCGATGGCTGCCAGCGGCCAGAAGACGCTCGGGCGGGTCTTCTCGGCCGATGCGCGCCGACGATCGGTCGCCACCGGGCTATCCGATGACGTCGAAGTCGGCGCCGAGCATGTCGAGCTTGGCGAGGAACTTCTCGTAGCCGCGGCGGATGATGCCGACGTTGCGCACGATCGACTCCCCTTCGGCCGCGAGTGCTGCGATGACGTAGCTGTATCCGCCGCGCAGGTCGGGCACGACCACGTCGGCACCGTGGAGCGCGGTCGGGCCGTTGATCACCGCTGCCTGCTCGAGCGCGCGCCGCGGGACGCGCCGGTCAGGAGTATCGAGGCCACGCGGGTGCACGACGATGTCGGCACCCATCTGGTTGAGCGCGTCGGTGAAGCCGAGGCGGTTCTCGTACACCGTCTCGTGGACGATCGAGGTGCCCTCCGCCTGCGTCAGCGCGACGATGAGGGGCTGCTGCCAGTCCGTCATGAAGCCGGGGTGCACGTCGGTCTCGACGACGACGGGCTTGAGGGCGCCGTCACGACGGAACTGGATGCCGTCCTCGCGCACGTCGAACCAGCCGCCGGCCTTGCGGAAGACGTTGAGGAACGTCAGCATCTCCTGCTGCCGCGCACCGCCGACGAAGATGTCGCCGTCGGTGGCGAGAGCGGCGCACGCCCACGAGGCGGCCTCGTTGCGATCGAAGATCGCGCGGTGGTCGTAGCCCTGGAGCGTGTCGACGCCCTCGATGAGGATGACGCGGTTGGGCTCGTACGAGATGATCGCGCCCATCTTCTGCAGCACCGCGATCAGGTCCATGATCTCGGGCTCGATGGCGGCGTTGCGGAGCTCCGTGGTGCCCTTCGCCTTGACGGCGGTCAGCAGCACCTGCTCGGTCGCGCCCACGCTCGGGTAGGGCAGCTCGATGTTCGCACCGTGCAGGCCGTTCGGGGCCGTGATCCGGATGCCCTCGTAGCTCTTGTCGACGACGGCGCCGAACGCGCGCAGGGCGTCCATGTGGAAGTTGATCGGCCGGTCGCCGATGCGGCAGCCGCCGAGGTCGGGGATGAGCGCCTCGCCGAGGAGGTGCAGCAGCGGACCGCAGAACAGGATCGGGATGCGGGAGGCGCCGGCGTGCGCGTCGATCTCCTCGAAGTGCGCGGAGACGGCGCCGCTGGGGTCGAAGTGGAAGGTGCCCTCCTCCTCGCCGTCCTCGACGCGCACACCGTGCACCTCGAGAAGCGACCGCACGACGTGGACGTCACTGATGTCGGGGACATCGCGCAGCGTGCTCACCGTCTCGCCGAGGAGAGCGGCGACCATCGCCTTGGTGACGAGGTTCTTCGCGCCCTTGACCTCGACGCGACCGGTCAGCGGTCGCCCGCCCCGGATCGCGAGGACTTCTCCGGTCACTTCTTGTTCTCCCGCCTCGGTGGCAGTGCTCTCGCCCGCGGCGACATTCAGAAGTGGCTTCATCCGGTGGTCCTCACTTGGTGTGCACGAGGGGGCTTGAAAGGGTCGGGCGCCCGTGTTGTGGGCGCCCGGCCCGGCTTACGGAACGGGTAGCGTCCGCGGCCGCCACGCCTCTCGGCGAGCCTCGAACTGCGCGATCTTGTCTTCGTCGCGCAGCGTGAGCCCGATGTCATCGAGCCCTTCGAGAAGCCGCCACCTAGTGTAATCATCGATCTCGAAAGCGAATTCCAGGCGCTCCCCCGCACCCATCGCGGGGTCGCTGATCGTCGCCGTGCGCGCCGCGAGGTCGACCGTCATCGCGACTCCCGGGTTCGCCTCGATGGCCGCCCACGCCGCTTCGAGGTCGGCCTCCGAGATCACGCCGGCGACCAGTCCCTGCTTGCCGGCGTTCCCGCGGAAGATGTCGGCGAACCTGGGGCTCAACACGACCTTGAAGCCGAAGTCCCGCAGCGCCCAGACGGCGTGCTCGCGGCTCGAGCCCGTGCCGAAGTCGGGTCCTGCGACGAGGATGCTCGCACCCGCGTAGACCGGCTGGTTGAGGACGAACTCGGGGTCCTGGCGCCAGCTGGCGAACAGGGCGTCCTCGAAGCCCGTCTTGGTGACCCGCTTGAGGTACACGGCGGGGATGATCTGATCGGTGTCGACGGCCGACCGCTTCAGCGGGGCGGCGATGCCGGTGTGCGTGGTGAACGCGTCCATCTCAGGCCTCCGAACCCTGGGCAGCGGCTGCGACGGGCGCAGGAAGATCACTCGGGCTGGCGAGGCGTCCCATGACGGCGGTGGCCGCCGCCACCAGCGGTGACACCAGGTGCGTGCGCCCGCCCTTGCCCTGCCGGCCCTCGAAGTTGCGGTTGCTCGTCGAGGCGCATCGCTCCCCCGGTGCCAGCTGGTCCGGATTCATGCCTAGGCACATCGAGCACCCGGCGAAGCGCCACTCGGCCCCGAAGTCCTGGAAGATCTTGTCGAGGCCCTCGGCCTCCGCCTCGAGGCGGACGCGAGCCGAGCCGGGCACGACCATGACGCGCACGCCGTCGGCCTTGTGATGGCCTTCGATGACGGATGCGAACGCGCGGAGGTCCTCGATCCGGCTGTTGGTGCACGAGCCCATGAACACCGCGTCGACGGGCACCTCCTTGAGCGGGGTGCCGGGGGTGAGGTCCATGTACTCGAGTGCGCGCTCCGCGGCGGCGCGCTCGTTGGGGTCGGCGAAGTCGTCGGGCGAGGGCACGGCGTCGCTCAGCGACACGCCCTGCCCCGGGTTCGTGCCCCACGTGACGAACGGCTCGAGCTCGTTCGCGTCGAGGAACACCTCTGCGTCGTAGACCGCGCCCTCGTCGCTCGGCAGCGTCCGCCAGTAGGCGACGGCGTCCTCCCAGTCCCGGCCCTTCGGCGCGTGCGGCCGGCCCTCGAGGTAGGCGAACGTCGTCTCGTCGGGCGCGACCATGCCGGCACGGGCTCCCGCCTCGATCGACATGTTGCACATCGTCATGCGGCCCTCCATCGACAGCGCCCGGACGGCGCTGCCGCGGAACTCCAGGACGTAGCCCTGGCCGCCGTTGGTGCCGATCTTCGCGATGACCGCGAGGATGATGTCCTTGGCCGTGACGCCGGGCTTCAGCTCGCCCTCGACCGTGATGGCCATGGTCTTGAAGGGCTTCAGCGGGAGGGTCTGCGTGGCGAGCACGTGCTCGACCTCGCTGGTGCCGATGCCGAACGCCATCGCGCCGAACGCGCCGTGCGTGGACGTGTGGCTGTCGCCGCAGACGACGGTGATCCCGGGCATGGTGAGCCCCAGCTGCGGACCGACCACGTGGACGATGCCCTGCTCCTTGTCGCCGAGCGAGTGCAGGCGCACTCCGAACTCGGCCGCGTTGCGACGCAGCGTCTCGATCTGCGTGCGGCTGGTGAGGTCGGCGATCGGCTTGTCGATGTCGAGCGTCGGGGTGTTGTGGTCCTCGGTCGCGATCGTGAGGTCGAGCCGGCGCACCGGCCGGTCCTCCGCGCGCAGGCCGTCGAAGGCCTGGGGACTCGTGACCTCGTGCACCAGGTGGAGGTCGATGTAGATCAGGTCCGGCTGGCCGTTCTCGCCGTGGACCACGACGTGGTCGTCCCACACCTTCTCGGCGAGGGTGCGGGGGCGGTCGGGAATGCCGGATGTATCGGTCGTGCTCATTGCTAGTCGTTCTCCTCTGGGGGACTGTGCCCGCATGGGGTGGGGCCCGCGACGAACTCCGCGACGAGAGAGGCCTGGAAACTAGGACTCGTCGCGGCCGCTAAGGAGAAGGCGAGCGATCCGCACGTGGCCAGGTTACCACCGCCGCCGCGGAGACCGGCTCGCCGAGGTCACCCGGCGACCCCGGGTGCGAGGGAGCGCTCACGGGGTTCCCTCGAGGATCCAGACGTCGACGGCGTCCTCGGTCAGGAGGAATCGCACCACGGTTCCGGTCGGGAAGCGCTCCGTCCACTCCTGCGTCCAGGCGACCGGCACGTCGTAGATCTCGACGCCGGGCTTCGCCGGCGGCGGGACGCACCCGACCGCGAGGAGATCGTCGGTCGCCGGTTCGAACACGAGGAGGCAGCTGTTGCCGAGGCCGCTGCGTGCCGACCACACCTCCAGCCCGAGGATCGGCTCGAAGCCGCGCAGCGTGGGCTTCAAGACCATCTGCCGACGGGCGTGATCGGTGAGGCGGAGCACCTGCTCACTCGGCGCCGCCCCCGTCGGACGCAGCGTGACGTCCGGCCGCGGGCCGGTCCACAGCATCCACCCCGCCACGGCCACTGCCGCGGCGGTGGCGGTGGCGATGCCCGCCAGGAAGGCGCCGGTGCGGCTCCTGCGCCACGGGCCGCGTCGGAGGGCGGAGCCGGAGGCCGGCTCCCCCGCCTCGGCCGACATCACCGCACGATCAGCGCCCGAAGTCCCTGCGTCGTGAACGGCCTTCGCCATGGTGGCCGCGTGCAGCTCCTCGAGCTCGGCCAGCCGTGCGGCCGCGACGGGGTCGGCGTCGATGTCGGCGTCGACCCCATATGCACGTGCCCTCAGGGCGGTCAGCTCTGCGTCCAGAGAGCCGTCCGCGAGGAATCCCCCGCTCCCCATGGCGGCAGTATCGCACCGCCATGGGTCGCCGACAATGAGGCGTCGTGCGCGTCAGCCGTGCGCTTCCGGGGTGCCCCCGGCTGCGGCATCCGTCAGTCCCCGGCGCTTGTCGCGCGCCGAGGCGATGACGCTCGCGACAGTCGCCACCGCCATCGAGATCACGATCACGCCGAGCGACATCCAGGTCGAGATCTCGGGCGCCCACTCGATCGGCTCGCCGCCGTTGATGAACGGCAGCTCGTTGACGTGCATCGCGTGGAAGACGAGCTTCAGACCGATGAACGCGAGGATGAACGCGATGCCGTAGTGCAGGTAGCGCAGGCGGTCGAGCAGGTCTCCCAGGAGGAAGTACAGCTGGCGCAGACCCATGAGCGCGAAGATGTTCGCCGTGAAGACGATGAACGCGCTCTGGGTGATGCCGAAGATCGCAGGAATCGAGTCGATCGCGAACAGCAGATCGGTGACGCCGATCGCCGCGAACACGATGATCATCGGCGTCCACATCTTCTTGCCGTCCACGACCGTGCGGATCTTCGCCCCGTCGTAGTGGTCGCTGATGTCGATCGTGCGACGCAGCATGCGCACGACGAAGTTCTCCTGCTTGACGTCGGAGTCGTGATCCCCGCCCGGGAACGCCTGGCGCCACGCCGTCCACACGAGGAAGGCGCCGAAGATGTAGAAGACCCAGCTGAACTCCTCGATGATCGCCGCGCCGAGGAGGATGAAGAGGCCGCGCAGCACGAGGGCGATGATGATGCCCACCATGAGCACCTCCTGCTGATAGCGGCGCGGCACCGCGAACTGCGACATGATCAGCACGAAGACGAACAGGTTGTCGATCGACAAGCTGTACTCGGTGAGCCACCCGGCGACGAACTGGCCGGCGTATTCGGGGCCTGCGAAGACCCACATGAGTCCTGCGAAGAGCAGCGCGAGGCACACGTAGAACACGACCCACAGGGTCGACTCCTTGGCGGAGGGGATGTGCGGCCGCTTCAGGATGAGCAGCAGATCCGCCAGGAGGATCAGGGAGAGGATCACGAGGGATCCGATTTCGAACCACAGGGGGAGTTCGAGGTCCATGCAGGGCCTTTCGAAAGGGGCGAACGAGGGGTCGGTCGTGGCCGAAAGTCTCTCCCCCGCGACCTGTCGGCCTGCGGCGCACACCCGGGGTCACTCTGTCGGGACCCGTGATGACGGATGCGCGGTGTCGGGATACTCCCTCTCGCTCGCAACAGGATACAGGGTCGGGATGCCGGACCCGGCGTCCGTGAGACGATGCGCGCGGTGCGGACACTGTCACGGTGAGAGACAATTCGGAGGATGGGCATGCCCGACGACGACCTGCCGCGCGACGCCACCGGCGACGCCGAGCTCGTGGTGCTGGCCGCGGGCGGGAGCGAGCACGCCTTCCGCACGCTGTACCGCGCGTACGTGCGCCCGGTGTACTGGCTGGCGCACGGGCTCGTCGGCAATCCCGCGGACGCCGAGGAGGTCACCCAGGAGACGTTCCTCGTCGCCTGGCGGAAGCTCCCCGACCTCGACCTCGCCGGCGACTCGCTGCTGCCGTGGCTGGCGACGATCTGCCGCTTCCAGTCGGCCAACCGCGTGCGTCGGCAGCGCCGCGACCGGCTGCACACCACCGCGGCCGCCGACGAGGATCTGCCGGCCACGGTCGACGTCGAGCAGCAGGTGATCGACGAAGGGCTCGCGGATGCGATCCTGCGCGAGGTCGCGGGGCTCGGTGAACTGGACCGGGCGATCTTCCGGCTGTGCGCCACCGAGGGGTACGCCTACCAGGCCGCCGCCGACGAGCTCGGCGTCGCACACGGCGTCGTCCGCAACCGTCTCTCCCGCATCCGCACCCGTCTGCGGACCGTCGTGAAGGAGAGCACATGAACACGCAGCCCACGGGAGCCGGCACCCCGCCACCCCTCCCCGACCTCAGCGCGGAGCGCATCGACGAGATCGAGCACGCGCTCTTCGCCGACATCGCGCAGGACCGCCTGCGCCGATCGACCCGGCGTACGCGCCGCGGCCGCCTGTGGATCGCGGGCGGCGCCGCGGCGGCGATCATCGCGGTCGCCGCGGTCATCGCACCGTCCGTCGGCTCGCTCGTGGGCGGCGCCGGCGGCGCCAGCGACGAGTCCGCCGTCGCCCCGGTCGCCCCCGCGGATTCGGGTGGCGGCTCCGACGGCTCCTCGGACTCGTCGACCACGACCGAGTCCGCACCCCTGACCATCGCACCCGACGCCGCCAGCGGCGACAAGTCGTCCGGCGCGGTCGCTTCTGACCGCGACATCATCACGACCGCCTCGGCCACCGTCTCGGTCGACGAGGTCGACACCGCCACGCGCTCCATCGCCAACTCCGCCGTCGCCCACGGGGGCTACGTCGAGTCCATGAGCATCGGCAGCGACGGCACCGTCTACCCGGTCGCGCCGACCGACGGAGGCGTCGTCTACGACACGATGCCGTACCCGTCGCCCACCGACGGCGCCTGGATCACCGTCCGCGTACCGGCCGATCAGCTGTCGGACGTGGTCGACGAGCTCGACGACGTCGGCGAGGTGACGGCGACGAACCTCTCGCGGCAGGACGTCACCGAGCAGACGGTCGACCTCGAGGCTCGGATCGACGCCGCGCAGGCGTCCGTCGACCGCCTCACCGAGCTGATGGGCCAGGCGCAGAGCGTCGCCGACCTGATCGCCGCCGAAGCGGCGCTGTCGGAGCGCCAGGCACTGCTCGAGTCGTACCAGCAGCAGCTGGAGATGCTCGACGATCAGGTGGCGATGTCGACCCTCTCGGTCACCGTGGTGCCCGATGTGGAGACCGTGATCGCCGATCCAGCCGGCTTCGGCGACGGTCTCGCCGCGGGCTGGAACGGGCTGGTCGCCACGTTGAACGGCATCGTCATCGCGATCGGCTTCCTCCTGCCCTGGCTCGCCGTTGCGGCGGTCGTCGCCCTCATCGTGTGGGGCGTCGTACGCCTCGTGCGCGGACGGCGCCGCAGTCGGGCGGATGCCGTGCCCACGGCACCGGAGTCCGTCGACGACCCGAGGGACTGAGCCGCAGTCGGCGCCGCCGATACTGTGGAGCGGTGACTCGCAGCAGATTCCCCCGGTCGGTCTACCGGACGGGGACTGATCCGGACGCGCGGTTCAGTCTGGCCAACGAGCGCACCTTCCTGGCGTGGAACCGCACCGCCCTGGCGCTGCTCGCGGGCGGTGTGGCGCTGGAGGCGCTCGGCCTGGATCTGCAGCCGGATCTCCGCCTCGCGGCATCCCTCATCCTGATCGCTGCCGGCGTGGTGATCCCTGTGCTCGCCTGGCTCGAATGGGGCCGCACGGAGCGCGCCCTGCGCGCCGGCTCCCCCCTTCCCGGCTCGGTGACCAGCGCCGCGCTCGCGGCCACGATCGTGCTGGTCGGGGTGCTCGTCCTCCTCGGCGTCGTGCTGGCATGAGCGCGCAGCGGCTCTTCGATCCCGGACTGCAGCCCGAGCGCACTGAGCTCGCGTGGCGGCGCACAGCCCTCGCGATCGGGGTCGGATCGCTGCTCGCGCTCCGCGTGCTGCCGGCGATCGCGCCCACGCCCGAGCTGCAGCCGGTGTGGCTCGCTCCCGGCATCCTCGGGCTGGTGTTCGCGGTGCTGCTGTGGGCACGGGCGCGGGCGCGCCAGACGGACGTCAGCCGGGCACTCCTGCAGGATCCGCCCGGCGACCTGCCGGGCGCCGGCCTCCTGCTGCTCCTGACGGTCTTCGTCATCGGGTGCGGTGCGGTGTCAGCCCTGATCGTGCTGCTGCCGTACGTGCTGTAGCCGCTGACGCGAGAAGCCCGGTCCTGGTGGACCGGGCTTCTCGACTCATCTGTGACCCCAGCGGGATTCGAACCCGCGTTACCGCCGTGAGAGGGCGGCGTACTAGGCCGCTATACGATGGGGCCGTACAGCGTGCCGCAGTGGCTGCTGCGACGTTGCTGCCTGACTGGTGACCCCAGCGGGATTCGAACCCGCGTTACCGCCGTGAGAGGGCGGCGTACTAGGCCGCTATACGATGGGGCCGTTCAGGCAACCGTTCGATTATGCCACGTCGCATATGCCCGGTCCAAATCGACACGGGTCGCGGCGCCGACCTCGCGTGCGGCTTGCCCGCGCGGCCCCGGGGCGCTTGACTCGTCGCATGCGAGTCACGAAGTTCGAGCACGCGACACTCACCCTCTTCAACGCCGGGAAGACGCTGGTCGTCGACCCTGGGTCGTTCACCGCCCCCCTCGGTGAGCTCGAGAGCGTGGTGGCGATCGTCATCACCCACGAGCACCCCGACCACTGGACGTCGGACCACCTCGACCGCATCCTCGGCACGTTCCCGGGCATCCCTGTCTACGGACCCGAGGGCGTGGCCAAGGCCGCGGCCGAGTACGACATCACCGTCGTGCACCCTGGCGACGTCGTGGAGGTCGAGCCGTTCCGCCTCGAGTTCTTCGGCGGCCGCCACGCGCTCATCCACGAGTCGGTGCCGGTGGTCGACAACGTGGGCGTGCTCGTCAACGACGAGTTCTACTATCCCGGCGACTCGTACGCCGTCCCCGAGGGACGCGAGGTGAAGCTGCTCGCCGCGCCCGTCGGGGCGCCGTGGCTCAAGATCGGCGAGGCCATGGACTTCGTGCTGGCTGTCGCACCGCGCCGCGTCTTCGGCACGCACGACCTCACCCTGTCGGTGGCGGGCCGCGACAGCGGGCGATTCCGCCTCGGCTGGGCCGCCGAGCAGCACGGCGGCGAGCTCGTGAACCTCGATCCGGGCGACTCCACCGACGTGTGACCCGACGGCGGCCGCGAAACGCGGACGACGGATGCCGCAGCAGCTTCGATCTGCGGCATCCGTCGTCCGGGTGCGATCCGCCTGGCGCTGACGCCGTGCGGACGGTCGGGGCCTACTGCGCGTCGAGGTCCGTCTCGAGCAGCGCGACGAGTGCGTCGAGGGCGTCCTCGGCGCCGTCGCCGTCGGCCTTCAGCGTGACGACGGTCCCCTGCGAGGCGCCGAGTCCCATCAGCGACAGGATGCTGCCGGCGTTGAGGTCGGCGCCGCCCTCGACGGCGATGGTCACCGGGACCGACTGCGCCTGCACGGCCTGGACGAAGAGCTTCGCGGGGCGTGCGTGGAGTCCTGAGCTGCTGGCGATGGTGGCCTGACGTTCTGCCATGGTTCTCTCCTGTCTGCGTCGGACCTCTGCGCGGTCGACGATTCCGATTCTGTCGGACGAGGGCCTCAGGCCGCCACGGGTAGGCCAGACTCGAGCGCTTCGGCCTGCTCGAGCTCCTTGCGGCCCACCCACTTCTTCAGCGCGATGACGGCGAGAGCGCTGACGACCGTACCGGCCGCGATCGCCACCAGGAAGCCCCAGACGGGGTTGATGGCGAAGAACACGAAGATGCCGCCGTGGGGCGCGAGCGATTGGACCGCGAACACCATGCTGAGGGCGCCTGTCACCGCGCCGCCGACGAGCGAAGCCGGGATGACCCGCAGCGGATCCGCGGCAGCGAACGGGATCGCGCCCTCGCTGATGAAGGCCGCGCCGAGCAGCCACGCCGCTTTGCCGTTCTCCCTTTCGACGGGCGGGAAGAGGTCGCGCGCGAGGACCGTGGATGCCAGGGCCATCGCGAGCGGCGGCACCATTCCCGCAGCCATCACCGCCGCCATGATCAGGTAGGGCGTGGTGTTCTCGGGAGAGGCGGTGGCCAGCCCCGCCACCGCGAACGCGTAGGCGACCTTGTTGACCGGCCCACCCAGGTCGAAGCACATCATCAGACCCAGCACGATCCCGACGACGACGATCCCCGACGTGCCTGCGAGCTCATTGAGCCAGTCCGTCAGCCACACCATCAATGTCGCGATCGGACGGCCGAGGAAGAGCACCATGAGCCCGGAGGCCACGATGGATGCCAGCAGCGGGATGATCGCGACGGGCATGAGCCCGCGCAGCCAACGGGGCACGCGCCACGTGCCGATCCACCACGCGGTGACACCCGCGAGCAGACCACCCACGATGCCGCCGATGAAGCCGGCATTCATCGTGACCGCGATCGCTCCGGCGACGAAGCCCGGGGCGATGCCCGGTCGATCCGCTATCGCGAAGGAGATGTACCCCGCGAGTGCCGAGACCAGGAAGCCCATCGACGCGGCGCCGATCGCGAAGGCGACCGAGCCCAGATAGATCCCGAGTCCGCCTTCGGGAAGGTCCCACAGCGAGTTCGTGACGATCACCGTGGTCGCATTGTCCGGCGCTGAGTAGTCGTCCCCGAAGAACAGGAAGCCGAGGGCGATGAGCAGACCGCCGCCGGCGACGAACGGGATCATGTAGCTGACGCCGGTGAGCAGGATCCGCTGGATGCGGGCGCCCCACGAGAGCTTCTCACCCGCGACGGCCGTCGCGGCGGCGGCCTCACCGCCGACGCGGGCCGCGTTCGGGTTGTTCGCCGCGGCCACCGCCTCGGCGATGAGCTGATCGGGCTGTTCGATACCGCGCTTGACGCCGGAGCGCACGACGGGCTTGCCCGCGAACCGCTGCGGCTCGCGCACGTCGACATCGGTGGCGAAGATCACGGCGTCGGCTCCTTGGATGACGTCCGCCGGGAGTGCCTGGTAGCCGCTCGAGCCCTGCGGCTCGACGACGAGGTCGATTCCGGCCTTCTTGCCCGCCGCCGTCAGGGCGTCGGCCGCCATGAAGGTGTGTGCGATGCCCGTCGCGCAGGCCGTCACCGCGACGACACGGGCGGGGCGGCCGTCGACTGCGAGCCCGGCTGCGACTGCAGGCTGGGTCGAACCTGCGGCGATGGGCGCCGAGGCCTCGGGCGCCGGCGGTGCGGCAGCGGCATCGCGCTCCCCGATCGCCGTCTGCACGATCGCGACCACCTCTTCGTCCGTCGTCGCTGCGCGCAGGCCCTCGGTGAAGTCCGCCTGCATGAGACTGCGAGCGAGCTTCGACAGCACGGCCAGGTGCGCCTCGGCGGCGTCGGCCGGCGCCGCGATGAGGAACACGAGATCGGCCGCGCCATCCGGAGCGCCGAAGTCGACGCCCGGAGTCAGCCGTGCGAAGGCGAGCGAGGGAGTGGTGACGGCCGCGCTCTTGGCGTGCGGGATCGCGATGCCGCCGGGCAGCCCGGTCTCGTCCTTCTCCTCGCGCGCCCAGGCGTCGTCGAAGAGCGCCTGCGCGTCGGTCGCGCGACCCTGTGCGACGACGCGTGCGGCGAGAGAACGGATGACGTCGGACTTGTCGGCGCCCAAGGGGACGTCGAGGCTGACCAGGCCTGTGGTGATGGTGTCGGACACGGTGACCTCCTGCGGTCGTGGGGTGGGTTCTAGGCGAGACGGGCGACGGGCACGTCGCCCGTCGGAAGATCTGGGGGCGTCGGCGCTTGCGTACCGGGGAGGGATGCCGCCGCCGCGCCGTAGCGGATGGCGAGGCGCAGCCGTTCCTCGTGGTCGGCTCCCCGCGTCGCGGCGAGCACGTAGCCGGCGAGCGAGCTGTCACCCGCGCCGACGGTGCTGCGCACCTGGATCCGTGGCGGCCGCGCCAGCCACGCGCCCTCGGCGGTGACCAGCACGGCGCCGCGAGAGCCCAGTGTGATGAGGGCAGCGCCGACGCGCGCGGGTACGAGCGATCGGGCGACCTCGAGGACGGCGGCGGTGTCGGCGCCGTCGAGCGGCATGCCCGCGAGCTCGCCGAGCTCGTCGTCGTTGGGTTTGATGAGGTCGGGGGCGCCGTCGGCGACGACGGCCGCGAGAGCCGGTCCTGAGGCATCCACGGCGATGAACGGGGAGGCCGTGCCGTGGGTGGCCCGCACGGCGCGCATGATCCGGACGTAGAAGTCGTCGGCGACACCGGGCGGCAGCGAGCCGGCGAGGACGAGCCATCCGGCACCGGCGGAAGCGCCCACCACGGCGTCGACGACTGCGGCCGCCTCATCGGTCGACAGCTCGGCACCCGGCAGGTTGAGCTTCGTGGTCACTCCGGCGGGATCCGTGATCGCGAGGTTCGCGCGGACGTGGCCACGGACGGGCACCGGCCGCGTGCGGAGCACGGCCTCGCGCAGCGCCGCCTCGAACGGGTCACCCGCAGCGAGCGGCAGGACGGCGAGGCAGTCCTCACCCGCGGCGGCGATCGCGCGGGCGACGTTGATGCCCTTGCCGCCGGCATCCTCACGCGCCGAATCGGCGCTCTGGACGTCGCCGACCTGCAGCGGAGCCGGCAGCACGACCGTGCGGTCGAGTGAGGGGTTGGCGGTCAGCGTGACGATCATGCGAGCCAGACCTCCACGTCGGCGTCCGCGAGCGCGTCGGCCAGTTCGGGGTCAGGTGCGGCATCCGTGACGAGCACGTCCACGTCCGACAGGGACGCGAAGCCGACGAGCAGCTCCGCGCCGAGCTTCTCGGCGTCGGCGACGACCACCACGCGTCGCGCCGATGCGACGATCGCGCGCTTCACGGCCGCCTCGTCGGGATCCGGCGTGCTGAGGCCGAACGAAGCCGACACCCCGTTCGTGCCGATGAACGCGACGTCCGGCCGCATCCCCCCGATGGCGTGCACGGTGTCGGCGCCGACCGCGGCGGCGGTGAGTCCGCGCACCCGCCCGCCGACGAAGGAGAGCGAGGCGCCGGGGACGCCGGCGAGGGCGTTGCCGAGAGTCAGCGAGTGGGTGACGACCTCGATCGGCGTGCCCGCGAGGCGCGGAATGAGCGCCGAAGCGACCGCCGCCGTGGTCGTGCCGGCGTCGAGGAACACCGATCCGGTGAAGTCGCGGCCGAGAGCGTCCAGTGCCCGTCGCCCGATCGCCTCCTTGGCGCTGCCGTGGTGCTCGAGTCGCTCGGCCAGCGACGGCTCGCGCGTGCTCGCGCGCTCGCGCCCGACCGCTCCCCCGTGCACGCGGCGCAGGGCGCCTGCGGATTCGAGGTGGTCGAGGTCGCGGCGGACGGTCTCCGTGGTGACGTCGAAGCGGTCGGCGAGGTCGACCACGCTCACCCGGCCCTGCGCGGCCAGCAGGCTTTCGATCTGCTCGTGGCGCTCCGTCGCGTACATCTGCACACCCTTCGTTGGATTCCCACACAATACAACACATTCCAACATAAACACAACCACGCCACGAACGGCGAGTATCTTCGTACGGTGCCCGACAAGCCCGCTGCCAAGCTCGACATCGACAACTCGCTCATCCGCGCTCTCCTCGCCGAGCAGGCCACGCACGCGATTCCCGATGCCGTCACGCTCCCGCTCGACAAAGTGGCCGAAGGCTGGGACAGCGAGGTCTGGAGGCTCGGAGAAGACCACGCGGTGCGACTTCCCCGGCGGGCGCTGGCCGCCCCGCTGGTGAGGCACGAGCAGCTGGTCCTTCCGGCGATCGCGGAGAGGCTCACGCCGATCGGCGTGCGGGTGCCGGCGCCGGTCGTCCGCGGTGTCGCGGGCAGCGGGTACCCGTGGGCCTGGTCGATCGTTCCGTGGATCGACGGCGACCGCGCGCTCGACGAGCCGGCAGCCGAGCGGGGCGCCTGGGCGGAGACGCTCGCACGTGCGCTCGGAGCCCTCCATGTCGATGCTCCCGCGGACCACCCGGTCAACCCGTTCCGGGGGGTTCCGCTGGCGGCGCGTACCGGGGCGGTCACCGAGCGACTCGACGCCCTGCGCGCGGCAGGCACGCTGGACGCGGCGTCCGCCACCGCACTCGAAGACATCTGGCGGCGGGGCCTCGAGGCGGCCCCATGGAGCCGCGCCCCCGTCTGGATCCACGGCGACCTGCACCCCGGCAACCTCATTTCGCACGAGGGCGCACTGGCGGGCATCATCGACTTCGGCGACGTGACCGCCGGCGATCCGGCGTACGACCTCGCCGTCGCCTGGCTCGCGTTCGATGCGCCCGGCCGCGCCCGCTTCATCGCCGCGACGGGCGGGCGCTACGACGCCGCGACCTGGCGACGCGCGCACGCGTGGGCAGCAGCCGTCGTGCTCATGCTCGTCGCCCACAGCGACGACAATCCCGACTACTTCGCCTTGGGGACGGATGCCGCTGCCCAGGTCATCGCCGACGGCAGGGGGTGACGCCACGCGACGCCGGTGCGCGGTTCCGGCTCGCCGGCGTCATCGGCTGCTCAGCACCTCGGTGGCAGCGATCTTCAGGACGCCGCCCTCGTCCGCGAACCGGTAGGCCGTGACCTCCTCCACCACGCGGCCGTCGCGGAAGTAGTACGTCAGCGTCGCCTGCCCGCTGTCGGGTCCGGTGGCGCTGACCTCTGCGATCGAGACATCCGAGATCGCAGACCAGAACTCCTCGTACCCGCCGCGACCGCCGGCATGGTTCTCCTGATAGTCCGCGGTCATCAGCGGCCAGGCGCCGTCGCGATTCTCGGGCATCAGCGCGTAGTACCCCGAGATCGTGTCGACCACGCGCTGCTCGGGCGACACCGGAGCGGGGTCGGGCTCAGTGTCCTCCTCCGGCGGCGCCGAAGCCGCCGGCGCGGGCGGCACCGCCTCCGGCTCGGGCGACTCCTCGGCAGGGCTCGTCTCCTCGGCGGGAGTCGACGACGAGGCCGGCGCCGGCTCCGCGTCGGGCTGGACCCCCGGCCTCGGCAGGGTGAACAGCAGCACGGCACCGACCCCGACCGCGACCAGGAGGATCAGCGCGGCGGCGATGACTCCCGCTCGGCGCCGCGGGGCGGGGCGAGGATCCGCAGGCGACGCCTCTGTCGTCCATGACGGCGCCTCGCCGTGCCCACCGCCGCACCGGCGGGCACGGCCGGCCGCAGCCGTTCCGTCTCGGCCGTCGGAGGCTCGTATCGGGTCGGCTGATCGACCGGGACCGTCTTTCCGGTCGGCAGTCGTGCCGTCGCAGAATCGGCGGGCGTGCGAGGAGCCGTCTCGGGGTCCTGATCGGGGCCGAGGTCGGCAGGGATGGTCGGCGGTGTGGGTGGGGGCTGCTCGGCGTCTTCGTCCCACGCGTCCTCGAGCGGGACCGTCGGCGGCGTGGATGTGTCGTGTGCCACGGTCTCCGCGTCGGTCTCCCCTGACCCTCCGGCAGTCGCGGCGTCGAAGCCGAGCGCGAGCAGACCCGCCGAGACGGCCCGGTCAGCGGCACTCTCGCGCTGAAGCGATCCCAGCGCCTCGGCGACCCACTCCATGGCCGGTCGCCGCTTCGGCTGGGTTGCGAGCATCTTGCGCAGGATCGGCGCCAGCGGCCCCGCGTGCTTCGGCGGCGGATATCCGCCGCGGGCGACCCGGTGCAGCAAGGCGATGGAATTGCGGTCGATGCCGAACGGCGGCTCGCCCTCGAGCATCGCGTACAGAGTCGATCCGAGCGAGAACACGTCGGAGGCGAAGCTCGTGGGCAGTCCTCGCGCCGCCTCGGGGGCGAGGTAGGCCGGCGTGCCGTGGACGATCCCCGTCGCGGTGATGGTCGCGTCGCCCAGGGCGTGCGAGATGCCGAAGTCGCTGATCAGTGCCGAGCCGTCGGCCGCGACGAGGATGTTCCCGGGCTTCACGTCTCGGTGGACGATCTTGAGGGCGTGTGCTGCGGCCAGAGCGGACGCGACTTCCGCGCCGATGCGCGCCGTCTCGGCCGGCGTGAAGGTGCCGTGCTCGCGCAAGAGCTCGGAGAGCGGTGTGGACTCGATCAGTTGCATCACGATGCAGGGCTGACCGTCGTGCTCCACGACGTCGAACACGGTGACCGCATGAGGATGATGAAGCCCCGCGGTGATGCGCGCCTCCCTCATGGCGCGGTCCGTCGCGACCTGGCGTTCGTGGTCGGTGAGCTCCGGCTGGGTGCGCAGCATCTTCAGGGCGACCGGCCGGCGCAGGAGGGAGTCCCACGCCTGCCACACGATGCCCATCCCGCCCGCGCCCAGCATCTTGACGAGCCGGTAGCGGTCAGCGACGAGGGCGGTAGGAGTACTCATGGGTGTGCCGCCCCTCGAACCTCCCGTGAAGGCTACGCCGCCGTCAGCGGTGTCAGAGGGGGTTGCGCTGGGCGGCTCCGTGTGGAAGCAGAGAGGTCCTCCGTCGACGACGCGGCTGAGCGCTGGGGAAGATCTGTGAGATCACGGATCTTCGCGCCGGAGAAGGATGCGGCAACCCGAGGGATCGCCGGCGCCGGAGGGCGCACGAGCCTGCGTACGCCGCTCTCAGAGAAACGAAAAACCCCCGCTGAGCGGGGGTTTTCTCGTTGGCTGGGGTACCTGGACTCGAACCAAGAACAAAGGTACCAGAAACCTCCGTGTTGCCAATTACACCATACCCCAAGGCTGTCAGCCGAAGCCGTGCCGAGGACCAAGTCTACGCGACTTCGGCGGCTCTTCCAAACCGACACGGCCCGCTGCGCATCCCGGGCGAGTCACGCTGAGCGACTACGCGACCCGGAACGCCACCAGTGCCTCGAGTCGACGGATCGACTCGGACTTGCCGAGCAGCTCCATGGACTCGAACAGCGGCGGCGACACGCGACGGCCGCTGAGGGCGACGCGCAGCGGGCCGTACGCCACGCGCGGCTTGAGCCCCAGGCCCCCGTCCTCGACGGGTGAGATCAGCGTGCCGGCGAGGGCATCCTGCACGGCGGCGGCGGTGAACTCGGTGTCGGGCACGAGCTCGAGCGCGCCGACCGACGCGATGAGCACCTCGTTCGCGTTCGCCGGCAGGGAGGCGAGGGCATCGTCCTGGTACGTCACGACGTCGGTGAAGAGGAAACCCAGCAGGCCGGGAGCGTCGCCGAGCAGCTGCATCCGCTCCTGGACGAGCGGGGCGGCTGCCGCGAGCATCGCCGCCTGCGTGGGCGTCGGGCTCGCGTCGATCACGCCGGCGGCCGAGAGGTAGGGCACGAGCCGCTCGGCGAAGTCCGCAGGCTCCAGCATCCGGATGTGGTCGCCGTTGATCGACTCCGCCTTCTTCTGGTCGAAGCGGGCGGGGTTCGGGTTCACGTCGACGATGTCGAACGCCGCGACGAGCTCTTCGAGCGAGAAGACGTCGCGATCCGGTGCGATCGACCAGCCGAGGAGGGCGAGGTAGTTGAGGAGGCCCTCGTGGACGAAGCCCTTCTCGCGCTGCAGGAAGAGGTCGGCCTTCGGGTCGCGCTTGGAGAGCTTCTTGTTCCCCTCTTCGCCCAGCACGAGAGGCATGTGCGCGAAGCGCGGGATGAACGTCGTGATGCCGGCATCCACCAGCGCGCCGTACAGTGCGAGCTGGCGCGCGGTGGAGGGCATGAGGTCTTCGCCGCGGATGACGTGCGTGATGCCCATGAGCGCGTCGTCGACCGGATTGACGAACGGGTACAGCGGCACGCCGCCGGCCCGCACGAGCACGAAGTCGGGGAACGATCCCGCTGGGAACGTCACTTCGCCGCGGATGAGATCGACGTAGGTGAGGTCCTCGTCGGGCACGCGCAGACGCCAGGCGGGCTCGCGGCCCTCGGCGCGGAACGCCGCCTTCTGCTCGTCGGTGAGCTCGCGGTCGAAGTTGTCGTAGCCGAGCTGCTTCGCTCGCCCGTTGGCCTCGTTGCGCGCGTCGATCTCTTCAGCTGTCGAGTAGCTCTCGTACACGGCGCCCGCGGCGATGAGGCGGTCGAGCACCTCGCGATAGATGCCGTGGCGCTCGGACTGCCGGTACGGCGCGTGAGGCCCGCCCACCTCGACGCCCTCGTCCCAGTCGATCTTCAGCCACCGCAGGGCGTCGAGCAGCTGCAGGTAGCTCTCCTCGCTGTCGCGCGCCGAGTCGGTGTCTTCGATGCGGAAGACCAGCTTGCCGCCGTTGTGGCGCGCATACGCCCAGTTGAACAGCACCGTGCGGATCAGGCCGACGTGTGGCAGTCCCGTCGGTGAGGGGCAGAACCGGACGCGGACGTCGGCGCCGGTGGCGGTGGTGGTGCGGGGATCAGGCGAAGAAGGCATCGCGTCCGAGTTTAGTTGGCCGAGGCGGCGGCGGTCGGCCCTGCACTGTCGTGGGATGCCGCCGCCGCGCGCTCATCAGCGGCGCCCGCGATGAGGCGTGCCAGGGCGTCGAGCGTCGCCCGCACGGCGGGCACCCGGTCGGCACCGCGCGCCGTGACGGTGTGGATGCGCCGCTGCTCCCCGATCGGAAGCGGCACGATCGCCACCCCGGGCAGCTGCGGGAACGACTCCACGGCCATCCGCGGCAGCGTCGCGACGCCGATGCCCTGGGCGACGAGCCCTTCGACAGCGACGAAGTTGTCGGTCTCGAAGGCGATGCGCGGAGCGAAGCCGGCCCGACCGCACAGCTCGAGCAGGTGACCGCGGCACCGAGGACAGCCGGCGATCCAGTCCTCGCCGGCGAGCACGGCGACGTCGAGTGCACCGGCGGTCGCCGCGGGGTGCCCGGCCGGGAGGACGGCGAGCAGCTCATCGGCGCCGACGGTGGTGACCGAGAGCCCCCGGGCACTCGATCCGTGCGGGTCGTCGCGGTCGCCCGGATAGCTGAAGGTGAGGGCGATGTCGGTGCGGTCCTCGCGCACCGCCTCCACGGCCTCGGGCGGCTCGGCCTCGACGTACGTGAGCGAGATCCCCGGATGCCGCTGCGCCAGGTCTGCGAGCAGGCGCGGGACGATGGTGGGAGACGCCGACGGGAACGCCACCAGCCGCACGCGTGCGGCGCGCAGTCCCCGCAGCTCGGCCAGTTCGCCGGCCGCGGCATCCAGAGCCGTCGTCACGGCGGGTGCATGCCGGGCGAGGACCCTCCCGGCATCGGTGAGTCGCACGGTGCGCCCGACCCGCTCGACGACGGCGACACCGAGCCGCTGCTCGAGGCGCTTGAGCTGCTGGCTGACCGCGGGCTGGCTGTACCCGAGAGCGAGGGCGGCACCGGTGATGGACCCGGCATCGGCGACGGCCTTCACGATCCGCAGTTCGCGCGCGTCGAACCCGGGGTCGTCCTCGAATACGTCGGTCACCCGCCAATCATAAGTCCCTGTTATGTGTCGCATGGGACACCTGCCATAGACATGAGCAATCCGCGGGTTCACTCTGGATGCATGCCCGCCCTCACCGACTCCCCCGCGCTCACCGCCGCGCGCCGCGAGTTCGACGGTGGCCGCGACTACCTGGCCGCGTGCACGGTGGGCCTGCCCAGTCGCGCGACGCGACGCGCCGTCATCGCGGACTTGGATGCCGCCGGAGGCGGCCGACCCGACCTCGCCGCATACTGCGCGGCGGTCGAGCGATCGCGGGGACTGTTCGGGTCGCTGGTCGACGTGGGCGCCGAGCGCGTCGCGATCGGCTCGCAGACGTCGGTCGCGGCCGGCCTCGTCGCCTCGGCACTGCCCGACGGAGCCGAGGTGCTTGTCCCCGACGGCGAGTTCTCGTCGATGGTGCTGCCCTTCGTGCACGCCGGCAGAGGCCTCGTCGTGCGCACGGCGCCCCTCCACGATCTCGCGGCGCACGTGCGGCCGAGCACGGCACTCGTCGCATTCTCCGTCGTGCAATCGGCCACCGGAGAGGTGGCGGATGCCGCCGCCATCGTCGCCGCCGCGTCGCGGCACGGCGCACTCACGCTCTGCGACGCGACCCAGGCTGTCGGCTGGCTGCCGGTCGCGGCATCCGACTTCGATGCCGTGGTGTGCCACGCCTACAAATGGCTCTGCGCGCCGCGTGGTGTGTCGTTCCTGACCGTCTCGGACAGGCTCGCCGCGCGTATGACCCCGCTCAACGCCGGGTGGTACGCCGGCGACGATCCGTGGGCGTCGTGCTACGGCGGCGATGTCGAGCTGGCCCCGGACGCCCGCCGGTTCGACGTGTCGCCGGCCTGGCAGGCGTTCGTCGGAGCTGCACCGGCGCTCGAGCTGTTCGCCGCACTCGAGCCGGCCGAACTGCACGCGCACGCGACCGGGCTCGCCGCCGCCTTCCGCGCCGGACGCGGCATCCCGGAACCCGAGCGGGCTTCGGCGATCGTCACGTGGGACGACCCTGACGGCGAGGAGCTCGCCCGGCTCACCACCGCGGGGATCACCGCGTCGGGTCGATCCGGCCGCGCACGCGTGGCGTTCCACATCTTCAACGACGAAGACGACGTCGACCTCGCGCTCGCGGCGCTCGGCCACTGACGCCTGCGCCGCTCGGCGCCGACTGCGTAGACTGCCCCCGCGGGTCAGCCGGGGCCTGCGCACCCACGGAGACCGCGATGACTGCCCACCCCCACCGCACGGTGCTGCGCGGCGGGACTGTGATCGACGGGACGGGTGCACCGAGACGGGTCGCCGACGTGGAGATCATCGGCGACGTCATCGGCCGGGTCGGCGGCGACATCGAGCCGCGACACGCCGACCACACCGTGGACTGCACCGGCCGTTTCGTGATGCCCGGCTTCATCGACGCCCACGCGCATGCCGACGGCGCGGTCTTCCGGACCGACGTGCAGCTCGCACTGCTGCGTCAGGGCGTCACGACCGTGATCGGCGGCCAGGACGGCGTCTCGTACGCCCCCGGCGACGGCACGTGGGCCGGGCGCTACTTCGCGGCCATCAACGGCTCGCATCCGACGTACACGGGCGGCGGGGTCGGCGAGCTGCTGCGCTCGTATGACGCCACCACGCCCGTCAATGTCGGCTACCTCGTGCCCGCCGGCACCGTCCGTCACGAGGTCATGGGCATGAACGCCGGCCGAGCGGATGCCGCACAGCTCGCCCGCATGCGGCAGCTCGTGGCCGACGGTCTCGACCACGGCGCACTGGGACTGTCGACGGGTCTCGACTACGTCCCCGGTTTCTTCGCCGACACCGCGGAGCTGGCCGCGCTGTGCGCCCCCGTCGCCGAGGCGGGCGGCCTGTACGTGACGCACATGCGGGGCGGCTACGAGGCGAACACCGCGGCCGGCCTCCGCGAGGTCGTCGCGATCTGCGCCGCCGGCGACGCGCACGCCGGCGTCCGCGGCCACGTCTCGCACCTGCACGTGGACGCGAGCGACGCCGAGCGCCTGCTCGCCGAGGCTGCGGCATCCGGTGCCGATCTCTCGTTCGACATGTACCCGTACACGCGGGGCTGCACGCTGCTGTCGATGGCGGTGCTGCCGCCGGAGTACAGCGCCCTCGATGTCGAGCGGGCCGTCACGCGACTGTCCGATCCCGCCGAGCGCGCGCAGCTGCGCGAGGAGTGGTTCCCCTCCGTCGCGCACAAGCCGAGCCTCGGGCCGCAGTGGCCCTCGATGATCCGCGTCGCGCATACGCCCGCCGTGGGGTGGGCATGGACGCCCGGCCTGACGCTGGCCGAGATCGCCGCCCGGCGCGGGACCTCCGTCGAGGACGCGACGCTGGATCTCCTGGTCTCCGGACGCCTCGAGGTCAGCGCGGTCATGGCCGTGCGCGACGAGCGACCGGTCGAGAATCTCGCACGCCTGTTCGCGCATCCCGCGCACACCGGAGGCTCGGACGGCATCTTCGTGGGTGCGGTCCCCCACCCGCGCGCGTGGGGCGCCTTCGCCCGTTACCTCGCCGCCTACATCGGCCGGTCGTTCACGTGGGAGGCCGCGGCGGTCCATCTCGCCGCCCACACCGCCGACCGCTTCGGCCTGCACGATCGCGGCATCCTGCGTATCGGAAACGCGGCCGACATCGCGATCGTCGATCCATCGACGGCGACGGATGCCGCGACCTACGACGCGCCCCGGCAGCCGGCCCGCGGCATCGACGACGTGTTCGTCAACGGCCGGCAGGTGCTCCGCGGCGGCACGCTCACCGGCGTCCATGCCGGAAGAGGACTGCGCCGTTCTCCCGCTCCCCTGTCGCGAACGGCGGGTGCCGCGCACCGATCGCGACAGGCGAGCCCTCAGACCTCGACGAAAGGAACACCATGACCAAGCACGCCGTCCTCATCGAGAACGCGCCCTCGCCCGCCGGACCCTACAGCCACGGCGTCGCGGCGGCAGGGCTGCTGTTCACCGCGGGCTTCGGCCCGCAGGACCCCGCGACCGGAGAGGTCGTGCCCGGCGGCGTGTATGAGCAGACGCAGCAGGTGCTGCGCAATGTCGGCAGCGTGCTCGCGGCCAAGGGTGCCTCGTTCGACGACGTCGTCAAGGTCACCGCGCACCTGCAGCACCTCAAGCGCGATTTCGCCGAGTACAACCGCGCCTACGCCGAATTCTTCCGGGAGCCGTACCCGGTGCGCACGACCGTCGGCTCGGACCTGTACGACATCCTCGTCGAGATCGACGTCGTCGCGGTCCTCCCTGCCGAATGACGGCCTCGTCGCCGCGCGAGGTCGCCGGCCGCGTGCTCGAACCCCGCGACAAGGGTCTGCCGGCGGATGCCGCAGGGCTCACCGTCGCCGAGTTCCTGACCGGTGAGCCGCGGCTGGCCGACCTGTGGACCCCGCTTCTCGTGCTCGACGACGGCGCTCTCGACGACAACATCGCCTTCCTCGCCGGCTGGGTCGCCGAACGCGGGCTGGAGCTGATGCCGCACGGCAAGACCACGATGGCGCCCCAGCTCTGGCGGCGGCAGCTGGATGCGGGCGCGACGGGCATCACGCTCGCGACGCCGTCGCAGGTGCGCGTGGCCGTGGACGCCGGCATCCCGGCCGTCATGCTCGCGAACCAGCTGGTACAGCCCGATGCCATCCGGTGGATGGCGGACGTCGTCGCCGCCGGCACGCGGGTGTGGAGCTGGGTCGACGATCCCGCCGGCATCGACGCCATCGAGCGCGCACTGGGCGCCTCCGCCACGCGTCCGCTGGAAGTGCTCGTCGACGTCGGGCGCCCGGGCGGACGCACCGGCGCCCGCTCGCTCGACGCGGCGGTCGCGGTCGCG
>NZ_DATCVK010000113.1:0-11792 GCF_036566905.1 Microbacterium sp. | reverse complement strand
CATGCGAACGCCGCCCGTCGCCCGGAAATCGGGGCGGCGGGCGGCGTTCGCCATCGGATGATCGACGGCGGCTAGAGCGTGTTGCCGAGCTTGAAGCCCTGCTCCTCATCGCCCTTGCGCGTGTACGAGAAGCCGTCGGCGCCGATCGTGACCGCCATCTCGCTGGCGTCGGTGCGCGCGACGATCGGCTTGGGGTTGCCGTCGAGGTCGAGCACCGTCGACGCCTCGGTGTACCAGCTGGGCACGACGGGGTTTCCCCACCAGTCGCGGCGCTGGTTGTCGTGCACGTCCCACGTGACGACGGGGTTGTCGGGGTCGCCGGTGTAGTAGTCCTGCGTGTAGATCTCGACGCGGTGGCCGTCGGGGTCGCGCAGGTAGAGGTAGAACGCGTTCGAGACGCCGTGGCGTCCCGGCCCGCGCTCGATCGCGTCCGAGCGACGCAGGGCGCCGAGCTTGTCGCAGATCGCGAGGATGTTGTGCTTCTCGTGGGTGGCGAACGCGACGTGGTGCATGCGCGGGCCGTCGCCGCCGGTCATGGCGGTGTCGTGCACCGTCGGCTTGCGGCGCATCCAGGCGGCGTACACGGTGCCGCCCTCGTCCTGGATGTCTTCGGTCACGCGGAAGCCCAGCGACTGCATGAAGTTCACCGCGCGCGGCACGTCGGGAGTGACCTGGTTGAAGTGGTCCAGCCGCACCAGCTCGCCCGGAGTGTGCAGGTCGTAGCGCCACGAGAGACGCTCGACGTGCTCGGTCTGGAAGAAGAACTCGTAGGGGAACCCGAGCGGGTCGGTCACGCGCACCGCATCGCCGATGCCTTTGACGAACCCCTCCGGGCGACGCTCGACGCGGCATCCGAGCTCCTCGTAGAACGCGACCGCCCTGTCGAGGTCCTCCGGGGTGCGCACACGGTACGAGAACGCGGCGACCGCGGCGACGGGACCCTGACGCAGCACGAGATTGTGGTGGATGAACTCCTCGGTCGATCGCAGGTAGATCGCCTCGTCGTCCTCCTCGGTGACGTACAGGCCGAGCACGTCGACGTAGAACGTGCGCGATGCGGCGAGGTCGGTGACCACGAGCTCCATGTAGGCGCAGCGCAGGATGTCGGGGGCCGGGCTCGCAGGCGTCGGCACCGGGTTGTCGGTGTGGATCGGCGCCTCCTGGCTCACGTAGAAGCCCGAGGAGGTGAGGGTCATGTCGTCACGGTGGGTCATGTCGCGTCCTTGCGTGGGAGTCGGGAGGGATGGGTGCCGCAGCCTCAGTGGCCGGCGGCATCCGCCTTGCCGAAGGTCGGGTTGTGGGCGGGGCCGAGGGTGATGTGCACGGCCTGCTGGTCGGTGTAGAAGTCGATCGATCGGTAGCCGCCCTCGTGTCCGAGACCGGAGGCCTTGACGCCGCCGAACGGCGTGCGAAGGTCGCGGACGTTGTTCGAGTTGAGCCAGACCATGCCGGCCTCGATCGCCTGCGAGAAGTTGTGGGCGCGCTTGAGGTCGTTCGTCCACACGTAGGCGGCGAGGCCGTACTTCACGCCGTTGGCGAGCTCCAGCGCCTCTTCGTCGGAGTCGAACGGAGTGATCGCGACGACCGGGCCGAAGATCTCCTCCTGGAAGATGCGCGCGTCGGGTGCGACGTCGGCGAACACGGTCGGGCGCACGAAGTTGCCCGCGTCGAACCCGTCGGGGCGGCCGCCGCCGGCGACGAGCCGGGCTTCGCCCTTGCCGATCTCGATGTAGCTCATCACCTTGTCGTAGTGCTCGGGGTGCACGAGGGCGCCGACCTCGGTGGCCGGGTCGTGCGGGTACCCCACGACGACGCGCTCGGCCTGCGCCGCGTAGCGCTCCACGAACTCCTCGTAGACGGATCGCTCCACGAGGATGCGCGAGCCCGCGGTGCACCGCTCGCCGTTGAGCGAGAAGACGCCGAAGATCGTGGCGTCGATCGCGGCCTCGAGATCGGCGTCGGCGAACACCACCGCCGGGCTCTTGCCCCCGAGCTCCATCGACAGGCCCTTCAGGAAGGGCGCGGCGTTGCCGAAGATGAGCTGCCCGGTGCGGCTCTCGCCGGTGAACGAGATGAGCGGCACGTCGGGGTGCTTCACCAGGGCGTCGCCCGCGTCTTCGCCGAGGCCGTTGACGAGGTTGAAGACGCCCTGCGGCAGCCCGGCCTCCTCGAAGATGCCCGCCCACAGCGAGGCCGACAGCGGCGTGAACTCCGCGGGCTTGAGCACCACGGTGTTGCCCGTCGCGAGCGCGGGGCCGAGCTTCCACGATTCGAGCATGAAGGGCGTGTTCCACGGCGTGATGAGGCCGGCGACGCCGATCGGCTTGCGGTTGACGTAGTTCATCTGGCGGCCGGGAACCTTGTAGGCGTCGTCGGCCTGCGCCACGATCAGGTCGGCGAAGAACCGGAAGTTCTCGGCCGCGCGGCGCGCCTGGCCGAGCGCCTGGGTGATCGGCAGCCCCGAGTCGAACGACTCGAGCTCGGCCAGCCGGGCGTCGCGGGACTCCACGATGTCGGCGATGCGGTGCAGCACACGCGAGCGCTCGCGGGGCAGCATCCGCGGCCAGGGCCCCTCGGTGAACGCGCGCCGTGCAGCGGCGACGGCCCGGTCGATGTCGGCCTTCTTGCCGGCCGCGGCCTGGACGTAGGTCTCATTGGTGACGGGATCGAGCACGTCGAACGTGTCGCCGTCGGCCGAGTCGACGAACTCGCCGTCGATGTAGTGCTGGATGCGGGCGGGGAGGCCCTCGGGTACGTGCCGCGTTGCGAGGGCTGTCGTGGTGTCGGTCATTGCTGCTCCTTCGTCGGAGGTCGTGGTCCGGCTGCCGGGGGTTCCGGCATCCGGAAGGTTCAGAGCGCCGGGAGGCCGAGGGCCTCGTCGGGGTGCTCGTGGGTCATGTACGCGTCGAGGGTCGCCGAGCGGTGCCGTCGCGCGGCCTTCTCGATCTCGCCGAGGGGGGCGCCGGTCTCGATCAGCTGCAGGATGTTCTCGTGCTCGCGCACCGACTCCGCGGCGCGCCCCGGCACGAAGCTGAATGTCGAGTCGCGCAGGTGCCCCAGCCGTCCCCATTCGGCGTCGACGAGCTCGAGCATCCGCGGGTTCGCGCACTTCGTGAACAGCGCCGCGTGGAACTCCTGGTTCAGCCCGGTGAACGCCCGCGGGTCGAAGTGCTCGAGGGTCTCGATCATGAGCTCGTTGATCCGCCGCGCCGCGCGGATGTCGTCGGCGGTGAGGCGGCGCGCGGCGAGGGCGGTGGCCGCTCCCTCGAGGATCGACAGCGCCTGCATGCTGAACCGGTACTGCGAGTCGTCGACCATCGACACCCGCGCGCCGACGTTGCGCTCGAACGTGACGAGGCCCTCGGCCTCGAGCTGGCGGATGGCCTCGCGCACGGGCACGACGCTCATGTCGAGCTCGCCCGCGATGCTGCCGAGCACCAGCCGGTAGCCCGGGGTGAACTCCTGGTTGGCGATCCGTTCCTTGACCCAGCGGTACGCGAGCTGCGACTTGCTGAACGTCGTGGCGGTGTCGGGGGTCATCGTCCGGCCTCCCGGTCCTCGTGCGCTGTCTCGAACCGTGCCCGCCACTCGGCGTTCATCGGGAAGAGCCCGTCGACCGGATGCCCCTCCGCGACGCGTTCGGCGATCCACGCGTCCTCGTCCTCCTGGGCGAGCGCCGCGTCGACGACCTCCTCGACGATCGCGGGCGGGATCACGACGACCCCGTCGGCGTCGCCGACGATGACGTCGCCGGGCTGCACGGTTGTGCCGCCGCACGCGATCGTCAGGTCGGCGTCCCACGGCACGTGCTTGCGGCCGAGCACGGCGGGATGTGCGCCGGACGAGTACACCGGGATGCCGACGGCCGCGACGGCTGCGGCATCCCGCACCCCGCCGTCCGTGACGATGCCGGCGGCGCCCTGCGCGTGCGCGCGGATCGCGAGGATGTCGCCGAGCGTGCCCGACCCGGCTTCGCCGCGTGCCTCGATCACGACGACCTCACCGTCGCCGACGGCGTCGAACACGCGCTTCTGCGCGTTGTAGCCGCCGCCGTGGGAGGCGAACAGGTCTTCGCGGTTGGGCACGAAACGCAGGGTGCGCGCGGTGCCGACCAGCTTGGATTCCGGATGCAGCGGCCGCACGCCGTCGATGTGCACGTTGTTCAGCCCGCGCTTGCGCAGCTGCGCCGACAGCCCGGCGACGGGAACGGCTTCGAGCTTCGCGCGCAGCTCGTCGCCAAGAACAGGTGTTCCGGCGGGCAGCCCGGCCGCCTCGCGGGAGCCCCACGCCTCTGAGCGCTGCAGGTCGTCGGCCTGGGGGAGAGAGCCGAGGTCGGCGTCGAAGTCCGCGGCGCCCTGGACCACCGTCGTCACCAGGCGGCCGGAGGACGGCCCGCCGGGGACGTCCACCTCCACCTCGACCACGTCGCCGGGCTGCGCCACGGAAGAGCCGGCGGGGGTGCCGGTGAGGATCACGTCGCCGGGCTCGAGGGTGAAGTGCTGCGACAGGTCGGCGACGAGCTGGGCCAGCGGAAAGATCATGCCCGCCGACGTGTCGTCCTGCACGAGGTCGCCGTTGAGCCACGTGCGCACCCGGAGCGCGTCGGGGTGGACGAGGCCGGCCTCGATGAGCTCGGGGCCGATCGGGGTGTAGCCGTCGCCGCCCTTCGACCGCACGTTGGATCCCTTGTCATTGGCGCGAAGGTCGTAGAGGCCGAAGTCGTTCGCCGCGGTGACCCCGGCAACGTGCGACCAGGCGTCGGCGAGGGGCACGCGCCGGGCGGTGCTGCCGATCACGAGCGCGATCTCGCCCTCGAAGGCGAGCAACTCAGTGCCGGCGGGGCGCTCGATGGTGTCGCCGGATGCCGCGACCGAGCTCGACGGCTTGAAGAAGTAGGACGGATGCTGCGGCCGGCGCCCCCGCTGGTCGGCACGCGACGCATAGCTGAGGTGGACCGCAACGATCTTGCCCGGGCGAGCGGGGAGGGCCGCGAATCGCGGGTCTGCCGGGGAATCCGCCGGCGCCGGCGGTGCGGCATCCGTGATCTCGTCCATTCGAGCTCCCTCACTCTTGCGTCGTATCCGAAATCGTATATGATCGTGCAGCATCCGGCAACCAACCCCGAAACGGGGCCGGAGACGACGACGTCAGCCCCCGACACAGGAGTCACCATGAGCACATCGCAACCCGAGGCGGGGTTCACCCCCACCGGAACCATCGCCGCATCCGTCGACCGCCGCCGGGTCGTCTTCGCGACCGTCGTCGGCACCACCGTCGAGTGGTACGACTTCTTCATCTACGCCACCGCAGTCGGCCTCGTGTTCGGTCAGCTGTTCTTCGCGCCGCTGGGTGCGAACAGCGCGATCGTGGCCTTCGCCACCGTCGGCGTGAGCTTCCTGTTCCGTCCCCTCGGCGCCTTCCTCGCCGGCCACTTCGGCGACAAGTACGGCCGCAAGGTCGTGCTCATGTGGACGCTCATCCTGATGGGCGCATCGACCGCCCTCATCGGCGTGCTGCCCACCTACGAGGCCATCGGCATCTGGGCGCCGATCCTCCTGGTGCTGCTGCGCATCCTGCAGGGCATCTCGGCGGGCGGCGAGTGGGGCGGCGCGGTCCTCATGGCCGTCGAGCACGCCCCGCGGACCCGCCGCGGCGCGTTCGGTGCTTCGCCGCAGATCGGCGTGCCCCTCGGACTGCTGCTCGCGTCGGGCGTCATGGCACTCATGGCGATGATCGCTCCCGGTGACGCCTTCCTCGTGTGGGGCTGGCGCGTGCCGTTCCTCCTCAGCGTCGTGCTCATCCTCGTCGGCTACTACGTGCGCCGCCGTGTCGAAGAGAGCCCCGTGTTCGCCGAACTGGCCGAGCGCAAGGAGAAGGCACGGATGCCGATCGTCACGCTCTTCCGCAAGCACGCCCTGCTCGTCTTCATTGCCGCCCTCGTGTTCGCGGGCAACAACGCGGTCGGCTACATGACGACCGGCGGCTACATCCAGGGCTACTCGACCAACCCCGAGGGCCCGCTCGCCCTCGAGCGGGGTCCGGTGCTCTGGGCCGTCGCCGGCTCCGCGGTGACGTGGCTGATGTCGACGCTGGCCGCCGGCTTCGTGTCGGACCGTATCGGCCGCCGCACGACGTACATCATCGGCTGGATACTGCAGCTCGTCGGCGTCTTCCTGCTGTTCCCGCTCGTGAACACCGGGAACATCTGGCTGCTGTTCCTCGGCCTCGCCATCCTCACGTTCGGCCTCGGCTTCACGTACGGACCCCAGGCGGCGCTGTACTCCGAGCTGTTCCCGGCATCCATCCGCTTCTCGGGCGTCTCGATCTCGTACGCGATCGGCGCGATCCTGGGCGGTGCGTTCGCTCCGACCATCGCGACGGCCCTCGTGCAGGCGACCGGCTCGACGCTGTCGGTCACGTGGTACCTCGCCGGCATGACGGTCGTCGGCCTGATCGCCACGCTGCTGCTGCGCGATCGCTCCGGCATCCCGCTCGGCCCCGACCACGAGGCGGAGCAGTCGGTCAGCCCGATCTACGGGATGGCGAAGGCCTGACCCATCGGGATGGATGCCGCGACCACGGGCTCTTCCGAGACCCGGGGTCGCGGCATCCGTCGTTGCGCGTGAGTCAGCGGGTGCGCATGCCGTCGAGGGCCACGGCGACGACGTCGTGCGCGAGGCGGTCACGGTCCACCGGGCCGGTCGGGCGGTACCACTCGACGATCGAGTTGACCATGCCGAAGAGCAGGCGGGTGGCGACGGCGCCGTCGACGTCGGCGCGCACCTGCCCCGCGCGCTGCGCCTCGACGACGAGCGCGGTGACCCGGTGGTCGAACGCGCGCCGCCGCTCGAGCGCGGCGCGCTCCACATCGCTGTTGCCGCGGACGCGGAGCAGCAGGGTGACGTGGGGCAGCTTGTCGACCAGTACCCGCACCGCGCCGCGCAGCACCGCCCCGAGCCGCTCGGCGGGATCGTCGACGGCGGCATCCGGGGCGTCGAGCACACCCTCCAGCCCGTCGAGAGCCTCGTCGAGCGCGAGCGCGAGCAGTTGCTCCTTCGAGTCGAAGTGGTGGTAGAGCGCCGACTTCGTGAGGCCGAGCCGCGAGGCCAGGTCGGCGACGGACGTGGCGTCGTAGCCCTGCTCGTTGAACAGCGTCACGGCGACCGTCAGCACCTGGTCGCGGTCGTAGCCCGGGCGCCCGCGGCGGGCGGGAAGGGGCTCTGCGCTCGCGGGCATGCGCCCAGTCTGGCACCGGTCGGCGCGCGATCCGCGCACCTCGAGGGATATTACTGAACGATCGGTCAAGTATTATGGGTCGCGACCGCGACGGAGCGGATCGAGAGGATGCCGATGCCAGCGTCGAGTGCAGGGCCGCTGCAGATCCAGCGCAGCGCGGACCGCGTCGTCGCGACCCTGACGCGGCCTGAGGTGCGCAACGCCATCGATCAGGACACGATCGACCGGCTCCACGAGCTCTGCGAGGAACTGGAGCGCGAGCCCCGGACGCTGATCCTGACCGGCTCCGACGGTGTGTTCGCCTCCGGTGCCGACATCGCCCAGCTGCGCGAGCGCCGCGCCGCCGACGCCCGCCGCGGCATCAACACGCGCGCGTTCCAGCGCGTGCGCAGCCTCCCGATGCCGGTGATCGCCGCGATCGACGGCTACGCGCTGGGCGGCGGAGCCGAGCTCGCCTACGCCGCCGACATCCGCATCGGCACGCCCGCCCTGCAGATCGGCAACCCCGAGACCGGCCTCGGCATCATCGCCGCCGCGGGCGCCACGTGGCGCCTGCCTGAGATCGTGGGGGCGGCGCGCGCGGCCGAGATGCTGCTGACCGGACGGATCCTGGATGCCGGCACCGCCGTCGCCTGGGGACTCGTGTCGTCGCTGTACGAGCCCTCCGACCTGCTCGCGGCCGCCCACGCGATCGCCGACCGCATCGCGCGCAACGATCCGCTCGCGACGCGCTACACGAAGACAGCACTGCTGGCCCCGCGCACCGCACACCCCGAGCTCGAGCTCGAACTGCAGGCGAAGCTGTTCGAGAGCCCCGAGAAGGAGCGGCGCATGGCCGCGTTCCTCGAGAGCCGCAAGCGATGAGCGTGCCGGAGCGCGTCGGCGTGATCGGCGGCGGCCGCATGGGTGCGGGCATCGCGCACGCGTTCGTGCTCGCCGGTGCCGAGGTGGTCGTGGTCGAGCGCGACGCGGAGGCGGCGGCCGCGGCATCCGCTCGCCTGCTCGAGACGGTGCGGCGCAGCGTAGAGCGCGGCGCGACCGACCGTGACATCGACGCGCTCCGCTCGGCGATCGAGACGGCGACGGATGCCGCAGCTCTCGCCGGCTGCCCGCTCGTCGTCGAGGCGGTGCCCGAGGAGCGCGACGCGAAGATCGCTGCCCTCACACGGGTGGAGCGGAATCTCTCGCCCGGCGCTGCGCTCGCCACCAACACGTCGTCGATCTCCATCGACGACCTCGCGTCGGCGCTGGCCCGGCCGGAGCGCTTTCTCGGGCTGCATTTCTTCAACCCCGTGCCCGCCTCGCGACTGGTGGAGGTCGTGACCGGAGCCGAGACCGAGCCGGGGCTCGTCGACGACGCGAGGACGTGGATCGAGGCGCTCGGCAAGACGCCGATCGTCGTTCGTGACAGCCCGGGCTTCGCCTCGAGCCGCCTGGGCGTCGCCCTCGGGCTGGAGGCGATCCGGATGCTCGAGGAGGGCGTCGCCTCGGCCGCCGACATCGATGCGGCGATGGAGCTCGGCTACCGGCATCCGGTCGGGCCGCTGCGCACGACCGACCTCGTCGGGCTCGATGTGCGGCTCGGGATCGCCGAAGAGCTGCACCGACGACTGGGGGAGCGGTTCGCGCCGCCGCTGCTGCTGCGGCGCCTCGTCGCGGACGGACATCTCGGCCGCAAGAGCGGCCGCGGCTTCTACGAATGGAGTGAACAGCGATGATCGAGCAGACAGGGACCATCGAGGAGCCGGGCACGATCGAGCCGTCCCCGACCGGCATCCTCCCCAGCTATCTGCGCGACGAGTGGTGGATCCCCGACACCGGCGACGACGCGACCCCGGTGCTCGACGCGTCGACGGGCGACGTCGTCACGTACCTGAGCACGCAGGGCGTCGATCTCGCGGCCGCGATCGCCCATGCGCGCACGGTCGGGCAGACCAGCCTCGGCGCGCTGACGTTCCACCAGCGGGCGCTGCTGCTCAAGCAGTTCGGCATCGCGCTGACCGCGCGCAAGGAGGAGCTCTACGAGCTCTCGAAGCGCGCCGGCGCCACGGTGCGCGACTCGCTCAACGACATCGACGGCGGCATCGGCGTGCTGTTCACGTACTCGTCGAAGGGGCGCCGTGAGCTGCCCAACGCGCAGGTGTATCTCGACGGCCCGGTCGAGTCGCTGTCGAAGGACGGCTCGTTCCTCGGCCGCCACGTCTACACGCGGCTACCGGGCGTCGCCGTGCAGATCAACGCCTTCAACTTCCCGATGTGGGGCGCGCTCGAGAAGTTCGCCCCGGCCTTCCTCGCCGGCGTGCCGACGATCGTGAAGCCCGCGTCGCCGACCGCGTATGTCGCCGAGGCGTGGCTGCGCATCCTCGTCGAGACCGGACTCCTCCCCGCCGGGTCCTTGCAGCTGGTGAGCGGTGCGGTGCCCGGCCTGTTCGAGCATCTCGGGCTGGGCGACCTCGTCGGCTTCACCGGCAGCGCGTCGACGGCCGAACGGCTGCGCGCGCAGGCTGCTCCAGGGCTGCGGTTCACGAGCGAGACCGACTCGATCAACGCGTCGGTGCTCGGGCCCGACGCGGTGCCGGGCACGCCCGAGTTCGACGCGTACGTCAAGCAGCTCATGGTCGAGCTCACGACGAAGGCCGGCCAGAAGTGCACAGCGATCCGCCGGGCGATCGTCCCGGCCGACGCCGTCGACGCGCTCGTCGCAGCGATGCGGCAGAAGATCGCCGAGCGTGTCGTCGTCGGCGACCCGCACGCGGAGTCCGTCACCATGGGGCCGCTCGTCTCGCTCGCGCAGCGCGACGAGGTGCTGCGCGCCGTCGGCGCGCTCGAGGCCGCCGGCGGGAGGATCGTGCTGGGAACGACGGACGCGCCCGACGTCACGCACGCGGACGGCTCCACGGGAGCTGCCCCGGACGGTGCGTTCATCGGCCCGATCCTGATCGGGTTCGACGGTGAAGCGGACGCGCTGCCCCACGCGGTCCACGACGTCGAAGCGTTCGGACCGGTGGCGAGCGTACTCGCGTACCGGTCGGTGGAGGAGGCCGCAGATCTCGTCGGCCGCGGCGGCGGATCGCTCGTGACGAGCGTCGCGACGTCCGACCTCGGCGTCGCCGCGACCCTCCTCGCGCGCACCGCCGCCTACAACGGCCGACTGCTGTTCCTCGACCGCGACGACGCCCGCACCTCGACGGGCCACGGCGCGCCCGTGCCGCACCTCGTCCACGGCGGACCGGGGCGCGCCGGCGGAGGGGAGGAGCTCGGCGGCATCCGTGCGGTGCTGCACCACATGCAGCGCACCGCGGTGCAGGGCTCGCCCGCGATGCTCACGGCGCTGACCGGCGTCTGGCACCAGGGTGCGGCATCCCGCTCCGACCGCCACCCGTTCCGCAAGTCGCTCGCCGAGCTCGCGATCGGCGATCAGCTCGCGTCGCCGTCGCGTGCGGTCACCCTCGACGACATCGAGACGTTCGCGAACTTCACGGGCGACCGCTTCTACGCCCACATGGACGAAGCGGCCGCCGCTGCCAACCCGTTCTTCCCCGGTCGCGTCGCGCACGGCTACCTGCTCGTGTCGTGGGCGGCGGGGCTCTTCGTGGACCCGGATCCCGGTCCCGTGCTGGCGAACTACGGGCTCGAGAACCTGCGCTTCATGACGCCGGTGTCGCCCGACGACGAGATCCGCGTCGTGCTGACCGCGAAGCAGATCACCCCGCGCGAGACCGACGACTACGGCGAGGTGCGGTGGGACGCGGTCATCCTCAACCAGCGCGATGACATCGTCGCCACCTACGACGTGCTCACGCTGGTCGCCAAGACCGCGGACACGCCGGCAACCGCAGATCCCCTGCCGGCAGAGGTCGGGGCGTGAGCGATCCTGCGGACCACTTCGCGGGGCAGCGGCGCATGCTGCAGCGCGACCGCGCGTCGGCGGCGCTGGGCATGATCGTCGAGCGCGACGAACCGGGCGAAGCCGTCGTATCGATGCGCGTGCGCGAAGACATGACGAACGGCTTCGCGATCACGCACGGCGGAATGGTGTTCGCGCTCGCCGATACGGCGTTCGCGATGGCGTGCAACGCCGTGGCGCCGGGAGAAGGGGACACGGATGCCGACATCACGGTGGCCGCCGGAGCCGACATCTCGTTCCTCAAGGCGACGCGCGCGGGGCAGACGCTGACCGCCCATGCCCGCCGCCGCGCGCTCGCCGGGCGCAGCGGTCTGTACGACGTCACGGTGACAGACGAGACCGGGGACGTCGTGGCGGAGTTCCGCGGGCGCTCCTTCACCACGCGCCGCGCCGGCGCCGACACCACAGGGTGACGCGATGGCCGCGGCATCCGTGCCCCCTCAGAGCACCAGAATGCCGAGCAGCGTCGCCCCGATCGGACCGAGCCAGCGCCCGATCGCCTGCAGCGGTCCGATGAGCGCTGCTCCCGCCGAGGCCAATGCTCCGGCCGACTTCAGCGTTCGCGTCAGGCGCTCGAGCGCTCCGGCGGCCGCGGCCTTGTCGGGCTCCGCCGCGCCGAGCGCGGCGGACGCGGTCTCGAGGTCGTGCC
>NZ_DATCVK010000112.1:0-18896 GCF_036566905.1 Microbacterium sp. | reverse complement strand
GGCCGGCATCCCGCCGATCCGAGCCGCCGCTCGCCGAGCGAGCGCCCGCGAGACGAAGCCGCCCCGCGCCCGCTGGACGTCCGCTTCGTGCTCGACGAGTCCGACCCCGCGAGCATCGACGAGGCCGTGCACGCGCTCCGCGGCCTCCCGATCGCGCGCGTCACCGCGTTCCCAGCCACCGGCCCGGCGCGCCATGTCTCCGATCTCGACGCGATCGCCCGGCTGCGCCACGCGCTGGCCGAGGTGGGACTCGACATCGCCGTCGTCGGCGGAGTGCGCTCGCATCTCACCGAGCTCAACAGAGAGCACCATCGCCTCCCGCGCGGGCTCGACGGCATCGTGTTCAGCAGCACGCCGCTGTTCCACAGCCTCAGCACCGCGCAGCTGGTCGAGTCGCTGCCGATGCAGCGGATCGTCGCCACGCAGGGCGTGAGCATCGCGGCGGGCATCCCGGTTCACATCGGTCCGATCTCGCTGCGTCCGCACTTCAACGACGTGGCGACGACTCCTCCGCCGATGCCCGAGCACGACGACCTCCGCGACGGCTACGGCTCAGCGCTGCTCGACGCGGTCGATGCACGGCAGTGGGCACCGCAGCTCGCCGCGTGGACCGTCGCCAGCGCGGCCGCCCTGGCCGTGCCCGGCGTCGCCACGCTCGCCTACTTCGAGGAATGGGGGCCGCGCGGCGTCCGCACGGCCGACGGCACCGCCCTTCCCGTGCTCGCCGCGGTCTCGGCACTCGCCGCGCTGGCAGGTGCACCGGGCCTGCGCGGCGACTCCCCCGACGGTCTCGTCTGGGCGCTCGGCGCGCGCACCGCCGGCAGCGACACCGTTCTGGTCGCCAACCTCGACGTTCACCCTCGACGGATCGAGGTCGAGCTTCCCAACGATACGACCCGCACCGCCGAGGTGCCGCCGGGGTCGTTCCTACCGCTCTGACCCTCGCCGCCACCGCCCGCTCCCGGCGTCCACGTTCAACCCTTTCCACTTGATTCAGGAGGAGGGGCGCTCGATGCGATGACGGGGAGCGCCTCGCGCCAGACCCGCACATCCCAGGGCGCGAGCTCGACCTCCGTGCCCGCCCGGTGCACCGCGCCGTCGAGGACGGATGCCGCGTCCGCCACGATCCGGATCGTGCGGCCTTGCGGCGACCAGTTGTGCACCACCCATACGCGGCCCTGAGCGCCCAGCAGGGAGTGCGCGGTGACCGAGGCCGGGCGCGCCGCGAGGATGGCGGGGGCGCCCGGGTTCGCAGACATCGTGTCCGCATCGCGCCCGGAGCCGTGGGCCGCGGCATCCGTCATCACGAAGGCGAGCGTCGCGCGGTCGAGGAGCGTGCCGACGGTCGTGATGGTGCCCAGACCGACCTCGCGACGCGTGACCGCCGCCCATCGGCCGAACAGCGGATGCCGGTACCCGAGGACGACGTCGGCGCCGTCGGGCCCGAGCCCGTCGACCCAGCCGTGGGCGGTGCCGACGACCGCGCCGTCGCGCTCGACCTCGATCGGCTCGGCGAGGGCCGCGAACTCCCGGTAACCGATGCCGGCCGCCGGTCCGACGATCGCGGGCGCCCGCACGGGCCGCATGCGGCCTTCGTCGTCGCCGTACCCGGTGCGCGGGCCGATCACGAGCCGCCCGCCGAGGCGGGCGTACTCGACGAGCGTCTCGAGCGTCGGATCGGATGCCGCGATGAGCCCCGGCACGACGAGCACCGGGTATCGCCGCACGAGCTCGCCCGCGTCGGGCAGCTGCCGGTCGTTCACGAATCCCACCTGCAGCCCCGCATCGACCGCGGCGCGTCCGAACGCGCCCACGATCCGCGCGTACGAGCCGCGGTCGGCATCGGCGGCGCGCGCAAGCGGCGGCTCGAACGTCATCATCCACTCGCTGTCGTGCGCGTACACGAGGCCGACGTCGGCGTCGGGTTCGGCATCCGTCAGCCAGGGCGCCGCCGCAGCGAACTGCCGGCCGATCGCGGCGATCTCGGAGTGGATGCGCCCGGGTTCGAGGTCATGACCGAGGATGCCGCCCCAGTGCACCTCGGCGCCGGAGTGCAGCGTGTGCCAGTGCCAGTACGACACGAGCCGTGCCCCGCGCGCGACGAGCAGCCACGCCGCCTGGGCGAGCTGCCCGTCGTACGGCGGACGGGTCAGCCAGGCGGGGCCGATGGAGGCCGCACCCGTCTCGGTGACGAGGAACGGGCCCTGTCGGGAGGCGCGCATGCGGTCGGCCATGAGCACGAACTGCGGCACGTCGTCGGCGTACCACTGGCCGCCCGCGCCCTCACGCTCGAGGTCCAGCGCGTCCTGAGCCAGGTAGTACGCGTTGCCGCTGGCGATGTCGAGCCGCGCGCCGACGGCGACGTCGTCCATCGCGGGCCGCTGGTAGGCGATGCAGGTCGTGAGGAACGTGTCGTCGGCCACGAGCGGGCGGACGAGGTCGGCCTGCCAGCCGATGAAGTCCGCGGTCAGCTCGGCCTGGAACCGCCGCCAGGCGAGGTCGTAGGCGGGGGTCGTGTTGCCCGACGGCGCCCACAGCTCGTCCCACTCGGCGATGCGGTGCGACCAGTACGTCAGCCCCCACGCGCGGTTGAGCGTGTCGACATCGCCGTAGCGGTCGGCGACCCAGTCGCGGAAGCGCCCGACGACGTGGTCGTTGTGGATCAGGTGCAGGCCGGCCTCGTTGTCGAGCTGCACCCCGATGACCGCCGGATGCCGGCCATGCCGGCCGATCACGGCGCGGATGACACGCTCGGCGTAGCGGCGGAACAACTCCGACGTGTAGTCCACCTCCTGGCGGCCGCCCCACGGCACGGCGCTGCCGTCCTTGCGCACGACCGCGAGCTCGGGGTGCGCACGCTCGAGCCACGGCGGCACGGCGTACGTGGGCGTGCCGAGGATCACGTCGATCCCGTGCGCGTGCGCCGCGTCGAGCACGGGCGTCAGCCACTCGAGATCGAACTCGCCGTCGCGCGGTTCCCAGGTGGACCAGACCGATTCGCCGACGCGGATGCAGGTGATGCCGGCATCCGTCATCAGTCGAAGGTCGCTCTCGAGCCGCGACGGGTCGGGCAGGTACTCGTTGTAGTACGCCGTTCCCAGGCGCGGTCCGCTGCGCCAGGCTTTCAGGCGATCGGATGCCGCGACCACGGGTCAGCCCGCCACGCGCGTGATGCGCAGCGCCAGTGCCTCGCCCGCGGGCAGCTCGATCGGCGCGGACGCCTGATCGTAGGCATCGTTGCGCCGCACATCGTCGAGCGTGAAGCGCCGGCCGACAGGCGTGATCGTCATGTTCCAGGTGTCGATGACGTCGACCTCGAATGTGTCGCCCGGCTCGGGCCGCTCGCCCGGGAACCCGATCGGCAGCCGGAACTCCCAGGTCGCCGGCGCCGACCGGCCGAGGTACTGCACGTACAGACGGCGCGGGATGCCGGCCACGTGCGCCGGGTCGTCCCACTTGTCGATGGGATCCAGCCCCGCGCCCTCGACCTCTTCGAGGACGCGGCGGAGGAACGCCAGCCGCGCGGGCGAAGCGCCCCGGAGTGGCCCGCCCTCGACCATGTGGAGGCTCCCTGACGCGGTCACGAAGCTCTCGCCGTGCGAGGCGTAGCACCCGGCCACCGTGGTGACCCAGAACTGGTGCACCAGCTCCTCGGCGCTGAGGTGACCCCACCGGTCGGGGATGTCTCCCTCGTACTTGATCTCGTCGAGGACGACCGGCTTGCCGTACACGTCGCGGTACAGGTTGGCGCGGCCGAAGTCCGTCGTGGCCGAGCCGTTCTGGAGGGATGCGTGGGTCACCCACGGCTTGTTGTTGTCGTACAGCTCGATCCAGTTGTGGATGGAACGCAGATGGTCGAAGGGGTCGATCTCGGCCAGCAGCGCGCCGGTGCGGTCCCAGCGCTCGGCCGGGCGCTCGAGCTGATCGAACTCGTTGCAGAGCGACCACCACACGTGCGGGTACGCGGCCAGTCGCGCCACGAGATAGCGGAGGTAGACGGCATCCTCCTCCTCGGTGAGCTCGTTCAGACCGAACTGGCCGCGGTCGTAGGCGTTGTAGATGAGCACGTCGGCCTGGATGCCGCGCTCACCGAGCACATCGACAGCACGGTCGAGGCGCTGGAAGAACTCGGGCACCGGCTTGGTCACGTCCCAGCGGCCGCCGGTCCTCTCGAACGGCATGAGGGTGGGGACGTGCTCGATGTAGCCGCCGCCCTGCGGGAAGACCATGAACCGGAACTTGTTGAACCCGGCCTCGGCGATCGCATCCACGGTCGACGAGAACAGCGGCTCTTCCTGGTGCAGCCAGTTGTAGGCGGTCGCTCCGACCGGGCGGAACGGCGTGCCGTCGGCGTGGGCGAAGTGGAAGCGGTGCGCCACGCGGACCGGTCCGTGCTCGGCGCCGCGCACCACGTCGAGCGTGCCCGTCCGGCCGGCGAGGGCGGCATCCTCGCTCTCGGTCGTCCACGACCACTCCCCCTCGAGGTCCGGCGCGAAGCGCACGCGGTAGGTGGTGCCGCCGTCCCAGAAACCGGGCACGACACGTTCAGCATCCGACGCCTCGTGCCGGGCTCGCAGCGTGAGCGGTGTGCGGTCGGCGGGGATGAGGTCGGCCCCCTCGAAGGTCAGCTCGATCGGCCGGTAGAGCTCGGAGGACTGGGGAGCGCGAAGCTCAGAGGACACGGGGATTCTCCTTCGATGTCGTATCCGTGGGCGGTGGTGCGAAGTCAGGGAGTGAGCCGGCGAGAGCTCTCGCGCACGATCAGCTCGGGGGCGAAGACGCGCTGGGCGGCGGTCGCCCCGCGGTGCGCCGGGGCCGTGTCGGGGGATGCGCCGGTCTCGCGCTCGATCGCCTCGAAGAGGAGGTCGACGGCTGCGGCGCCGAAGTCTCCGTGACGGGCGCGGACGCTCGTGAGCGGAATGAGGGACGCCTCGGCGAACTCGTTGTCGTCGTAGCCGACGAGGGCCACCTCGCCGGGCACCGAGACGCCGCCGGCGACCAGCGCCTGCAGCACGCCGAGGGCCAGCACGTCGTTGGCGGCGAAGACGCCGTCGGGGCGGTCGGCAGCAGGACGGGCGGCCAGGGCCGCTCCCACGGCACGGCCGGCCGCGATCGAGCGGTCCGCGACCTCGAGGACCTCGGGGCCGCCGACGTCCGGATGTGCGTCCGTGGCCTGCCGCGCGCCGTCGAGCCGGTCGGTCACCTGCTGCACCGGCAGCGGGCCGCCGACGAACGCCAGGCGGCGGCATCCGTTCTCGATGAGGTGCTCGGCTGCCTGGCGCCCGCCCGAGACGTCGTCGATCGACACGGAGGGCTGACGTTCGTCGTAGGCGCGGCGGCCGACGAGCACCGACGGCGTGCCGCGGTCGCGCATCGCTTTCAGCCGGCTCTCGATCGGCTCGAACGACGACACGAGCAGACCGCGGACCTGCCGCTGCTCGAACGCCTCGAGGTATGCGTCCTCGCGCTCGCGGTCGCCGTGGGAGTGCGCGAAGAAGACGGTCATGCCGAGCCGCTCGGCACGGTACTCGACCTCCTGCGCGATCTCGCTGAAGTGCGGGTTGCTGACGTCGGGTGAGAGGTAGCCGATCAGACTGCTCACCCCGAGCCGCAGCTGTCGGCCCGCGCTGCTGGGGACGAACCCCAGCTCGTCGATCGCCTCGGCGATGCGCCGCGCCCGCTCGGCGGAGACGCGATCGGGATGGTTGAGGTACGCCGAGACCGTGCCGACGGCCACGCCGGCACGAGCAGCGACCTGCCGGATGCCCGGCCGGGCGCCCTGCCCCACCCCCTGCCGCGACATGTCAGCGCCAGTCGTGCTCGGCGGCGAAGCCGAGTCGCTCGCGGATCTTGCGGGTCGACATGAGCGACTCGAACTCGCCCAGGTCGTCGGCGATCGCGGTGCCCGGGAACCAGCGCGCCGCGACCTCGCGCGAAGGCTGCGCGTTGCCCGATTCGGGAGCGGCCACGTTGTACACCTCGAAGCCCGGCTGCGCCGCCGCGAGCGCCAGCGCCACCGCCAGCGCGCCGTCGCGGGCGTCGATCCACGAGCCGACGAGGTCGCGGCGGTAGTCCGGCTCGGCGGCGCGGTCGAACGTCGCGTACTCGTCGGCGCCGACGACGTTGGTGAAGCGCAGCGCGGTGATCGAGGTGTCGGGGCCCCACCTGACGAGCTGCGCGGCGATCGCCTCCTCGGCGACCTTGCCGAGCCCGTACGTGTTGTTCGCGCTGGTGTAGGCCTCGTCGACGGGGAGCGACGGCGGTGCCTCCTCGAACGGGAAGCCCATCGCGGTGATGCTCGATGCGAGCACGATCGTGCGGATGCCCGCGCGATGCGCCGCGAACAGCGCGTTGAACGAGACGGTGACGTTGTTGTGGAAGGTGGCGGCGTCGGGCACCAGCCCGTTCACCGGGATCGCCGCGAGGTGCACGAGGGCGTCGAGCCCGTCATGACGCGCGGTCACGGAGAGGAACGCGTCGAGCGTCTGCCCGAAGTCGGTGAGGTCGACGCGCGTGAAGCCCGGCCCCGGCGTTCCGGCGAGATCGAACCCGATCACGTCGTGGCCGTCGGCGCGCAGCCGCTCGACCGTGGCACGCCCGAGCTTGCCTCCGCTGCCGGTGACGCCGATCCGCATCTCGTACCCCTCCGTGCCGTGATCCGTGGTTCGACTTGAAACGTTTCGAACTGAGTGACACACTCACTGTACACATCAAACCGAAACGTTTCAGTTTCCGCTCGCTGTCGACCTTCGACAGGCGGGCGCACGGAGAGAGGCCACGGATGTCCGTCACCGTCGACGCACCCCGCATCGAACACCACCGCGAACCCCTCGGGATCGGCGAGCGGATGCCGCGCCTCTCGTGGCGCGTCTCCTCCGCACCGTCCGGCTGGCGTCAGACCGCGTATTCGGTCGAGCTCGGCCGCGACGGCGACGTCACCACCTACGTGATCGACTCGCCGGAGCAGGTGCTCGTGGACTGGCCGGCCGACCCGCTGCGCTCGCGCGAGATCGCCACGGTGCGCATCGCCGTCAGGGGCGAGGATGGCGCGTGGTCCGCGGCATCCGCCCCCACCGTCCTGGAAGCCGGCCTGCTCGAGCCCGGCGATTGGGTCGCGCGCCCGGTGGGCGCCTTCCGCAACGAGAACCCGCACTCCGACGAGCGCCGGCCCTCGCTCGTGCGCCGGGCGTTCGAGGTGCGCGACGACATCGTGCGCGCCCGCCTCTACGCGACCGCGCACGGCGTCTACGAGGCCGAGCTCAACGGCGAGCGCGTCGGCGACGACACGCTCTCGCCCGGCTGGACGGTGTACGGCAGCCGGCTGCGGTACTACGCGTACGACGTCACCGGCCTCCTGCGCCCTGGTGCGAACGCGCTCGGCGCCTGGCTCGGCGACGGCTGGTACCGGGGGCGGCTCGGCTGGCGGGGCGGCTTCCGCAACGTCTACGGGTATGACCAGTCCTTTCTCGGCCAGCTCGAGCTGACCTACGCCGACGGCACTCGCGAGGTCGTGGCGACCGACGCGTCCTGGCGCTCTGCGCCCAGCCCCATCCTGCACAGCGGCCTCTACGACGGCGAGGACTACGACGCACGCGAGGAGCAGCCCGGCTGGTCGACGGCGGACTTCGACGATTCCGGCTGGGACGGGGTGCAGGAGCGCCACCGAGACCCCGCCACCCTCGTCGCCCCGACGGCACCGCCGGTTCGCGCGACCCAGGAGCTGCGGCCGATCGACGTGCTCACCGGCCCCAGCGGCTCACGCATCCTCGACTTCGGGCAGAACCTCGTCGGCCGCGTGCGCATCCGGGTCTCGGGCGACGCCGGCACCACGGTGACGCTGCGCACAGCCGAGGTGATGCAGGACGGCGAGATCTACACCCGGCCGCTCCGCGCGGCGCGCTCGACCGACAACTACACGCTCGCCGGCCGGGACGCCGAGGAGTGGGAGCCGCGGTTCACGTTCCACGGCTTCCGCTACGTCGAGGTGACGGGGTGGCCCAGCGACCTCGACGCCGACGCGGCGGCCGGCGCACTGGTGGCCCGGGTGTACCACACCGACCTCGAGCGCACCGGCTGGTTCGAGTCGTCCGACCCCGCCCTCAACCGCCTGCACGAGAACGTCGTGTGGGGCATGCGCGGCAACTTCGTCGACATCCCCACCGACTGCCCGCAGCGCGACGAGCGCATCGGGTGGACAGGCGACATCCAGGTCTTCGGCCCGACCGCCTCGACGCTGTTCGACGTGTCGGGCATGCTCTCAGGCTGGCTCCGCGACGTCGCGATCGAGCAGCTCCCCGACGGCACGGTGCCCTGGTACGTGCCGGTGATCCCCGCGGTCGACAAGTGGACGCCCATGCGCCCCGGCGCCGCGTGGGGCGACGTCGCCACCCTGCTGCCGTGGACGCTGTACGAGCGCTTCGGCGACACGGGGGTGCTGCGTGCGCAGTTCGACAGCGCCCGCCGCTGGGTCGATCTGCTCGAGCGGCTCTCCGGCCCGACGCGACTGTGGGACACCGGCTTCCAGCTGGGCGACTGGCTCGACCCGGCCGCGCCGCCGGACGACCCGGCCGACGCGCTCACCGACCGCTACCTCGTCGCGACGGCCTACTTCGCCAAGTCCGCGCGCACCGTCGCGCGCATGGCGGGGGTGCTGGGGCTCGGCGACGAGCGGGCGCACTACGACGCGCTCGCCGACGAGGTCGTGACCGCCTTCGAGGGCGCCTACGTGAACGACGACGGCACCATGACCAGCGACGCGCAGACCGCGTACGCCCTCGGGCTGCGGTTCGAGCTCATCACCGATCCACGGAAGCGGGATGCCGCCGCCGCACGTCTCGCCCAGCTCGTGCACGAGGCGGGCAACCGCATCGCGACCGGCTTCGTGGGGACGCCGCTGGTCTCGGACGCCCTGAGCGCGAGCGGACAGGTCCCGACCGCCTACGACCTCATCCTCGAACGCGAGTGCCCGTCGTGGCTCTACCAGGTGGAGCAGGGGGCGACCACGGTCTGGGAGCGATGGGACTCGCTGCTGCCCGACGGCACCGTCAATCCCGGCCAGATGACCTCGTTCAACCACTACGCGCTGGGCGCCGTCGCCGACTGGATGCACCGCGTCATCGGCGGCCTCGCCCCCGACGCCCCCGGCTACCGGCGCATCCGGTTCGCCCCGCGCCCCGGCGGCGGGCTGGCCTCCGCCTCGGCCCGCCAGCTCACCGCCTACGGCGAGGCGGCGATCTCGTGGCGCATCGCGGAGGGGCAGCTCCATGTCGAGGTCACGGTGCCCGTCGGCGCCGAGGCCGTCCTCGACCTCGAGGGCTCTCCGGAGGAGACGCTGAGCCCCGGCACCCACACCCGTGTCGTCCACGTGCCGGTGGAGGTCGGCGCGCCCGTCTGATCCCGACCGCGACGGGCACGTCTCAGCTCTGACGCTTCGGGGCATTGCGGATGCCGCGTGCCGCGGCATCCGCGGTCCCCGCGTTCGCGCGCGAGAAGGCGGGGCGGCGACCCCGCCAGGCGGGGGTGGATGCCGGCATTCGACTCGTTTTTCGCACTGAGCAGGCTTTAGGCAGCAGAACTCGGGCTGGCTTCACGGGCTCAGAGTGAATATCCTTTCGTTAGCGAATCCGAATACACACCTCGGATCGCCACGATCGGAGACCGCCGTGCCCCTGACGCCCTACACCCGGCCCGCAGACGGGCAGGTGCGCCTGCTCACCAAGGTCGCGCGCATGTACCACGAGCGCGGCGTTCGCCAGGCCGACATCGCGGCCGCGCTCAATATCTCACAGGCGAAGGTCTCGCGTCTGCTCAAGCGCGCGGAATCCGTCGGCATCGTGCGAACGATCGTCACGGTCGCGCCGGGCGTCTACGCCGAGCTGGAAGAGCAGCTCGAGGAGAAGTACGGGCTCGCCGAGGCCGTCGTGGTCGATGTCGACCACGACGCCGATGAGGGCGAGCTGCTCGCGTCGCTCGGGGCCGGAGCGGCCGCCTACCTGGAGGCGACACTTTCGGGGAGCGACCGCATCGGCGTCTCGTCGTGGAGCCAGACGATCCTTGCGATGGTCGACCGCATGCGGCCCTTCACCGTGCGCGGGGCCACAGAGGTGGTGCAGCTGCTCGGCGGCGTCGGCGCCCCCGAGGCGCAGAGCCACTCCAACCGCATCCTCGGCGAGCTGGCCCGCACGCTCGGCGCCGAGCCGGTCTACGTGCAGGCGCCGGGCGTCGTCGGCGACCCGGCGATCCGCGACAGCCTGCTGCAGGATCCGTCGATGCAGGAGGTCGCGCGCCACTGGAACGACCTCACGATGGCGATCATGGGCATCGGCAGCATCGAGCCCTCCGACGTGCTGGCTACCAGCGGCAACGCGTTCGCCGCCGAGGAGCGCCGCGACCTGCTCGACCAGGGCGCCGTCGGCGACATCTGCCACCGCATCTTCCGCGCCGACGGCTCGCTCGTGCGCGGTGCGGTCGACGACCGCATCATCGCGATCACCGTCGACAACCTGCGCCGCATCCCGCGGCGCGTCGGCATCGCCGGCGGAGACCGCAAGCTCGAGGCGATCCACGGCGCCCTCGCCGGCGACTGGGTAACGACGCTCGTGACCGACCTGCGCTCGGCCGAGGCCCTCGCCGCGCGCTGACGGCGGGACCGGGCTTCCCCGTCGGTCATGGCGTTTCGTCTTCGGGCGCCAGAGCGCCCTTCGCTCAGCGATCGACGCTCTCCGCCTCATCCCGGTCGTTGAGCGAGCGAGGAACGAGCGAGACGAAACGCGCAGAACCCGGCTGCGACGTCGGACTGTTCGGCCTCAGCGGGTGGCGAGAGACTCCGCGAGGCGCTCGACGCCCAGCCGCGGGCTGGTGAGCACCGGAACGTCGACCGAGACCGCGTCGGCGGCGGTCGCCATGGACGCCTGGGCGAGCACGACGACGTCGGCCTCGGCCGCGCCTCGCTCGATGGCGGCCGCGACGAGCCGGTCGTGGGTGGCCCGATCGCCGCTCGCGACGGCGGCGAACGCACCCTCGATGACCTCGCTCGAGAACTCCGGGTCCACGCCCGCGAGGGCGGCACGCTCCTGCAGCAGTCCCAGCGTCGGCCGGCAGGTGGTCGGCAGCGTGGCGAGCACGCGGATGCGGCGTCCGGCCCGCACCGCGGCATCCGCCATCGCCTCGTCGACGCGCAGCACCGGCACTCCGGCCGCAGCGGCGGCGGGGGCGGCGAGCTCCGAGATCGACGAGCACGTGAACATGACGGCATCCGCTCCCCCGGCCGCGGCGGCGCGAACGAGGTCCTCGACGCGGGCGGGCACCGAGCCCGCCCGCTCCTCGTCGCCGAGGTCGGCGACGATGCGGTCGTCGAGGTAGTTCACGATCGTCGCGTCCGGCAGGAACTCGGTGGCCAGCGCCCCGAACGGAGCGATGTTCACGGCTCCGGTGTGCAGGAACGCGATGCGGGGGGCGGACGAGGTCATGCGAACAAGCCTTCCAGCTTCTCAGCCCTTGAGGGCGCCGCCGGCCATGCCGGCCATGATCTTCTTGTTGAGCGTCAGGAACAGGATCAGCAGCACGACGATGTTGATACTGACGGCCGCGAAGAGCGGTCCGTACTGCGTCGAGCCGTACTCGTCGCTCAGGCTCAGCAGGCCCACCTGGATGGTCGCGAGGTCGGGCCGCGTGGTGAAGGTCAGCGCGATGAGCAGGTCGTTCCACACGCTGAAGAACTGCACCAGCGCGATCGTGATGATCGAGTTCTTCATCATCGGGACGCCGATCACGAAGAACGAGCGCAGCGGACCGGAGCCGTCGACGGTCGCCGCCTCGAAGATCTCGCGCGGCACCGACCGGAAGTAGGTGGCCATCAGGAACGTCGTCAGGGGCAGGCCCATGACGGTGTACGTGATGATGAGCGGCCACAGCGTGTCGGTGATGCCGATGCGGAAGTAGGTGATGAACAGCGGCACGAGGATCATCTGGCCGGGCACCATGATGCCGGCGAGGATGTACAGCAGGACCCCGTTGCGGCCCTTCCAGATCATCACCTCGAGGGCGTAGCCGGCGGCGACGCCGATGAAGACGATGAACAGCACCGACGGGATCGTCACCATCACGCTGTTGAGCCAGTTGCGGGCCACGTTGCCGTTCGTCAGCGCGGTGACGTAGTTGTCGAAGTTCCACGTCTCGGGCAGCGACAGGGCGGGGTTGGAGAGGAACTCCGACTGCGTCTTGAACGAGCCCAGCACCATCCAGACCTGCGGATAGAGCACCACGACCATCAGGACCGCGACGAGGATCCACACCGGCAGGCGGCGGAGGGCCTTCACGAGTCCGCGCCGTGCGCGGCTCGGACCGGGCTTGCGAACCGTGGGGGTGGCGACCGTGTACGCGGTCTCAGTCTGGGTCAGAGTCATTTTCAGACCTCCGCCTTGCGGCGCGACGATCGGAAGATCGCGAGAGTGAACACGAGGCAGAGCGCGGTGAGGATCACCGCGATGGTGGAGCCGTAGCCGTACTCGGCGTACTCGAACGCCGTGCGGTACATGTACAGCGTCATCGGCGCGGTCGAGGTGCCGGGCCCGCCGCCGTTGAGGGCGAGCAGGCTGTCGAAGACCTTGAGGGTGGCGTTGAGGCTGAAGATGATCGACGACAGCAGGATCGGCAGCGACAGCGGCACCACGATGTGCCGGACCAGCTTGAAACCGTTGGCTCCGTCGAGTCGGGCCGATTCGATGACCTCTTCGGGGATGTCGAGCAGGCCGGCGTAGAGAAGGACGGCGTAGAAGCCCATCGAGCTCCACAGCGTCATCGCGATGGCCGTGGTCATCGTGCCGACGGTCGACGCCAGCACCTCGACGCTCTCTCCGCCGAAGAAGTTGATGATGTCGTTGATCGGGCCCTGGTTGTCGCCGACGGCCACGAAGCTGCGGAACAGCATCGCCACCGCCACGGTCGGCAGCACGGTCGGGAAGAACACCAGCGTCCGCACCAGCGTCGAGCCCTTGCGAAGGACGAAGACGTAGAGGAGGGCCAGCGCGTACCCCAGGGCGACCTGGAGGACGGTGGCCACGATCGCGAAGAAGACGCTCACCCACATCGACTGGAGAGCGGCCGGGTCGGTGAAGAAGGTGGTGAAGTTCTGCAACCCCACCCACTCGAAACCGCGGAGGGAGTTGCCCTCGAAGAACGAGAGGCCGAGGGACCAGCCCACCGGCACCACCTTGAGCAGGGTGTACAGCACGAGGGCCGGTGCCAGCAGGATGAAGATCGTCTTCCGATCTCCGAAGATCGAGTTCATCTGCGAACTGCTTTCTGTCGTGAACCGGCTCCCCGAGCGACCGCCCGGGGAGCCGGTGCGGGGTCTCAGCCGTTGGCGTCGATGCTCGCCTGCAGCTGGGCCATGTAGTCCTCGGCGGTCATCTGCCCGGTGGTGAGCAGTGTCACGTTGGTCGATGCCAGCGAGTTGCTCTTCGAGTCCATCAGGGCCTCGAACCACAGTACGGTCTCGTCGATGCCCGCGATCCGCTCCTGGATCTCGGCGGTGTTCTCCGAGATGTCGGTGACGTCGCCGTTGACCTTGAAGCCCGAGATGACGCCGGCATCCTGCAGCGCCTGCTGGCCGTAGTTCTCGGCGATGCAGCTCACCCAGTCGACGACCTTCGGGCCGAACTGCTCGGCGTTGATGATCATGGGAGCACCCGCGTTCGCCGCGTACTGGTCGATCGAGCCCTTGCCGCCGTCGACCTCGGGGAACGGCATGAAGCCGACGTTCTCGCCGCCGATCTCGTTGCGCTCGGGGTCGTTGATCGCGCTCAGCAGCCACGATCCGTCGTATGTCATCGCGGCCTGGCCGGTGAGGAACATGTTCGACGAGGTGTCGCCGTCGCGGGTCGAGAAGCCCTCGCCGAAGTAGCCGGCCTCGGCGAAGTCGGCGAGCGCCTGCGCGCCGGCGACGTACTCGGGGTCGGTGAGCTTCGCGTCTCCGTCGCGGACGGCGGCCATCGCGTCGGGTCCGACGTTGCGGAAGATGTACATGCCCATGATGCGGGTGAGCGGCCAGCCGTTGGCGCCCGCCTCGGTCATCGGGACGACACCGGCGTCGGCGAGCGTGTCGGCGGCGTCGACGAGGTCGTCCCAGGTCTGGGGCTCTTCGATGCCGTTGTCGGCGAGGATCTCCTTGTTGTAGAAGATGCCCTCGATGTTGTACTGGTACGGCATCGAGAACATGCCCCCGTAGACCTGCTCGACGGTGGAGGCCGCGGCCGGCAGCACGTTGTCCCACGTGCCCGCGTCTTCGAGGGCGGCCTTCAGGTCACCGACGAGGCCGGCCGCGTTGAGGTCGCCGTCGGGACGGATGAGCGCCGTGCCCGCGATCGTGTGGGTCGGCAGCGCGCCCTGGCTGGCCAGCAGCGTGACCTTCTGGACGGTGTCGGCCTGCGCCACCTTCTGGTGCTCCAGTGGGAGCGCCTCGTTCTCGGCCTCGCAGGCGCCCTCGGACAGCGCGGTGAGCTGCTCCTCGAGCACGGGGTTCTCGTTCGCCGTCATCACGGTGAACGTCTCGGGGTCGGTGCCCCCGGCGCCGGAGCCTCCCTCCGAGGATCCGGTGTCGGTGTCGGCGCTTCCGCCGGCGCAGGCTGCCAGCGGCAGCACCGCGGCGAGTGCGATCCCCAGCGCCGCGATGCGGCGACGGTTGCTGCGTGTGTTCATAGCGTCCTCCTTGACGACGACCATGCGGGTGAAAGGTACGAGCACGACAGTAGGCACGATTTCGACGTGTGTCAACAGTCAGTACTGAAATTCTATTCACTTTGACACGATTCAAGGGTTAGACTGCATTTCCATGCAGTGTTGCGAGAACTTTCAACCCTGCCTATTCTGACCCGCACCGAACCTGGCTTGCCGCGATGCCGCAGCGAGCACGAGACTGAACGCCACTCGGAAGGAACAGCCATGACCGCCACGACCGCGACCCGGGCTCACGCCCGGCTGCGACCCCTCGGCGCCGACAGTGCGCGCTGGGCGAGCGGCTTCTGGGGAGACATCCACGATCGCACGCGCGACGTGACGATCCCTCAGATCTGGTCTTCGCTGAGCGACCCGGCCATCAGCGCCGGTCTCACCAACTTCCGCATCGCCGCCGGCCTCGAGAGCGGCGAGCACGCCGGCCCGCCGTTCATGGACGGCGACTTCTACAAGTGGCTCGAGGCCGCCATCGCCCGCCTCGAGACCGACCCCGACCCTGAGCTCGCGGCCCGTATCGAGCAGATCGCGCAGCTGATCGCCTCGGTGCAGCGCGACGACGGGTACCTGCACACGCCGACGATCATCTCGAGCCGCAACCATGAGGACGCGATCGCGCTCGCCGACCGCTTCAACTTCGAGACCTACAACCTCGGGCACCTCATCACGGCCGGCGTGCGCCACTACGAGGTGACGGGGTCTACCACCCTGCTGGATGCCGCGCGCAAGGCCGCCGGCTTCCTCGAGGACCTCGCGACGAACAAGCCGCTCCAACTCGCCCGCAGCGCCATCTGCCCGTCGCATTACATGGCCGTCATCGACCTCTACCGCGCGACCGGCGACGAGCAGTACCTGCGTCTGTCGGAGGCGTTCATCCGGGTGCGCGACGACTTCGAGGGCGGCGACGACAACCAGGACCGCCTCCCGGTGCGCGAGCAGACCGTCGTCGCGGGCCACGCCGTGCGCGCCAACTACCTGTACGCCGGCCTCGCCGACCTCATCGCCGAGAACGGCGACCAGGAACTGGAGACGGTGCTCGAGCGACTGTGGCACGACGTCGTCGACACCAAGCTCTACATCACGGGCGGCGCCGGGGCCCTGTACGACGGAGCATCGCCCGACGGCTCACCCTGGCAGGACCAGATCAGCCGCGTGCATCAGGCCTACGGCCGCTCGTACCAGCTGCCGCACACCACGGCGCACAACGAGTCGTGCGCGAACATCGGCCTCATCCTGTGGAGCGAGCGGATGCTGTCGCTCACGGCCGACGCCAAGTACGCCGACGTCATCGAGCAGGTGGCCTTCAACAGCCTGCTCTCGAGCATCAGCCTCGCCGGCTCGGAGTACTTCTACACGAACCCGCTGCGCCAGGTGCGCGACCTTCCCTTCCCGCTCCGCCGCCCGGGCGATACGGCCCTCCACCCGACACCGCCGCCTCCGCCGTCCGGCGAGCGGCTGCGCGAGCCGTACCTCAGCTGCTTCTGCTGCCCGCCGAACATCGCGCGCACTCTGGCCCGCTTCCACGAGCGCGCGGCATCCGTCGGCGAGGAGGGCCTGTACGTCCACCTGTACGGCGGCAGCGCGCTCGACGTCACGACCGAGGACGGTGGCCGGCTCGCCCTGCGCGAGGACAGCGACTACCCGTGGAGCGAGAGGATCGCCTTCACCGTCACGGATGCCGCGGGCCGCGGCATCCCGCTGCATCTGCGCATCCCCGGCTGGTCGTCGGGCGGGACGCTGACCGTCAACGGCGAGCAGGTGGCGGTGAGCGAGCCCGGCACCTACGCCCGCATCGAGCGCGAATGGCAGCCGGGCGACCTCGTCGAGCTGACGCTGCCGATGCCCGTCCGGGTGCTCCGCGCCCACCGACTCGCCGAGGAGGCCACCAACCAGGTCGCGGTGCGCCGCGGACCCGTCGTCTACTGCGTCGAGAGCGCCGATCTGCCCGACGGTGTCGTGCTCGAGCAGGTCGCGCTCCGCCGAGGCGCGAGCTTCACGCCTGCCGAGACGGAGATCGCCGGCCACCGCGTCGTCGCCCTCGACACCGAGGCGGTCGTGCTGCCCGGCACGGCAGACACCGCGCTCTACGACGACGTCGCCGACATCGATCTCGCCACCGCGCCCGTGCGGCTCGTCCCCTACTTCGCGTGGGGCAACCGCGGCGCCGGCGAGATGTCGGTCTGGCTCCCCCTGGTCTGGTGACTCGCATGCCTGTTCAGCACGTCACCGCGACCTACGTCATCGAGACCTCGCTGCCGCTGCAGCACGCCGCCGAGGTGCTCGCCGGCGAACAGTCCACCGGCACCTTCGTCCGCGTGGAGCGCGAGTCCGACGACCTGCGTGCGCGGTTCGCCGCGCAGGTCGAGTCCATCGACGAGCTCCCCCTCACGGGCGCGTCACCGCTGCCCGGATCCGTCGGCGATCCCGCGCTCCGCCGTCGCGCCCGGCTGCGGCTGCGGTTCCCGCTCGACAACTTCGGCCCCTCGCTCCCGAACCTCCTGGCGGCGGTCGCGGGCAACCTGTTCGAGATCAAGGAGCTGTCGGCCATCCGCCTCGTCGACCTCGAGCTGCCGCCGGCTTTCGCCGAACGCTATCCCGGTCCGGCGTTCGGCGTCGAGGGCACGCGGCGGCTGATGGGACGGCCGGAGGGCGCGATGATCGGCACGATCGTCAAGCCCAGCATCGGCCTCTCGCCGGTCGAGCTCGCCGAGGTGGTGTCGGAGCTCGCCGAGGCCGGCATCGACTTCATCAAGGACGACGAGCTGCAGGGCAACGGGCCGTCGGCGCCCCTCGCGGAGCGCGTCCGCGCCGTGATGCCCGTGCTCGAGCGCTACGCCGACCGCACCGGCCGCAAGCCCATGTACGCATTCAACATCACCGACGACATCGGGCGCCTCGAGGCGAATCACGACCTCGTCGTCGGCGCGGGCGGCACGTGCGTGATGGCGTGCGTGAACCTGATCGGCCTGCCCGGCCTGGAGTTCCTCCGGCGCCACAGCGACGTGCCGATCCACGGGCATCGCGCCATGTTCGGCTCGTTCGGGCGCTCCGAACAGGTGGGGATAGGGTTCCGTGCGTGGCAGAAGCTCGCGCGCCTCGCCGGCGCCGACCACCTGCACACGAACGGGATCAGCAACAAGTTCTACGAGACGGACGACCAGGTGCTCGACTCCATCGCGGCGGTGCGCGAGCCGCTCCTCGGCCTGACGCCCACGCTTCCGGTGCTGTCGTCGGGACAATGGGGCGGCCTCGCCCACGCCACCTACGCCGCGGTCGGCACCATCGACCTGCTCGTGCTCGCCGGTGGCGGCATCCACGGTCACCCGGACGGTGCGGCCGCCGGGGTGGCGAGCATGCGCGAGGCGTGGGCATCGGCCGCGCGCGGCGAGAGCGCGGACCACGCCTTCGAGAACTCCCCCGCGCTGCGCCGGGCGGCGGAGCTGTTCGGCCCCGTCCGTGCCTAGGGCTCGCGTCGCCTTCTACGGCGACGACTTCACCGGCAGCGTCGACGCGTTGCTGCAGTTCGCGCGGCGCGGCTGGACCGGGCGCCTGTTCACGGGGCTGCCGGATGCCGCGACCCTGCGTCGAGCGGCGGACGAGGTCGACGTGATCGGCGTGGCGGGCATCTCGCGGTCCCTCGCGCCGGCGGAGATGGACGACGAGCTCCGACCTGTCTTCGCCGCCTTCGCGGACCTCGAGCCCCAGCTCGTGCAGTACAAGGCCTGCTCGACCGCGGACTCCGCGCCCCACGTCGGCAGCCTGGGCCGGGTCGTCGAGCTCGCTCGCGAGGTCTTCGGCGACGGCGCGGTGCCGATGCTCTTCGCCCAGCCGGACTTCGGCCGCTACACGCTCTTCGGCCAGCACTTCGCCGCCGAGCGCGGCATCGTGTACCGGCTCGACCGGCAGCCGACGATGTCGCAGCACCCCTCGACGCCGATGACCGAGGCCGATCTCGCCGTGCACGTCGGCCGCCAGACGACGCTTCCGATCGGCTCGGTGCCGCTCGTCGAGTTCGACGACCTCGCGGCGCGGCTTCAGAACGCGACCGAAGCCGGCCTCGTGCTCGACGCCCTCACCGACCAGCACCTCGTCACGATCGGCGAGGCGCTCGGCGCACTGCCCGCGCCGGTGTTCGCGATCGGCTCGGGCGGGCTGTCCCATGGCGT
>NZ_DATCVK010000111.1:0-9709 GCF_036566905.1 Microbacterium sp. | reverse complement strand
CCCGCGCCAAGGGCCTGCGCCCGGGTTCGCCCGCGCGCCGCTCACCGCTCGCGGAGCCCCGCCTGTCCGGGCAGGGGCCGGGCGCCCGCGACCCGCAGCTGCTGTCGGAGGTGCTCGGGCGCCTGATGCGGGACAAGGGGTGGACGGCGGACGTGTCCGTCGGCGGCGTGATCGGCCGCTGGCGGGAGGTGGTGGGCGACCAGGTGGCCGACCACTGCCAGCCGGAGACGTTCGAGCAGAAGGTGCTCGTGGTGCGCGCCGACTCGACGGCGTGGGCCACGCAGGTGCGGCTCCTCGTCCCCACCCTGCTGCGCCGCCTCGGCGAGGAGGTCGGCGAGGGCGTCGTCGAGGAGGTCACGGTGCTGGGCCCGGCGGGCCCCGGCTTCCGTCGTGGCCGCCGGTCGGTGCGCGGTCCGGGGCCGCGCGACACCTTCGGCTGAGTCGCCGACATGGCGACGGGCCCGGCCGCACAGCGGCCGGGCCCGTCGTCATGCTCGGTACGTCAGTGCTGGATGCGGCGACGCAGCCAGAACAGCACGCCGCCACCCGCGACGAGCAGCGCGGCCAGCCCGGCGAAGAGGCCGACGGTCGCACCGGTCTGCGGCAGCTGGTCGGCCTGCGCGGCGTCGGCCGGCGGGACGTCCGCCTCGACCTGGGTGTCCGTCACGTCCACGTCCGCACCGCCCACCCCGATCGGGTTGGCGCACTGCGACGAGGCCGGCGGGTAGTCCACCACGGTCGAGTACTGCGGGTTCACCTCGAACAGGACCTGGACGCCGTCACGGGTCCAGGCGTAGTTCCCGTCAGTCTCGACATAGGAACCGTCGTCCTGCTGCTCCCAGCCCGGCCACTGCTTCGGCTCGGTGTCGGAGGCGCCCGGCCACAGGAGCGAGCCCTCGAGCGGCTGGTCCTCGGCGACGTAGTTCTCGCCGCCGTCCGGGTTGATGAACGTGATGGTCAGCGGCGTGTCGTCGTCGACCTCGACGCCCTCGGGGAGGGCGACGGCGTAGCCCAGGTGCGGGGTGTCGCCCTCGCAGACCGCGGCGATGTCACCGGGGATCAGCGCGCAGTCCTCGGCGGCAGGCACCAGGGCCTCGATGGGGAACAGCACCTCGCCGGACTCGGTGCGGGTGTAGCCGCCCAGGTCCTCGCCGAACGCGTGGTTCGCCGTCGGCGCCGCGAGGACGCCCTGCTCCGTGCGGATGTAGGTGACCTCGGCGGAATCGGCCGGCAGGATGACGTCGGACGCGTCCGCGCCGCAGACCTCGACGGCCGCGGGCGCCTGCGGCACCACGACCTGGGGCTCCGGGACCTCCGGGACCTCGGGGGTCGCGCAGTCCTCGGCGGAGGGGAGCTCGATGCCGAAGTCGCTCAGCTCCTGATGGGTCCAGTCGACGAGGTGCCCGTCCATGGAGGAGCCGTCGGGGTACGTGATGCTCTCGGGCATCGTGTAGTCGTCGGGCCCACCGCGCACCAGGTCCTGCTGGATGCCCCAACCGGTGCACAGGTCGATGTCGTCGAGCGCGTCCGTCTCGGGGAGCTCGGTGTACCAGTGCTCGTCGTTGGTCAGCTCCTCCTCGGGGAGGGTGAGCGTCGTGGTGCCGAGCAGCTGCTGCTCACCGGAGTTCTCCCACGCGGCGCCCTTCGAGGCGTCGAGCTTCGGGTACAGGTAGATGCCGACCTGCACCTCGGAGCCCTCGGGCTGCTCGGGAGCGGTCGGGGTGCAGGACTCGGTCCGCCCGGAGTCTGACCAGTCGTACTGGTTGCCGTCGTGGGCGTCGACGTCGACGGTCCAGGCGTGGCCGGCCGACCCGTCGAGCTCGAACGTGCGGCTCCAGGAGCTGTCGAAGGTCTCGTCGGCGACGTCCGTGCCGTCGATGGTGACGGTGACGTCGGCACCGCGGTACTGGGTCAGGTTCACCTCGAGGCTCGAGCAGGTGTCCTTGACACGGGGAGTGTGCGCGGAGGCGGGCGCCGCGGTGGCGACGAGCATCCCTCCGACGGCGAGCGTCGTCGCTGCGACGCCCGCCAGGGTCCTCTTCACTGTGGGGTTGTCCCTTCGGTGGTGACCGGCGCAGGCAGACGCGCGCCAGTCGACGTGCGATACGGGGAATCGTGGTGTAGTACACCAGTTTTTGGACTAAATCGGGAGAGTCGTTGATAACGGTCAGAGCACGAAAACCGGACGGTTCGTGATGAGGGGTGCTGATCGCCCAGAATCTGTGGACAAGCCTGGGGAAATCCCTGTGGACAACGGTGTGGAGAACCCCTGGCCGCAGACCTGTGGACAACGTGTGCGGAACTTCCCTCCAGCGGCGTCAATCCGCCGTTTCCTTGCCTCTGGCAGGTAGACTAGGGAGGTCATTCCGGGTCGTGGTCCGACCTCTCTCGCACGGCTCGGCCGGGTGCGTGCCCGGAACCTGAGAGCCGCGCCGCCATACACCGCACGAAGCGTCGGCGCGTGCACGACGACCGAGGAGCAGCTCCGCCTGTGGCAGACCGAACCGACACCCCCCGTCCTGACACTGTCGCCGCCAACGGAGCCACCGGACCGGGGAACGGGTACGACGCCGGCAACATCACCGTCCTGGAGGGCCTCGAGGCCGTCCGCAAGCGCCCGGGCATGTACATCGGCTCCACGGGTGAGCGTGGCCTGCACCACCTGGTGTACGAGATTGTGGACAACTCTGTGGACGAGGCCCTGGCGGGCCACGCCGACAGCGTCGAGGTGACCCTCCTGGCCGACGGCGGCGTCCGCGTCCGGGACAACGGCCGGGGCATCCCCGTCGCGATGCACCCCACCGAGGGCAAGCCCACGCTCGAGGTCGTCATGACGATCCTGCACGCGGGCGGCAAGTTCGGCGGCGGCGGCTACGCCGTCTCCGGCGGCCTGCACGGCGTCGGGATGTCCGTCGTCAACGCCTTGTCCACCCGGTTCGTCTCCGAGGTCAAGCGCGACGGCTACCACTGGTGCCAGGAGTACCGCGACGGCGGCGAGCCCGTCACCGGGGTGCAGCGGCTCGAGCCGCTCGCCGAGGGCGAGTCCACCGGCACCACGCAGACCTTCTGGGCGGACGACTCGATCTTCGAGACCACCGAGTACGACTTCGAGACGCTGCGCTCGCGCTTCCAGCAGTACGCGTTCCTGAACAAGGGCCTACAGATCACCCTGCGCGACGAGCGCGCCGGGCACGCCGTCGCCGACGACGAGGTGGCCGGCAAGGCGCCGGTCGAGGCCGACGGCGACGTCACGGCCGCCGACGGCGCGACGGACGTCGAGACCGCGAACCCCGTGCGCACCGTCAAGTACCGCTACGAGAACGGCCTCACGGATTACGTGGCGCACATCAACGCGGCCAAGAAGTCCGAGCTCATCCACCCCGAGATCATCGACGTCGAGGCGGAGGACACCGAGCGGAAGATCTCCGTGGAGATCGCGATGCAGTGGACCAGCTCGTACAGCGAGTCGGTGCACACGTTCGCGAACACGATCTCCACCACGGAGGGCGGCACGCACGAGGAGGGCTTCCGGGCGGCGCTCACCACCCTGGTGAACAGCTACGCGCGCGACAAGGCGATCATCAAGGAGAAGGACGACAACCTCACGGGTGACGACATCCGCGAGGGCCTCACCGCCGTCCTCTCCGTCAAGCTCGGCGAGCCGCAGTTCGAGGGCCAGACGAAGACGAAGCTCGGCAACACCGAGGTGAAGTCGTTCGTCCAGAAGGTCACCTCCGATCAGCTCGGCGACTGGTTCGAGCGCAACCCGACCCAGTCTCGCGACATCATCCGCAAGGCGATCCAGGCGGCGACCGCACGACTCGCTGCGCGCAAGGCGCGCGAGGCGACGCGGCGCAAGGGCCTGCTCGAGTCGGGCGGCATGCCGGGCAAGCTGAAGGACTGCTCGTCGAAGGACCCGTCGGTCTCCGAGATCTTCATCGTCGAGGGCGACTCGGCCGGCGGCTCCGCCGTGCAGGGCCGCAACCCCGAGACGCAGGCCATCCTGCCGCTGCGCGGCAAGATCCTGAACGTCGAGAAGGCCCGACTCGATCGAGCACTCGCCAACAACGAGGTCCAGGCGATGATCACGGCGTTCGGCGCCGGCATCGGCGAGGACTTCAACACCGAGAAGGCGCGGTACCACAAGATCGTGCTGATGGCCGATGCCGACGTCGACGGCCAGCACATCACGACACTGCTGCTCACGCTGCTGTTCCGCTACATGCGCCCGCTCATCGAGTTCGGCTACGTGTACCTCGCGCAGCCGCCGTTGTATCGCCTGAAGTGGACCAATGCCGATCACGAGTACGTCTACTCCGACAAGGAGCGCGATGCGCTGCTCACCGCCGGCGTCGCCGCCGGCAAGCGCATCCCGAAAGACAACGGCGTGCAGCGCTACAAGGGTCTCGGCGAGATGAACCACCAAGAACTGTGGGAGACCACGATGAACCCCGAGACCCGCACGTTGCTGCAGGTCACCATGGACGACGCGGCCGCCGCCGACGAGATCTTCTCCACCCTGATGGGCGAAGACGTCGAAAGCCGCCGGAACTTCATCCAGAAGAACGCGAAGGACGTGCGTTTCCTTGACATCTGATGTGATCAACCCAGGCGGCGACGAGCCGGTCGAGGGCCCCGGCATCCACGGCAGGATCGACCAGGTCGACCTGCAGCTCGAGATGCAGCGCTCGTACCTCGACTACGCGATGAGCGTCATCGTCGGGCGTGCGCTGCCCGACGTGCGCGACGGCCTGAAGCCCGTGCACCGCCGTGTCATCTACGCGATGTACGACGGCGGCTACCGCCCCGACCGCGCCTTCTCGAAGTGCGCCCGCGTCGTCGGCGACGTCATGGGCCAGTTCCACCCGCACGGCGACACGGCGATCTACGACGCCCTCGTGCGCCTCGTGCAGCCGTGGAGCCTGCGTTACCCGCTCGCGCTCGGACAGGGCAACTTCGGCTCGCCCGGCAACGACGGCGCGGCCGCTCCTCGATACACCGAGACCAAGATGGCTCCGCTCGCGCTCGAGATGGTGCGCGACATCGAGAAGGAGACCGTCGACTTCCAGGACAACTACGACGGCCGCACCCAGGAGCCGGCGATCCTGCCGGCTCGGTTCCCGAACCTGCTCGTCAACGGCTCGGTCGGCATCGCCGTCGGCATGGCGACGAACATCCCGCCGCACAACCTCCGCGAAGTGGCATCCGGCGCTCAGTGGTACCTCGAGCACCCCGAAGCCTCCCGCGAGGAGCTGCAGGAGGCGCTGATCCAGCGCATCAAGGGACCCGATTTCCCGACGGGCGCGCAGATCCTCGGCGTCAAGGGAATCAACGACGCGTACCGCACCGGGCGCGGCTCGATCACGATGCGCGCCGTGGTCGCGGTCGAGGAGCTGCAGGGGCGCACCTGCCTCGTCATCACCGAGCTGCCGTACCAGGTCAACCCCGACAACCTCGCGATCAAGATCGCCGACCTCGTGAAGGACGGCAAGGTCGGCGGCATCGCCGACATCCGTGACGAGACCTCGGGCCGCACCGGCCAGCGCCTCGTGATCGTGCTCAAGCGCGACGCGGTCGCGAAGGTCGTGCTGAACAACCTCTACAAGCACACGCAGCTGCAGGACAACTTCGGCGCGAACATGCTCGCGATCGTCGACGGCATCCCGCGCACCCTCTCGATCGACGGCTTCATCGCGCACTGGGTCGACCACCAGATCGAAGTGATCGTGCGGCGCACGCAGTTCCTGCTGCGCGAGGCCGAGGCGCGCATGCACATCCTGCGCGCATACCTCAAGGCGCTCGACGCGCTCGACGAGGTGATCGCGCTCATCCGCGCGTCGGCGACCGTCGACGTCGCACGAGATGGCCTCAAGGGCCTCCTCGACATCGACGACCTCCAGGCCGACGCCATCCTCGCGATGCAGCTGCGACGCCTCGCCGCCCTCGAGCGCCAGAAGATCAACGAGGAAGCCGAGGAGCTCGCCGAGAAGATCGCCGACTACGAGTCGATCCTCGCCTCTCCCGAGCGTCAGCGCACCATCGTCTCCGAAGAGCTCGCCGAGATCGTCGCGAAGTACGGCGACGAGCGACGCACGCACATCATGCCGGGCTTCGACGGCGACATGTCGGTCGAAGACCTCATCCCCGAAGAGGAGATGGTGGTCACCGTCACGCGCGGCGGCTACGTCAAGCGCACGCGCAGCGACAACTACCGCTCGCAGCACCGCGGCGGCAAGGGCGTGAAGGGCGCGCAGCTGCGCGCCGACGACGTCGTCGAGCACTTCTTCGTCACCACGACGCACCACTGGCTGCTGTTCTTCACGAACATGGGCCGCGTCTACCGGGCGAAGGCGTACGAGATCCAGGAGGCCGGCCGCGACGCGAAGGGCCAGCACGTCGCGAACCTGCTCGAGATGCAGCCCGACGAGCAGATCGCCGAGATCCTCGACATCCGCGACTACAGCGTCGCCCAGTACCTCGTGCTGGCCACGCGTGAGGGTCTCGTCAAGAAGACCGATCTGACGGCGTACGACACGAACCGCTCGCGCGGCGTCATCGCGATCAACCTGCGCGAGGGCGACGAGCTCGTCTCGGCGATGCTCGCCGACGAGCACGACGAGATCCTCCTGGTCTCGAAGAAGGGCATGTCCCTGCGCTTCGAGGCGACGGATGAAGCGCTCCGGCCCATGGGTCGCTCGACGTCGGGTGTGAAGGGCATGTCGTTCCGAGCGGGCGACCAGTTGCTCGAGGCATCCGTCGTCGCCGCCTCCCTCACCGACGGTGAGGAGGCCGCCGAGGCCGAGGCGAGTGCCGCAGACGACGACGCCAGGTACGTCTTCGTCGTCACCGAGGGCGGCTACGCCAAGCGCACCGCCGTCGACCAGTACCGCCTGCAGAACCGCGGCGGCCTGGGCATCAAGGTGGCCAAGCTGAGCGAGGATCGAGGCGACCTCGCGGGCGCCCTGATCGTCGGTCGCGACGACGAGGTCCTTGTGGTTCTTGCCAGTGGCAAGGTGGTACGCTCTGACGTCGCCGAGGTTCCCGCCAAGGGCAGGGACACGATGGGCGTCGTGTTCGCGAAGTTCGCGAACGACGACAGGATCATCGCCATCGCGAAGAATTCCGAGCGGAATCTCGTGGAGGAGGCCGCCGAGTCCGAAGCGGCCGAGCCCGCGCGAGAGGAGTAACCCTAGATGAGTAGCGTCGCTGAGAAGCTGGCACGCAAGTCGAACCGCAAGACCCCTGCAAAGCAGGTGCGCCTCCGGCTCGTCTACATCGACTTCTGGTCGGCGGTGAAGCTGTCGTTCCTCGTCGCCGTGTGCCTCGCGGTCGTCAGCATCGTCGCGACGTTCCTCATCTACACGGTGTTGAACTCGACCGGCATCTTCGACAAGGTCAACGAGCTCGTGCAAGACGTTGCGGGCGCCGGCGGCGACCTCACGTCGATCCTGTCGCTCGGCAACGTCATGGGCTTCGCGGTCGTCGCGGCGCTCCTGAACCTCGTCGTCACGACGGCGCTCGGCGCCATCATCGCCGTGCTCTACAACCTGAGCGTCAAGATCACGGGTGGCATCCTCGTCGGATTCACCAACAACTGACGCGATTCTCGGCCCGATTCGGAGATTTCTGCCACGTCCGGTAGTCTTTCCTCTGGCCGAAATTCGGGGATATAGCTCAGGCGGTTAGAGCGCTTCGCTGATAACGAAGAGGTCCGAGGTTCAAGTCCTCGTATCCCCACTGTGAACAATGCAAGACGTGTGAATAATTGAAGATGAAGAACGGATGCCTCGGCATCCGCCCGGGGCCTTAGCTCAGTTGGTAGAGCGCCTGCTTTGCAAGCAGGATGTCAGGAGTTCGAATCTCCTAGGCTCCACAGTTTTCAGACGTACGGGAGTACCTGACCCGGTCGGGATCGGCATCCGAATGCACATCTCGCCGCTCCGAGCTGAACCAGTCGACGGCTCCTGCTCGGTTACACGGTTGCGGACTGGAAGTCGGTGAGGCGGAGCAGAACGACACCGCCGACGATGAGCGCGAGTGCGAGCGCTCTCGGCACGCTGACGGGCTCGTGGAGCCAGATCATTCCGACGATCGCCGTGCCGAGCGCCCCGATGCCGACGAACACTGCGTAGGCGGTGCCGACTGGAACGCTCTTCATCGCGATGTTGAGGATCAGCAGGACGGCAACGGTGAGTGCGCCGCAGATGATCGTCGGGATCAGTTTGGTGAATCCTTCGGTCAGGCGGATGCTGTGTGCCCAGGCGATCTCGAGGAGTCCGGCGACGATGACCGCGATCCAGCCGATGCTCATCGGACTTCCAGACGGTCGATGGCCGCTCGCAGCTCGGCGGGGTCGCCCATCGCCATCGGGTCGGTGAGCCGCACGGTCCCGTCTCCCACACGTCCGACGTCGTAGCCGCCGATCATGATCATCTCGTTCCTCATCCCTGCTCGCTCGATGAAGTGGACATACTGTCCAGATTCACTGTACCTGAAACGGACATGGCGTCCAGTTATGATCAGAGGGTGAGGAAGAAGCTGCTCGACACGTCACCGCCCGAACGTGCGGACGCCGCGGCGAACCGGCAGCGCATCCTGACCGCCGCCGGACAGCTCTTCGCGGAGCAGGGGCCCGGGGTCACCATGTCGGATCTCGCCGCCGCTGCCGGGGTGGGCAGAGGCACGCTCTACCGCCGCTACCCAGACGTGGCCTCGGTCGCGGTGGCTCTCCTGGATGAGCACGAGCAGGCGTTGCAGCAGCAGCTTCTTTCCGGGCCGCCTCCGCTCGGCCCCGGTGCCGAGCCCCGCGAACGGCTGGCGGCGTTCTACTCGGCCATGGTCGATCTGCTGGAGCAGCATCTCCCGCTCGCCCTCGGAGCCGAACTCGGCGCAACTCGCTTCACCACAGGTGCCTACGGATTCTGGCGAACCTTCGTCGCCTCCCAGGTCCGCGATGCAGGTATTCACGACGACGCCCTCCCCGACACGCTCCTCGCGCCTCTCGCGCCCGAGGTGTACCACTACCAACGGCATGTCCAGAAGCGGGCGGTCATCGACATCAAACAGGCCCTCGACCGCGTGGCGAACATCTTGTCGCAGTGATGGGCAGATCCGCGGTCTCCCGCGGCGATCGATGGTCCCGCATTCCCATCGAGCAACCCGCGGCGGGCCCACGCCGTCAGAGCTGCAGCCAGCGTTCGATCAGTGCGACGATCTTGTCGCGATGCGCATCGATCTCGGCCGGGTCCAGGGCGATCACGCCGCGGTCGGCCGCCGCCCAGCGCACGAGCCCGGTGTCGTCGTCGAAGCTGAAGCCCTCGGCATCGACGATCTTCACGCCTCGGTGCATGACGATGCGCACCTTGCCCCGAGGGTCCGTGCCGACCGTCACTCGATCGACGCCGTCGAGCGCGTAGTTCGGCCCGTTCCACTTGATGTTCTCGACGGCACCCGTGGGTGCGACACCGCGGATGCCGTCGCGCAGACGCGCGAGCGGGCCCGCGAACTCCGACGGAAGACCGTCGAGATACCGATCGACGTCGGGTGAGGCTGCGATCAACTTCGAGGCTTCGGTCATCGTGGCGTTCCGTTCGCTCGGGTGCCTCGACCATAGCGGCGTCCGGCCTGCGCGTCGATGGCCCCGCTACAGTGTCCTGATGGACATCCGCATCGCCGCGTACGGGGTCATCATCCGCGATGGCCGGATTCT
>NZ_DATCVK010000110.1:0-12870 GCF_036566905.1 Microbacterium sp. | reverse complement strand
GCGCCTCGTCGGCGGAGCCGGTCGCCGCACCGCCCGGCGGCGGCCCCACGCGCCGCAGCGTCACGGCGGCGAACTTGAACTCCGGCTGCGCCGACAGCGGGTCCACCGCGTCGTTGGTCACCGCGTTCACCGTCACGTACTCCCCGTGCTCGTCGTTCCAGTGGAACGGCGCGAACAGTCCGCCGGGCTGCACCCGGTCGGTGAGCACCGCGGGAACGACGAAACGGCCACGGCGCGATGCGACTTCGACGAGATCACCCTCCGCGATCCCCTGGCGCTCGGCGTCGACGGGGTGCACCTCGACGAACGGGCCGGGGTGCAGCTTCGCCAGCTTCGCGACGCGGCCCGTCTTCGTCAGGGTGTGCCAGTGGTGCGGCAGCCGGCCCGTGTTGAGCACCCAGGGGTAGTCGTCGTCGGGCAGCTCCGCGGGGGGCAGGTGCGGGCGCGCCAGGAACTGCGCGCGTCGCGAAGGGGTCGCGAAGGCGAGGCGGGGCACCGAGCCGTCGTCCTCCACGTGCAGCGACTGGCTCACCCCGTCGTTGAGGTAGCGGATCGGATGCCGCGTCGCGGCGTCGTCCGGGGGTGCGGGCCACTGCACCGGCGTCTCGCGCAGGCGCTCGTACGTGACGCCGCGCAGGTCCCATCCGGTCTGCGGGTTCCAGAAGCGGCGGATCTCGTCGAACACCTCGTCGCTCGAGGCGAAGTCGAAGCCGGGGAACCCCATCGCGCGCGCCACCTGGCAGATGGTCAGCCAGTCCGGCTGGGCCTCGCCCGGGGCCGGCAGCACGTCCCGCACGAGCGTGAGCGTGCGATCGCTGTTGACCGTGACACCATCGGCTTCCACCCACAGCGTGGCCGGCAGCAGGATGTCGGCGTACGCGGTGGTGGCGGTCTCGGTGTAGACGTCCTGGGCGATGACGAGCTCGGCCTTCTCCAGCGCCTCGATCACCGTCTTGCGGTTCGCGACCGAGGCGACCGGATTGCTGCAGATGATCCACACCGCTTTGATCTCGCCCTCGGCGGCGCGGCGGAACATGTCGATGGTGCCGGCGCCGGACTCGGCGCGGATCGACCCGGGCGCGAGGCCCCAGATCTCCTCGACGAAGGCGCGGTCGGGGGCGCTGAACACGGCACGCTGCCCGGGAAGCCCGGGGCCCATGTACCCCATCTCGCGCCCGCCCATCGCGTTCGGCTGGCCCGTCAGCGAGAACGGCCCGCTCCCCGGCCGGCAGATGGCGCCCGTCGCGAGGTGGAGGTTGCAGATCGCGTTGGTCGACCACGTGCCGTGGGTGGACTGGTTGAGGCCCATGGTCCACAGCGTCATCCACTCGTCGGCCTCCCCGATCCAGCGGGCGGCGGTGCGGATGTCGTCCTCGGCGAGTCCGGTGAGCTCCGCGACGCGCGCGGGAGGGTATTCGGCGAGGACCTCCGCCATGTGCTCCCAGCCGTCGGTGTGGGCAGCGATGAACTCCTCGTCGATGTCACCCGCCTCCACGAGCAGGTGCAGCAGGCCGTTGAGGAGAGCGAGGTCGGTTCCGGGGGCGATCTGCAGGAAGAGATCGGCGCGGTCGGCCGTCGTGGTCCGGCGCGGATCGACGACGATGAGCCTCGCGCCCTGCTTGAGCCGGTCGGCCATCCGAAGGAAGAGGATCGGGTGGCAGTCGGCCGTGTTCGATCCGATCACGAAGAACAGGTCGGCGTGGTCGAAGTCCTCGTACGAGCCGGGCGGGCCGTCGGCACCGAGCGACTGCTTGTAGCCGGTCCCCGCCGACGCCATGCACAGACGGGAGTTCGACTCGATGTGGATGCCGCGGAGGTAGCCCTTGACGAGCTTGTTCGACAGGTACTGCGCCTCCATGCTCATCTGCCCCGACACGTACATCGCGATGGCGTCGGGCCCGTGCTCGTCGAGGATCGCGCGCAGGCGCGTCGCGGCATCCGTCACGGCATCAGTCAGCGCGACGGGCTCGGCCGGCTCCCCTCGTGCGGGGCGCACGTGTGCGGAGGTCATGCGACCCGGAGCCTGCATCAGTTCCGCGTGGGTGGCGCCCTTCGTGCAGAGCCGCCCGGCGTTGGTGGGGTGGGAGCGGTCGCCCGCGACCTTCGCGATGGTGAGCGGCTGCCCGGCCCCGGCGTGAGAGGTCGTCACCGAGATACCGCAGCCGACGCCGCAGTAGGAGCACACGGTGCGTACTTCGCCCATGCCTCCGATGATCCGGGATGGAGGTTCCGGGGCGTTTCCCGCCGTGTTTCCCGGAGATCACATCTGCCGCACGGGTGCCGGCGGTGCGCCGTGAGACCGCGTCAGCGAGCGGTGTCGGCGTCGTCGGCGGAAGCGTCCGCCGCAGCGTCATCGCCGTTGTCGTCTTCGGGGAGATCCTCGAAGAGCCCTGCCGGCGGTGTCACGATGACGCGGCCGGCCGCGATGTCGACCTCCGGCACGATCGCCTTGACGAACGGCACCAGCACCTCGTCGTCGCGCACCTTCACGATGAGCAGGTCCTGCGCGGGGAAATGATCCACCCGGGCGACCTTGCCGACGACCTGGCCGTCGCGCACGACGTCGAGTCCGACGAGCTGGTGATCGAACCAGGCGTCCTCCTCGGCGGGCGACGCCTGGATGTCCTCATCGACCCACAGGATGGCGCGGAGGAGCGCCTCTGCGGCGTCGCGGTCGTCGACGTCTTCGAAGAAGGCGACCGGGTGGCTGTTCATCCAGCGGAACTCGCGCACCGTGAGCGGCTTGCCGTGCCACGGCGACGACTCGGGAACCTGCAGGGTGAACGTCGCACCGGGGACGAAACGGCCCTCGGGGTCGTCCGTGTACAGCTCGAGCTTGATGGCGCCCTTGAGTCCATGCGCCTTGACGAGGCGCCCGACACGGAGTTGCGTCTTGCCCGAGGGGGGAACGGCATTCACGGGCTTGCGGGCGTCTGCGCCCGATCCCGCGGTGTTCTCGCCTGACACCTCAGTCGTCCGCGACGTCGACGCGCACACGGCGTCCGTCGGCGAGGGCACTGATGAGGGTGCGCAGGGCTTTGGCCGTGCGGCCGCCGCGCCCGATCACGCGACCCCGGTCATCGGGGTGGACGTGCACTTCGAGCACGTCGCCGCGAGGCGACGTGGACGAGTCGATGCGGACGTCGTCCGGGTGATCGACGATCCCCTTGACGACGTGTTCGAGCGCGGCGGCGAGCAACGGATTACTCTGCGGACTCGGCGGCGGCCTCGTCGGTCGCCTCGGCGGCGGGAGCCTCGGCGGCCTCGGCCTTCTTCTCGGCCTTCGGCTTCACGACCGACTTCTTCGAGGAGTCGATCTCGAACGCGGGCTTCTCTTCGCGGGTCTTCACGGTCGAGACGGCGTTCTTGTCGCCCTTGAACTGACCCCAGTCGCCGGTCAGCTTGAGGAGCGCACGCACCTGCTCGGTCGGCTGCGCGCCGACGCTCAGCCAGTACTGGGCACGCTCGGAGTCGACCTCGATGAACGAGGGCTCCTCGGTGGGGTGGTACTTGCCGATCTCTTCGATGACACGGCCGTCGCGCTTGGTGCGCGAGTCGGCCACGACGATGCGGTAGTAGGGCGCACGGATCTTGCCGAGGCGCTTGAGACGGATCTTGACAGCCACGATTCTCCTGAATGTGTGGAAAGCGAACGAACCTGTCGCCTGGAGCGTGGGGTGCACACCCGGCGGGAGCTCAGAGGAGGAGCACGACGCTGGATAGAGGGTCGAGCGTGTGGTCCAGCCCTCTATTCTGCCAGATGACGCACCATGCCGCGAACCACCGGAGTGCGGACCCCTGCGTGCCAGACTGTGCGCATGACGGTGCCCTTCGCGACATCCGCCCGCTCGTCCGTGGGCCTCGAGTGGGAGCTCATGCTCGCCGACACCGCGACCGGGGACCTGATCCCCCGTGGCCCCGATCTGCTCGCCGCGCTCGAGGAGCGCTCCAGCCTCGAGCGGTACACCGTCACCGGCGAGCTGCTGACGAACACCGTGGAGGTGACCAGCGGCATCGGCGACACCGTCGCAGCGGCCGTCGACGACATCGCCGACGCGATCGCCGAGGTGCGCACCTACACCGACCCGCACGGCGTCGATCTGCTCTGCGCGGGCAGCCATCCGTTCGCGCAGTGGTACGACCAGAGCGTCACCGACAAGACCCGCTATCACAAGCTCATCGAGCGCACCCAGTGGTGGGGGCGCAACATGATGATCTGGGGCATCCACGTACACGTCGGCGTGGACGACGTCAATAAGGTCTTCCCGATCATCAACGCCCTCGCGGTGTACCTGCCGCACCTGCAGGCGCTGTCGGCGTCGAGCCCGTTCTGGGCCGGTGAGCGCACCGGCTATGCGTCGAACCGCGCGCTCGTCTTCCAGCAGCTGCCCACCGCGGGCCTGCCGTGGCCGCTCCAGAACTGGAGCGAGTTCGAGGGCTACCTCGACGACATGGTCGGCACCGGCGTCATGGAGGACGCGACCGAGGTGCGGTGGGACATCCGTCCGGCGCCCCGCTGGGGCACCATCGAGGTGCGCGCCTGCGACGGCATGTCGACGCTTCCCGAACTGGCCGCGGTCGCCGCCCTGGTGCAAGTCCTCGTCGAGCATTTCTCCCGGCGTCTCGACGAGGGCCTGCCGCTCGAGACGATCCAGCCCTGGTTCATCCGCGAGAACAAATGGCGCGCCGCGCGCTACGGACTCGACGCCCGCGTGATCGTCGATCATCAGGGCACCCAGCGCCTCGTCACCGAACACCTGCGCGAGACGCTCGCAGAGATCGGCGACATCGCCGACGACCTCAAGTGCGCCCGCGAGCTGACGGGCATCGAGGCCATCCTCACGGGCGGCGCGAGCTATTCGCGGCAGCTCGCCGTCGCCGACGCGGCCGACGGCGACCTCCGCGAGGTGGTGCGCCACCTGGTCGGCGAATTCCGCTCCGGCCCCACGCTGCGCGAGCACCTGGCCACCCTCGGCCACTGACCGGCGCGGTGGCGGCGGAGGAGACCTTCGGCGCCGGCGGCATGCGGCGGTGACATCACCTGAGCTCGCCACGGAGAGGACCGGATGCCGCGCCAACGGCACCCGACGAGTGCCGCGCCAGCGGCCTCCGACGAGTGCGGGATCAGCCGCGGCCGAGCATCTTCTGCAGCTCGGCCAGGTCCGCCTCGGTGGGGGCGCCCTTCGCGCCGCCGGCGCCGAGCCCGAAGCCCGAGCCGGTGGGCGCCTCGGCGCTCTGAGCTGCGATGCCGGCGTTCTCGGCGGCGCGCTTGGCCGGGTTGCCCGAGCGCGAGCCCTTCGCCTTCTGCTGCTTGCCGCGCTTGGACGAAGCGCCCGGCCGGCCGGCGCCGGGGATCGGACCCATTCCGGGAATGTTCGGCACCCCGCCGCGCGCGACGGTCTTCATCATCTTCGCGGCCTGCTCGAACCGCTGCACGAGCTGGTTCACGTCGGTGACGGTCATGCCCGAGCCGCGGGCGATGCGCAGCCGGCGGGAGCCGTTGAGAAGCTTGGTGTTGCGGCGCTCAGCCGGGGTCATCGAGCGGATGATGGCCTCGGTGCGGTCGATCTCGCGCTCGTCGAAGTTCTCGAGCTGATCCTTCATGGACCCCATGCCCGGCAGCATCCCGAGCATCTTCTTCATCGAGCCCATCTTGCGCATCTGCTGCATCTGGGCGAGGAAGTCCTCGAGCGTGAACTGCTCGGTCGCGAGCTTCTCCGCGACCTTGAGCGCCTCCTCCTCGTCGAACGCCTGCTGCGCCTGCTCGATGAGGGTGAGGATGTCACCCAGGTCGAGGATGCGAGACGCCATGCGGTCGGGGTGGAAGGCCTCGAGGTCGTCCAGGCCCTCGCCCGTGGAGGCGAAGATGATCGGGCGGCCCGTCACCGAGGCGACCGAGAGTGCGGCACCGCCGCGGGCGTCGCCGTCGAGCTTCGAGAGCACGACGCCGGTGAAGTCGACGCCGTCCTGGAAGGCCTTCGCCGTGTTGACGGCATCCTGTCCGATCATCGCGTCGATGACGAACAGCACCTCGTCCGGATCGGTGGCCTTGCGGATGTCGGCCGCCTGCTTCATGAGCTCGGCGTCGACGCCGAGGCGACCGGCGGTGTCGATGATGACGACGTCGTGCTGCTGGCGGCGCGCCACCTCGACGCCGTCGCGGGCGACCTTGACCGGGTCGCCGACGCCGTTGCCCGGCTCGGGCGCGTAGATCGCGGCGCCGGCACGCTCGGCCACGACCTGCAGCTGGTTCACCGCGTTGGGGCGCTGGAGGTCGGCGGCGATGAGGAGCGGCGTGTGGCCGTCCTTCTCGAGCTGACGGGCGAGCTTGCCCGCGAACGTGGTCTTTCCCGAACCCTGCAGGCCGGCGAGCATGATGACGGTCGGCGGGTTCTTCGCGAATTGCAGGCGACGCTGCTCGCCGCCGAGGATCGCCACGAGCTCCTCGTTGACGATCTGGACGACCTGCTGCGCCGGGTTCAGTGCCCGGTTGACCTCGTCGCCGAGGGCGCGTTCGCGCACCTTGGCGGTGAATTCCTTGACGACGGGCAGAGCCACGTCGGCGTCGAGCAGGGCACGCCGGATCTCGCGGACCGTGCCGTCGACGTCCGCGGGCGTGAGCTTGCCCTTGGTGCGGAGGCTGCGGAAGGTCTCGGTGAGCCGGTCGGAGAGGGTGCCGAAAGTCGCCATGATGCCCCGATTCTACCGGGGACGGATGCCGCCACCGCCCGCTTCGCCGCCGCCCGCCGTCGCGGGCGATTCAGCCCTCGGGTCCGAGCTCCTGGAACAGGGTCAGCTGCAGACCCGCCGGACCACGCAGGCGCGCGTTGCGGGAGCGCCAGGGCGTGACGCGGGCGGATGCCTGCACCTCGGCGCCGCGGTGCGCCAGGCGCTCGGTGGCCGCGGCGCTGTCGTCGACCTCGAGCGCGAGCCGGATCCGGTCGCTCGGGGCGTCGCCGTCGGTCTCGACGCGGTCGATGAACGCGACCTGCGCCGGGTTGGAAAGCTCGAGGGTCGCGCGCCCGGCGTCGAGGATCGCCACGCGGGCACCGCCCTCGGCCTCGTACGCCTCCGCCTGCGGCATCCCGACGACGTCGCGGTAGAAGCGGAGGGCGTCCTCGAAGTCGGGCGCCTCGACCACCACACGCAGCTGCCGCACGTCCCCGGCGCGCACCGGCCGGACGACCTGTGCGGCGTCGGCCGCGCGCGCCAGGAAGCGCGCCAGCGAGGTGCGTCCGGCACCGTCGTGGGCCCACGCCTCGACGGCGGCGAGAACGGCTCCGCCCCACGCTGCGCCGGCGACCTCGGCGTGCACGCGATCCGATCCGGCGCGGACGAACCGGGTCGAGACCGTCCTCGCCACGCGCGCCCGGCGGAGGGCGGCGTCGCGCTCGTACTCGGCCTCGAGGCCCATCGCCGTCGCGTTGACGATGCCCAGAGCGAGGCTGTCGGGCGCGAAGCGCTCCGCGATGGCGAGGGTCGCCGCACGGACGGCGGCGACGGCATCCGTCTCCTCGTCCGAGCCCAGATGCGCCTCGAAGGCGACGAGCCGCTCGTCCAGTCCGGCCCACAGCACGTCGGACTTGGAGGAGAAGTAGTTGAAGAAACTCGACCGGCTGACGCCGGCGCGGGTGGAGATGTCGGCGATCGAGGTCTGCTCGTAGCCCTGCTCGAGGAACAGCTCGCACGCCGCTTCGGCGATGGTCTCGCGCGACGACGCCTTCGGTCGTCCCGCGCGCGGCTCGGTGGACATGAAGCCACCTTAGGACGAGTGGTTCGTCCGGCATCGGTGCTGTGGCATGCGCGGCTCGTGTCTCGACGCGGATGTATTGTTGGACGCAATCCATCAATCGCCACGAGCGAACGAGTGAAGGAGCGCGATGCTCGACATCCAGACGGTCGGCCTCTCCCCCGACTACGTGCCGTACCTCGACGGCTGGGCCCTGCAGCGGAGCATCCATGCCGAGGTCGTTGCGGGCACGCGCCCCGACACCCTGCTGCTGCTCGAGCACGAGCCCGTCTATACCGCGGGCGCGCGCACAGCGCGGCATGAGCGCCCCACCGACGGAACTCCCGTGGTCGACGTCGACCGGGGCGGCAAGATCACATGGCACGGGCCGGGACAGCTCGTCGGCTACCCGATCGTGCGGCTCACCGAGCCTGTCGACGTCGTCGCCCACGTGCGCCGCCTCGAGCAGCTGCTGATCGACGTGCTGGGCGCGTACGACGTCGAGGGCTACCGGGTCGAAGGTCGCAGCGGCGTATGGGTGCGCCGCCCGCTGGGCGAGGACAAGGTCGCCGCGATCGGCGTGCGCGTGCAGCGCGGCGTGACGATGCACGGCTTCGCGCTCAACTGCGACAACTCGCTCGCCGGCTTCCGCGGGATCATCCCGTGCGGGATCACGGATGCCGGAGTCACGACGATCAGCGAGGTCGCCGGCGCCGAGATCGCGCCGAGCGACGTGATCGGCACGGTGAGCCGCGTGTTCGCCGCCGACTTCGCCGGGGTGCCCGCATGAGCGCGTGCAGCAGTGCGCCGGGTGCCGCGGGCACGCCGGACGCGGCATCCGTCCCCTCCGGTCCTGACGGACGCAAGCTCCTCCGGCTCGAGGTCCGCAACGCGCAGACTCCGATCGAGCGCAAGCCGGAGTGGATCAAGACCAAGGCCAAGATGGGGCCCGAGTACCAGGCGCTGCACTCGCTCGTGAAGACCGAGGAGCTTCACACCGTGTGCCAGGAGGCCGGCTGCCCCAACATCTACGAGTGCTGGGAGGACCGCGAGGCCACGTTCCTCATCGGCGGGTCGCAGTGCACGCGCCGATGCGACTTCTGCCAGATCGACACCGGCAAGCCCGCCGACTACGACACCGACGAGCCCCGCCGCGTGGCCGAGAGCGTGGTGCGCATGAACCTCCGCTACGCCACCGTGACCGGCGTGGCACGCGACGACCTGCCGGACGGCGGCGCGTGGCTGCACGCCGAGACGGTCCGGCAGATCCACGCCATGAATCCGAACACGGGCGTGGAGATCCTCGCGACCGATTTCAACGGCGACCCGGCGCTGCTGGGCGAGGTGTTCGAGAGCCGCCCCGAGGTCTTCGCGCACAACGTCGAGACGGTCCCGCGCATCTTCAAGCGGATCCGACCGGCCTTCCGCTACGAGCGCTCGCTCGACGTGCTGACCCAGGCACGCGATGCGGGCCTGATCACCAAGTCGAACCTCATCCTGGGGATGGGAGAAGAACCCGAGGAGGTCGTTCGGGCGCTCGAGGACCTCCACGCCGCCGGCACCGACATCATCACCATCACGCAGTACCTCCGCCCGTCGCCGCGTCACCTCCCTGTCGCGCGGTGGGTCAAGCCGCAGGAGTTCGTCGAGTTCAAAGAGGAGGCCGAGCGGATCGGTTTCCTCGGAGTGCTCGCGGGGCCGCTCGTGCGCTCGTCGTACCGCGCGGGGCGTCTGTGGGCGCAGTCGATGCTGTCCAAGGGACGCGAGATCCCGGCTCACCTGGCGCACATCGCCGAAGACGTCCACGTCGAGCGCGGGTTCGCCCAGGCGGTGTGACGGCGGCGGTCAGTCCGCGCTCGTGACCGACAGCACGGCCCCGGCGGAGTCGAGGTTGACCAGCAGCACGTCGTCGGTGGCGTCGGGATCGAGCGCGTACTCCAGCACCGCGAACGGGTCCGAGCCGCCGTGCTCGTCGGCGAGGATCGTCATGCTCATGAGCTGGAGCGAGCGGATGACGTCGATCTGAACGTCACCCGAGATGTCGACGAGCGTGTCCTCGAGGGCTTCTCCCAGCGTCTCCTGCTGCTGCAGGATGTACTCGGTCACCTCGCTGGTGCGATCGTTCAGCTCGTTCACCATGCCGTTGCGCGCGCTGCGGTCGATGTCCTCGATCGACGAGATGAGCGCGGCGGCCACGTCGAGGGCTGCCTCGGAGACGTCGTCCTGGTCGGGCGCCGTGAGATCCACCGTGACGGACTGGTCGCCCAGTTCGACGTTCTCCGACCAGAAGATCGATCCGTCAGGCCCCGATTCCAGGAGTCCGAAGTAGTCGTGCTCGATCGCCATGACCCCATGAAACCGCAACGAGCGCGTCGGCGATAGCCCGAACACGGCATGGCGCGAATTCGGTCCGCGCCGGCGTCCGGATCAGTCGACCAGAGCGGCCGCGAACACGTGCGGGGTGAAGCCGGTGAGGTCGCCGATCCCCTCGCCCTGGCCCAGCAGCTTCACCGGAATCCCGGTGCGCTCCTGCACGGCGAGAACGAAGCCGCCCTTCGCCGAGCCGTCGAGCTTGGTGAGGACCAGGCCCGTGACGCCCGCGTGCTCCAGGAAGGCCTGAGCCTGCATGACCCCGTTCTGACCGGTCGTGGCGTCGAGCACGAGGAGCACCTCGCTGATGGGCGCCTGCTTCTCGATCACACGTCGGATCTTGCCGAGCTCGTCCATGAGCCCGCCCTTGGTGTGCAGGCGGCCGGCCGTGTCGACGAGCACGATCTCGGTGCCGGTGCTCTTGGCGTACTCGATGGTCTGGAAGGCGACGGATGCCGGGTCCTGACCCTCCTGCTGCGGCCGCACGATCGCCGCCCCGCCCCGTTCGGCCCAGGTCGCGAGCTGGTCGACGGCGGCGGCGCGGAAGGTGTCGGCGGCACCGACCACCACCGACCGCCCGTAGCGCTGCAGGAACTTCGCGAACTTGCCGATGGTCGTCGTCTTGCCGACGCCGTTCACGCCGACGACGAGCACGACGGCCGGGCGCTCGGTGAGGCGGAGTGTGGTGTCGAACTTCGCGAAGTGCTCCTCGAGCGTCTCCTTCAGCATCCGCTGCAGGTCGCGCGGGTCGGTCGTGCGGTAGCGCTCTACCTTCTCGCGCAGCTCGTCGATGATGCGTTCGGTGATGTCGGGGCCGAAGTCCGCCGTGAGGAGCGCCGTCTCGAGGTCTTCCCAGGTGGTCTCATCGATCGTGGGTTTGACGAACATGCCGCGCAGCGCACGGCCGAGCGACCAGGAGCTCTCTGCCATCCCCCCAGCCTAAGTGCCAGGGCCGTTCACCCCGACGCGGGCGCCACCGCGATGCCGACGTAGCTGCCGAGGAGGTCGGTCACCTCCGTGCCGATGTCCTGTCCCGGCGGGCACTCCACATTGACGACCAGTGACGTGCCGAGGGTGCCGAACGTGCGCCCGAACTCGCTCCAGCTCGCCTCGTCGCCCCCCGCGCCGCCACTGCCGCCGACCATGCGGACGTCGACCGTGCCCTCCTGCGTCGTCTGCGCGACGTAGTCGTCCGACGCGTTGGCGCTGACGTCGGCGCCCGTCACGCCGGGAATCTGCGTGCTGAGCACCGCGGCCAGCATGTTGTCGGTGCTCACGCGATCGTCGGCCCCGAGCTCCAGGTCGGTGATGGCGCCCTGGTAGAAGGCGACCGTGCACTGGGTCTGTCCATCCAGATAAGCCCAGCTGCCGTTGCCGTCGTCGGGCGATGATGCCGCGAAACGCTCGTCCGCTGCCATCAGCCGATCGTCCCAGCCGACCGTCCAGACCGCGGGGTCCAGCTCCGCGCCCGCGGCGAACGTGATCTCGGTCGGTGGACCGCCGGCGTCATCGGCAGGCTCGGGCGTCTCGCCGGCGTCCGCGGAGGCCGAGTCGGAGGGCTCGGGTGACAACAGCCTCGCACCCGGCGGGAACGGCGTGCACCCGGTCAGCGCGACCGCAGACAGCAGCAGCCCGGCCGTCAGCGCACGCGCAGAGATGTGCATAGGCGAACGCTACTCCTCCGCCGCCGGCGTCCGTGCCCATCTGCCCGCAGGCCGGATGCGACCGATCAGGAGGCCACGCGCTCCACGATGCGCTGCCCGACGACGGCCGACACGCCGTCCTGCCTCATCGACACGCCGTAGAGGGCGTCGGCGATCTCCATGGTGCGCTTCTGATGGGTGATGACGATGAGCTGGCTCGATTCGCGCAGCTGCTCGAAGACGCCCAGAAGGCGGCCGAGATTGGCGTCGTCCAGCGCAGCCTCCACCTCGTCCAGGATGTAGAAGGGGCTCGGGCGCGCTTTGAAGATCGCCGTCAGGAGCGCCACCGCGGCGAGAGAACGCTCGCCGCCGGAGAGCAGCGAGAGCCTTTCGATCTTCTTGCCTACCGGACGGACGGCGACCTCGATGCCCGTCGTCAGCGGCGAGTCGGGATCGGTGAGCGTGATCGACCCGGTGCCGCCGGGGAACAGGATCGGGAACACCTCGCCGAAGGCGACCTTCGTGTCTTCGAACGCCGCGAGGAAGATCGACTGCATGCGCTCGTCGAGCTCTTCGATGATCGTCAGCAGATCCTTGCGGGTCTGGGTGAGGTCGGCGAGCTGCTCGGTCATGAACTTGTGACGCTGCTCGAGCGCTTCGAACTCCTCGAGCGCGAGCGGGTTCACCCGACCGAGCTGGGCGAGCTTGCGCTCGGCCTCCTGCAGTCGACGCCGTTGCTGGGCGCGGTCGTACGCAATCGCGGCCGCCTCCGTGCCCTCCGCCTCCAACTCAGTGGGCTGAGTCACTGCAAGGACGGGAACGGGATGATCCGGCCCATATTCCGAAATGAGAATGTCCTCGTCGAGGCCGAGCTCGGACTGCACGCGTTCGAGCAGACCGCCTACGTGCAGCCGCTTCTCGTGGATCTGCAGCTCGAGGTTGTGGACGCTCTCAGTGAGGCCCGCCAGTCGCTCCCGCGCCGAGCTCTCCTGGGTGCGGAGCTCGGCGAGCTCGGTGGTCACCGCGGTGCGCTCCGACTCCGCGGCGGCGAGCTCCGCCCGAGCCTGAGCGAGCGAGCGGTCGACCGAGTCGATCACGGCGGGCAGCTGCCCCGCGACGCCGGCGGCG
>NZ_DATCVK010000109.1:0-44134 GCF_036566905.1 Microbacterium sp. | reverse complement strand
CCGGAAACCAGCCCGTCATGAACTGGAGGTCGCATCCTGTCGTCGCTCGGGGTGGTTAGCCCCTGCGGTGATGACCGCCCCCGGCGATTGAGGTGACCATGAGGAATACCGCCGATGCGGCTCCGACGCGACCGAGCCGGTGTGGGATCTCTGCATCGAAGTGAATTGAGTCGCCGGCGCCCAGTCGCTCAGTCGATCCGCCGATCTCGACATCGAGCACTCCGGACTCGACGTGCACCCACTCTTCACCGTTATGCACTTGGGGGTCGCCAGACACCGCCTCGGTCAGAGTCACGCGCATCGGCTGCAGGAGCGCGTGCGGCGATTGGGAGCCGAGCATGTCGAACGAACGCTCCGCTCCCGCGAGCCGCTCGTCAGACGTGCGTCGACGCACGGTGACCCCTCGCGTGTCCACCTCGTCAGCCTCCCCGACGAGCACGCCGAGGGGCACGTCGTAGGCGCGGGCCAATCGCATGAGCAGGGTCACGGCCGGCACGCGGTCACCCGACTCGATGCGGGAGAGGTGTGGTGCCGAAATGCCGCTCAGCCGCGACGCCGCGGCGAGCGATAGCCCTAGCATCAGGCGACGCGCGCGCACGGCTCGGGCAATAACGGTCTCGTCGCCGTCGAGCGTTTCGCGCGCCGCATCATCCGGAGGAGTCATGTTGCAGCAATGTTAATGTTTGCCAAATGACATGGCAACGTGCCGATCGGCACGCTACGGTCGCCTCGTCAGCTGCCAGCTGGGCTGCTACGAAAGGACCCCTATGTCGACGATCCTGCTCATCCACGGCACCTGGCTCGGCGGCTGGGTGTGGGATCGCGTCGTCCCGTTGCTGCGGGACTCCGGCCATACGGTCATCGCGCCCGACTTGCCGGGGCTCGCAGGCGATTCTGCGGCGGCGAGCGCGGGTATCGATCCGTCCGTCCATGCGGCCGCGATTGTGGACCTGCTCGAGAAGGGCGATTTGCAGGATGTCGTCCTCGTCGGACATAGCTACGGCGGCATCGTCGCGCGCGAGGCTGCGACGTCGACCCGCGTCGGCCGGATCGTTTATCTCGACGCATTCCTCCCTGAGGCGGGCGAATCGGCCTTCGACCTGATCCCATGGCTAGCGGACGCGTTCGTCCCCGTCGATGGTGAGCGACCGTGGCTGATCGCCCCCCTGCCGCCTCAGGCGCTCGGGATCGAGGATGTGGACGATGTCGCGTGGCTCGCCGCGAACATGACCCCGATGCCGCTGGCCACTCATTCGACAGCGGCTGCTGCCGTCGCGCGGGTGGTTCCCTCGACTTACGTGTGGTGCGAGGTGCAGCCCCTCATGGTCGAGATGGCTGAGCGGGCACGCGCACGCGGCTATGACGTCGTGGGCATCCCGACAGCACATCTCCCGATGGTCACGCATCCCGAACTGTTGGCCGCTGCGGTGGATGCCGCAGTGAAAGGCCGGATTCGATGACGACGTCGCCGCGCTGGAGGGGGCGCCTGGAGGGTATCTGGATTGCCGAGGTTGCCGGTGTGGAGATGCACGAGCTCGCCACCGCGACAGCGATTGCGGGCATCGGTCTCGAAGGGGACCGCTATGCCACCCGCCAAGGCCACTACTCGCACATGTGGCACGAGGATCGCCAGGTGACGATCATCGCCGACGAGGTGCTGCAGGCGATCGAGAACGAGCTCGACATCCGGCTGGAGCGAAGCGAGACCCGTCGCAATCTCGTTACGACGGGCGTTCCCCTCAATGATCTGGTGGGCGAGCGCTTCACGATCGGGGACGTGGAGCTCTACGGCGGGCGGCTGAACGTGCCTTGCCGCTACTTCGAGCGCCTCATCGATAAGCCGGTATTCGAGCCGTTGATCGGTCGTGCAGGCCTGAACTGTCGGATCATCCGCGGCGGGACGCTCCGCGCGGGTGACGCTGTGCTTCCCGGCCCGGCAACGGCATGACCACCCGACTCCTGATGGCCGCGCAGGTCACAGCGGTCCGCGACTTGTCACCACGGGTCCGCGCCATCCGTGTCGCCCCAATTCACCGGCGCGCGTTTCCGGTGGCCGCGGGCGGCGATCACGTACACGTCCAGCACCCGACGGGCGTGCGCCGCGACTACTCCTTGGTGTCCTCTCGGGGTGGCGACTACGAGATCGCGGTGCAGCGTCAGGATGCCGGACGCGGCGGCTCGGCGCTGTTCCACGCCTCACAGCCGGGTGATCCCGTGTTCATCTCCTACCCCCAGCCGGGGATGTCGCTCGACGCGACGGCATCGCGTCACGTCTTCGTCGCGGGCGGCATCGGCGTGACAGCGATCATCGGCCTTCTCCACGACGTCTCACCCGCGCTGGACGGGGAGGTGCACTACGCCGTGAACCGCCGCGCCGACGCGGTACTGCTCGACCGCCTCGAGGCGAGCGGACTGGGGGTGCACCTGCATGTGTCCGCGGAGGGGACACGTCTCGACGTTTCGTCACTCGTCGCCGGACTCACCGCAGACACCGCGCTGTACCACTGCGGTCCTCGCTCCCTCATGGCTGCCCTCGACGCGGCCGGCCATCCACCGGAGCGAACGCGATCGGAAGCGTTCGCTGTGGCCGCCGGGCCCGGCGAGCGGCTCGGTGAGCCCTTCTTCGCGCGCCTGCTCGGCACCGGCAGGAGCGTGTCGGTCGCGGCCGACGAGACATTGCTGGCCGCGCTCCTGCGCGACGGCATTCCAGTCGACTACTCCTGCGAGGGCGGGGTGTGTGGGTCATGCGTCATCGAAGCGCCCTCGGGCGACCTCGACCATCGCGACCGATGTCTCAACGACTCCGACCGCGGGCAGCGCCTGCTCGCAACGTGCGTCAGCCGAGGTCGAGGCGACATCGCTCTGCTCATCTGACACCGCCATCTCATCTGGAACCAGCCGCCTCATCCACTCCTGACCGACTCATCCGACACCCGTCTGCGAGGACCCATGACCATCGAACGCATACGTATCCCCGACCTGTTCGCCAACCCGCTGATGCCGCACGCCGTCGTCCACGGCGGCGTGGCCTACCTCTCGGGGGTCCTGGGTACGGTCGATGGAGCCGGCGCCATCCCTGACGACATCGAAGATGAGATAGAGGCGTGCCTGCGCAACGTCATCACCGAGGCCGAGGGGGCCGGCTCCGCCGCTGGTCGCCTCCTGTCGGTCACCGTGTACCTTGCGGATCTGTCTCACGGGCCACTCATGAATTCTGTGTGGGACCGCGTGCTGCCGCGCGACGCGCGCCCCGCGCGGGCGACGATCGGGTCACTCCTGCCCGCCGGACTGCGTATCGAGATCACCGCCGTCGCAGCCGTAGGTTAGCGTCGAGCGCGCCGTGGAGCTCGCCTCCGCCGTTACCTTCGGCAGATCCATCGGAAACGGGAGACCGCAAGAGGGTCCGCGCGCGCACCGGCCATCGGCCACGCTTCCCAGTTGCTCGCAGTTGACGCGAGGTGCGACGGACCGGCCGTTGCGTTGCGCGGTCGGGTGGGTGAACTGGTCAAACGTGTCGATAGCCGATTCCGAGCAGCGACGCCGCGGCCTGGTAGTCGGCTGCGCGGTGGCCTACCGACAAAGACCAGTGGTGGCCGACGCCGGTCGCCGACCACTCGTCGACCCACTCGCCGGGGTCCCTGCGGAAGTCGACGCGGCTGGTGGTGTTCCCGATCTCCAAGAGCGGACCGTGCACGACCTCTCCCTCGGACGCGATGAAGGTGAGGGAGCCATCGGCCTCCTGTCCGAGGCCGAGGAGCGTCACCGGGCCGTGCTGCACGTCGAACTCGACGGAGACGCCCCATCCGCGCTTGCCGTGGTAGACGCCGAGGCCGCGCAGCAAAGGATCGCGGCTGGAGACCGCCAGGTGAGCGGGTCCGTCGTGACCCATCTCGACGACGCCGTCTACGAAGTTCAGTGCCTGGATCTCGCAGAAGGAACCTCCGGCGCCGATGACCTGGGTAGCCAGTTGTGCCAGCGTGGTCCGCAGCTCGAACTCACCGGTTGCCGGGACGCCGCGTGCCGTGAGCAGCGAGGCACCGAGGATCATGCCGGCCCCGAGTCGCTCATGCTGTTCCCCGTCGAGGCCGCGGTGATAGTAGGCGAGCGTGTCCAACTCGAAGTCGTCGACCAGGCGATCCAGCGCAACGGATACTCGCGCACCCCACGCGAAGTCATCGTCAGCCACGGACTCGTCGATGGTGAAGAGCTCTCGCGCCAGAGCCATCCGTTCGGCGACCTCCCTCTCGGAGACCGTATCCGCACGCACCCTCAGATCGTCGAACTCCAGCACCTCGACGTGGGAGCCGAAGGTCGCAGGTAGGAGCGTCAGATCCGTCGACACATCCAGCATGCCCGGATAAAGGTGTCCCATCAGCCCGTGGCGCGCATGCCGCAATGCCGCTCGGACGTGGGCGGCGCTGATCCAGCGGGAGATGCGCTCCCACGCCGGTTCCTGCCGCAGGTATCCCGACACCGACCGGAATGGGATACCCGCTCGACGGAACACGTTCCCGACCTCCGGCACCGGGCACTGCCCGCAGTATGCGAGCCACGCACCGGTGTCGAAGCTCGCGTGATCCATTTTCTCGGTGGGCTGCAGGTCGATGACCAGGACGGGCGCATGCGATCGCTGGGCTATGGGCAGCACCATCGAGCTAGTGAGGTAGGTGGTCAGAAACAGCACGATGAGGTCGCAGTCCGCTTGGCGCAGTTTCTCGGCGGCAGCCGCGCCCTCGTGCGCGTCTGAGATGAATCCGACGTCGGTGACCTCGGCATCCATCTGCTGGAACCGCTGGGAGACGTAGGCCGCGGACTCTTGCAGCTGCGGCAAGAGGCCCGGAAACTGTGGCCAGTAGGTGCCCAGTCCGCCTGCGACCAGGCCGATGCGCGGCTTGCGACGGGTCTTCGGCTCTAACAGCGCGTTCACCAGTGTGGGCATCGTCGACCTTCAGATGGAGTTGATCGGGGTAGGTGTGAATCGATTCACACCTACCCCAATCCTATGCGCGAAGCATCCAGGCCTGCAACGTCGTCGCTACGGGACGATCTGGATATTGGATGCGTCAGTGACGTTCGTCACGTTCATCTGCTGCAAGGTTGTCGCCGTCGTCGTGCTGCCCGGCATGCGAATCGCCTCGAACTTGACGTCCGTGATAGGTGCCCCGCTGACGCCAGTGATCCTCGCGGGCGTCGTGCCGGCGTCGCGCACCCGGATACGAGTGAGGTCGACATCAGTGACAGGCCCGATACCCTCGGCGGTCGCACCGGTCCACAGTGCCATCCATGTTCGGTTGCCATCACCGCAGGCGCTGTGTTGCACACGCTCGATGTCGATGTCCTCGAATTGAATGCTGACGGCGCCCGCCGCGCCGTACTTATGGTGGATCCCGACACCGACCGAGGCATCGTAGATCGTGGCGTTGCGGAAGGTCACATTGAGCTGCTGCTGGAACACGCCCTGACCGACCTTCAACCCGTAACAGTGGGTCCAGCTCACCAGATCGTCGAAGGTGACGTTCTCGAGCGCGCGAGGGGAACCGGGAACGTTCTTGAACAGGTCGATGTGGTTGGCCCACGTCTTCGTGCTGAACGGGTCGTCCAGGCCGATGCCCATCGCATTGGTCACGGTGACGTTGGTGGACTCCATCACGTCGATCCCGTCGTTCTCGCCCATGTCGAAGCGGTTGAACATCTTAATGTTACGGAAGGTCATGTTGCTCGAGCGGGTGGGCATGATGGCCCAGCTGCTGGACTCCCGGAAAGTGATCCCGTCCACCGTGAACTGGTCGGTATAGATCGGCACCAGCAGGTTCACACCGAGGTTGGCCGGCTGCAGCGAGGCCATCCCGTTCCCGTCGATGATCCCGCGACCGGTGATGGAGATGTTGGTCGTCGAGTACCTCGTCGACAGGAACCACGTCACATCGCGGTTCTGCGACAGCTTCTTCCAATGCACGTCGTAGTGGGCGCGGTCGCCGGTGTATTTGAGGACCGCCCCAGGGGCGAGGTAGAGGCGCAGATTCGACCGGAGGTACAGCGTCCCAAGAGTCCACACCCCGGCCGGCACGTAGACGGTGCCCTGACTGGCGTTGGCTGACCCCCACGCCGCAGCGTCGTTGAGGGCGTTCTGGAACGCGGCTGTGGAGTACTGGGCACCGGGGGAGGCGGAGTAGGGCGCGGCCGTGACATTGAAGATCCCCGTGCCGCTGGACGCCGGCCGGCCCGTTTCGAGCGGGTCGATGGCGATCACCAGGTCGGGGCGACCATCGATCTTCACGATGAGGTACTCGTCTTTGGTGACCGTGAAGTTCAGCGTTGGCCCGGAGACCGAACCAGTCAGTCCGAGCTTGAGGGGGCTGATGGAGTAGGAGCCGATGTTGGTGTTGTTGACCTTGCGGATAGAGATGGCCGCTTCTCCGGCGCCCATCGCGAACTGGGCGATGTCGTACCCGGCGTAATCCTGCACCGGAACGTTCTGCCCGTTGACGGTGAGGGCGAAGTCTGGGGAAGCGGGGTACGTCGACTGCAGCGGGTAGATGTCCAGTGGTGCGGGCGCCGCGAGCGCCGCCGGGGCGGGCAGGGCGACGAGCAATGCCGCCGCGAGGACGCCCACCACAGCCATGGACAGATTCCGGATCAGTGGCCTCATTGTCACTTCCTTCTGGGACCGCGATTCGACGGCGCAAGGTGTGGGTCCTCAACATCGAGTCCGATTGTGAATCGATTCACAATGATCTGAGCTTACCGGGGAGGCTCATGGCGGGTCAACAACTGCTCCGCGCGAGAGCAGGTCGTCCAATATCGGAGCAAAGAAGAGGAGGCGCCGGAACCAAGCTCGTCCGGCGCCTCCCGTCCCCGGCCTGGTCAGTTGGTCTGTCGCACCCGGACGTTGTCGAAATCCACTGCCGCACGCCCGGTGATCAGTTGCACAAACCCCGCTGCCGTGACCGGGTTGGGGTCGGTGACAGTGGCGCGCGGTGCGGCTTCTTCGCCGACGAACACCCGCAGTGTCGCCCCGTCCGTCTCTACTCGTAGGCGGGTGGCACCGCTCAGCGGCGTCCCGGTCCCGCTGGAGATGACGCCCTGGCCGGCGCGGAAGATGTCCACCGACCCGTTCTGACGCACATAGACCAGGTAACCGCTGGTGGTGTACGCGTCGCCGGGACTCGTGGTGCGCAGCTGGACGCCCGCGAACGCGGTCGAGGTGGCGGTGCTCCGGAAGGTGAGGTCCACCTCCACGGACCCGTTCGCGACCCGCAGCCCGTCCACGACCGAACGCCACCCGGTTCGAGTGGTGTCGCTCTGCCGGAACACACCATCGGTGGCAGACCACACGCCGTCCACGTTGGTCCACGCTGCCTCTGTGGCCGCCGGCGACGAGAAGGTGTCCGTGAACACGGTGCCGTCGGCGGCGGGAACGATCGTCAACGGCACTTCGTCTTGTTCGACTGTCCCGGACGTCAGTTCGCTGCGGATGGCGAGCGTGCACTCTCCGGGCAGGAACGTCTCCCGGATGGTCACCGTCACCTCACTGGCACCTGTGACAGAAGCAGGCGCTACCAGGCAGGGCCCGTCCACGGTGAATGCGCCGACACGGTTGCCTGACAGGGTGAGGCCGAGCTCGCTACCCGCGGTCGCGGACTCCGAGGCGGGCGTCACGATGACGCGGTCCTTTCCGACGTCGGACTGGGCGGCCGCGCGCACGACACGGGACTTGTCCTTCGACGTCAGACGGCCCTGCGTCGCGAGAGGGTCGAGCACCTGGGTGACGTGGGCGACAAAGTCGCCGTGGCTCGACCACTGTTCCTCGACTCGGAGCAGGTCATTGATGCTGCATCCGTTGCCGTCGTCGATGTTGGCCACGCCCGTGTCTGTCGTCCCGATGAGCACGGTGGCAGCCGGGTTCGAGGCCGGGCACCGGTCGTCGGCAACCCGCAGGGAGTAGTCCAGCGTGTCCGTGGCGTTGATGTCGAGCACGTGCAGGGTCCGCTCTCCGCCCGCAACAGGGAAGGAGGTGGGGCGGATGGTCGCCGAGTCGCCGCCGTTCCACGTGATCTCGAGGCTTCGACCGTCGCGATGGAGGATGAGGCCCTGCGCATCTTCGGGGGAAGGGGCAGCGCTCCCGAGGGCGAGCGGTGTGCCGTCGTCCCAGAGGAGTTCATCGTCCGCGCCGACGATGAGGGGGATGCGCTCGAAGAACGCCCCGGTCGTCGCCACCGAGACTCCCAGCTCCTCACCCAAAGTGACCTTCTTCGTGACGGTGCCATCCGAAGGTGCGTAGGTCACCTCGAGCGTGTCTGTTGCGCTGACATCGGTGGGATCAGCCGGCGCTCCGGCAAGCGAGTAGCTGGGCACCGGCTGGTCGTACGCGTCCATTCGGAAGATCCCGCCCACCACGCGCCCCGTGCCCCACGACAACTCCGCGCTTGCCGGTCGTGTGCGAGGCGCTCCGATCGCCGGCGCGTTCTGGCTCTGAATCACGACACCCATCTGCGGGTCGTAGAGATAGTTGAGGCCAAACCGCTGGTTGTCCCAGAAGCCGTACTGGGTGTTCACATGCTTCCCGAACGACAGGGCCGTGATGTACTTGTCGCGCTTGGCGAACACGAACTCCTGGCCGAGAAGCGAGTCTGCACGGTATTGGGTGTAGTCGCCTGCGGCGAAGGGGCGCAGGGTGTCAATCGCGGCCACCCGCTCAGCCGCTGAGGGGTAATGCTCCTCCCCGAGGATGACATCTCGCACCAGTGCTGGATCCATGTACGACCACGTAACGGCAACCTTCGGGGCGACGGTGGTCTCCCACGTTCCCGCCGCGAAGGCGGCCCGTTCTTCAGCGACGTCCTCGGCGGTGCGACCATAGGCGTTCGCCTGCGGCACGACGGCCGACCACAGGTGGTTTGCGCCGATGGGGATCTGGTCGGCGTAGTTCCAGCCGCGGTGACGGGAGTCGGCGGCGGTATTGATGAAGAAGCCATCGAGCTCCTGGTCGTAGAGGAGGTGGTACTGCGCCCAGTCCATGTAGGCGGTCTGCATCTCGTCGATGACTCCACGGGTGGCGTCATCGCCCCACCCGGCGAGGTCTTCGGACTCGACCTCGAGGCTGTAGCGGTGGGCGACCGTTCCGTCCCGGTAGAAGCCTGCTTCGCTCTGCGACACTGTGCGGTGTTCGGCGAGGCGCTCCTCGAACCGTGCTCGCAGTGCCGGGTCGTCGAAACGCTCGAGCAGGTTCGAGATTCCGACCAGCCCGCTGGCGACCTGATTGGCGAACTGGTCGCCGTGCGGACCCCACACCTCGGCGTCTTCGAGGAACCACCATGCCGCCCGCTCCAGGGACCCGGTGAGCGTCTCCGGCAGCAGAGGGTCGATGGTGGCATCGTGTTCGAGCAGGTCGAGAAGCTCCGCGTAGAGTTCGAGGGCGAACCCGGTGGCCGCTCGCGACTTCACGTCGCCACCGCCCTGGGGGAAGGATCCGTCAGGGTTCTGCCGGGTGAGCAGGAACTGCACGGCTGCGTTGAACCGCAGCCCGAGTGCCTCGTCGTGGAAGTACGGATTCCACGGCGTGTCGGTGGTGTAGAAGTACCCCAGGGTGAGCACGTTCTCCATCACGCGCGCGTCGTTGGGGCCTTGCCCAGCTCGCCAGCATCCGCACGTGATGAAACCGTAGTTGGTGGCGGAGTCGTCGTGGACCGAGTTGGCCAGTCGTGCCACGTTTCCGAGATAGGGAGCAACGTCCTGCTCCACTCCGTCGAACGACGCCAGTTCAATCGTGTGGCCCTGAACGGACGCGACCTCCGGGAGCGGACCCGACACCGGCCACGCGAGCGTCGGTTGGGGGATAGGTTCGCTGGCGAAGAGCGTCGCAGGCATTGGTGCAACCGCGAGAGCGGCGACGACTGCGGCCGCGACAACTCGACCGGCACGCGGGAGGAAGGACATGACACACCTCTTTGTGGAATCAGCTGGTGAATGGATGGGTGGACGGGGGTGGGCTCAGACCGACTGGCGGGTTCCTGCGCTGGCGCAGTCGGTGACTCGGTCGCGCAGCGGGTGGTCGGCGGGGAGTGCGGGCAGCGCCTGGACGCCATCCAGGCCAGAGCCCCGCGGCACGGCGACGACGACGTTCGGCCACGACGCTCGCAGCAGACGCTCGAACGGGTGCCGAATCATGTCGGCGCCGAAGATGCCACCGATGGCGGCAACCTCGGGTCCGTCGGGCCACGCCTCCGGTCCGCCCCGCACCCGGCGCAGCCCGGCGCCCACGGACACGGACAGTTCACGAGCCGCAGCACGACAGATCGTGGCGGCGGTGGAGTCGACCGTGGCGAGTTCGACGACCTGCTGGGCGAAGGACGCGATGACCCGAACCCGGTCCGGATCGCTCTGCAGCTCGATGTACGCGGTTTCAGGGTCGGGCCAGCGCTCGGCGAGCATTTCCAAGAGACGTGTCGGCGTCGCTCGGCCGTCGTACGCGCGCATCGCCGCTTCCAAGCCGGCCCGGCCGATCCAGTGCCCGCTGCCGGCGTCGCCCATGATGTTGCCCCAGCCGTCGACGCGGGCCACCGTGCGGGGACCGACGGCGAGGGTGACCACACCGGTCCCAGCGGCGATGACCGCGCCCGTGCCGGCGCCGAGCGCCCCGAGGTAGGACGTCACAGAGTCGTGGGCTATCACCACCCGCCCCACTCCGGCGGGCTCCAGGCGTGCCAGGAGCTCACGTCCTTCGCGGGCGTCGTCGGTAAGTCCGGACACTCCGGCGGCGACGGTGTCGATGGGGCGGTCCCACTGCTGGGCCGCGCGGTGAACCGCGTCGGCCAGCTGTTCGGCGAGCGGGCTGTGCGTGCGAACACCTGGGGTCGTCAGCTGGAAGACGTGGACGCCATCCCGCAGTCGCAGCTTGATGCCGGTCTGTCCGGCGTCGACGCACAGCGTGCCTGCGGGGGCGGTCACGACCGCACCTCACCAGCGGTGGCAGGCTCGAGCACTCCATCGACGCGTCGAGGGATCCCGAGCGGATTGTGCTCTTGGAGCGCAGGCGGGAGGAGCTCTTCTGGAGCACTCTGGTACGCAATCGGGCGCAGGAACCGCCGCACCGCGGTGGCGCCCACGGAGGTGAACTGCGATGTCGTCGCCGGCCATGGCCCGCCATGATGCTGAGACCAGGTCACGGCCACACCGGTCGGCCATCCGTCGAACAGCACACGCCCGGCCAGACGCTCCAACTTTGTCACGATGTCGCGGACGTCGTCAGCGGACTCTGCGTGGACGGTGGCGGTCAGGCTCGCCTCCATGCATTCCAGGGCGCCGGTCAGCGAGGTGTCGTCGTAGCGCACGAGCAGCGTGACCGCGCCGAACACCTCCGTGCGCAGGAGCAACGGGTTGGCGATGACAGTCGCCGTGTCGGCAGCGAGCACCAACGGGCCACCGCGGCCGCCGGCGATGAGGTCGACCCCGGGTGTGGCGAGCAGCTCGTCCACGCCGCGGTCGAAGGCAGCCCGGATGGCGGGGGTGAGCATCGGAGGGGCTGTGGCCTCGACGTCAATCGCGGTCTCGGTGTTGGAGTCTCGCGGCACGAAGACGACACCCGGCTTGGTGCAAAACTGGCCGGCACCCAGGCTCATCGACGCCACCAGTCCGTCGGCCAGCTCGGCCCCGCGCGCCTCATCGGCTGCGGGGAAGATCACGACCGGGTTGATGCTTCCCAGTTCGCCGTAGAAGGGGATGGGGTCTGGCCTTCCCACGGCAAGATCGAACAGGGCGCGGCCGCCGGCGGTCGAACCGGTGAAAGCCACCGCTGTTGTTGCCCGGTGCTGCACCAGCGCGGGACCGGAGTCGAAGCCTTCAACCGTCCCGAACACCCCCGAGGGTGCACCGGCGCCCTGCAGTGCCCGCTCGACGATCGCGGCGGTCCGGCGTGACAGTTCCGGGTGAGCCGGATGCGTCTTCACGACAACAGGGCAGCCGACCGCGAGGGCGGAGGCGGTGTCTCCTCCTGCTACCGAGAAGGCGAACGGGAAGTTCGACGCGGCGAAGACGGCCACAGGCCCCAGCGGCCGAAGCAACCGACGAAGGTCGGGCAGCGGTGGCGTCGCCTCGGGGCGGGCGTGGTCGATGACGGCCTCGATGTAGGAACCTTCGGTGACCACCTCCGCGAACAGTCGGAGCTGGCTGGTGGTGCGCGTTACTTCGCCGAACAGCCGAGTTTCCCCCAGCTGCGTTTCCTCATCCGCCAGCGTGACCAGATCCACCGCGTTCGCGTCCAAGGCGTCGGCGACCGTCCGCAGCCAGTCCGCACGCTCGCGGTCGCTCGCGGCCGCGGCCGCGGCCGTTGCGCCCGCAGCTTCCGTCATCGCGCTGTCGACGCTCATTGAACCAGGTCCTCTCCGGCGGCGAGGATCCGTTCGAGCTCGAGCTGGTCGGACGGCGACGGATCGGTGAGCGGTGGCCTGACGCCTCCGACATCCAGTCCTCGCGCACGAAGTCCGGCTTTGATGAGCGACACACCATATCCGGGGACACGGTCTCGCAACGTCACCAGCGGCTCGTAGAACCCGGCAAGGATTTGATCCACGCGGCCCTGATCTCCGTCTTGATACGCGTGGAAGAACGCTGTGGCGACCGCCGGTGCCATCGCGAACGCCGCTGACGAGTAGTGGGGCACGCCGATTGCCTGATACGCACGCTGGCTCAGTTCGGCTGTGAGCAGCCCGTTGAAGAAGAGCACGTCGTCGCGCCCAACCTGCTGCGCAGCCAGGGTGAACCGCTGCGTGGCGGCGATGTCGCCCACGCCGTCTTTCACTCCGATGACGCGAGGGTCGCCGAGCAGCTCCGCGATGGACTCGGGTGTGAACGCACCGAGTCCGCGGTGATAAACGATGACCGGAAGGTCCGTCGCGTCGGCAACTGAACGGATGTAGGCGACGAGCCCTGTCTGGGGTGCGGAGACGAGGTATGGCGGCAGCACCAGCAGCGCGTCTGCTCCCGCCGCCTGCGCCGCACGCGCCATGGCGCGCGCGTGGCCGAGCGGGCCGCCCGCACCGGCGACGACCGGAACGGAGCCGTCGACGACGTCGACCGTGGCGCGCACGACGGTGTCGTACTCCGACGTGTCCAGGGCATGGAACTCCCCCGTCCCGCACGCAGGAAAGACCGCTCCAGGCCTGAAAGAGAGCGCGTCGGACAGATGACGCTCGAGAACCGGCACGGCAACTTCGCCGGACGAATCGAAAGGTGTCACAGGAAAGAACAGCACTCCGTGCAGCTGCACAGGGAAGACCTCGTTTCGACATATACCGCCGCTCGGCGGCTATATTGGTGGATCGATTCACAGCGCTGCGGAATTTCACTTGCGCGATCCCGGGCGGCTGTGTATAGAGTGTCTTGTGAATCGATCCACGTGTCAAGCGGATCGCAGACGGAAGTAGACAAAGTGGTCTGGATGACTAGCGAGGCGCCCCCCGCCGAACTCCCGAGCGCACCCCCTCGTTCCAGGGACGCGACCTCTCGTCGCGCGCGTCGCGCGGGGGTCAGCGTGCCGTGGTGGTTCGTGGTTCCGGCACTGGCTATCTACCTGTTCATCGTCGTGGTGCCGAGTTTCCGAGGCGGGTTCTTCTCCTTCACCGACTGGAACGGTCTCGGCGACGACTGGAGCTTCGTCGGGTTCGAGAACTTCGCCGACGTGTTCACCGACCGCGCCGCGCAGGCCGCGCTCATCAACACCATCATCCTGGCGGTGGTGGCCACCGTCGTGCAGAACGCCATCGGACTCGCGCTCGCGCTCGGCGTGAACACGATGGTCAAGTCGCGCTACGTGCTGCGCGTCATCTTCTTCGCCCCGGTCGTTCTTACGCCTCTGGTCGCCGGGTACGTGTGGAGCTACCTGCTCTCACCCAGCGGCGCCGTCAACGAAGCGTTGCGCGCGGTCGGGCTGGGGGCCCTCGCCCAAGACTGGCTCGGCGACCCGCGGTTCGCGCTGGGCTCCATCATCGTGGCCATCGTCTGGCAGTTCTCCGGGTACTCGATGGTGATCTTCCTCGCCGGGCTTCAGGCCATCCCGGACGAGATCATGGAGGCCGCAGTCATCGACGGGGCAGGGCCCTGGCGGCGCTTCCGCAGCGTGATCTTTCCTCTGCTCAACGGCGCCATCGTCATCAACGTGATGCTGTCCCTCATCGGCGGTCTCAAGCAGTTCGACCAGGTGGTCGCAATGACCGGCGGCGGGCCGGGGACTGCCACGGAGACCATCTCCACACTCATCTACAAGAACGCGTTCGCCTTCGGTGAGTATCCGTTCTCGACAGCGCTGGCTGTGGTGATGACCGTGCTCATTGCGGGGCTGGCTGCCGTCCAGTACCGGCTCACGCTGAGGAAGGCCAACTGATGTACCGTCGCTACACGGCCACGACCCTGGTGCGCGAAGTCGCGCTGATTCTGGCTGCCATCATCTTCGCCATCCCGCTGGTCGCGCTGGTGAACGTCTCCCTCAAGCCGATGAACAGCGGTACCGGCGCCCTTTCCTTCGCCTGGCCGCCGACCTTGGATAACTACGTCCAGGCGTGGAATCAGGCCGCCCTCGGCAGTGCGCTGGCCAACAGCACCTTCATCGCGGTCATCAGCGTCGCCCTGATCGTCGTTGTGTCGGCGCTTGCTGCGTACCCGCTGGCGCGAGTGACACGGTCGTGGTCGCGATTGACGTTCTACCTCTTCATCGGCGGTCTCATCGTCCCGGCGCAGCTGGCGCTGCTGCCGCTGTACACGACGCTGCGTGACCTCGGGCTCATCGGGTCGCTCTGGGCGGTCATCCTGATCAACGTCGGCACCGGCATGCCCTTCTCCATCTTCCTATACACGACGTTCCTGCGAGAGCTGCCGATGGACTACGAGGAGGCGGCGCTTCTGGACGGCTGCGGGCCGACCCGCGCATTCGTCAGCGTCGTGTTCCCGTTGGTTCGTCCCGTCACAGGGACTGTCATCATCTTGAACCTGGTGGGTATCTGGAACGAGTTCTTCGTGCCGCTGCTGTACCTGTCCGGAAGCGGCAACACCACCGCTCCCGTGGCCATTTACAGCTTCGTCAGCCAGTACGTCACCGTGTGGCCCCTGATCTTCGCGGGGCTGGTCATAACCGTCATCCCGATCCTTGTCGTCTACTTCTCGCTGCAGAAGTACGTCATCAAGGGTTTTGCGGGAGGGCTCAAGGGATAGTGTCCCGACACCTTCCCAGCGGCGCGCATCACATGCACCCGGGCACCTGCCCACTTCCAAAGGAGGAAAGATGAGTTCTACAACGGCACAGCGGCGCACTGTTGCGCTAGCTTCGGCCGCAGTCGTTGCGCTGGCGCTGGCTGGCTGCTCGACCAACACCACCACTGGAGCGGAGGGAGGGGGCAAGGTGCTCACCTTCACTGCGGCCGGTGAGGCGCCTGCGCAGGCTGTCATCGATGCGTTCGAGGAAGCCAACCCCGGCGTCACGGTGAAGGCGACGTTCGCCAACGACGACGCGGCCTACCAGCAGACGCTGCGCACGCAGTTGTCCGCGGGCACGGCGCCTGACGTGTTCCGGATCTGGCCTGGTGGGGGCAACGCCACCGCGGTGCGCACCCTCGGAGACGACGACCTGCTGATGTCGCTGGAAGACGAGTCGTGGGCGGGCGAGCTCAGCGACTCGCAGCGTTCGGTATCGGTCAACAGCGACGGCACCCTGGTGGGCATTCCGGTTACGGTCGTCGGAATCGGCGCGGTGTGGAACGACCAGGCGCTCGAGGAGGCGGGGCTCACACCTCCGAGCACGTGGAGCGAGGTCCTCGAGTTCTGCACCGCGGCGAAGGAGAAGGGTAAGGTCGCCTTCGCGCTCGGCCTGAAGTCGGCGTGGACCACGCAGCTCGTGCCGTATGCGCTCACTTCCACGCTGGTCTACGGTCCGGACGCTGACTTCACCGAGCAGCAGCTGGACGGTTCGGCCACCTTCGTGGACTCGGAGTGGCAGACCGCCATGGACCAGTACGCCGAGATGCGTGACGGTGGCTGCTTCAACGACAACCCCAACGGTGTGGGCTACGACGAGCAGATGACGAGCCTGGGCGAGGGCACCGCGCTGGGTGCCATCCAGGTCACCTCTGCCGCCGCGAACGCGGCGCAGTACGCCGCGGAGGGAACGACGTTCTCGATGAAGCCGGTGCCCGCGACCGACGACCCGGCTGACACCTACCTGCCGGTGTCCGTCGGTATCGAGTACGCGATCAACGCCGACGCCAAGGAGCCGGAGCTGGCGAAGAAGTTCGTCGAGTTCCTCGCCTCCAGCGAGGGCCAGGCGATCTACGCCACCGAGTCCGGCGCAGCGCCGGCGCTGCCGTCGGAGGACTTCGAGACGGGCCCGGTGCTCGCGGCGGTCGCGGAGTACCAGGCCGATGGGCGCGACCGTCCCTTCCCGGACGTGTTCTGGCCGAACCCGAAGGTGCAGAGCGAGCACCTGACTTCGATCCAGGAGCTGTTCAACGGCACCATCAGCACCACCGAGGTGCTCGAGCGCATGGACGCGGCGTTCGCCGAGGGATGACCATCATCGGGGCAGGCCGGCTCGCGGGCCGGCCTGCCCACCCCATCAGGAGACATCATGACCCCCGAGATCACCCGACAGACCGTGACGGTGAGCGACGTCGCCAAGCACGCCGGTGTGTCCCGAGCCACAGTCTCCTACGCCCTCACTCAGCCCACCCGGCTCTCCGATGAGATGCTCGCTCGAGTGCAGGCGTCCATCGCCGAACTGGGCTACGTTCGCAACGACGCGGCTCGGCGACTTCGCGTCGGCCGCAGCCAGGCGCTGGGTCTTGTTGTCGCCAACAGCCGCAACCCCGTCTTCGCAGAACTGGCTTCTGGCGCTGAGGAGGAAGCGGCCCGACACGGCATGTTCATTCTGCTCGCCAACGCCGACGACAACGCGGAGCGTGAACGGCAGTACGTGCGATTCTTCGAATCTCAGCAGGTCAACGGCGTCCTCATCGCACCCGTCGGCTCAGTACCCGAGGAACTGGTCGAACTCCGCCAGAAGGGGACTCCCTTTGTCGTGCTGGGCAAGCCGCAGGCCGAGATGGTGTACCCCTCCATCAGCGGTGATGGACGCCGCGGCGGACGACTGGCGACCGAGCACCTCATCGCCCAGGGACGCCGTCGGCTGCTGTTCGTCGGGGGCCCTCACCCGCAGGTCGCCGACCGCCGCGACGGAGCGCGGGACGCCATCGCATCCGCGCCCCAGCCGGTTCAGCTGGAGACCATCTCGGTACCGCTGCAGACGGTCCGGGCGGGTGAGGAGATCGGCGAGCAGCTGCTCCAGCGCGGACAGCTGCCGGACGGCATCTTCGCCGGGAACGACCTGCTCGCGCTCGGCCTCATGCACAAGCTGATCGCCGCAGGAGTCCGCATCCCCGAGCAGGTCTCCCTTGTCGGCTACGACGACATAGAGTTCGCCGAGTACGCCATCGTCCCGCTGACCAGCATCCGTCACGCCGGCAACAAGATGGGCGCTGCCGCCGTCCGGCAGGTGCTCAACCTCGACCCCGTCGGCGACTCAGCCGCCGAGTTGTACGCCCCGCAGCTGATGGTGCGTGCCACGTCCCTTCACGAGGGATGACCCGAGTGCACACCGCCTCGCCGGACGCGCTCGAGGCCGCCACCCTCGGCGCGGTAGACATCGAGCGACGCGACGACCTCCACCCGAACCCGGACGGACACGACCTGATGGCTGCGCGGTTCACCGACCTCGCCCACAACCCCGACCACCCGCTGGGGCGGACCTTCACGTCCGTTCTGACGGGAACTTCCGTCCGGGAGGGGGAGGGGGCGCGCCGCCTTCCTGCCCCTCCCGGGCTCGACACGGTGGTGTCGCGATGAGCCGCATCACCGCAGTGGAAGTCATTCCGCTGGCGTTCTCGGATCCTCCCCTCCTGAATACGTGGGGCGTGCATGAACCGCTGGCGCTGCGCAGCCTCGTGGTGCTCACCACCGAAGACGGGACGACCGGCCTCGGCGAAGCGGGCGGAGATCTGACACTGCTCAACCGGCTTCGAGCCATCGCTCCGCACCTCATTGGCACGCGGGTGGATTCTCCGGAGGACATCACCGAAGTGGTGCTGTCTGTGCTCGGCCCCGACACGCCGCTCGTAGAGCGCAACATCGCGCGGTCACCGTTCGACGTTGCTGCGATTGACGCCTGGGCCCGTCTGGAAGGGGTCCGGGTCGTGGACCTGTTGGGCGGAGCGGTACGGGAACGCGTTGACTACGCCGGCTACCTCTTTTACAAGTGGCCGGGCCACCCGGGTGGCGCCACCGACGATTGGGGCGGCGTCCTCAGCGCGGACGACGTCGTCAAGCTCGCGCGCACCATGGTGAACGAGTACGGGTTCGGGTCCCTCAAGCTCAAGGCGGGCGTCTTCGCGCCTGAACAGGAGGTCGCCGCGATCCAGGCGCTGCAGGCGGCGTTCCCGGACGTGCCCTTGCGCATCGATCCGAACGGCGCGTGGACCGAACCCACCGCCCTCCGGGCGGCGGCCGCGCTCGAAGGCGTCCTCGACTACCTGGAGGATCCGGTGCTGTCGATCCCGGCGATGGCGCGCGTGCGCGCGTCGACCTCTCTGCCGCTGGCCAGCAACATGATCGTCAACACGCTGGAAGACCTCGACGAAGTCGTCGCCGCGACGGCGTTGGACATCGTCCTGGCCGATCACCACTACTGGGGTGGTCTGTCCAGCGCACTGGACCTTGCCCGCGAGTGCGCCGCGGCTGGGCTGGGCGTATCCATGCACTCTAACTCCCACCTGGGGGTGTCTTTGGCTGCGATGACACACGTGGCCGCCGCATCCGAGGCCCTCACTTACGCCAGCGACACCCACTATCCGTGGAACGTGCGTGATGACATCGTCCACGACGGCACGTTCTCATTCCGGGACGGTGCTCTCGCCGTGCCCGACGGACCCGGCCTGGGCGTCGAGCTGCGCCGCGACGCCGTGGAACGGCTGCATCGCGCCTACGTCGAGTCCGGACGAACGGTCCGTGATGACACCGGGTACATGCGGTCGGTCGACCCCGGCTACGACGCAGGACTGCCGCGATTCTGATGCGCGTCACCTTCAGCCTGTTCCCGTGGGACATCGACGGGGATCCCGCCGCCGCAGCCTGGCTCGCCGGCCGTGGCGTTGATCAGGTCGCCCTCGCCGCCACCTACCACGCCACTCGAGCGGCCACTCCCCGGCATCCCGCCCACCGGATCGTCCACGTCGACCAGTCAGCCAGCTACCTCGAGGACCCCGGGCCGCTTCCCCGGGGGGATGCCTCGTACGAACGCGCTCGGGACGGCCTCACTCGGGCAGGTGTGCGGGTATCCGCCTGGGTCGTGCTCGGCCACGTCGAGGGCGCTCGACCTGACATCCCGCGCGTCGTGGATGCGTTCGGGACGGTCTCCCGCCATGCGATCTGTCTCCGGTCTCCCGAAGCACTCGACTTTGCCGTTGCGACCCTGCAGAGCGTGGCGCGGGCAGGCTCGGACCGGGTGGTCGTCGAAGGCGCATCCTGGTCGAATCTCGGTCACGCCTCCCTGCACGACAAGACCACGGCAGCCAACCTGGACGTAGAGGCGCTGTCATGGTGCCTCTGCCCGCGGTGCGCGACGGCCGCCGACGCGGACCCTGCACAAGTCCGGGCGGCACTTCGATGCCACGCAACCATCCCGGCTGACACCGCCGATCGTGTGCGGAGCGCGCGCAGCGATGCGGCGAACAGTTTCAGGTCGCGGGTGCTGCAGGAAGCGACGGCATCCGGCATCAGCGACGTGCTGTTCCATCCCGACCCCGACCAGCTCGCACCCCTCGGCCACACCCTCGCAGACGCGTGGCAGAACACCGCGTCCGCCGTCGCCCAGTTGCGCGACGCCGCCGCGCACGGCGCATACGTCACCATCCTCAACGACCCGGCACCCACCGCCACCGAGCTCACCGATGCGTGGGCGGCACTTCAGGCGGCGGGCGCCAACGAACTTCTCGTGTACCACGCGGGCCTCGCCTCGACTTCTCGACTCGACGCGGCGCTGACCGCAGTGAAAGGAATCTCATGACCGTCCCCCACGAAGTCTGCCTGTGGGTCACCCCCAAGATCTTCGACGATCTGCGCGAACCCAGCACCGGCGTCGCAGCGTTCTTCGACCACCATGCGGACTGGATCGACGGAAACGACCTGACGATCGTCTTCTGTGCCGGCAACGGCGACCACGTGTTGGACTGGCGGGGACCGGACGGGCTGGACGACGCCTTCGACTGGGCACGGTACAACGCGTACGCATGGGACCCCGATACGGGGCAGACCTTCGAGACGGCGATACGCAACCACAACGCCAACTGGCTGGACCGGGTGCGCGAGGGTGGTGAGCGATCCGCGAACCCGTACTCGGCGGGACCGATGATGGTGCTGTCCGAACAGCTGATGGACTACCGCTCGCTCGCTCACATCTACGCGACCATTCGTGAGGAAGCCGCCCGACGCGGTGTGCAACTGCGACTGCTGGAATACCTCGAGCCCGGCCCCGAGTTCTGCCGCAGCGAATGGAAGACCGTCCGGCACCCGGAGGTAGCAGCCGCTCGCGCCGACGCTGGCGGTCACGAAATTCCCGGGCTCATCGACGTCACCCTCCCGCTCAACGCCGACTCCCGGGCTTACGCCGGTTGGCCCGCAGGCATCCCGGTGGGCACCCTCGCCGGCGAGTTCGTCGCGCGCCAGACGGCAGCGTTCGTTTCCGACTTCGAACTGGACGGAGTGCTCCTCGGCAATCAGTTCGGGCTGCTGGGTTTCTGGAATCCGAAGAACGCGCCGGAGCTGACCGCGGAACGGCAGGAGGGGATCCGTGCGTTCTTCCTCGGGTTGCGTGCAGCGATGGGCGACCGCCAGATCTACTGGATGGACAGCTATTGGCGCGCGGAGGTCGAACGCGATGTGTGGGGCATGACCGACGAGTGCTATGACGCGCTGGACGCGATCGTCGTCTCCACCTTCGCTGTCCTCGTGGAGCGGACCGAGATCATCCCGAACCTGCAGAGCAAGGCCCGGATGCGTGCGCGCACGCTCTACGCGGTCGACTTCGTAGACCCCTGGTACGCGTACCGCACCCACCTGGACGACATCCGCAGCTACCAATATCAGCGCGAAGTGCTGCGCTCACACCGCCACCTCACCGACGGGGTGACCTTCTTCGCCAACGACACCTTCGGCCAGTTCGTCCCGCGTGAGCGCCTCGACGAAACCCGCCGGCTCCTCACCGCCTGATGGCGATCGTCGTCGTCACCGGCGCAGCCGGCGTCATGGGACGGGCCGTCACCCCTCTGCTCGCCGGCCGCCACCGGCTGCGGCTGGTGGACCTTGAGCTGCCCGACCACGCCGACGGCACGTGGACCCGATGCTCGGTCACCGATGCGGAGTCCTTCGCCGCGGTGCTGGAAGGGGCGGACGCGCTGGTGCACCTGGCGGGGATCTCCACCGAAGCGCCATGGGACGACCTTCTCCAGGTGAACATCGACGGGACGAAGCGGGTCCTGGAAGCCGCCCACCACGCGGGGGTCCGGCGCGTGCTGCTCGCGAGCTCCATCCATGCCGGCGGCTACTTGACCGGTACCACCGCCGACGTGCGTGCGTCTCGTCCCGACTCGTATTACGGGGTCAGCAAGGTGGCGATGGAGGCGCTGGGAAGTCTGTTCGCTGATCGGTATGGGATGTGTGTCGTCTCGGCACGCATCTGCACGTTCGGGCGCGAGCCGTCCGCCGGCCGGACGGTCGCCACGTGGCTGTCGGTCGCCGACACGGTTCGTCTTATCGAGGCTGTGGTCGCGCTTGACACGCCAGGGCATCACCTCGTGTGGGGAGTCTCAGCCAACAGCCCCGGCTGGTTCCCGCTCGAAGCCGGAAAGTGCATCGGCTATCAGCCTGAAGACGACGCCGTCCAACGACTCGCTGAGATCCACGGCGGGATGCTGGAGCCGCCCGACCCCCGGTCACCCCTCGGCGGGCCATTCCTTGACCTGCCGCTCGGCGGGGTGCCCAGCCGCTGACGGTCGAGGCCGACGGACGAGGACCCGCCGACGGCCCGCGCTGGGGACGCCGCCCAAAATTCCAGGCGCACAGCGCGTCAGCACGCAGGTCGAGCTCTTCTCGGACCGCGTGGATTTCCTGCGCCACCCGCGGCGAGGGTGCTCAACGGACGCGAATGGCTGCGGGAGGTACAAAGCCGAGGCAGTCATTGCTATAGTCAATGCCACTGACTTCAAATGAGGGCGCAACCATGGGTTCAGCTATGCACACCCGGCGGATCGACTGCTCTGGCGTGTCAATCGCCGTGTCGGTGTCTGGGGCGGGAGCGCCCGTGCTGCTGCTGCACGGGTACCCGCAAACCAAGGCGATGTGGGAGCGGGTCGCCGCAGCGCTTGCTGGGCGGTACACCGTCGTCTCGGCTGACCTGCGCGGCTACGGCGAATCGGACCGTCCCGCGGGCGACGTGTACTCCAAGCGCGAGATGGCCACCGACCAGGTGGCCGTGATGCGGGAACTGGGCTACGACCGATTCTTCGTCGCGGGGCATGATCGGGGAGGCCGGGTGGCGCACCGAATGGCGGTGGATCACCCCGACGCTGTCGCCGGTATCGCCGTGTTGGACATCGTGCCCACCCTGCACATGTTCGAGAACGTCGATCGCACAATGGCCACGAGCTACTTCCACTGGTTCTTCCTTTCGCGCCCCGGCGGGCTTCCGGAAGACCTCATCACAGCCGCGCCACGCGCGTGGCTCGAGAGCAGATTCGCGGGCCGGAACCCGGGGACTGACGGGTTCGTTCCCGACGCGTTCGCCGAGTACCTCCGCTGCTTCGACGACGAGTGCATCAGGGCTTCCTGCGCCGACTACCGCGCCGCCGCCACGGTGGATCTGGAGCACGACCGTGAGGACCAGGAGTGCGGTCGCGTCATTTCCGCTCCGTTGCTCGCACTGTGGGGGCAGCACAGCTACGTCGGCCGGAACTTCGACGTCACCGACATATGGCGCTCATACGCCACTACCGTCTCCGGGCGCCACGTCGACGCTGAGCACTATCTCGCCGAAGAGGCACCCGAAGCCACGGCCGCCGCGCTGGCGGAGTTTCTGACCAGGGAAGACGTCGTATGGTGACTGACAGAACACGTGTGCTGGAGCGGTTGGAGGCGTTGGTCTCCATCGAAACGCCCTCAGGGTACGCACCCGGCATCGCAGCCGCGCAGGGACTGGTGTCCGCTTGGCTTCAACCGCTGATCGGACCACCGCGCCGTGAGACGGTCAGCGGTGTCACACACCTCTCGTGGGCCGGCGGGACGCAGCCCGATGTGCTGTTGCTTGGACACATCGACACCGTGTTTCCCGTCGGAACGACCGCGCAGCGGCCGTTCCGCTGCGGGGATGACCGGGTGACCGGCCCGGGGGTGTTCGACATGAAGGCTGGGATCGTGATCATGGCCGAGGCGCTCGCCCAGGCTCGCCACCCGGAGCGAGTCGCGGTGCTGCTGACCAGCGACGAGGAAGTGGGCTCACTGACCTCACGCGCTCTCATCGAACGTGAAGCCGTGCGTGCCGGCGCCGTGCTCGTTCTCGAGCCCAGTCTGGGTGGCGCGGTCAAGGTGGCCCGACGAGGCGGCAGCATCTACCGACTGGATGTTCACGGCCGCGCTGCTCACGCAGGTCTAGACCCCGCCGAGGGCCGCAACGCGCTGGTGGAACTCGCGCACCAGGTGCTGGGTGTGGCGTCATTCGCTGACGAACAGCAGGGAACGACCGTGAGCCCAACGGTCGCGCACGCGGGCACCGCGACGAACGTGATCCCCGACGCCGCGCACCTGAAGATAGATGTGAGAGCGTGGACGGTCGCCGAACTTGAACGAGTTCACGCCCACATGCACGCCTTGCCCGCGCACACCCCGGATGTCGAGGTCCGGGTGACCGGCGGTATCAACCGTCCGCCGATGGAGGACCGCTGCTCGCGGGAGCTGCTGGACATCGCCCGTGCGGTGGGCGGACGGCTGGGTCACACCGACCTTCAGGCTGTCTCGGCGGGGGGAGCCTCCGACGGCAATTTCACAGCCGCGCTCGGAGCGCGGACGTTGGACGGCCTCGGCCCCGATGGTTCGGGCGCGCACGGCGTCGACGAATGGGTATCGGTCCCATCTCTGCTGGAGCGGGTCGAACTTGTCACTGGACTGTTGAACGAGTTGACGCGGGCCCCGCTCTCGCCAGCTCAAGGTGGCCTCTTTTCAGCGGCTGCGACCGGCGATGAGTGAGTCGTGGCGGCAGCGGTTCGCCACCCCATTGCGCTACTCGGTCAAGCGCGCGGCGGGGGACCTGAACCAGGCGCTGGTCGTGACCATCGGCCCGAATGGTCCCTACCTTGAGCGCTGGAGGGAGGGGACCGACAGCCTGACGGCTATCCATCCGATCGATGGCGACCTTTTGGCCGGGGTGCCTGCGCCGGACGGTGAGGGTGTCATCCGGCTCCGCGACGGCGGCGGTACCGAACTGGGCCACGCCTGGCTCGCGTCCTTCATTGACCGGAGCGACCGCGACCTTACGCCGGACCTGCCCCCCTACTCGCTGCGGGGCATCGACGTGTCCGCGAGCGCTCACACGTGTCTGTTGACCGCCGTTCACTCCGGTGGGTTCGACCTGTGGCTCGTCCAACTCGATGAGTCGGAACCTCCCAGACGGCTCTACCGCAGCGAAGTCGAAGCCTGGAACGGCAAGTTGTCGACCGACGGGTCTGTGGCGACGGTCGACTCGACGAGCCACCTTCCCGATCGACGGCGGTTCGGTGTGACTGCGCTGCAGACGAGCACCGGGGAAGTCATCGGGACGCTCTTCGATGCCCCCGACGGTACTGCCCGTGCGGTCACGTTCTCGCCTCTACCCGGTGACAACCGTCTCCTCGTCGTCAGTGAGCGCAGCGGATTCGCTCGGCCGGCCATCTGGACGCCGGCGACCGGCGCTCGCACCGAATATGCCATGCCCGACTTCGTCGGTGACGTCCACCCGTTGGATTGGTCGCCCGACGCCAAGCGGATTCTCGTGGCGCACGTCGACGGGGGTGTGCACGTCTTGTACGAGGTCAGCGCTGACACGGGCAAGGTAACCCGCGTGCCACACCCTCAGGGGGCGGTGTTTCAGCCGAGCATCGTCACCGGCCAACTGTACGTCTATGCGTCCCATTACGCCGCGGACGGCACGGTCAGGATCACGCGCCAGGCCTATCACGAGCCTCTCCAGGTGCTGTCCTGGACAGGGCCAGAGCAGCTGTCGCCGCAGCCGTTGCTTCCGCCCCATGACACACCCGCGGGCGCACGATTCACGTCCTGGCAAGTGCGAGCATCGGATGGGATGTCCAGTCAGCTTTGGCTCGGCACGCCCGCGGGCGGCGGGCCATGGCCGACCGTGCTTGAACTGCACGGCGGTCCTACTTTCGTCACCACGGACCACTTCGACCCCGTCGCGCAGGCCTGGATCGACGAGGGCTTCGCGTTCGCATCGCTCAACTACCGCGGATCAGTCACGTTCGGTCGAGAATTCCGGGAGTCGTTCGTCGGCCGACTCGGAGTGGGCGAGATCGAGGACGTGCGGTCGGCGGCCGAGTTCCTGGTCGCCTCCGGACATGCCGCACCGGGTGAGGTGTTCATCACCGGAGAGTCGTACGGGGGCTATTTGACGTTGCTTGCGCTGGGAAAGCTTCCGGACCTGTTCGCGGGTGGCTGGGCCCACGTCGCGATGGCGGACTGGGCATTGGCTTATCCCGACATGAGCCCCGCGCTGCAGCGGGCCATTCGGTGGTTCCTGGGAGGCACTCCTGATGAAGCCGCCGATGCGTACACCCACGCGTCCGCTCTGAGCTACGTGGACGATGTCCGCTCCCCGGTATGGATCCGAAACGGCCGAAACGACACCCGGACCCCGCCGCGTCAGATCGAGGCGTACGTCGCGGCGCTAAGAGAAGCTGGCGGCGACGTCTCACTGGAGTGGTTCGACGGTGGTCACCAAACGGTGACGGTGGACGAGCTCGTGAGGGATCAGCAGGTGATGCTCGAGCTGGCGCGGCGGGCGTTGCGGGGCGAGCCGTGGACTGGAGTACGAGGATGAGCGGCAAGACCCTCCACCGCGACGTCGCGGTCGTCGGGGCGGGCCTGGCGGGACTGACCGCGGCGCGCGACCTGCATGCGGCCGGCGTTGTCGTCGCGCTGTTGGAGGCTGGCGACCGTATCGGTGGACGCGCCTATCAGCGGCCGTTCAACGATACCGCCACAGACGTCGAGTTCGGCGGCACATGGGTGCTGCCCGAGCATCAGCACATCCTCGCGGAGATGTCCCGTTACGGGTTGCGTCTGGAGGAGACACCGAAACCCGACCGCTACATCGTGAGGACGGCAGAAGCTGTCCTCGGGTCGCCTGCTGTCCCCTCGGAGTCCATCGAAGAACTCACGGCGGCGCTGTCGGCCAGCGAGGGCTGGGACGACTCCGTCAGCCTCGACGAGTGGCTCGCGCGTCGCGGTGTGGGATCCGCAGCGAGAGCCTGGATGGACATCTTCTGCCGCTACCTCAACGGCTGCAGGATGGATGAGGCAGCCGCGACCACGTTCCGCGGCGCCACTGGAGCACTCCTTGCGGACCTCGACCACTACAACCTGACCATCCAAGGCGGCACCGGCCAGCTGGTGTCATCCCTCCACTCCGACGGGCCCGGCGCGCAGACCGGAAGAGCCGTCCGCGCCATTGTCCCCTCCCGGCGAGGCTTCACCGTGAACGCCGACGGCGGGCCGTCGGTCGATGCGGCCGCCGTCGTCATGGCGACACCCGTCAACACCTGGCCGCACATCTCCCTGCCCGCGGGCGTGACGGCTGCTACACGGCCCCTCGGCACTCATCCGGGCGCATCGGTGAAACTGTGGCTTGAGGTCGAGGGTGTCGACGGCACAGTGCGGGCAAGTGATGCAACGGGGCCGTTCGCATACGTGCGCACGTACCGGAAGCTCGGAGGCGATCGCTCCCTGCTGGTGGCCTTCGGCACCGCAAGCGACCTCGGCCGTGCCGATCTCACCCCACGGGCGATTGAGCGTGAGCTGCGACAATTGCTCCCGGAGGTGCGGGTCCGGGCGGTGGACACGCACGATTGGAACAACGACCCGTTGTTCCGTGGCGCCTGGCTGGCGAAGCCTCCCGGGTTCGATCGGCGCGCGACTGCCGTGCGCGAGATCGACGGCCGCTTCATCTTCGCGGGCGCGGATATCTCCAGGCACCACGCCGCCACGCTCGACGGGGCGATCGCGTCTGGCCAGGAGGCTGCCAGTGAGGTCCTGAATTACCTTGCGTAGAGGGTCCTTCGCCCTACTCGTCGGCGCTGGCATCGGCGGCTCGGCCGGGCGCGCGGCGTTCGATGCTCTCCAACAGCAGGTCCAAGGCGGTTTCCCACGCTCGTGGGTCACGAATGCCGGGGAGTCGCGAATCCACCCACGCGATATTGGGGTACTCCTCGAGGTCCAGGCGCCGGTAGTCGAGCTCCCAGGTGAGCTCGTCGGCCTCGTGGATTTCGTCAGGCAGAGCGGCGAGGGCGGCCTCGATGCTCGTCGCCGACCGCACGAGCTGCCCCATCGCGCGGGCATACAGGGCTGCTTCCTCCGGGCCGTACCCGCCACGGCGCAACGCGCCGATGGAGAAGTCCATCGAATGGAAGTCCGTCGGCCGCCGCAATGCCATCTGCAGCGCGAACTGCGGGTAACGCAGATAGTGGTCGTGGATGAGGTGAGCCTGCGCCCGTAGGTCCGCCATCCAGTCATCGGTGGGGATCATCGCTCCGCTGTAGGAGCGTGCTCGCAGCGTGTCGATGACCTCTAGGAGGAGATCATCCTTATCCCGGAAGTGGCGGTAGATAGACGTGGGGTGGGCGGATAGTTCATCGCCCAGTGATTGGAATGTCAGGCGGTCCAATCCGTCGCGCTCGACGATCTTCTCCGCCGCTTCCACGATGATCTCGCGGCTGAGGGAGTCGCGCGGGCGGCGCGGTCGAGGCGAGCCGGGCTTCTTGCCCGCTTGGTTCGTCGCCATCGCATCCCCTCCAGAGCCGGTGTCGCTGATTCACCGTAGCGCACCCCGCAGGCCCATTGTCAACGACGCTGATTTGCCTCTTGAGGACGCGTCTAGTCAGTGTCATAGTCAACATATCTGACTTCGGAGGAGCGAGGATGTCGACAGAATTCGCAAGCGTGGAAGACCGTATCGGACAGCGGTTCTCCATGCCATATCTGCTCACCGTTCGTCCGGCAACGAGCCGGGACGAGGTGCTGCTCCTCGTCGAGGACCATCCCGACGGTTCGCGTGGCCGACTCTGGCGCCCGGGTCAGCCGGAGTCCCCACTGCTTCCGTTTCCGATAAGCGTCGGTGCCATCCTCACCGCGGACGGCCGCTGGGTGATCGACCTGGACGACGGCGGGGGATCCGAAGTCGGTTCACTCGTGGCCATCTCCGTCGATGGTACGACCGCCGTGCCGCTCACACCCGGGCGGGCGCCGTACGTGTTGCGTGGACTGGAGGCAAGTGTCGACGGTTCAGCGGTCGTCGCCACGGTCGTCGACGACGAAGGCTTCCACGTCCTGCTCATCCCTGCTCAGCCGTGGGGTGAGCCGCGAGTGGTCTACAGCAACCCCGTCGAGGCATGGTACGGCCAAGTCTCCGCCGACGGTCGCCTGGTGTGTGTGGACACCACAGACCACAACCCGGGCGTACGCAGGCCCGCACTGACTGTCATCGACGCCGACACCGATGAGACGGTAGGCGTCCTGAATGATCTGCCGGCTGGGCCGGTGCGAGGCGTGCGGTTCTCCGCAGCCGCCGGGGACGAGCGCATTCTTCTGAGCACGGAGAGGTCCGGCTTCGCGCGCCCGGCGATCTGGAATCCCAGGACGAACGCTCGCGAAGACTTCGCGTTCCCCGAGCTGGCCGGTGAACTCGTTCCACTGGACTGGCACGCCCCGTCCCGCCGGGTGCTCGCTCTCCACGTAGAAGATGGGCTGCACCGCCTGCTGGAGCTGACGGAAGGGTCCGCGGAATACAGCATCGTCATGGAGGGAGCGAGTTTTGCGAACCCGGACGTCGCCGACCTCCATCCCTTCCAATGGTCGTCCTACTACGCACCCGACGGGCATGTCCGTGTGGTCCGGTCTCGATGGGATGAGCCACTTCATGTCATCGGACTGGACAGCAATGATGCTCCGGTGACCCTCGTCGCTCCGGCTGCGGTCGCGCGGGCCACTCCCTTCGGCTCGGCGATGGTCGGCAGCGCCGATGGCACCAAGGTTCAGGTGTGGCTGGGGATCCCAGACGGCGAACCGCTCGGGACGATACTGGCCGTCCACGGGGGTCCGAACCTCGTGACCGTCGACGCCTACGATCCGTCCGCGCAGGCTTGGCTCGATGCCGGCTTCGCCTACGCGGCGCTCAACTACCGTGGATCCGTCACGTTCGGTCAACGCTTCCGCGAGGGGTTCTGGGGCTCAGGCGGCGACCGGGAGATCGAAGACGTCGCCGCGGCCCTTGACTGGCTCGCGAAGCGCGGCTTGGCGGATCCGGACACCACCTTCATCACGGGCGCCTCCTTCGGCGGCCATCTCACCCTGCTCAGTGTCGGGCGGCTTCCCGACCGGTTCGCGGGGGGTCTCGCGCAAGTGGCCGTCGCGGACTGGAGCGCCGCCATCGCAGAGATGAACCCCGCCGTTCGGAGCGTCTGGACAACTTGGGTGCCGCCCGAGATGGTTGAGCGCTACTCGGCAATCAGTTACATCGACCATCTGACCGCGTCCGTATGGATCAACCAAGGCGCCATCGACACGCGCACCCCCATCGTCGGAGTTCAGAGCTTCGTCGACGAAGTGCGGCAACGCGGCGGGGACATCCTTCTCGATGTCTTCGAAGGCGGCCACGAGCCGACCGGGTTGGCGATGTTGGAGCACACCCAGCGAAGGATGACCGATCTCGCACTGCGAACGCTCTCGGGAGTTGCGTGGAGCGACGTCGAACCCGACGCCGCCCAGCGCTGACCACAAGTCGGCTGCATCGCGAAACAAAAACGTAATCAATCCCATTGACTATAAGTCTTGCTAAAGGGGAATGCACGGCCATATATTCGAGGCACCCGGCCGACGTAGGGCCACCCGAGCCACCCGTCAACGAACGAAAAGTGGAGTTTCAGATGTCGAAGACACCGCCGGTCTCCCGGCTCTCGCGTCGGCTGGTACTCGCCGTCGCATCGGTTACTGCTGTCGCGCTCACCGCAGCACTGTCAGGCTGCACGGGCGCCACCAGCAACACCAGTTCAACCCCGACCGGCGCGGTGCAGGAGGGGGGCGAAGTCGTCATCGGAGCCGAGCAGGAGCCCGACTGCGTGGACTGGATCGCCACCTGTGCCGGCTCCATCTGGGGCACTTACATGATGCAGGTGCCCACCATGCCCGTGGTCTTCGACACCCGCCTGGTCGATGGTGCGTGGGGGCCGGTGCCGTCGGACCTGGTCGCGGGGGAGCCTGTGGCAGAGACCACCGGCGCCGGCCAGACCATCACGTACAAGATCAACCCGGACGCAGTGTGGTCGGACGGTCAGCCCATCACCTCCGCCGACTTCGAATACACCGCCCTACAGATCCGAGACGGTGAGGACATCTTCGACAAGACCGGCTATGACCGGATCTCCGCTATCGAATCGCCTGACCCTCAGACGGTCGTCGTGACGCTCGACACCCCGTATGCCGGCTGGCGCACCCTGTTCAGCAACTACGGTGTGCTGCCGGCGCACCTGCTGGATGGGCAGGACCGAGCGGCCATCATGGCCGACGGCTACGACTTCAGCGGCGGGCCTTGGAGGATCGAGTCATGGGACCGAGGAACATCTGTCACCCTCATCCCCAATGACAACTACTGGGGCGAAAAGCCTCATCTCGACAAGGTGACCTACCTCTTCCTCCCGGACACCACTGCGGCCTTCCAGGCGCTCAAGAGCGGCCAGGTCGACGTCCTGTACCCGTCGCCGCAGCTGGACGCACTCAGCCAGATCGAGTCTGGGCTGCCGGGCATCACGTCTCAGGTCGACGCGCGAAGCGGGTCGCTGGAAGCGGTGTGGTTCAACAATGAGGCCTTCCCCTTCGACTCCCAGGCGGTCCGTCAGGCCGTCGCGTACTCCATTGACCGTGACGCGATCGTGGAGCGCCTGTTCGGGAGCCTCGGAGTTGACGAGGCGCAGCAGAGCTTCAACAGTCCCATCGTCGCCGAATACGCCGCTGACGACTTCTCCCAGTACGGCCTCGACCTCGAAAAGGTGAGCGACTTGATGGAGGGTGACGGCTGGGCGAAGAACTCTGACGGCGTCTGGGAGAAGGGCGGTCAGACCGCCTCTTTCGCCATCGAAACGCTGGCCGGCAACAAGCGCCGCGACCTCACCACCCAGGTGTTGCAGTCCCAGCTCGCTGAGGCCGGGTTCGACATGACCATCAACTCGGTCACCCCGGCGGACCTGTTCGGTACGATCGCTCCGGAGGGTGACTTCCAGGCGGGCTTGTGGGCGATTGTGGACACGTTCGCGGATCCCACGCTCAGCTCGTCGTTCCTGTCGACCAACATCCCGACCGCAGACAACGGGTTCTCGGGCATCAACTTCTACCGGGTTTCGATTCCTGAGCTGGACCCGCTGCTGAGCCAGGTGGATACCGAGCTGGACATCGACAAGCGAATCGATGTGTCGAAGCAGGCCGACGCGGTTATCGCTGAGAACGTGCCCTCCCTTCCGCTGGACACGGTCCCGCTGGTGCTGCTGTGGAGCGACAAGGTGGGCGGGCCCCTCGAGATCAACCCCGTGCAGGGTCCCTTCTGGAACCTCGCCGCCTGGGGTCTCGCAGGCTGACAGCGGACGGGCCCAGGAGAGACTGTGTTCAGCTTCGTCGCCAGGAGAGTGCTCTACTCACTCCCCGTGATCCTGCTGGCGTCGTTCATCCTCTTCTGGGCCGTCCGCTCCACCTTCGACCCGCTGGCGAAGCTCCGGCAGGCCGCGGACCCCACTGCGCTGCAACGGGAGATTGAGCGTTTGGGCCTGGAGCGATCGATCGTGGAGCAGTACCTGCTCTGGCTGCGCTCTTTCCTCACGGGGGACTGGGGGGTGAGCTCGCGAACCGGCACGCCGGTCTTGCCCCTCATCGGCGACGCGCTCTGGCCGACACTGCAACTGGCGTTCTGGGGCCTGCTGGTCGCGATCATCATCGCCGGCGGGATCAGTGTGTATTCCGCTGTCCGCCAATACTCGTTAGGCGACCAGATCTTCACCGGGGCGTCGTATGTCGGCATCGCCATGCCTGCGTTCTGGTTCGGGCTGATATTGATCCAGGCGTTGGCGGTCTGGCCGAAGGAGACGTTCGGGTTGGATGAGCCGCCGCTGTTCTTTATCGGTCTGCCGCCGGTGTCCGAGGTCGGTGTGGTGGACTACGCGCGCCACCTCATCCTCCCGGTGGCGGCGTTGATGATCGCGCTGGTCGCTTCGTGGAGCCGTTTCGGCCGGGCGGCGATGTTGGACTCGCTGTCCAGCGACTATGTGCGTACCGCGCGAGCCAAGGGCGTGCCTCGCAAGCAGATCATTTGGCGTCACGCGGTCCGCAATTCGCTGGCGCCGTTCGTCACCGTGGTCGCGCTCGATGCGGCGATCCTCATCGGAGGTCTGGTGGTGACCGAGCAGATCTTCGCCATCCCGGGGATGGGACGCCTGTTCCTGCAGTCGCTTGTCGCAGGCGACGTCTTCGTGCTGCTGCCCTGGATGATTGTGGTCGCCATCGCAGTGGTGCTGTGCAACCTCGTGGCCGACATCGGGTATGCACTTCTCGACCCGAGAGTGAGGCTGCAATGAGCGGCGCAGGGATCACCGGCAGCGAGGAACTCCTCGCCGAACAGCCCGTCGCGGCTGGCTCCACGCGGCAACTCGTTAAGCGCTTCGCACACCACAAGCTGGCGCTGGGCAGTCTCGTCGTCCTGCTGATCCTCATCGTGGTGTGCTTCGGCGCTGCTTGGATCGCACCGTACCCGCAGGGTCAGCAGGACCTGCTGCTCGGGCCGACCTCTCCGTCAGCCGAGCATTGGCTCGGCACCGATGAGCTCGGCCGTGACTACCTCAGCGAGATCCTCTACGCCGGCCAGATCTCACTGGCCATCGGATTGAGCGTCGCGCTGCTGGCCACGTTGGTCGGGACCGCGCTGGGGGCCGTCGCCGGGTACGCCGGGGGATGGGTGGGGGAACTCATCATGCGCCTGACCGACTTGTTCCTCATCGTCCCCGCCATTGCGCTGCTGGCTGTGATCGTGCAGGGGCTGGGGCCGTCCCCGACGACCATCGTCTTCGCCCTGACTGCGCTGGGCTGGACATACATCGCCCGTGTGGTGCGCGCGCAGGTGCTGTCGTTGAGGGAGAAGGACTTCATCGAAGCAGCTCGCGGCATTGGCGCCTCGAGTGTGCGCATCGTGCTGTCGCACCTGCTCCCCAATCTGGCGGGGGTCATCGCCGTCGCCATGAGCCTGGCCGTCGCGTCGGCCATCATCGCGGAGTCGACGCTGAGCTTCCTTGGCTTCGGCGTCCAATCGCCGCAGACCAGCTGGGGGTCCATGCTCAGCCAGGCCGCCGGCTACGTCGGCACACCGCAGGTGTACCTGCTTTATTTCCCGGGCATGTTCATCCTCATAACTGTGCTGAGCGTCAACTTCATCGGAGACGGGCTGCGCGACGCTCTCGACCCGCAAGGCAAGAACCTGTGAACGACGTCGCGCCGCTTCTCGAGGTGGAAAACCTCTCCGTCACCTTTCCGACCGACGCCGGCCCTGCCCGCGCTATCGAAGGCGTCAGCTTCACCCTGCTCGCCGGGGAGACTCTCGGCATCGTAGGGGAGTCCGGTTCGGGTAAATCGATGACGGCGATGGCGATCATGGGAATTCTTCCCAAGCGCGCGGTCGTCACCGGGTCTATCCGGTTGCGCGGACGGGAGTTGGTCGGGCTGTCTGACGACGAACTGCGCGAGATCCGCGGGAACGAAGTTGCCATCGTTTTTCAGGACGCGCTGACAGCGTTGAACCCTGTGGCGACAGTCGGTGACCAGCTGATTGAGGCGGTGCGGGTGCACCGTCCTGACACGACGCGCGAGCAGCGCCGGGTACGGGCTGTCGAACTGCTTGAACTTGTGGGCATCCCGGCGCCCGAGAAGCGCATCGACCGCTATCCCCACGAGTTTTCCGGCGGCATGCGTCAGCGCGTGATGATTGCGATGAGCATCGCCAACGAGCCGGACCTGCTGATCGCGGACGAGCCGACCACTGCTCTGGACGTCACCGTGCAGGCTCAGGTCCTAGAAGTCCTGCGGGAGGTGCAGCGACGGACCGGTACGACGGTCGTTGTCATCACGCATGATCTCGGCGTTGTCGCCGGCATCGCCGACCGTGTCATCGTGATGTATGCGGGTGGCGTCGTCGAGGCGGCGGACGTAGACCCGCTCTTCCACGACACCGCGCATCCATACAGCGCGGGGCTGCTCGCATCCCTGCCGCGCCTTGACCGCCGTTCGTCGCGCGACGACCGCCTCTATCAGATCCCGGGGCAGCCGCCGGTGGCTACGAACTGGCCGAACGGCTGCCGTTTCGCGCCGCGATGCGCGTACGCCGTTGCAGGTCGCTGTGATGTCGTCGTGCCGCCTCCGTTGAGCGTGGGGCCCGCGCACACGGCAAGTTGCGTCCGGGTCGGCGAATGGCAGCAGGAGGCGCGATGAGCACCACGTTGACGGTCGAAAGTCTCGTCAAGGAGTACCCTACCGGCGGCAGCCTGTTGCGGCGCAGCACAGAGGTCGTCCATGCGGTGTCAGATGTGAGTCTGTCCGTGCCCGGCGGCACGACCTTTGGGCTTGTCGGAGAGTCAGGATGCGGCAAGTCGTCGCTGGGACGCAGCGTCGCCAAGTTGCAGCCCTCGACGTCCGGGGTCATCCGCCTCGACGATTTGGACATCACACGCCATGCAGGAACACGGTTGCGTGCCCTGCGTCGCCGCATCCAGTTCGTCTTTCAGGATCCGTACGCGTCGCTGAACCCTCGAAAGTCCGTAAGCGACACCCTCACGGAGCCCCTGATCATCCACGGGCTTCATCGAGGGAAGCAGCGTGAGCGGGTGCTTGAGCTGTTGGACATGGTCGGCTTGAATCCCGCACTCGCTGACCGGTTTCCGCACGAATTCTCCGGCGGTCAACGCCAACGCATCGGCATCGCACGAGCGCTCGCCGTCGAACCGGAGATCATCGTCCTTGACGAGCCTGTCAGCGCGCTCGACGTCAGCGTGCAGGCCGGTGTCCTGAACCTGCTTGATGACCTCCAGCGTGATCTCGGCCTGACCTACCTGTTCATCGCACACGACCTGTCCGTGGTCCGGCACCTGAGCGACCGCGTCGGAGTCATGTACCTGGGCAAACTCATCGAAGAAGCGCCGGTGGACACCCTTTACGAGGGTCCGATGCACCCGTACACACAGGCTCTGCTGTCAGCGATTCCCGTTCCGGACCCACGCGTCGAGCGAGCGCGGGAACGCATCGTGCTCACCGGTGACGTACCCAGCCCTGTGGCACCGCCGTCAGGCTGCCGGTTTCGCACCCGCTGCTGGAAAGCCACCGAGCGGTGCGCCGTCGAGGAACCGCCGCTTATCGACCGCGGCGACGGCCACCGCGTCGCCTGTCACTATCCTGCCGAAAGGAACGTGGTGTGAGCGCAGCGCCCCATCGAATTGCTGTCATTCCCGGAGACGGAATCGGGAAGGAGGTCGTACCGGCAGGGCTTGCCGTGCTCGGCGCCGCCGCGGACCGGTACGACGTGCCACTGTCGTACGAGCAGTTCGACTTCGCCTCGGCCGACTACTGGGTAGAGCACGGAAAGATGCTCCCCGACGACTGGTTCGAAACACTCAAGGGTTTCGACGCCCTCTTCTTCGGCGCTGTCGGGTGGCCGGACACCGTCCCCGACCACATCTCGCTGTGGGGAAGCCTCATCCAGTTTCGCCGGCGGTTCGACCAGTACATCAGTCTGCGCCCCTGCCGTCTGCTCCCCGGAATTCCCAGCCCTCTCGCTGGCCGCGGCCCCGGCGATATCGACTTCGTCGTGGTCCGTGAGAACACCGAAGGTGAATACTCATCCATCGGCGGGAAGATTTTCGATGACACTGACCGTGAAGTGGTCGTCCAGCAAACGGTGATGACCCGAACCGGTGTGGATCGAGTGCTGCGGTATGCCTACGAACTGGCGCAGCGACGAGACCGCCACAAAATCACGTCGGCAACCAAGAGCAACGGCATCACCATTTCCATGCCGTACTGGGATGAGCGATTCGCGGCTATGGGAGCGAAGTTTCCGGACATCGCCCGGGACCAGTTCCACATCGACATCCTGGCGGCCAACTTCGTGCTGCACCCTGACTGGTTCGACGTCGTCGTTGCAAGCAACCTGTTCGGTGACATCCTGTCCGACCTGGGTCCCGCCTGCACCGGCACCATCGGAGTGGCGCCCAGCGCCAACATCAATCCCGAGGGTCTCTTTCCAAGCCTGTTCGAGCCGGTTCACGGGTCAGCGCCAGACATCGCAGGTCAGGGCATCGCCAACCCCATCGGACAGATCTGGTGCGGTGCGATGATGCTCGACCATCTCGGTCATCCAGACGCGTCCGCGGCCATCCTGATGGCAATCGAACGTGTCCTCGAGGATGGGGCGGCGGCGGTCCTGACGCCGGATATCGGCGGCACGGGTACGACGCAGACGCTCGCGCGGGCCATCACGGATGCACTCGCCTGACGGCCCTTTCGTCGATCTGGCTCTCCGCCGGGAGCTCAGTGCTGGACCGCGTCGAACTCGGCATGGTCACGATCGAGGGACGACTGATGGTCCGTGCCTTCCAGGGGGCGGACTCCCGGTGGTTCGCTGCAGCGGTCGAGAACCGCACCGGCACGATCGAGGTGGGCGGCCATCTGCATCATGTGACGTTCCAACGCACAAGCGAAGACGACGAGCGCATCTCAGTCCACCGCCACGACGGCTGTGAAGGGCGTCTGAACCTTCGGCCGACGCGTCGCCCGCAACCCGGTCGGGCAGCGCGCGGATGCCGGACCCTATCGCGCGCAGTGGCTACTGATGGCGAGCTGGTGCTGTGGAAATTCCGATCCCATCGAGCCAGTCGGACAAAAGCGCTGCCACGAGACCGGGACGCTCGTGGGGAAGCGCATGTCCTGCGTCGCCCGCAGTGACCACGGTGGCACGCGGGTACCGATCGCCGAGGCGCTGTTGCCGTTCCCAGCCCACCCAGTGATCGTGTCGGCCCGAGATCACCAGCACCGGCGCGTCTATGGCTACCGTGTCGGGGTCCGCGCTGTGTGGTCCCGCGGTGATCGCGCTCTCCAATGTCTGCTCGTCGACCTCTCCGACGACGGGGATCACCGCGCGACGGAATCGATCGAGAGTATCCGCCGTTCGGACGACGAAGTACCCCTCGTACTCGTCGCGCTGATCGGGATCGAGTTCGGTGGACACGTGATCGTCTCGAATCACTACTGGTGCAGGGGTGCGCTGTTCCCCGGGTAGAGCCGGGCAGATCAGCGCGACTCCGGCGATCCGGTCGGGATGCCGGGCCGCGATCGCGCGCGCGAAGTGTCCGCCGAACGAGTGCCCGAGTACCAGAAATCTGCCGGTCGGTGCTTCCCTGTCGAGGAGGAGGTCTACCAGGTCCAGCACGTCATCCGGTCTCCGAACTCCCGATGAGGGGCGGGAGTCGCCGTGGCCAGGCAAGTCGATGTACACCCGCCGCACCGGCCGTGCATCGATCATCGGCTCGAGGAAGCCGCGCACCTCGCCCCGTGCGGAGTACGCGCCGTGCAGAGCGAGGAGCGGGATGCCGACGCCGACGCTGTCGTAAGCCAGCGACGCCGTATCGCTCAGCAGAACCCGCATCGTCATGTCCCCATGATCGTTCAGGCGATCCGCCGACCCAAGCGACTCTGACGATCAGCCCGCAGCGCGGTCGCTCGGAGCGCCGCGCCGACGCGTACTTCAGTGATATTCCCCGCCGGCAGATCCGATGATCTGTCGCATGACCTCGACCGAGATCTCCTCGGGTTCACCGTTGACCCACTCGTGGACCGTGAACGGAACGCCAAGACGACTGAGGTAGCCGGCGGTCTTCTCGAGCCGTGGCACGACCTGGATGTGCGCCGGTGGCATTCGGCGGCGCTCTACTCCGCGGTCTTCTCGACCCACGTCACCATGAGGTGCGGGCTGTACACGTAGACGATGGTGTCGCCCTTCCAGGCGATTTCGATCGTGCCCTTGCCTGCGTTCATCGCGGAGATGATCTGGGAACGCACGGCTTCCCACGCGCTCATGTCTACGAACCGGAATTTTTTGTACGCCGTCGCGGGACCGATGTAGAGCGTCACGTCCGTTGCCATGCGACGCACTTTATCGGCGTCGCGGAGTCGCGTCGCGCACGCCGGCTTCGAACCAAGACGGCCCGAAGGCGGGTCCTTGAGCAGGCGGATGCCGGTCCGCGCCGCGGGCGCTGTTGCTCTCAACGAGCCGGGCTCCGGCGCGCAGGGCAGTGTGCCGTCGTCCTAAGCTCGGCTCATGATGCGGTGCGGCAGGTCATCATCGGTCCTGGCTTCGCGCGGGACGAAGCGGGAAGCGCTGGGAAGGGCCGGGTTGCTGAGCCGGTCAGCGCCGGAGACGCCGTCGCGGTCCGGCAGGATCCGTCGTCCCGGCCTCTCCTCGAAAAAGGCAAGGAGTACGCGTTGTGGCTGACTCCGACGATGCTGGACGGCGACGCCGCCAACGACTTCTTCATCACCGGATCGAATGCGGGGATGTACCTCGTAGACGGGGACATCGCTCGCCGTGTGGCAACGGAACCGGGAGACAACCTGCCCGAGACGATTGAGATCGCGGGGCGACCGTGATGACGAAGCGATAACCGCGTTGCCTGTGCCGCGCGTTAGCGACCAGATGTCGGCGGTCTTCCCGGGTTGTTCGAGTCACGGAACCCCTGATGACAGGATGCGGTCAGCGCTCGAGGCTCCGCTGACGCATACATCTACCTGAGGCGGATGCTGTCACGCCCCGCGCCGTAGGCGCAACCAGAACGCGACCCCCGCCAGCACCACCACGACGACCCCGTACCCCACGACCACAGCGCCCAGGCCGACAACCCCGACCAGCGCCCCCGCGATGACCGCGGGCACACCGAACGACAGATAAGCCAGCACATACAGCACGGCGAACGTGTCCGCCCGCTCGCCCGCCGGAATCCGCGGAGCCAGGGAGGCGATCACACCGGAGAACCCGGTGCCGAAACCCATCCCGGTCACCGCGGTCGCAATGAGGTAGAACGGCAGCGACTCGACACCGAGCGCGACCAGCGACAGCAGTGTCCCTGCACCGAGCGCTGCGGTGCCGAACAGCACCAGCGTCCGCGCCGTACGCTTGCGCAGCACGAACGCCGCCACGGCGCCGACGCCGGCGAGCAGCACGACTCCGAGCCCCTGCCAGAAGTGCGCCTCGCCATCGAGCTCACTTCGGACGATGTTCGCACCGAGCGACAGGAACAGTCCGCCTGTCGCCCAACCGGCGACCACGGCAGGAGCTCCGCGCCAGAAGTCCGCGCGGATCGCTGACGGAACCGTCAACCGGAAGCGCAGCGACCGCCACGCTCCTGGCGTGCGCGGAGCAGTCTCCGGCACCATGAAGAACAGCACCGCGAGCACCGCATACACGGTGCTCAGCGGAGCGAAGACGTCGAGCAGCGCCTGGCCGCTCACGTCGAGCAGCACGCCCGAGACCAGTGCGCCGAGCGCAAGCCCGATGCCGGCGCTCAGCGCGTTCCAGAGTCCCGCGATACCCGCGCGTCCGTTCGGCGCGAAGTCGAGAGCGGTCGCCGACAGCGCTGAGATGAGCAGACCGCTCGCCACGCCCTGCAGAATCCGGGCGAAGAACAACACTGCGACGGCATCCGCATGCCAGAACAGGAACATGCTCCCAGCCAGCAGCACGAACCCTGCGATCACGACCGGTCGACGGCCGACATGATCCGAGAGCGAGCCCGCCGTCAGCAGGGTGAGCAGCAGCGCTCCCGCGTACACCGCGAACACGGCGCTGATGACGATCGCATCGAACCCGATGCTCTGCGCGAGCACCGGATAGAACGGCGAGGGCGCACTGGCGCCGACCATCATCAGGATCTGCGCCACGATCGCCAGGACGAAGCCGAAATGGGTGCGGCGCGGGAGCGCTTCGTCTCTCTTCGCCCGCTCGACGACTGGGCTCGAGGCGGTGTTGGTCATGGTTGCTCCCTTAGAGTTCGATTTTTCTCGAACTATCGGAGCGTACGTGCCTTTCCACAATTGTTCAACTATTCTCGAACTATGTCTGGGGATCTTCCGCACCCCGAGCGCTCCGAGATCCAGCTCACGGACGTGCTCTTCGCGCTCAGCGACCCTGAGCGCCTCGCCATTGCGCGCCAGCTCGCCGATGGTCCCCTCGACATGGCCGCCTGCCATGCCACTGACCCGACGCTCCCCAAGTCCACCAAGTCGCACTTCATGAAAGTCCTCCGCGAGGCCGGCGTCATCCGCAACGAACCGAACGGGCGCGGGCGGATGCTGACGCTCCGGCGCGAGGATCTCGACGAGCTGTTTCCGGGATTGCTGGAGTCGGTGCTTCGGAGCTGACCTGCCGCATCCTGTCCAGGCGGAACGCGCCCCCGTAGCCGGGCCTTGGGCGGGCGTCCCGGGTCCGAGCGGGATGTCTTCGCGTCTGTCGTGGCATACAGTCGGGGCGTGGCGAAGGGGCGGTATGCCGCGGACGAGCGCGCGCTTCTGGGATCGACGGAGGTGTCGCTGCGTTTCCTCGCGCGCCGCGATCTCGGCGACGAGGACCCCTCGTCGCGGCCCATGCGCGCGCTGCGCCGGGAGGTGCGCGAGTCGACGCGGGTGGCTGCCCTGTTGTCGGGTCGGCTGCGGGTTGCCGCCACCACGTATCGCAAGTGGCAGGGTGCACACTGGGTGGCGCTGCATCTTGCCTCACTCGGCTGCGCCGGCGGTGATGGCCAGGTGGATTCCCTCGTCGACGAAGTGCTCGCGCACTGGACCTCGCCCCAGTACCTCTCGGACCGGGAAGTAGTCCGAGCGGATTCAAGTCAACGGTTCGTTCCCGTGGTGGCGGGTAAGGCGCGGCGCTGTGGCTCGCAGCAGGGTGGTGCCCTCTGGGCGGCGATCGTGTTGGGCTACCGTGCGGATCCGCGCGTCGACATCTTGGCCGATCGGCTCACGCAGTGGCAGTGGCCAGACGGCGGGTGGAACTGCGACCGCCGCCCCGAAGCGCGGATGTCGTCGGTCAACGAGTCGTTCCTGCCGCTGCGGGGTCTCGCGGCGCACGGCCGGCACAAAGAGAACGTCGCACGAGCCGCCCACTTCTTCCTCGAGCGGCACGTGACGTATCGTCGGTCCGTCGATGAACCGCTCCATCCATCTACCGTGCAGCTGCATTTCCCCGCCTATTGGCACTATGACGTCCTGGCCGGGCTGGATGCGTTACGTGAGACGGGTCACATGCGCGACCCGCGCTGTGGCCGGGCGCTCGATCTGCTGGAGAGCCTTCGACTTCCGGACGGAGGGTGGCCGGCGACGGCGCGCTGGTACCGCGTGCGTGATGAGGGGCCGAGCGTGGAGTCCGTCGACTGGGGCCCGACGGGCAAGACTTTGCCGAACCCGTGGGTGACGCTCGCCGCACTACGAATCCTCCACGCCGCCGGGCGATACTGACACGAGGTCACGCCCCGTCCTCCGGGAGGGCCGCGCTTCAGGCGGGATTCAGCCGGCGGGGGCCAGACTGGGGCCGATGCGGATTCTCGTGGTGGATGATGAGGTGCGCCTCGCCGACGGCATCCGTCGCGGACTCGAGGCGGAGGGGTTCGGGGTGGACGTCGCCCACAACGGTGTGGACGGACTGTGGCGGGCCCGGGAGACCGCGTACGACGCCATCGTGCTCGACCTGATGATGCCGGGCATGAGCGGATGGAAGGTCTGCGAGGCGCTGCGGGCGGAGGAGAACTGGACGCCGGTGCTCATGCTCACGGCGAAGGACGGCGAGTGGGACCAGGTCGAGGCGCTCGAGACGGGCGCCGACGACTACGTGACCAAGCCCTTCTCGTTCGCCGTGCTCGTCGCCCGTCTGCGTGCGTTGATCCGCCGGGGCGGTGTCGAGCGGCCGACGGTGCTCGAGGCGGGCGATCTGCGGCTCGACCCCGGTGCCCGCACGGTGCGGCGCGGCGATACCGATGTCGACCTCACGTCGCGGGAGTTCTCCGTGCTCGAGCACCTCATGCGCCACCGTGGGCAGGTGATCTCCAAGCGCGACCTCATCGCCGGCGTCTGGAACGACGACTTCGAGGGGGACCCGAACATCGTCGAGGTCTACGTCGGTCACCTGCGGCGCAAGGTCGACCGGCCGTTCGGCCGAGCGGCGATCGAGACCATCCGCGGCGCGGGCTACCGTCTGGCGGCCGACGGTGGCTGAGGGGCATCGCCGTTCGCTGCGGACCCGCATCACCGCGGCCTCGACGCTGGTCGTCGCCGCCGCGCTGGTGGTGGGGGCGCTGGCGTTCTACGGCATCCTGTCCGTCACCATCCGTGACGCCACCGTGCGTGCCGCCGAGACGCGCGCCGAGCAGCTCGCGGCCCGGATCGACGCCGAAGGGCCGGCCGTGGTGACCGAGCTCGACGACGACATCGCGCAGGTGCTCGGCGAGGACGGGCGCGTCGTCGCCACGTCGGAGGAAGCCGACGGCGGCGACCTGCCCGACCTCGACGGAGGCCCCGTGATCACGTACGACGACGAACCGATGATCGTCGTGCGGGAAGACCTCGACGACGGCGGCGCGCTGCTCCTGGCGGTGTCGGTGGAGGACGACCAGAGCACCCTCGCCACCGTCGCGGTGCTGCTCGCCGTCGCCGTCGCCGGCGTCGTCGCACTGGTCGCCGCGATCACGTGGTGGGTGGTCGGGCGAGCACTCCGCCCGGTGGAGCGCATCCGCGCAGAGGTGGACGACATCTCCGCCGATCGCCTGGACCGGCGGATCGCCGTGCCGGCATCGGGCGACGAGATCGCCGCGCTCGCCGGCACGATGAATCGAATGCTGGATCGGTTGGATACCGCGGCCGCTGCGCAGCGCCGGTTCGTATCGGATGCCTCGCACGAGCTGCGCTCTCCGCTCGCTACGATCCGCCAGCACGCCGAACTGGCGCAGCTGCACCCCGACGCGACATCGGTCGACGATCTCGCCGGGGTGGTCCACGACGAAGGACTGCGGATGCAGGAGCTCGTCGACGCGCTGCTGCTGCTGACGCGGCTCGACGAGAGTCCTGTGATCCACCAAGAGGCCGTCGACCTCGACGACCTCGCCCTCGCGGAGATCTCGCGGCTCCGCGCCGGGGGGGCTGAGGTCGATGGGTCCGGCATCCATGCCGCACGGGTGCGCGGTGACGTCCGCCTGCTGGGCCGGCTCGTGCGCAATCTCGCCGACAACGCCGCGCGGCACGCGCGGTCGGCTGTCGCTATCGGGGTGCTCGAGAGTGACGGGCAGGTGCTGCTGACCGTCGATGACGACGGCCCGGGCGTTCCGGCGGCGGAGCGCGAGCGCATCTTCGAGCGCTTCGTGCGCCTCGACGAGGCACGTGCACGCGACGCCGGCGGCAGTGGGCTGGGCCTTGCGATCGTCCGCGCGATCGCCGAGGCCGAAGGCGGCAGCGTGGTGGTCGAGGATTCGCCGCTCGGCGGCGCGCGGTTCACGGTCGTGCTCCCCGCGGCATCCTGAACACGGCTTCAGGATGCTTCAGGCCTGCTTCAGCGACCGGTCGGCACCATCGGAGCATGGATGACAAGAACAGCACCCCCGAAACTTCCCCCGCCCGCCCCGTCGACGCCGGGCAGACCGAAGTGGTCGCCGCCACGCAGGCCCCCGACCCGGGCGGC
>NZ_DATCVK010000108.1:0-8340 GCF_036566905.1 Microbacterium sp. | reverse complement strand
GCGAGCTCCCCGGCCTCGGTCGCGCCGCAGAGCCTCGCGGCAGCGACCGCGCGGATCCCGGGCGCGGGCGACTCACGGGTGCGGGTCGAGCGGTACACGATGCCGGACGGCTCGCGGCAGTACGCCGTGTACATCGCCGGGATGCAGTCCGCGGCGATGGGCGGCGACGACGCATGGGACAACGCCTCGAACGTGGAGCTCTACGCCGGAAGGATGTCGGACTCGTACGCCGCGACAGAAGCGGCGCTCGCCGCGGCCGGCGCGCAGCCGGGCGAGGCGATCCACGTGTTCGGGTTCTCGCAGGGCGCGATGATCGGGTCGCACCTGGCGCTCGAGGGCCCGTACGATACCCAGACGCTCGTCTCGCTGGGCTCGCCGGTCGACGCCGACGTCGGACCAGGGACGCTGAGCGTGTCGGTGCGTCACGCCGACGATCCCGTCGTGGCTCTCGCCGGCGGAGGGCACGGCCAGCCCGTCGGCGCGTCCGGCAGCTTCATCGTCGAGCGGGTCTCCGACCCCGACGTCGGCCTCGACGAGGTGGGGCTGCCGGCGCACCGGCTGACGGCGTATGCCGAGACGGCGGCGCTCGTCGACGGGTCGTCCGATCCTCGCGTCGACGGGCTGCGACACGTGTTCGACGACCTCGCGCGTGCGGACGCCGTCGAGGTCACCGAGTACGCCGCGAGGCGCGATGCGGACTGAGTCAGTCCTTGCGAGGCCGCAGGATGATGCCGAAGATCCAGTTGATGAGGGTGATGATGACCGCCGCGACGACGCCCCACCAGAAGTCCTCGACCCGCAGGCCCCAGTTCCACCAGTGCGTGAGCCATGCCGTGAGCCACAGCAGGAACGCGTTGATGAGGAGGCCGATCAGCCCGAGCGTGAGGATGTAGAGCGGGAACGCCAGCACCTTGATGACGGTGCCGATGATGGTGTTCACGAGCGCGAAGATCGCCGCGACGATGAGCAGCGTCAGCACCAGCTGAAGCGTCTCGCCCGGCGGGAACGCCACGACGGTGACCTGGAGCGCCGGGATCAGGGTGACGACCCAGATCGCGAACGCGTTGACGACGACGCGGATGAGGAAGCCCATAGTCCGCCCAGTCTTCCATGCCCCTCGGCCGCGGCCAACGAGATCACGACCCGAGACGTGGCCTCGCTCCCGCTCGTAGACTCGGGACCGTGACCGACGCTCCCGAGATCCCCGTCCGCGTGCGCCCCGAGGTCGCCGCGCTGCCGCCGTACAAGCAGGGCCGGCAGGCCGGCGCAGAGGCGTTCAAGCTGTCGAGCAACGAGAACCCCTTCGACCCGCTGCCGGGCGTGCTCGAGCGCGTGCAGGCGGCGACCGCGCTGAACAGGTATCCGGACGCCAGCGCCGCGCGGCTGCGCGAACGCCTCGCCGAGCGCTTCGCCGTCGGCGCCGACGCGATCCACATCGGCGCCGGCAGCGTCTCGATCCTCGCCCAGCTCGTGCTGGCGACATCCGGCCCGGGCGACGAGGTCATCTACGCGTGGCGCTCGTTCGAGGCGTATCCCTGGCTCGCCGTCGTCGCCGGTGCCACGGCCGTGCAGGTGCCGCTCGCCGCGGGCGCCCGCCACGACCTCGACGCGATGGCGGCCGCGATCACCGACCGCACCCGCGCCATCATCGTGTGCAGCCCCAACAACCCGACCGGACCCGTCGTCACGCAGGCGGAGTTCGACGGGTTCGTCGCCCGCGTGCCGGCAGACGTGCTCGTGATCCTCGACGAGGCGTACTCCGAGTTCGTCACCGACACCGACGCCGTCGACGGTGCCCGGGTGCTCGCGAGCGGCGGCCACCCCAACGTCGTCGTGCTCCGCACCTTCTCCAAGGCGTACGGGCTCGCCGCCCTCCGGGTCGGCTATGCGGTCGGCCATCCGCGCGTCCTCGACGCGGCCCGCAGCACGGCGATCCCGCTGTCCGTCACCGCCCACGCCGAGGAGGCCGCGCTCGCGAGCCTCGACGCCGAGGATGAGCTGCTCGAGCGCGTCCGCGTGATCGCCGAGCGTCGTGACCGGCTCGCGGACGGCCTCCGCGAGGCGGGCTGGAACGTGCCGGAGGCGCAGGGAAACTTCGTGTGGCTGCCGGCCGGTGACGAGACCGCGACCTTCGCCGCCGCCTTCGAGGAAGGGGGCCTGATCGTCCGTCCGTTCGCCGGTGACGGCATCCGGATCTCCGTCGGCGAAGAGGAATCTGTCGAGAAGGTCCTAGCGATTGCAGCATCCGTTGTGAAGAACCTCCCGGAAGGGCACGCAGGAGTGCGGGCTAGCGTAGAACGGTGACCCCGCCTGAAGACTTGGTGACGACTGGCGCCACGGCACCTTCGGAAACCACCGTGCCCGAAGACCCCGCACTGATCCGCTTCCTGGAAGCGGACGGCACCTTCGCCCCGACCCCTGCCGCCGAGCGATACCGCGCCGCGGTCGACGCGCTGAGCGACGCCGACCTCGAGACGTTCTACCGCGACATGGCCGTCATCCGCGCGTTCGACGTGCAGGCGACGAACCTCCAGCGGCAGGGGCAGCTGGCCCTCTGGCCGCCGAGCTACGGGCAGGAGGCTGCGCAGGTCGGCTCCGCCCGGGCGGCCCGGCAGCAGGACCACATCTTCCCGTCCTACCGCGAGCACGTCGTGACGAAGATCCGCGGCGTCGACCCGATCGACATTATCCGCGTGATGCGCGGACTGACGCACGGCGGGTGGGACCCGACCGACCCGAAGAACGGGAACACACACATCTACACGCTCGTCCTCGGCTCGCAGACGCTGCACGCGACCGGGTTCGGCATGGGTCTGGTCTTCGACGACCGGTGCGGCACCGGAGATCCCGACCGCGACGAGGCCGTCATCGTCTACTACGGCGACGGCGCGTCGAGCCAGGGCGATGTGCACGAGGCGATGGTCTTCGCCGCGAGCTATCAGACCCCCGAGGTCTTCTTCCTGCAGAACAACCAGTGGGCCATCTCGGTGCCCGTCTCCACGCAGTCGCGCTCGCCGCTGTACAAGCGCGGCGCGGGGTACGGGATGCCGAGCGCGCTGATCGACGGCAACGACGTCCTCGCGAGCTGGGCCGTCACACGGGCAGCGCTCGACGAGGCGCGCGCAGGCGGTGGGCCGCAGGCGATCGAGGCCATGACCTACCGGCTCGGTGCGCACACGACGAGCGACGACCCCACGAAGTACCGGCCGTCGAGCGAGGAGGAGGCGTGGCGCCGCCGCGATCCCCTCGCACGCATGAAGGCCTTCCTGCTCGCGCGGGGTGCGTCGGAGTCGTTCTTCGCCGACGTGGATGCCGAGGCGGACGCTCTCGCCGACGACATCCGCACCCGCACCAACGCGCTGGGCGGACTCGAGCGCGACGACATCTTCGCCCACGTGTACTCGGAGCCGCATCCGCTCATGGACGAGCAGCGGCAGTGGCTCGCCGGGTATGAGGCATCGTTCGAGGGAGGCGCATCGTGACCGTGCTTCGACAGGCTCAGCAATCGGCGAGTGCGCCCGCGACGGCGAGCGCGCCCGCGACGGCGGAGGCGGCGGCCTCGGTCACGACGATGCCGCTCAGCCGCGCCATCAACGCCGGTCTGCGCGCGTCTCTCGCCGGCAGCGACCGCGTGCTGCTCATGGGCGAGGACATCGGCAAGCTCGGCGGCGTCTTCCGCATCACGGAGGGGCTGCAGGCCGAGTTCGGCGAGCGCCGCGTGATCGACAGCCCGCTCGCCGAGTCCGGGCTCGTCGGCACCGCGATCGGGCTGGCGCTCGCCGGATTCCGCCCGGTGGTCGAGATCCAGTTCGACGGGTTCGTGTTCCCCGCCTTCGACCAGATCACCTCGCAGCTGGCCAAGATGACCAACCGCCTCGAGGGCGCGGTGCAGATGCCCGTCGTGATCCGCATCCCGTACGGCGGGCACATCGGCGCCATCGAGCACCATCAGGAGAGCCCGGAAGCGTACTTCACGCACACCCCGGGCCTGCGGGTCGTGAGCCCGTCGACGCCGAACGACGGGTACTGGATGATCCAGGACGCGATCGCCTCGGCCGACCCCGTGATCTTCCTCGAGCCGAAGAGCAAGTACTGGCAGAAGGGCGAGGTCGACACCTCTGCCCGCGCCCTGCCGCTGCACGCGTCGCGCATCGTCCGCCGCGGCACCGACGTCACCCTCGTCGGCCACGGCGCCATGGTCACGACGATGCTGCAGGCCGCCGTGCTCGCCGAGGCCGAGGGCACCAGCATCGAGGTCGTCGACCTGCGTTCGCTGTCGCCCGTCGACTACGGTCCGATCCTCGAATCGGTGCGCCGCACCGGTCGCATGGTCTACGCGCAGGAGGCGCCGGGCTTCACGTCGCTCGGCTCGGAAGTCGCCGCGACGGTGATGGAGCGCGCGTTCTACGCGCTCGAGGCCCCCGTGCTCCGCGTGTCGGGCTTCGACGCCCCGTTCCCCCCGGCCAAGCTCGAAGGCGTCTTCCTGCCCGACGCCGACCGCATCCTCGAGGCCGTCGACCGGTCCCTCGCCTACTGATCCGTGAGGAACTCCGCATGAGCACCCAGACGTTCGTTCTCCCCGATGTCGGCGAAGGCCTCACCGAGGCCGAGATCGTGCAGTGGCGTGTCGGCCCGGGCGACAGCGTCGCGGTCAACGACGTGCTCGTCGAGATCGAGACCGCGAAGTCGCTGGTCGAGCTGCCCTCGCCGTTCGCCGGCACCGTCGGCGAGCTGCTGGCCGCCGAGGGCGCGACCGTGAACGTCGGCACGGCGATCATCACGATCGCCTCGACGACGGATGCCGCACCTCCGGCCACCGTCGGACAGTCCGAGCACGGGCAGCCCGCCGAGCCCGCCGAGGGCGAAGGAGCGGTGCTCGTCGGATACGGCACCGGCGGTCAGGTGCAGTCGCGGCGGCGCAAGGCCGCCGTTCCCGCAGCGGAGCGCGTCGCGGCATCCGTCGGCATCATCGCCAAGCCGCCGATCCGCAAGCTCGCGCGAGACCTCGGGGTGGAGCTGTCGGCCGTGGCGCCGAGCGGCCCCGCCGGCGAGGTGACCCGCGAAGATGTGGTGCGGCACGCGTCCCAGGCCAGCGTGTTCCGCAACATCGAGACGCCCGAGTGGGGCGACGTGCGCGAGGAGACCATTCCGGTCGCCGCGCCGACGCCCGAGGAGCGGCCGACGCCCGGTCCCGCGGTCGCGCCGTCCACCCCCGTCCCCGACGCCGCCGGTCGCGAGGAGACCATCGCCGTCCGGGGTGTGCGCAAGGCCACCTCGTCGGCGATGGTGCAGTCGGCGTACTCGGCCCCGCACGTCTCGGTGTGGACCGACGTCGACGCCACCCGCACGATGGAGCTCGTGAAGCGCCTCAAGACCTCGCCGGACTTCGCCGACACGAAGGTCTCGCCGCTCTTGATCATGGCGCGCGCCGTGATCTGGGCGGCGCGGCGTACACCGATGGTGAACGCCGCGTGGGTCGATGCCGAAGGCGGCGCCGAGATCCGGGTGCGGCGGTACGTCAACCTCGGGATCGCCGCGGCGACGCCGCGCGGCCTCCTCGTGCCGAACATCAAGGATGCGCAGGACCTGTCGATGCGCGAGCTGGCCCGGGCGCTGGAGAAGCTCACCCTCACGGCGCGGGAGGGCAAGACGACTCCGGCCGACCAGCACGGCGGAACGATCACGATCACGAACATCGGCGTGTTCGGCATGGACGCCGGGACTCCGATCATCAACCCCGGCGAGGCGGGCATCGTGGCACTGGGCACGATCCGGCAGAAGCCCTGGGTCGTCGACGGCGAGGTGCGCCCGCGCTGGGTGACGACCGTCGCCGGCTCTTTCGATCACCGCGTGGTCGACGGCGACGGGATGTCACGCTTCATCGCCGACGTGGCGTCGATCCTGGAGGAGCCGGCGCTGCTCCTGGACTGATGCCACCGATTCCGCATCCCACGAGCGAGAGCGGTCGAGCTCGGTCGTAGCGTCGCAGGAACTCGTCCAGCTCGTCATGCGCATCCGGCATGTCTGCCCAGTGCTCGTGCCGGGCGCCGTCGATGAGACGGAGTTCGGCTCGGGGAATGCGTGTGGCCAGAAGGCGTGCGTCATCCACCGGACACCGCTCGTCGTCGGTGCCGGCTCAGCCGTCGGTCGGCCGCGGCGCCTCCGCGATGGCGTCCCGGTACTCGGCACGGAGCAGCGAGGCGGGCGCGAGAGAGCGCGGGCGACCGAGGATCAGCAGCAGCGCGATCGCGAACAGGCCGCCCATCGTGCCCGCCATGATGTCGGCCATCGTGTCGTCGAGCCCGCCCTGGGAGACGGTCCCGATCAGCTGGTCGCTCGCGAACTCGCAGATCTCCCACGCGGCGGCGAACGCCATCGCGGTCAGCTGGATGACGGCCAGCGCGAACCATGCGGGGAACGCGGCGTTCACCCGCTCCTCCATACGCCGCACCCACAGCATCCCGAGCCACGCGAGCATCACGCCGGAGTCGAAATGGATGAGCGTGTCCCAGTCGGCGATCGCGACATAGACGTTCAGCGCGCTGCCCGCGTAGGGGCCCAGCGTGATGAAGATCAGGTAGTGCAGCTGCAGCGCACGGGGCAGCGTCGTGCGGAAGACGAGCTCGGCGGCAGCGGGCGCCCACATCGACAGGACGAGGAGCGCCGTGAGCAGCACCTGCGCCGGCAGGCCGGCCGCGGACAGCACCAGGGCGAGGACGAGGGCTCCCGTCTGGAACGGAAGGGCGAGCAGCAGCGAGCGGCGGACGACCAGCGGGAGCACGGATCCGACGCTATCAGCGGGCCGATCCGCCGGAAGGCTGAGGATTTGAGAACGATTCTCATTAGCGTTAGAGTCGCTGACATGACCTCGTTGCGACGCTCCCTGCCTGTGCTCGGCCTGACGGCGGCATCCGCCCTCGTCCTCGCGGGATGCGCGGGCACGGCAGCGAGCGACGACGCCGACGCCGACGGCCGGCTCTCTGTCGTCGCGTCGACCAACGTCTACGGGCAGATCGCCGCTGAGGTCGGGGGCGACCTGGTCGATGTCACCTCCATCGTGACCAACGAGTCGCAGGACCCGCACTCGTTCGAGCCCAGCGCCCGCGACCAGCTCGCGGTGTCGAAGGCCGACCTCGTCATCGAGAACGGCGGCGGCTACGACGCGTTCGTCGATGCGCTCATCGAGTCCAGCGGCGCGGACGCCCCGGTCATCACCGCCGTCGAGTACTCGCACGACTGGCCCGACAACCCGGGCCACGCCGACCCGCCCGCCGCCGACGAGACCGACACCGACGAGACCGACACCGAAGAGACGGATGCCGCGAGCAGCGACACCGCCACCGAAGGCGCCGACGACCACGCCGACGAGACCGATCACGACCACGGCCACGACCACGTCGAGGGCTTCAACGAGCACGTCTGGTACGACCCGCACACCATCGCGCACGTCGCCTCGGCGATCGCCGACGAGCTGGGTCAGCTGAGCCCGGAGGACGCCGACACGTTCATCGCCAACGCCGAGGCGTTCGGCACCGAGGTCGAGCAGCTCGAGGCCTCGCTCGGCGACATCGGCGCCGCGCACGGCGGCGAGAAGGTCTTCGTCACCGAGCCGGTGCCGGTGTACCTCACCGACGCCGCCGGACTCGAGAACGCGACGCCCGAGGCGTTCAGCGAGGCCGTCGAAGAGGGACAGGATGTCGCGCCCGCGACCCTCCTCGAATCCCTGGCGCTCGTGCGCGACGGCGGAGTGAGCGTTGTCATCACGAACACGCAGACGGGCGGGGCGGAGACGCAGGAGATCGTCGGCGAGGCCGACGGTCTCGGCATCCCGGTGATCGCGTTTTCGGAAACGCTTCCCGAGGGGGAGACTTACATCTCGTGGATGCAGGCGAACATCGAGGCGCTGAACACGGCGCTGCAGGCGTGACACCGGTGTCCGGCCCCCGCGATCGGCGGGTGGTGCTGAGCATCCGGGATGCCGCGCTGCAGCGCGGCGGCAGGGAGCTTTGGGCCGGTCTCGACCTCGACGTGCATGCCGGAGAGCTGGTCGCCGTGCTCGGACCCAGCGGGTCGGGCAAGACGACGCTGCTGCGGGCGATCCTCGGGCTCGAGCCGCTGTCCCGCGGCGAGATCACCGTGGAGGGCGCGCCCGTGGAGGGGCACGGCAGCCGCCGCATCGGCTACATCCCGCAGGCGCGCCCGCTGCCCCGCGACACCTCGCTGCGCGGCCGCGACCTTGTGACCCTCGGCGTCGACGGCCACCGCTTCGGGCTGCCGATCCCACGCCGCGGCGATCGTGCCCGCGTCGACGCCCTCATCGACGCCGTCGGCGCCCGGGAG
>NZ_DATCVK010000107.1:0-3271 GCF_036566905.1 Microbacterium sp. | reverse complement strand
GGTGATGGTGCCTGACATCGATGACCTCGAATCTGGGAGGATGGCCGGTAGGAAACCGGGTTGCGTTAATAGTCAACCCGGTTGCCTAAGTTGTCAAGGAGGTTGCCTAATGCACGGTGACGCGTTGCGCGAGTTCGAAGAGGCCAGCCGGCACGACCTCACCCACACCGTCGGCGCGGTCTCCCGAGCGCTGACGGCCGCGATCTTCCGGCGCCTGGCCGAACGGGGCTACGGCGACGTGCACCAGGCGCAGGTGGCGGTCTTCTCGGCCCTCGATCCCGAGGGGACCCGCGTCTCGACGCTCGCGGCGCGAGCCGGCATCAGCCGCCAGGCGATGAGCGCCCTCGTGCGCACGCTCACGGCGGGCGGATACGTCACCGCCGAGTCCGACCCGACCGACCAGCGCGCCACGATCGTGCGGCTGGACCGCCGCGGCGCCGAGTTCTGCCGGGCGGCCGTCGTGGCGTCGGGCGAGGCCAACGCCGAGATCGAACGTGCGCTCGGCCCTGCCGAGACCGCACGGCTTCGGGAGATCCTCCGACTTCTCGGCGAGTAGGCGCCGGCGTCTGCCGGTAAGCCCTCAGTCCCCGGCGGCGCCCGGAGCGGCGTCGGCCACCAGGAGGCGGAGCTCCGCCGTCGTCCGCTCGGACTGTGCGAGCAGCTCGGCGAGCCGGTCGCCGAGCGGGGTGCCCGCAGGCACCTCGGCCGGCGCCGCGGTCGGCGCCTCGGCCGGCGCCGTCGGCGTGTCGCTCGCGTCCTCCGGCTTCGACGTGCCCGGCCCGAGGAAGAGGTTCGCGAGGTATCCGGTGAACGTTCCGAAGATGCCGACGCCGACGATGATGATGAGCACGCCGAGGATCCGACCGGTGTTCGTCACCGGGAACTGGTCGCCGTAGCCGACCGTCGAGATCGTGACGATCGTGTACCAGAGGGCATCGGACGCCGAGGTGATGTTCGCACCCTCGGCGTGCCCCTCCACCGCGAGGATCGAGATACTGCCGAACTGGAACACGAGCACGCCGAGCAGCAGCAGCGTCATCAGGGTGCTGTTCGCGCGGTCGTGGACGAGGGTGTTCCAGATCGTGCGAGGGCCGAGGTCCCGCATGAGGCGGTAGACGCGCAGCAGGCGGAAGATCCGCAGGATCTTCAGTTGCGCGAACGGCAGGCTCGCGAGGAGGTCGGCCCACCCGTAGCCCCTGAAGAAGTAGTGCCCGGCCGACGGCGCCGTCGCCATGCGGTAGACGAAGTCGCCGAGGAAGATCGCGCTGAAGAGGGCGTTCATGACCGAGAGGATCTGCTGCAATGCGCCGTCGCCCTGCATGGCGTAGACGAGCACGAGGTTGACGATCGACAGGATCGACAGCACCCCGATGAAGATCTCGTATGCGGTGTTCTTCAGCTCGCTGCGGGGCTTCACGCTGGTCGTGCGCACGGTGGTCTCCTCGACGTCGGGCGGCGCCTGCCGCGGCCACCATTGTGACGCACGCGAGACCGTGCTCGCGGGAGGCTCAGTACCCGCCCGCGACGACGTGCTGCGCGGCGGTCGCGAGCGCATCGGCGACCTCGTCGACGTCGCCCCGCACCACGCCGACCGTGACCCGGACGAACTCGCCGCCGGGTCGCGAGCGCCCGTTGCCCGCGCCGGCAGCGGGGTTCGATGCCGCGAGGAACGGCGTGCCCGCCGCCACCCGCACACCCGACGCCGCGAGTTGCACGAGCGCCGAGCGCTCGCTGAGCACCGGCATCCACAGGTTCACGCCGTCGGCCGGGGCGACCGGCACGCCGCGCGCCCGCAGCGCATCGCCGAGCGCGCGCTGCCGCGTGAAGTACTGCCGCCGCGCCTCGGCGACGGCGTCGAGCGAGGTGCCGTCGGTGAGCAGGTCGAGCAGGATCGTCTGCAGCATCCGTGACGTCCAGCCGGGGCCGAGCATGCGGCGCGCGGCCATGCGGTCGACGAGGTCGCGGGGTCCGCCGACGGCGGCGATGCGCAGGTCGGGGCCGTGCGACTTCGAGAAGCTGCGCACGTGCACGACCTGCCCGGGCAGCCAGGTGCCGAGCGTCACGTCGCCGGCGGTCGAGATCATGCCCGAGTGGTCGTCTTCGATGACGACGACGTCGCCCGCGCGTTCGGCCGAGCGGATGACCCGCGCCAGCGCCTCGGCGCGGCCGACCGTCATCGACGCTCCGGTGGGGTTCTGCGCCCGTGGCTGCAGCAGCACCGCGACGGGCTGTCGGCGCAGCGCCCCGGCGAGCCCTTCGGGCGTCATGCCCGCGTCGTCGACCGCGACCGGCACCGCCTCGGCGCCGAGCAGGTCGAGCAGGTCGAGGAACGGCGGGAAGCCCGGGCTCTCGACCACGACCCGGTCGCCGTAGCGCACGACCTCGTCGAGGATGCGCGAGATCGCGTCGAGGGCACCGTCGACGACCATGATCGTCTCGGCCTCCGACGGCCAGGAGTCGGCGAGCACCGCTGCGAGCCCCGGGATCACGGGCTCGGCCTGGTAGCTGCCGGTCTCGGCGCGCGCCGAGACCCGGGAGAGCGCCGGTCCGAGCGCCGGGAGCAGGAGCGGGTCGGGCGTGCCGCGCGAGAGGTCGAGGCGCACGGGGTCGTTCGGGGCGGCCATGCCGCGCATGCGCGGCGCCAGCCAGCCCTGCGAGAGCGGGCGGACGAAGCTGCCCGCGCGCCCGCGCGACTCGATGAGCCCGGTGCGCGAGAGGGCCTGCCAGGCCTGGCTCACCGTGGCCGGACTGACGCCGAGTTCGCTCGCGAGTTCGCGCACGGTCGGCAGGCGGGTGCCCGCGGCGAGTTCGCCCGAGTTCACGAGTCGGGCGATCACCCCCGCAATGCCGCGTGGGGTCGTCTCACCGAACTCCGCGAGCGCGATGAGCTCGGCGCCCTCGAGTCGAACCGCAGCCATTCGAGATCCATTCACATGAATACCTGACACGACCATTGCCTCCTCACGGTGTGAGGGACAAGATAAGTAACCACAACGTCACAGTGTGAAACACAAGAGAAATGTTCACGCCGAACAATAACAGAACGGGTCGCGCACTCGTTCGGAAGCTCCGGACGCCGCAGTCCGCAGCACAGCCTCGGCGTCACAGCACCACCCGGTGAGCACCTCTGTTCCACGCCCATCGAGTGCACGGCAACGACGCCGACCGACTCAGGAGGCAACATGACGATCGTCCGAGCGGCCATCACGCAGACGACCTGGACCGGCGACAAGGAGTCCATGCTCGACAAGCACGAGCAGTTCGCCCGCGA
>NZ_DATCVK010000106.1:0-3929 GCF_036566905.1 Microbacterium sp. | reverse complement strand
CGCCCGGCGAGCGCAGCACCGGCGGCGGCGGTCCAGTCGCCGCTCCAGTGCGGCTCGGCGTCGAGGCCCGCAGCCTCGAGCGCGCGCCGCATCCCCGTTTCGCGGGAGCGCGCCTCGAGCCATTCCTCGGGTCCGGCGACCCGGCCGATGCGGCGATGGCCGAGCTCGACGAGATGCGAGATCGCGAGAGCGGCGCCCGCCTCCTGCTGCTCGGCGCCCGGTCCGGTGTGCAGCGCGGCGATCGCGACCCCCGGGTGCGCGCCGGCGAGCGCCGTCAGTGTGGCCGCGTGCGGGGCCAGCACGATGAGCCCGTCCACGCCCTGCCCGAGCAGCCGATCGGCGGCATCGCGGACGGATGCCTCGTCCGAGGCGTCCGAGTACGCCGTCGCGATCCAGCGTCCGGCGTCGCGGGCGGCCGCCTCGAGAGCGGCGATGCCGACCGCCGGCCCGTACAGCGTCGCGTCGGAGGCGATGACGCCCAGGGTGCGGGTCGTGCGGGTGCCGAGGGTGCGGGCGGCGTTGTTGACCCGGTAGCCGAGCGCGGCGATCGCCTGCAGCACGCGATCGCGGGTCTCGGGCCGGATGTTCGGGTGCTCGTTGATGACGCGCGACACCGTCTGCGTCGACACCCCGGCGGCCCGCGCCACATCGCGCACACCCACGCGGGTGGGGTCAGCGGGCAGCGGCCGCGTGTCGTCCATGGCGCACACCCTATCCGCGCAGCGGCACCCCTGCGGAGTCGGCCGATCGGCGGCGACTCGGCTCGTGCGCGGCGCCGAGTCGCTGCGAACGCACCGACTCGTGCGCCGAGGAACCCGCCCCGCCGCGCCGTGCGGGTGGCACGCTGGACGCATGGGTGCACGCTCTCCGAAGACGCGGCGGCCGACGCTGCGCGCGCGGCTGCTGACCGCCCTCGCCGGGGACCCCGACGGCACGCCGCCCTGGGTGCGGGCCCTCGCCGAGGGCGACGACGCGGGCTATTTCACCGACGGCGGCGCCGTGTGGACGGTGCACGCGGGCACCGGAACGTTCGTCGCCGGCATCCGGGCACTGCTCATCCAGGCTCTGCATCCGGGGGCGATGGCGGGAGTCCACGACTTCTCGCGCTACCGGGACGATCCGATCGGGCGCCTCACCGGCACCGTCCGGTGGATCATCTGCGTCACCTACGGCTCGACGGCGCAGGCGGCACGCGAGACGCAGCGCGTCGCGAGGCTGCACGAGCGCGTGCAGGGCTCGTTCGAGTCCGTCGCGGGCGAGCGCGCCTATTCGGCGGCTGACGCCGACCTCGTCGAGTGGGTGCACCTCGCCTTCACCGAGGCGTTCCTCGGTGCGCACGAGCGGTGGGGCGGACCGATCCCCGGCGGTCCCGACGCGTACGTGCGGGAGTGGGCGCAGGCCGGCCGCCTCATGCGCCTGGAGAACCCGCCGCTTACCGAGGCCGAGCTGCGCGCGCGGATGGACGGGTTCCTTGCGCGCGGCGAGCTCCGCCGCGACGACCGCGTGGACGACGTGGTGCGGTTCCTCCGCGCCGCGCCCTTCACGGGCGTCATGCGCATCGCGTACCAGGTGCTGTTCGCGGCTGCCGTCGCCAGCCTGCCGCGCAGCTACCGGCGCCTGCTCGGGCTGCGCCGGTCTCCGCTCCCCGTCGTGACCCTCACGCGGATCGTGCTCGCGGTGTCGGCGAAGGCGCTCGAGGAGGGCCCGCGCGCGCAGGATTTCGCCCGGCAGCGGATCCGCCGGCTCAGCGGCACGACGTCGGCAGCCCCCGGTACGGCCGCCACCCACTGACATCGCGTCTCGCCCCATCGCCCTGTGCGCCCGGCGAAATGGCAGGCTGGAGTCATGCGCATCGCCCTCACCGGCTCGTCCGGAAAGCTCGGCACCGTCGTCGCCCGCGAACTGCGCGCGGCCGGCTACGACGTCATCGGCATCGACGTCGTGGGCACCCGCGGCCCCGACTTCGTCCAGGTCGACCTCACGGACTACGGCCAGGTGGTCGACGCCCTCACCGCGGTCGGCGACCGCCACGACGGGTTCGACGCCGTCGTGCACCTCGGCGCGATCCCGGCCCCCGGCATCCGCTCCGATGTGGCGACCTTCCACAACAACATGACGGCGACCTTCAATGTCTTCTGGGCGGCGGTGAGACTCGGCATCCGTCGCCTCGTCTATGCGTCGAGCGAGACCGTGCTGGGCCTGCCGTTCGACGTGCCGCCGCCCTACATCCCCGTCGACGAGGAGTATCCGGCGCGCCCCGAGAGCACCTACTCGCTCGTCAAGCACCTCGAGGAGCAGCTGGCGATCGAGCTCGTGCGATGGAATCCCGAGCTCTCGATCACGGCGCTGCGCTTCTCGAACGTCATGGACCCCGCCGACTACGCCGCGTTCCCCGAGTTCGATGCCGACGCGACGCTGCGCAAGTGGAACCTCTGGGGCTACATCGACGGCCGCGACGGCGCGCAGGCGGTGAGCCTCGCCCTCGAGAACGCCCGACCGGGCTTCGATCGCTTCATCATCGCCGCGGCCGACACCGTCATGTCGCGATCCAACGCCGAGCTCGTCGCCGAGGTGTTCCCGGGCGTCGAGGTGCGCGGCGACCTCGGGGTCAACGACACCCTGCTGTCCATCGACAAGGCACGCCGAGTGCTCGGCTTCGAGCCGCGCCATTCCTGGCGCGACGAGGTGACGGATGCCGCGGCATCCGTTCGCCCGAGCTGACGCAGCACGAACCGCCCGAACTGACGCGCACCCGGGTCGACCTGCAGAAGACGAACGCCCCCGCCAGCCGGAGCTGACGGGGGCGTCCTGAGAGCCGTGACCTAGAGGCCGCGGATGTTCTCAGCCTGCAGGCCCTTGGGGCCCTGTGCGACCTCGAACTCGACCTTCTGGCCCTCTTCGAGCGAACGGTAGCCGTTGCCCGAGATGGCGCTGAAGTGTGCGAAGACGTCGGCGCTGCCGTCGTCGGGAGCGATGAAGCCGAAGCCCTTTTCGGCGTTGAACCACTTGACGGTTCCGGTTGCCATACTGCTGTCCTTCTGTCCTATGGGCCGCTGAGTGCGGGCCCGATGCGATCGGGGTCGATCGCGTCCCCGACGACACGGTGCCGTCGAAGCTGGGGGCGAGGGGCGGGTGTGCGCTCAGGCATCCGCCGTCTCGTATCGGGTCATGCCGCGCGGATCGTGCCGCCTCCGGGCAATCAGGTGGAGGCGCGGGCGTCTGCCCGCTTGATGGAGGAATCGTTGAGCCTACCCTAGTAGGTCGCGCGCGCGAGCACACCAGTTCGCGATCGGATCGTGACCTGAGATGACGTGAATCTCGACACGCCATGCTCATCAGCACATCTGCGGGGTGGTGCCAGCGCGCTCATAGGCAGGCACGCCAGACTGGAGGGATGGACCGCCGCCCCCTGCGATTCTTCGCCTTCGCCTACGCCGCCGTCGTGCTGTGGGCCACCGTCGGCCCCGCGCCGTGGCGCACGAGCGGCAACCAGCTCGAGGGCGGCATCCTGAACCCCGACGCGTGGACGGCCCCCGTCACCTGGACCACCGGGTACCTGTCGGAGATGGCGTTCAACGTGGCGATGTTCGTCCCGGTCGGGCTGCTGGCGGCACTGCTCATCCAGCGTCGGCGCTGGCCGTTGGCACTGCTCGCCGGGTTCGCGTTCACCGCGGTGATCGAACTCGTGCAGGTACCCGAGCCCGATCGCATCTCCGACCCGCGAGACCTCGTGATGAACACGGGAGGCGCCGTGCTCGGCGTGCTGGTCGTGCTCGCGGCGCGCATGGTGCGTCGCTCGGTCGCGGTGGCGGTCATGCCGATGCTCACCCCCGCGGATGACGCGCTGGCGGCGGATGCGGCGACACCGCCGTCTCGCGAGCCCGCCGTCGAGCTGGTCGGAGCGTCGTCGACGTCTGCCGACCCGACGG
>NZ_DATCVK010000105.1:0-8122 GCF_036566905.1 Microbacterium sp. | reverse complement strand
AGCGACCCGGCGCTCGCGAGGGCGTCGGGGAGCCCGGGATGCGCGCGGGCGACGGGAAGCTCGTCGGGATGCTGCGAGTGGACGCCGTGCACGACGGGCGCGACCAGGAGGTCGAGCAGGTCATCGCCGTAGCGCTCGCGGACGAGGGCGCCGAGTGTCGACGGCACTGCTCCCAGTGGTCGGGCGTCGAGCTCGATCGCCCGCTCAGCCGCGGGGCGGCCGATCACGCGCACCACGTCGTCGGCGAGCGGATCGGACGGGATGCCGAGCAGCGCGGTCGCCGGCAGCGGCACCGCATCGCCGATCACGGGCTGGAGCCACGCGGGCCCGGGTGCGGGAGCGACGATGTCGTCGGCGAGGCCGAGATCCGCGAGCAGCGCCGCGACGACCCCGCCGCGGACGGCGAAGCTCTCGGCCCCGGCATCCAGCCCGATCCCGCCGACTTCGTGCCGCGCGACCGTTCCGCCGAGGCGATCGGATGCCTCGAACAGCGTCACCGCCGCGCCGGACGCCGCGAGCCGGCGGGCGACGACCAGGCCCGCGACGCCGCCGCCGACGACCGAGAAGCGCCCGCCTGCGGAGGATTCAGCCATGCGCGTGGACGAACTCCACGACGCGCGTGAGCACGGTCGGGTCGGTGTCGGGCGGAACGCCGTGACCGAGGTTCAGCACGTGGGCGCGGGCCGCGCGGCCGCGTTCCAGCACGTCGACGATGTGGGCTTCGAGCACCGGCCAGGGGGCGCGCAGCAGCGCCGGGTCGATGTTTCCCTGCACCGACACGTCGGGACCGACGCGCCGGACGGCCTCGTCGAGCGGCAGGCGCCAGTCGACGCCGATCGTGTCCACGCCGACGTCGCGCATGGCGGCGAGCAGCTCGCCGGTTCCGACGCCGAAGTGCACGAGCGGCACGCCGAGCTCGCGCACCGGCTCGAGGGCGCGTGACGAGAAGGGCGCGACGTGCCGCGTGTAGTCGGAGAGGCTGAGCGAGCCCGCCCACGAGTCGAAGAGCTGCCCGGCGGACGCGCCCGCCTCGATCTGTGCGGCGAGGAATGCCCCGGTGATCTCGGCGCACCACGTCAGCAGCGCCGACCAGGTCTCGGGGTCGGAGTGCATGAGCGCGCGGGTCTTGAGCTGCTCCTTCGACGGTCCTCCCTCGACGAGGTACGACGCGAGCGTGTAGGGCGCGCCGGCGAAGCCGATGAGCGGCGTCGAGCCCAGCTCGGCGACCGTGAGGGCGACCGCTTCACGGATGGGTGCGAGAGCTTCGGGGTCGAGCGGAGGCAGGGCCGCGACATCCGCCGCCGTCCTCACCGGGTTCTCGAGAACCGGGCCGCGCCCCGCGACGATGCGCACATCGACGCCCGACAGGCGCACCGGGATCACGATGTCACTGAAGAAGATGCCCGCGTCGACGCCGTGGCGACGCACCGGCTGGAGCGTGATCTCGCTGGCGAGCTCGGGGTTCAAGCAGGCGTCGAGCATGTCGGTGCCCACCCGCAGCTCGCGATATTCGGGCAGGGAGCGCCCCGCCTGGCGCATGAACCACACCGGCGTCCTGGTCGGCCGCTCACCGCGATACGCACGTATCAGCGGAGGGGGATCGTTTCTCTGAAGAACGGAAGGGTGAGAGTCATGCAAAGACACACGTTAAGATTAGAGTCGTGCTCCTCTGTCTGACCGCGAACCACCGGAACGCGAGCCTCGACATCCTGGAGCGTCTCTCTGTGGGAGCCCCCACGGCGACGCGCGCTCTCGTGGATGACGAGCTCTTCGTCTCCGGTGCCGTCGTGCTCGCGACGTGCAACCGGTTCGAGGCGTATCTCGACATCGACGAGCCGCTCACGGGCGGCGAGGCCGTCGCAGTCGAGTCGGTCGTCGAGGCGATGGCCGAGGCATCCGGCGTCTCTGTCGACCTGCTGCGTGCGTCTGTCGCGGTGCACCAGGGAGCGGATGCCGCCGCCCACCTTTTCGCCGTCACCAGCGGCCTCGAGTCGATGGTCGTCGGCGAAGACGAGATCTCGGGCCAGGTGCGCCGTGCCCTCGATGCCGCCCGCGCGGACGGCATGACCAGCAGCGAGCTGGAGCGCCTGTTCCAGAAGGCCACTCACACGAGCCGCGGCGTGCGCAACCGCACGCAGCTGCGCGGCGCGCACCGTTCGCTCGTTCGCCTCGCCCTCGAACTCGCCTCCAGCCGCGTCGCCGACTGGGCCGCCGCCCGCGTCGTGCTCGTCGGCACGGGACGCTACGCCGCGCGCACCGTCGACGCGCTGCGCGCCCGCGGCGCCGGCGACATCCACGTCTTCTCTCCATCGGGTCGCGCGCAGGCGTTCGCGACGCAGCACGGGCTCATCCCGGTGTCGGACTTCGCCGCCGCCGCGGCCGAGGCCGACGTCGTCATCACCTGCACCGCCGACGCCGTGGTGCACGCCGATGCGTTCGTGCCGGGCCACCGCGTGCTCGTGATCGACCTGGGTCTTCCGCGCAACGTCGACCCCGCCGTCGGCGCCGTCGAAGCCGTCGAGCTGCTCGACCTCGAGACCATCCGCCTGCACGCTCCGCTGCAGGAGTTCAGCGCGCACGCCGACGCGCGGGCGATCGTCGGCGATGCGGCGACCGAGTTCCACGCCGACCGCCTTGCCGGGCCGGCGATCACGACCCTGCGCACAGAGGTGCTGGGCATCGTCGAGCAGGAGATCGCCCGCGCACGCGCACGCGGCGCCGGCGACGAGACCGAGGCTGCGCTGCGCCACCTCGCCGGGGTGCTGCTGCACCGTCCGTCGGTCCGCATCCGCGAACTCGCGGTCGAGGGCCGCCTCGACGAGGTCACCGCGGCGCTCGAGACCCTCCACGGACTCGTGGTCGACGCCGACGGCCCCACTGAGGGACAGGCCTGGTCGGCATCCGCCTGATCCGCCGTTCCTGTTGACTCTCACGCTGTGTCAGGGTCGAGCATGGGCTCCACCATGTACACCATCGGAGAGTTCGCCGCCTTCGGGCGCGTGAGCGTGCGGATGCTGCGGCACTACGACGCGATCGGGCTGCTGCAGCCCGCGAGGGTCGACGGCCGCAGCGGTTACCGGTACTACGAGACGGGGCAGCTCCGCGACCTGCTGCGCATCGTCGAGCTGCGTCAGCTGGGCTGCGGGCTGGACGACATCGCAGTGGTGCTCGGGGCCGACGACGAGCGGGAGGCGCTGCACGCGCTCCTCGTCCGCCGAGGCGCCGAGCTCGAGGCATCCGTCGCCGTCGACACCGCACGGATCGCCCTGATCGGCGAGCGCCTCCGCGCTATGGAAGGAGACGTGGACGCCATGTCCGCACCCATCGAATACCGCCCCATCGACCCTGTCACCGTCTACGCCGTCGAGGGGCGCGCGCCGGGGGCGGGTCCCGAGAACGTGTCGCCGGTCATCGACCCGCTGCTGGGCCGCCTGACCGGGGCCCTGCGTGCCGCGGGACGCGATCTGATCGAGCCCGGCATCTTCTGGTACGAAGACGTCGAGGGCTCGGAGGAGCTCGGCGTGCACGTCTCGTTCACCGCCGACGACGTGCCGCAGCCGGGGGAGGGCTACGACGTCGTGGAGCTCCCCGCCGTGCCGCTCGCCGCGGTCGTCACGCACCGCGGCGACATGCCCAGCATCGGCGAGTCGTACAGTCTCCTGATGAACGGCCTCATCGACGACGGCTACCGCATGGTCGGCCCGTGCCGCGAGGTCTATCTCGTCGCCGAGCCCGATATCCCGCAGTCGGACTGGATCACCGAACTGCAGGTTCCCGTGGAGAGGGACTGACGCGCACGTCGCGCTGCCGAGCACCATCACCGCGACAACCGGCCGCCGGCGATCGCGCGGCGGCGCCGTCGCCGTGAGCGCAGCCATGACCGCCCCGTGCTGACCGTCGAGCGGATGCCGCGTCTGCGCAGGGCGCTGCATCCGCTCGGTATGCTAAAGAAGTCTTGCGAAAGAGTTCTTTAGAATCTATCGTTGCCGGCATGAGCACCCCCGATCGGCCGTTCCCGCGCTCGGCGCGACGCGAGCGCATCACCGACCCGGAGCGCATCCGGGCGCTCGCGCATCCGGTGCGGATCGCGCTGCTCGACCACCTGGGCGATGTCGCCGAGGCGACGGCGACGGAGTGCGCCGAGGCGCTGGGGGAATCGCCGGCGAGCTGCTCGTTCCACCTGCGGATGCTGGAGAAGTACGGCTACATCGAGCGTGCCGAGCGGCGCGGGCGCGAGAAGCCGTGGCGGGTTCGGGTCGCCGACTTCGACATGCGGCCGGATCCGGAGGTTCCGGGGTCGCTGTTCGCCGTGCAGGCGGTGGCATCCCTCGGGCTCGAGTCGGAGTTCCTCCGTGCGATGGACTGGTTCTCGCGCATCGATCGGGAGCCCGACGAGTGGGTGCAGGCGACAACGTTCACCCGCTCGTCGTTCTGGGCGACGGCCGAGGAGCTCGCGGAGTTCAGCCGCGACGTGCAGAACCTCACGGACCGATTCGCCGGCCGCCACACCGATCCGTCGAAACGCCCGCCGGGGGCGCGCTACTCCCGGTACTTCGCCGTCGTGAACCCCGAGCCCGAGGAGCGGCGGTGACGGCCGCGGCCGAGCGGCGCGGCATCCGTCGGCCCATCGCCTGGTCTGCACGGGGGTTCCCGCGCCTCGCTGCAGGATGGGTGGCCACCAACCTCGGCGACAGCGCGCTGTTCCTGATGGTCGCCGTGTGGGTGAAGGAGCTCACGGGATCGGACGTGGCGGCAGGGTTCGTGTTCGTGGCGCTGGGGCTTCCGGCGATCCTGGCGCCGTTCATCGGGATGATGGCGGACCGGATGCCGCGCCGCCGGCTGCTCGTGATCAACAACGTCGCGCTCGCGCCTGTCGTGCTGTCGCTGCTGCTGGTGTCGGGTGCCGGTCAGCTCTGGCTCGTCTACGCGGTCGTGTTCGTCTACAGCGCCGCGGGCTACGTCACCGCGTCGGCGCAATCGGGGATCATCCGGGCGATGCTGCGCGACGACCAGCTCGCATCGGGCAACGGCGTGCTGTCCACCATCGACAACGGGCTGCGGCTCGTCTCGCCGCTCATCGGCACCGCGCTGTACGTGTGGCTGGGTGCACCCGCGGTGATCGTGCTCACGGCGGCGTGCTTCGCTGTGGCGGCGATCATCGTGGCGGGGCTGCCGGTGGGAGCGGAGGCGCCTGAGCGTGGGGTGCAGCGCGGATACTTCCGGGAACTGGTCGCAGGGTTCGAGCAGCTCTTCGCCCCGCAGAGCCTGCGCGTCGTGACGATCGCCGCGGCGATCGGCTTCGGGGCGACCGGGCTGCTCAACATCGTGGTCTTCCCGGCGCTGGATGCGATGCACGCGGACCCCGTCGCGATCGGCGTGCTGGTGCCCATCCAGGGGGCGGGGGCGGTGCTCGGCGGCATCCTGTCGGCGACGATCGTCACTCGCTGGGGCGAGGGGAGGGCGGCTGCGCTGGGTCTCATGCTCGTCGCGGCGGGCAGCGTCCCGTTCGCGTTCGACTCGGTCGTGCTGGGCGGAGCGGGGATGCTCGTGATGGGCATCGGCATCCCGATCACGGTCGTCGCATTCTCGACGCTCCGCCAACGCATGACGCCGGACGCGCTGCAGGGACGCACCGGCGCCGCCGCGAACGTCCTCGTCAACCTGCCGCAGACGCTCGTATCGATCATCGGCGCCGGGTTGCTCGTCTTCGTCGACTACCGGGTGCTGATCTGGGCGGCGGTGGGGGCGGTGATCGTCGGTGCCGCGACGGCGCTGCGGGCGCGGCGGGTGCCTGTGTCGGCGGATGCTGGGGTGGTTCCGCTCGGGTGAGCGCGGCGTGGGACAGGATGCCCGCTTCGAGTGGCGGCGACGCGATGGATCGGCGCGTCGTGGCGTGCGCCGGCGCCCTTTCGCTGTGAGCCAGAACGACACGCTCGAGTCCGAAAGCAGCTCGTCGACGCCGTGGATCGGGAGGCGTTGCGGATGCCTGTCCACCCCGGAGCGGCCGAGTGGGATGCACCGTCAATCCCGCGCGAGCGGGATGCACCGTAAATCGCGCGGATGGACGGCGCCTCGAGCCCCGGCTGCGGCGAAGCCCACTCGAATGTACGTTGCATTCTTCGAAACTATGTTCTAAACTGGTCGCATGACTCACCCTCCGTCGGCAGCACCCCGCGAAGTGGCGGCGCGCTGGGAGGACGATGTCGACGACCTCATCCCGCCGGTGCCGGATGCTGTGGACCTGGTGCTGGAGACCGCGACCATGCTGTCGGTATTCGCAGCGGAGCGACTTCGCCGGATCGAGGCGCTGCGTCGCGAAGAACTCGCGCTCATCGTCGGTCTTGGCAACGGCGCGATCGAGGTGGCGGAGCGCTCCATCCGACTCGAGCTGTCCGCCGCCATGCGTATCACCGAATACGCGGCGGGCCGTCTCCTTCTGCAGGCCGATGCCCTGGTGAACCGCTACTCCGGCGCGTTGGATGCTCTCGGCAAGGCGCGGATCACGGAGAAGCACGCCGAGATCCTCGTCGACCTCCTGGACCCGGTGATGCCCGAGCTGCGTGCCGACATCGTCGACCGCGCGGTGGCGCTGGCCGAGGCAGAGTCGGTCGGAACCTTTCGGCGCCGTCTGCGCGATCTCATCGGCCAGGTCGAAGCCAAGACGCTCGAGGAGCGATACGCGTCAGCGGTCGCCGATCGCCGGCTCGCGGTCGAAGCCGGTAGCGACGGTATGGGCCTTCTGCTCCTGCACGCGCCCTTCGTGGAGCTGCAGGCGATCTACGGCCGAGCCGCGGCGATGGCGAAAGCGATCAAAGCCACGGAGGGCGAGACGCGCACGCTGGACCAGATCCGCGCCGATGTCGTCTCCGACTTGCTCATCGACGGCACGACCGCGCATGTTCCCGCCACGGCGTCCGGTATCCGGGCGTCGGTGGTCGTGACGGTCCCGGCGCTGTCGCTTCTGAATGCGAACGCGGGTACAACGGGAGATGCTCCGGTTGTCGAAGGCGTCGGACCGATCCCGCTCTCGCGAGCGCGCGAGCTGTGCGGCGGTGACGCGAAGTGGATGCGGGTTCTCAGTCATCCCGAGACCGGCATGGTCCTTTCCGTGGGGCGTGAACAGTATTCGCCGCCGCCGGCCCTGCGAAAGCTGGTGAAGTGGCGAGCGGATCGCTGCATGGGACCGGGATGCGGCATGCCCGCCTCGCGATGCGAGGTCGACCACCAGGTGGCATGGAGTCGCGACGACGGCGAGACGAGCCTCGACAACCTCGCGCCACTCTGCAAAGGCCATCACACCGTCAAGCATCACGGCGGCTGGGACGTGCAGCAGATCGACGGCAGCGGCGGGGCTGTCGAGTGGACCTCGCCCACTGGGCGGCGGTACGTCGTGGCGCCGGAACGCAGGGTGCCCACCTTCAGGGTCGGGGGCGGCGAAGGTGTCCTCGTCCGCGATCGAGCAGGCGTGCACGACGCGCCGTTCTGACCCTGAGCACGCGCTCCCGGCTCGCGGCGGCGCGGTCTGGTCGGCGGCGAACGGTCCGCAGACGGGGTTCCCGTGCGAATCGGGCCCTGCCCTTGTCGACGTCTATCGGTCGTCGCCGGCGCTTCGACGTCCATCGGCCGTTCCGGCGCCTTGCCGACTCAGGCGAGCTCGTGGAGGAGGAAGGCGCCGAGGAATCCGATCGTCGCCCATAGACCCGTGAGCGCATGCTGCTCGTCGAACGCCTCGGGAATCATCGTGTTGCAGACCATGGCCAGCAGGCCGCCGGCGGCGATCGTCGTGATCAGCGCGATGAGATCCGGGGACGCCGACTGGAACAGCACATAGCCGGAAACCGAAGCAACCACCGTCACGAGGGCGATCCCGAGCCACAGCAGAGCGACGAACCGGCCGTGACGGCCGCCGCGCTTCAGAGCCGCCGTCGACCCCAGGCCCTCGGGGATGTTGCTGATCGCGATCGCCGCGACGATGGGGATGCTGATCCCACCCTGCAGGACCGACAACCCCATCACGATCGACTCCGGGATGCCGTCGATCAGGGCGCCGATCGCGATCACTACGCCCGCGCTGCCGGCGGCCCCCGCAGCGCGCCGCGCCACGATGTTCGCGGGCAGCTCG
>NZ_DATCVK010000104.1:0-20309 GCF_036566905.1 Microbacterium sp. | reverse complement strand
CGGCGAGAGCGCCGCGCTCGCGCTGCTCGCCGACGCGCACCGCCCCGACGTGGCCTCGCTGACGCTGCGCTCGGGCGCTCCCCTGACCACCCCCACCGCAGAGGTGAACGCATGACCCCGAACTGGATCACCACGGCCGTCGAGCGCGCACGCTCCCGCCGGCCCGTCACCTGGCTGACGCTCGTCGGCGTGCTGCTGCTGCCCGTCGTCATCGGCGGCATCCTGGTCGCCGCGCTGTACAACCCGGTCGAGCGGCTCGACAGCCTCACCGCCGCGATCGTGAACGAGGACGAGCCCGTCACCATCGACGGGCAGACCGTGCCCCTCGGCCGTCAGCTGACCGCCGGCCTCGTCGAGGGATCCGACGAACTCGACAGCAACCTCACCTGGACGATCTCGAATGCCGACGACGCCGAGGCCGGCCTCGCGGACGGCACCTACGCCGCCGTCATCACGATCCCCGAGAACTTCTCGGCCGCCGCGACGTCGACGGCGCCGGGCTCGACCCCCGAGCAGGCGACCATCGAGGTGACGACCCCGCCCGACAGCCTCATCGTCGACGACGCCATCACCGCGCAGGTAGCGACCGCAGCCGCCTCGAGCATGGGGACGCAGCTGTCGAGCGTGTACCTCGAGAACGTGTTCCTCGGCTTCACGACGCTGGGCGACCAGCTCGGCACGGCGGCCGACGGCGCCACGCAGCTCGCCGATGGCGCGACCCAGGCCGCCGACGGCGCGGCACAGCTGCCGGACGGCATCTCGCAGCTCGCCGACGGCAACACGCAGCTGGCGGACGGGGCCTCACAGCTCGCGGACGGGCTCAACCAGATCGCGTCCGGAATCGGAGGCGCAGCGGGCGGAGCGAACAGCATCGCGTCGGGCCTCGACGCTGCGGCCGCGGGCGTGCAGAACCAGGAGCTGAAGGATGCCGCGGGCCAATCTGCGAGCAATGCCGACCAGGCCACGAAGCAGGCGGGTGCGCTCGCCCTGACGCTCGGCGATCCCGCACCAGAGACACCGGGCCTTGCTCAGCAGCTCGGCGCGCTGGCCGCCCAGTGTGTACCCGCGGTCTCGGGTGATGCGTTCTGCACTCAGCTGCAGGCCGCAGCGGCGACCGCTGCGACCGCGGCGCAGAGCGCCGGCGCGGTCGCCACGAGCGCCGGCACGGCCGCCGCGTACGCGAACGGCACCCTGAAGGGGCTCACCAGCCTGATGGACGAGACGAGCGCCGGCCTCACCCAGACGGCGAACGGCACGCGCGATCTCGCCACGGGACTCGTCCAGCTCCAATCCGCGACGAGCCAGTCGGCGGACGGCGCATCCGGCCTCGCCGACGGCGCGACGCAGCTCGCGTCGGGCGCCATGCAGGCCGCGGACGGCGCGACGAGCCTCGCCGACGGCGTCGCCCAGCTCGCGACGGGCACGTCCGAGCTCGCAAGCGGGCTGACCACGGCATCCGAGTCCCTCCCTTCGTACACCGACCAGGAGGCGACCGATCTCGCCTCCGTCGTCGCCGACCCGGTCGAGGCCGACGGCGTGGGAACCTCGCTCTTCGGCGCGTCGGCGGTCCCCCTGCTGGCGACCCTCGCGCTGTGGTTCGGCGGGCTCGGCACATTCATCGCGCTGCAGGCGGTGTCGCGCCGCGCCCTCACGTCGCGGCAGCCGTCGGCGCTGCTCACGCTCCGGTCGTTCGCACCGGCGGCGGGCCTCGGCGCACTGCAGGGCGCGCTCGTCGCCGCGGTCGTCCAGCTCGCCGCGTCGTACGGCTGGGGCGAATGGTGGGCGCTCGCCGGCGTGTGCGTCGTCGCGGGCATCGCGTTCGCGGCCGTGAACCAGGCACTCGTCGCCGTCTTCGGCGGTGCCGGGCGCTGGATCTCAGCGCTCATCGGCGTGCTCACCGTCGCAACCGGCGTGGTCTCCACCGTGCCGGGCGTCCTGTCGAGCGTCGCCGGGCTGATGCCGACCGCCCCTGCCTACAACGGCATGCTCGCCGCGCTCACGTCGGCGTCGGGGCTCGGGGCGGCGTTCGCCGGGCTGATCATCTGGACGGTCCTCGCGCTCGTCGCGACCATGATCGTCGTCGCCCGCCGGCGCAGCACCTCGGCGCGGGCCCTGCTGAGGGCAACGCCCGCCACCGCGTAGTCCGATACTGGCTCGCGCCCGGTCGAACTCTCGACCGGGCTCGAGCCGTTCCAGCGGGACCGGCCCCCGGCTCGCGCTGAGGCAGCGCTCATTCCGTTCGCGGACTGTCGTTCCGGTCGAGCCTGCGAGGGCGCGACCGTGGGCCGATCAGCTCAGGCCGGAGTAGGCGTGGAGGCCCTTGAAGAACATGTTCACGATCGTGAAGTTGAAGATCACGGCGGTGAAGCCGATGATCGACAGCCAGGCCGAACGCGAGCCGCGCCAGCCGCGTGTCGCACGCGCGTGGATGTAGCCGGCGTAGAGCACCCAGATCACGAAGGTCCACACTTCCTTCGTGTCGAAGCCCCAATACCGGCCCCAGGCGTCGTTGGCCCAGATGGAACCGGCGATGAGGGTGAACGTCCAGAAGATGAAGCCGAGGATCGCGAAGCGGTAGGCGAGCGACTCGAGCGCCTCGGCGCTCGGCAGTGTCCGCAGGAACCCGGGCCCGGTCGGGGCGGTCGATGCTGCGGGAGTGCCCGCGTCCGGGATGCGGGTCGCGGCGGCGATCTTCGCCTCTCGCCGCGCCTGCATCAGCTGCAGCACCGACAGGCCGAAGGCCAGAGCGAACAGGGCGGTCGCGAGCGATGCGACGAAGACGTGGATGACGAGCCAGACCGACTTCAGCGGGTCCATCAGCGGCACGATGTCGGTGTAGAACCAGATGGCCGTGCCACCCAGCAGCACGACGACGAGACCGGTGATGAAGGTGCCGAGGAACCGCAGGTCGTAGCGGAAAAGAACGCCGAGGTACACGGCGACGATCAGCAGGGTTCCCGTGAGGGCGAACTCGTACATGTTCGACCACGGCACGCGGCCGGCGGCGATGCCGCGGGTCACGTCCCCGGCGAGGTGGAAGAGGAAGCCGAGGACCGTCAGCGACGTGCCGATACGGGCCCACACGAGGCGCGCGCGGCTGCCGACAGGGGCGTTGAGCGCCCGCTCGGATGCCGCTTCCTGAGCGCGCATCTGCTCGATGATCCCGGTGCGCGGCGACCCGCCACCGCCACCGGCCGCGACGAGCTCGCGGTCGCGCGCGGTCTGGGCCGCGGCATCCTTCGCCTCCGCGGCGACGGCGCCCCTACGCGCGAGGTCGACCGCGTAGGCGATGAACGCGAGCGCGTAGATCGCGATGGCCGTCCAGACCAGCAGCACCGAGACGGAGTCGAGGGTGAGAGGGGAGGCGTCGGGCATGGTCCTCAGTCTACGTCGGGGGTCGAATCGCGCTGGAGCGGGGGGTCGCCGGCCGGTTCATGCTCGGCGAGCGACGCGAGGTGCCGCTGCGCGAACTGCGAGACGGCGCCCTCGAGCGCGGGGTCCTCGCCGCGGGCGAGGCCGGCGTACTCGAGCTGCACGGTGTGCCCCTGCGGCGTCGCCCTCACCCACATCCGCCGGCGGGGGACGAACAGCGCGGCCAGGAGTCCTGCCGTCGCGAGGACCGCGAACACCAGCACCCAGGTGGCGGCGGCATCGCGGTGGACCGACAGCGACACGTAGCGTTTGACCGAATCCTCGAACCCTGCCGCGCCCTCGGGGGCCTCGTTCTCGAAGGTGACCGTCCCGAGTCCGTCGGGCAGGTCCACGGTCTCGCCGGGCTTGAGCGCGAGGGACTCCGTGCCCGAGTCGCCGCCGGCGAGCTGCGTCATCCCCTCGGGGTCGAGGGTGTACACCGACCGCGGGATGCCGCCGTCGATGCCGAGGTCGCCGGCGTACACCCAGAAGGTGAGCATCGGGTACTCGAGGTCGCCGTAGACGGAGGTGAACGCGCCGTTGGAGAGTTCCTGCGCGGTGGGATAGAAGAAGCCCACCAGACCCACCTGCTCGCGCAGCCCGTCCGGCACCTTCACGACGCCCTGCGACGTCATGTTGTTGTCCTGCGGCAGGAAGGGCACCGGTTCGGAGAACACGACGTCGCCCGCGTCGTCGCGGATCGTGATGGTCGGCGCGTACCCGTTGCCCATGAGATACACCTTGTCGCCGGCGATCTGCAGCGGGTGGTTGACGCGCACCTCGCCTGTCCCGGCGTCGTCGTCGGGGAACTGCGTGGAGAGGTGTGCGACGAAGTCGCCGGCCTGCCCTGCCCCCTGCTGGCCGGGGGTCACGTACGACAGCGAGAAGTCGTCGAGCGTGAGCGCGTACGGGGTGAGGGCGTCCTCGTCCACGAACCGGCCCGGGTTGAACGAGGTGTAGTCGAGCATCGTGTTGACCCACGTGCGGCCCTCGATGATGACGGTCTGCCCGGTATACGTGAATCCCCCGCCGATGCCCACGGCCAGGAGCACGCCCACGAGCGACGCGTGGAAGACGAGGTTGCCGGTCTCGCGGAGGTAGCCCCGCTCGGCCGAGACCGAGAACGACCGTGCGCCGTCGTATGTCGCGACGCGGTAGCCGGCCTTGCGCAGCTGCTGCTGTGCGGCCCCGACCGCCGTCGCGGCGGCGGCCGCGGCGTCCGACTCGTCCTGGCACTCGAGGATCTCGGACCGGTGCACTTCCAGCCGCGACAGTCGCGCGGGCGTGCGCGGCGGCTGTGCCCGCATCGCCTTGTAGTGGTGCTTCGTGCGCGGGATGACGCAGCCGACGAGCGAGATGAACAGCAGGATGTAGATCGCCGAGAACCACGGCGACGTGTACACGTCGAACAGGCTCAGCTTGTCGAGCACCGGCGCCAGGTCGGCGTTGTCGACGAAGTACTGGCGCACGCCGTTGGGGTCGGCGCTGCGCTGCGGTACGAGCGATCCGGGCACCGCCGCGATCGCGAGGAGCAGCAGCAGCACCAGCGCGGTGCGCATGGACGTGAGCTGGCGCCAGCCCCAGCGGAGCCACCCGACGACGCCGAGGGCGGGCTGGGTGATGCCGTCCTGGGCGGCCGCGGTGTCCGCCGAGTCGGCGTGGTCGGCGGGACGCAGCATCCCCTCGACCGGGACGGAGACGTCCGCCCCCTCGGTCGCCGAGCCTTCCGGAGCGTCAGAGCGGGGCCGGGACACTGGAGAACACCCCCTGGAGCTGTGCCATGACGGCGGTCCACACGCCGGTCACCATGAGGAGGCCCAGCACGATGAGCAGCGCACCTCCGATGAGGTTCACCACGCGGATGTGGCGCCGCACGAACGACACCGAGCGCGTCGCCCAGCCGAAGCCGAGCGTGAGGAGGAGGAACGGGATGCCGAGCCCCAGCGAGTACGCCACGCCGAGCAGGGCCGCGCGCGCCGCCGACCCGGAGTCGAACGCCATGGTGAGGATGACGGCGAGGGTGGGTCCGATGCACGGCGCCCAGCCGATGCCGAGCGCGATCCCCAGCAGCGGGGCGCCGATCAGCCCGAGGTTGCTCCGCACCTGCGGCCGCGTGATCCGCTGCGCCCTGCCGAACCAGCCGATGAAGACGAGGCCCATCGCGATGATCACGACACCGAGCACGCGGGTGATGAGGTCGGCGTACTCGAGGAGGAAGCGCCCGAGCGTGCCGCCGAGCATCGCCATGCTCACGAAGACCACGGTGAAGCCGGCGATGAACAGCAGCACGCCGAGGACGAGCCGCCCGCGACCGGGTTCGATGACGTCCGCGGGCTCGGCGCGTTTCGTCTCGCTTCGCTCGCTCAACGACCGGGGATCGCCGGCCGCCGAGCCGTCGCCGGTCGCCGAGCCTGTCGAAGCGCCCACCGCGACCCGCGCCGGACGCGGGCTCACGGCACCGCCGATGAAGCCGAGGTAGCCGGGGACGAGCGGAAGCACACAGGGCGAGAGGAACGAGATGGCGCCGGCGAGGATCGCGATCGGGATCGCGATCAGCAGCGATCCGTCGGCGACCAGCGCGCCCAGGTTCACGACTCCTCCAGCGTCTCGCGCACGATGGTCTCGAGGATCGACGCATCCTCGATCTGCCCCACCAGGCGCGCGGCGACGCGGCCCTCCTTGTCGAGCACGAGCGTGACGGGCACCGCGTTGAGCGGGCTCTCCCCCGCGAACGCGAGCTTGATCGACCCGTCCTCAGTCGCCAGCGCGCTGGGGTACGAGACGCCGTACGTGTCGGCGAACGCGCGCGACGCCTCGGCGCCGTCGTAGAGGTTCACGCCGAGGAAGGCGACATCCTGCCCTTCGAATGAGGCGTCGGCCGCCGCGAGCTCCGGCGCCTCGACACGGCAGGGCGCGCAGCCGGCGTACCAGAAGTTCACGACGAGCACGTCGCCCGCGTAGTCGGAGCTGGACGTCGTGCCGCCGGTGTCGAGCACGCCCTCGAAGTCGACCGGCTCGCTGCGCTCGTCGGCCGAGATCTCGACGACGCGGAAGCCGTCGGCGGCGACGAAGCCCTTGTTGTCACCGGACCGGTACTGGTCGGCCAGAGGGTCGCTCGTGCACGCGGCAAGACCGGCGATCAGGCCGACGACGAGGAGAGCGGATGCCGCCGCCTGCGTCCTGCGCCTCGTCCCGCTTCGCTCGCTCAGCGACCGCCGACCGGTCATACCGCCCCCACATCCACCGCGCCGGCCGTCGACGCCGGTTCGGCGTAGGCGGTCTCGGTCCACTTCTTGTCGACCATCTCGAAGCTCGTCACGCTCGACAGCGCGCAGCGGCGCGCGCGGGGGTCGTGGCGGAGCGGCAGCCCGGCGACCGCGAGGTGGGTGATCCAGATCGGGAGCTGGTGCGACACGATGACGATGTCGCCCGAGTCCGCGGCATCCCATGCGTGCGTCATCGCCGCGTTCATGCGCCCCACGACGTCCGCGTACGGCTCGCCCCAGCTGGGGAGTGCCGGCTTGCGCAGGTGGCGCCAGTTCCACGGGTTGACCATGGCGATCGCCATGCGCTTGCCCTCGAACACGTTGGTCGGCTCGATGACACGCTCGTCGATGACCGGCGCCATGCCGAAGATCTCGGCGAACGGCTCGGCCGATTCCTGTGTCCGCTGCAGCGGCGAGCACACCAGCGCCGAGACGGGCCGGTCGAGCGACTTCACGTACTCCGCCGCCTGCCGGGCCATGCGGCGACCGTCTGCGCTCAGTCCGTAGCCCGGGAGTCGCCCGTAGAGCACGCGGGCGGGGTTGTGAACCTCCCCGTGGCGCACGAGATGGAGGCGGGCTGCGGGCACCGCCCCAGTCTACGTGGGCCGCATCTATGGGCCGGCTGAGCGTCCTCCCAGGTTTCGCGGCACGCGCGGCGCCTCGGGCGGAGCCGCATTCAGTCGAGCTCGGGCTCCCCGCGGCCGTTGGGGGAATCGCGCGCCTCGCGCACGCGCGCCGCGACGAACCACACGACGGCGACCGCGGCCACGGCGATGACGACGTACTGCAGGATGTCGGCGTACCGCTCGACGATGTGCCAGGACTCGCCGAGGAAATACCCCGACAGCACGAAGATCGAGTTCCACAGCAGGCTGCCCGCCGCCGTCAGGAGGGCGAATCGCCACACCGGCATGCGCGTGATACCGGCGGGGATGGAGATCAGGCTGCGGAAGATCGGGATCATGCGGCCGAAGAACACCGCCTTGCCGCCGTGCCGCTGGAACCAGGCGACCGTGCGGTCGATGTCCTCAGGCTTCAGCAGCGGCACCCTCGTGGCGATCGCACGCAGCCGGTCGACGCCGAGCCAGGCACCGAGGCCGTACAGCAGCAGCGCCCCGAGCACCGATCCGGCGGTCGTCCACAGGAGGGCCTCGACGACGGTGAATGAGCCGCGGCTCGCGGCGAGTCCCGCCATCGGCAGGATCACCTCGCTCGGCAGGGGTGGGAACAGGTTCTCCATCGCGATGGCGATGCCGGCGCCGGCCGGTCCGATCACGTCCATGAGCGAGACCGCCCAGTCGGCGAGCGTGCTCAGCCAGGAGCCGTCGGTCGTCGTCGCAATCGTCATTCGTCGGATCCCCGTCCGTCCGTCCGTCGGCACCTGGTGGCGGCGGCCGCGACCGTTCGGCGCGACGATTCCACGCTACGGAAGAAGGATGAACGGAACCCGGGTGCAGACCCCCGGAAGCCGATGGGGTCTGCCGGAGTCTCCTGATACCGAGCGCTCAGCGCAACGCGGGTGACCGGATGCCTAGGCGGCGGCGCCTCGGCTGGCCCAGAGCATCCCCCTCTCGATGATCGTGCGCACGCTGACGTCGCGCAGGACCCGGAGGTTGTGGCCCGGTGCAGCGACGAAGACCCGCCCCTGGCCCCACTCGCGTGTCCACACCGCGGGTGTGGTGACGGGCCGGTGCCACGGTCGGTGCGGCCGCACGGGAAGCGTGCTGGTCGCGAGCACCTCGTTCAGGTCGTCCGTGAGCACCCAGTACTGCTCCGTGCGCAGTGTGAAGTCCTCGAGGCCCGACATGATCTCGTGCGAGCGGCCGATGTCCGTCACATCGACGGTGTAGCAGACGGTGTCGTCCGGGCCGTCCTGGTCCGGGGCATCGGCGCCGGGTGCCGGATGCGTGGCGAGCTGGCCACCGATCAGCTGCAGGTAGTCCGAGCTGTTGCGGTAGGAATCGGCGATGCCACGGTGCCAGCCGGCGAGCCCGGTGCCCCGCTCGACCGCCTCGCGGAGTCCTCGCAGCGCCTCGTCGGAGATCTCGCAGCCGGTCACGCACTGCACGACGAGATCGATCCGCGCCATCTCCTCACGGTCGGCGTAGATCGCGTGGGACTCCTCCACCCTCACGTCGAAGCCCTGGTCGTCGAGGAACGACCGGAACATCTCCGTCGCCTCGACCGGTCGATGCCCTTCGCCGCCCCCGCGGACGATGAGGGCCTGCCGCGCGCTCACGGCCGGACCTCGATGCGTGCGATGCCGTCTCGCCGGCCCGCGCGGCGGGCGCGGGCCGGGCCGGTCCCCGGTGTCGTCATCATCGACTTCATCCCTCCACATCGACGGGCAAGTGCAACGTCGACAAACGATGCCACCGACGCATTGCCGGGCGAACGCAATTTGCGCAAAATGGGAGTCATGCCGACCGGAGATCGCGTCACCCTCACCGCCGTGGCCGAGCGGGCCGGGGTGAGCATCGCCACAGCATCCCGAGCTCTCCGCGCGCGCGGTGAGATGGCCGCCGAGACGCGCGCACGCGTGCTGCGGTCGGCGACCGAGCTCGGATACCGGCCCGCCGGGCAGGTGCGCGGGCGCCCGAGGCGCGGCACGTCGCTGATGTTCGATCTCGTGCTCGGTCATTTCCACGACCCGTACACCGAGGAGATCACCGCGGGCGCGCGCACGACGGCGTCGCAGCTCGGCTTCGACCTCGTGCTGACTGCTGAGAGGGAGGATCCGGCGGAGGATTGGCCCGAGCGGATCCGGTCGCGCGGCTCCGCCGGAGTGATCGTGGGACTCATCGTGCCGACCAGCACCCAGATCGCCGCGATGCGCCGGGCCGGCATCCCGCTCGTGCTGATGGAGCCGCCCTCCGAGGCGTCCCGCCCGCTTCCGAGCGTGCGGACCACCGATCGCGCCGGGGGCGAGGCCGCCGCCGAGCACCTCGTCGAGCGCGGCGCACGCCGATTCATCGTCATCGGAGGCGCCCCCTCCTACCGTTACGGCCGCGCGCGCGTCGAGGGCTTCGCGAGCGCGCTGCAGAGGATCGCCCCGGACGCCGAGTTCGTGCGGACGAGCGCCGACTGGAGCGCCTGGGACGCCCGTCGCGCCTGCGCGCGCGCACTCTCGGAGCTCGGCGGCGAGGGGCCGGTCGGCGTGTTCGCCTGTTCCGACGAGATGGCGGCCGGCGCCTACCGCGCGATCTCCGACAGCGGACGAAGCATCCCCCGAGACGTCCTCGTCATCGGCTTCGACGACGTGCGCGGCGCGCGCTGGCTACACCCGCCGCTGACGACCATCCGCCAGCCGATCCGCGAGATGGCAGCCGCCGCGGTGCACATCCTCGCCCGCGCCGCGGCGGGCGAGTCGGTGGAGGCAGAGGCGGTGGTCATGCCGACGGAGCTCGTGGAGCGCGGGTCCACGCGGCCGGCGGTCAGCGACTGACCACCGGGCGCACCGGGAAGTAGATCGAGAACCGCTGGTCGGTCACCTCGTGCAGCGGCAGGAACCGGATGGCGGCATCCTGGCCGATCGAGCGATACCGCACGAGCCATTGCGTCCATTGACGCTCGTCGTCGGGCGCGAGCATCGTGGTGGGATCGCCGGCATCCCCGTGAAGGGCGACTTCGCGGTCGACGAGACCGGCGAGGACGACCGGCCCCTCGAGGAAGGCGATCGTCGAAGGCTCGTCGGGGATCGGCACCGCGCGCAGCCCCATCGGGAACTCGAGGTCGATGCACGTCTCCCCGCCCGCGTGGTCGACCTCGAGCCAAGAGCCTTCCCGACGCCATCGCGCGGACGTGCGGACCTCGGGTTCGCCGACGGTCCACGCAGGCACGCGAAGCCTCAGACGCACCGCATCCGTCCCGTCGGAAGTCACGGTCACGCGCGTCCGCAGCGCTCGTGGGCGGCGACGGTCGCCACCGGGACCGGCGTTCGCGTCCGGACCGACGTAGCCGGCGTCATCGAGAAGTCGGATGTCGATGTCGACGGCACGCCCGGCCACGGCCGCCTCGGCGCGCACCGACAGGTACTGCGCCACCGTCACGACGCCGTCCGCACCGGCGTACACCGCGAGCTGGGCGTGGCGGGTGTGCGCCTGAACGAGAGTTCCGTGACAGCACCAGAAGTCCTCGGTGGGCGCGCCCCATTCCTTACGGCCCCCACCCGCCAGCGGGAGGAAGTAGGCCACCATCCCCGTCTCGGGGTTCTGCTGAGCGAGCAGCCCGTTGTAGAGGTTGGTCTCGATGTAGTCGAGCGGCTCGGCGGCACCGCTCCAGCGGAACATCACGTCGGCCAGGCGGATCATGTTGTACACGACGCAGTGCTCCTGCGTCTTCGATCCGCGTCGCGCGGCGAACTCGAACGGCGGGGTCCAGATCTCACCGGACGTCTGCCCACCCGTGCAGAAGGTGCCCCTGCGGACAACCGCCCACTCCCAGTACGCCTCCACGACGCGCCGCCATCGCTCGTCCCGCGTCACCTCGTAGGCGCGCGCGGCGCCGAGCACCTCCGGGATCGTCGTGTTGGCGTGCCTGTTGGTCAGCACGTCCCGGCCATCCAGCAGAGGATCGAACAGCGACGCGTGCCAATAGCGATCGAGGAGCTCTCGATAGAGGCCGTTGCCCGTGGCCTCGAGCAGATCCGCCCAGACCTCGAGCATCCCGCCCGTCTCGACGTCGAGGATCTCCTGGAACCGCGCCGTGTCGAAGCCACGCGCCCACGCGGCGATCTCCCCGGCGGCGCGATGCGCGATCGCCAGCGCGCGCTCGTCACCGAGGTCGCGGTAGACGTCGACGAGGCCCATGAAGGTCTTGTGGATCGCATACTGCGGCGCCCAGGTCTCCCGCCCCTCCCCCAGCCGGCGCAGGAACGACCGCGGTGTGGCGAAGACCCATGCGCCGCCGTTCTCCTCCTGACACTCGGCCAGGAGCCGGATGACATTGTCGAGCTTGCCCCGGAGGACGGCATCGCCCGTCGTCGCCACCTCGCGTGAGGCCGCCGACATCCAGTGGCCGAGGAAGTGGCCGCGCAGGAGAGACCCAGGCGTCTCCCACCCCCCAGTGACGGTCGAGTCCACGGTCGGCATGCCCCTCGCGCGACGGATGCAGATGCCACAGCTGGTCGCCGATCCCCGCCTCGATGAGGTGGTTCTGCACCAGGTTGCGTTCGGTGAGGGAGACGAGATAGTCGCGGTTGCGCCGCCGACGACGGTCGACGTCACCGCGGGTCAGTCGCACCGCCCCGGGAGCCAGGGCGATGGCGGTGGAGGTATCGATGCGCATGGTTCTCCCCTGTGAGATCGATCTCTGACTGTACCCGAGACCATCGCACCCGCCACAATGGGTCGTATGAATGACGCGCGCATCGTCCACCTGTCGGCCGGCGACGTCTCGCTCGTTGTGGCCCAGCGGGGAGAGAGCCTGCCGAGGATCGTCCACTGGGGCGCTCGCATCCACGCGAGCGCCGACGACCTCCAGGCCTTCATTGCTGCAGAGGAAAGGCCCGGTCTTTCAGCCGAATCCGATGTTCCGTACCAGGCGACCGTCCTTCCTGAGCACAGCCGCGGCTGGTTCGGCCGACCCGGGCTGAGCGCGCATCGAGCGGGTGCTGCCTGGGCTCCTCGCTTCCACGCGGCGCCGCTCCGAGTCGCCGGCGTCCCCGTCGAGACCGGCGTGGCCACCGTCGGCGCGGGCATCGTCGTCGTCGACGCACGCGACGAGTGGGCTCAGATCGAGCTTCGCTTGGAGATCGATCTCAGCCCAGGCGGGCTGCTGCGCACGCGTGCTCTCGTCCGCAACTCCGGCGAGGACGAAGCCCCGCTCGAGATCCGCGAAGTGATGCTGTCGCTGCCCCTTCCGCTTCGTGCCGGCGAGGTTCTCGACTTCTCCGGGCGCTGGGCGCACGAGCGGATCCCTCAGCGGCATCCGATCGTCCGCGGCATCCACACCCGCCCCTCCCGCCGTGGACGCACGGGCCTGGACGCCACGACGGTCGTCGCCGCCGGCGTTCCCGGGTTCGCGTCGGACGCGGGCGAGGTGTGGGTCTGTCACGTCGGTTTCAGCGGGAATCACGAGCACGCCATCGAGCGTGGTGACGGCTTCCTCGCCTTCCGGGGCGGTGAACTGCTGCTGCCCGGTGAGATCCGGCTGGCGGCGGGCGAGGAGTACGTCACGCCCTGGGTCTACGGCAGCTACGGCGACGGACTCGACAGGGCGGCGTCGCGCTATCACGACCATCTGCGCGCCCGGTCGCGATCGTCGCGGCGGGAGCGGCCGGTGACGCTGAACGTCTGGGAGGCGGTGTACTTCGACCAGGACCCGGCGACGCTCGTCGATCTCGCCGAGCGCGGGGCCGAGCTCGGGGTGGAGCGGTACGTGCTCGACGACGGCTGGTTCCGCGGCCGCCGCGACGATCGCTCGGGACTGGGCGACTGGACGCCCGACCCGGTCGGCTGGCCAGACGGCCTGCGGCCACTGGCCGATCGCGTGCGACAGCTCGGCATGGAGTTCGGGCTCTGGGTGGAGCCCGAGATGATCAACGAGGACTCCGACCTCGCGCGCGCCCATCCCGACTGGATCCTGCGCGCGCGACCGGAGCTTCCGCCGCGCTACCGGTTCCAGCAGGTGCTCGATCTGACGCACCCCGAGGCCTACGCCCACATCCTGGAACGGCTCGACGACCTCGTCACCTCGATCGGCGTGAGCTATCTGAAGTGGGACCACAACCGAGATCTCGTCGAAGCGGGTCACCCCGCGACCGGTGCTCCTGCCGTGCACGAGCAGACCCTTGCCGTCTATCGGCTCATCGACGAGCTGCGTGCCCGCCACCCCGACCTCGAGATCGAGAGCTGCGCCTCGGGCGGCGGACGCGTCGATCTCGGCATCCTCGAGCGCACCGACCGCATCCATCCCTCGGACAGCCACGACCCGATCGACAGGTTCCACATCCTGCGATGGACCGGGCTCCTGGTACCGCCCGAGATGATGGGCTCGCACGTCGCGTCCACGGTGTCCAGCACGACAGGCCGCACCTCCAGCCTGCACTACCGCTGCGCGGTCGCGCTGCTCGGCCACTTCGGGATCGAGTGGGACATCCGAGGCCTCGAGCAAGCCGACCGGGAGACCCTCTCGTCCTGGATCTCGCTGTACCGCAGGCACCGGCGCCTCATCTCGACCGGGCACGCCGTCGGCGGCCCTGCCGACCCGTCCGCGCCCGCGGTGCGAGGAATCGTCGCGCAGGATGGGGCGGAGGCGCTGTACACCATCGTGACGCCCGCGACGAGCCCGGATGCCCTGGCCCGCGTGCGTCTCACCGGCCTCGCTCCCGAGCGCCGCTACCGGATCACCGTCGACGCGACGGAGTCGCTCGGACCCCCGTGGCAGGTGCCGGGATGGCTGGGGGCGCCGGGTCTCGACCAGGACGGGCCTGCTCCTGTCCTGAGCGGCTCCCTCCTCAGCCGGGTCGGCCTGGAGTTCCCGACCTTCCACCCGGAGCGCGCCGCGGTGGTGCACCTGCGGGCGGCCGACTGAGGGCCCACGGGGCCGATGTCTCAGCGGGGCGGGGCACCGCCCCACGACGCCACGAGGTCGGCGGTGGCGTCGTCACCGCTGCTGCGCGCCTCGGTCACGCATGCCTCCGCCGCCCGCGCGAACACCTCGTCGAGGAGCACGGGGGCTCCGGATCGCGCGGACGCGACGGCCGCCTCCACCATCGCGAGGCTCCAGATGTTGGCGCGGATCTCGCCCGACGGGGTCGGTCCCCCGTCCAGCGCCTGCAGGAACTCGGCAAGGGCGGCGTCGAGACCTTCCGCCTGCTCGAGGGGCCGAAGGGTCTGCGGTGCGCCATCCGCGTCCTGCGCGCGGACCGCCTGTTCGCCGTCCCACTCGACCGAGCCGCCCGCCGTGCTCGCCCGCCACGCGCCGTTCCACGACGTCGTGAGGCCGTCGGCGCACCAGCTTCCGGAGTAGGCGAACCTCGCCCCGTCGGCGAAGCGGAACACCGCCTCGGCGGCGGCGGCGCCGCGATACCAACTCCACGGCGGCGAGAACTCCTCGCAGTAGACGGACGCCGGCTCGCTGCCGAGGACGTATCGCGCCTGGTCGAACGTGTGGATGGCCATGTCGATGAGCAGCGGCGAGTCCATCTCGTCGCGGAAACCGCCGAAGCGCGGATTCTGGAAGAACGCGGCGTCCAGCTGGGCCGCGCCGCCGTACGCCGCCACGGCGTCGCGGAACGCACGCAGGCCTGCCAGGTGACGCCGCGACTGACTGGTCGCGAGGAGAACGCCCTGCTGCTCGCTCGCAGCGGCGAGGGCGAGGGCGTCCGCGACCGTGGGGGTCACCGGCTTCTCGCTGAGCACCGGCACACCGGCGCGCAGCGCCGCTTCGCTGACCGCCCGGTGCGCCTCCGGGATCGTGACGTTGAGCAGCATGCTCGGCGGCTCTACGACGGCGAACGCCTCGGCGACCGTGGCGAGGCAGGGAACGTCCCAGCCCCGCTCGCGCGCCGCCGCCTGGGCGGCCGCGACTGAGACGTCCACCAGCGCGCTCACGCGCAGACCGGGGCGTCGCTCGATCACATCCATCCAGGCGCGCCCCATCCCTCCCGCGCCGACGAGGACGACCTCTCTCACGTCAGCACCTCGCCGTTCCACTCACGAGGGGTGTCGAATTCGCCGGTGCGGTGCATCGCCAGGTGCGGAAGGTCGCGGGGCCGGTCCTGGAACGCCCACCCGGCCGCATTGGCGAGCACCCGCTGGATCTCCGGCTGGTGGTAGACGGGATAGTCCTGATCGCCCGGCGAGAAGTAGAAGATGCGCCCGCGCCCGCGGGAGAAGGTCATGCCCGATCGGAACACCTCTCCCCCGCTGAAGCTCGAGACGAACACGAGCTCGTCGGGCGCGGGCACGTCGAAGAACTCTCCGTACATCTCCTGTGCGGGGATGACGATCGGATGCGGCACGCCGGCGGCGATCGGATGGGTGGGCGATACCGTCCACACCAGTTCGCGGTCATCCCCCTGCCGCCATCGGAGGCTGCACGTCGTTCCCATCAGGCGGATGAAGATCTTGGAGAAGTGCCCGGAGTGGAGCACCACCAGTCCCATGCCGCCGAGGACGGCGCGATGCACCCGCTCCACCACGGCGTCGTCGACGGCGTCGTGTCGCACGTGCCCCCACCAGAAGAGCACGTCGGTCTGCTCCAGGCGCTCGGCGCTCAGGCCGTGCTCCGGATCGCCGAGTGTCGCCGTGTCGACGACGGTGTCGGGGCCGAGGAGGGAGCGCAGTCCGGCGGCGATCGTCTCGTGCATGCTGTCCGGGTACAGGCGGCGTGGCACCTCATCGTGCTTCTCATGGTGGTTCTCGCCCCACACCAGGATCCGGATGCCCCGGGTCTGCGTCATGCTGTCTCCTTCGCTTCGGTCGCGTCTACATCCCATGCCGTCCGCCCGGCACGAGCCAGCAGGACGCGCCGGGGCCCCGCCAGACGCACGCGTGTCTCTGCCGGACGCTCCGCCGCCGAAGGGCCGGCCGAGAGTACCGCGACGCCGGGCTCGACGGCGAGCCTGTTGTCAGCACCCGTCGCCGCGAGCCGCGCGGCCTCGAGGGTGAACCGCACGGTGCGTCGCGCGCCGGCAGGCACCGGGATGCGCGCGAAACCCACCAGTTGGACGTCGGGGCGGACGATCGGACCGGACGGGAACGACGCGTACAGCTGCACGACCTCGATCGCATCCGCACCGTCGTTGCGCACGACGACCGCCACCTCCGCGGCGCCGCCGGTCGGCAGCACTGCCGCCGTCTCGATGCTCTCGTAGACGATCCGACCGGGCGTCATGCCGAAGCCGAACGGGAACAGCGGCGTGGGGTCGGCGACGGTGATGCCGCGGTTGTGGCGACCGAGAGGCGGCTGCAGGTACGTGCCGGTCGCCTCGGGAGAGCGCGGGATCTGGACGGGGAGCCGTCCGCTGGGAGCGATGCGGCCGGAGAGCACTCCCGCGACGGCCGCTGCGCCGTCCGCACCCGGAAAGAACGCCTGCACGATCGCTCCCGCCTCGGCGTAGTCGCCGAGCGCATACGGACGCCCCGAGACGACGACGAGCACCGTCGGCGTCCCGGTCGCCAGCACCGCACGGACCAGATCGTCCTGGCGCCCCGGCAGCCGCAGGTGCGGCGCGTCGCACCCCTCGCCGGAGGTCCCGGCCCCGAACAAGCCGGCGACATCGCCGACGACGAGCACCGCGACGTCGCTGTCCCTGGCGAGCGCGACCGCTTCGTCGATCCGCACCTCTTGGTCGCCGACGATCTCGCAGCCGCGCTCGGAGCGGACCCGGGAGTCTCCCCACTCGGCGCGCACGGCATCTTCGATCGTCGGGATGTCGATGCCCGGGGCGTGGCCGGGGTACTTGGTGAGCACGTGATTGGGGAAGGCGTAGCAGCCCAGGAGGCTCCGGTACTCCGTGGCGGCGGGACCGATCAGCGCGATCCGCCGCGCACCGGCGATCGGCAGCATCCCGTCGTCCCTCAGCAGGATGATCGACTCCTCGGCGAGCGCCGCGGAGATGGCGCGGTTGCGCGGGCTGTCCAGCAGCACTTCCTCCGCCCCGTCGGGCACGACCGGCCCGCGATCGAGCAGGCCGGCTTCGATCTTGTGGCGGAGGTGGCGCACCGCTGCGCGGTCGATGTCGCTCTCGTCCACGACACCCTCGCGAACGAGGCGCGGCAGGGCGGCGTACGCGACGGTCGAGGGCAGCTCCACGTCGACCCCGGCGCGGAGCGCGAGGGCACCGGCCGCCGGGCCGTCGGCGGCGACCCGGTGCATCGACACCAGGAAGGGCACGGCCCAGTAGTCGGCGACCACGGTCCCGTCGAACCCCCACTCGGTGCGCAGCACACCGTCGAGCAGCTGCCGGTTCGCGGTGCTCGGGATGCCGTCGACATCGGTGTACGAGGTCATCACGCTGCGCGCACCACCCTGGCGCAGTGCCGTCTCGAACGGCGGCAGCACGGTGTCGGCGAACTCCCTCGGTCCCATGCTCACGGGGCCGTGATTGCGCGCGGCGCGCGACGCCGCGTAACCGGCGAAGTGCTTCAGGGTGGCGACCACCCCCGCGCCCTCCAGGCCCGCGACGTACGCCGCACCCATCTGCCCGACCACGTAGGGGTCTTCTCCCAGGGTCTCCTCGACACGGCCCCACCGGTAGTCGCGCACGACGTCGAGGACCGGAGCGAGGCCTTGATGCACGCCGATCGCGCGCATGTCCTCGCCGATGGCCCGCGCCATGTCGCGGACGAGGTCCTCGTCGAATGTCGCCGCCCATGCCAGCGGCGTCGGGAAGGCCGTCGCTCCGAACGTCGCGAGGCCGGTGAGGCACTCCTCGTGGACGAGGGCCGGGATGCCGAGCCGCTGGTTCGCCACGACGCGATGCTGCAGCTCGCGCAGTCGGCTGACGCCTTCGCGCACGCTCACCGGCGCGGTGCCGAACACGCGCGTGAGCTGACCGAGCCCGTGGGCGAAGGGATCGGCGCCGTCCGGCGCCAGACCGCCCTCCAGACTCGGCGCGAAGTCGTCGGCGGCATCCGTCAGCCAGACCGAGCCGAGCTGGGCGACCTTCTCCTCGAGGGTCAGCTCGTCGACCAGGGCCTGCGCGCGCTCGCGCGCACTCAGCGTCGTGTCCCGCCACCGACCCTGATCGATGACGCCGGCTTGCGCGCTCATCAGCCCTTGAACGCCCCGTCCATGATGCCGGCGACCATTCGCCGGCCGACGAAGAAGAAGACGATCAGCAGCGGCAGCGTCGCCATGAACGAGCCGCCCATCGTCAGCGCCAGGTCGATGGTGCGGTTGGCCTGCAGCTGCTTGAGTGCGATCTGGACCGTGAACAGCTCCGGCGACTTGAGCACGATGAACGGCCACATGAAGTCGTTCCACACCGCGGTGAAGGTGATGAGGCCCAGCACGAAGGCGGCCGGCCGCACCACGGGGAAGCCGATGCGGCAGAAGATCTGCCAGCTGTTCGCCCCGTCGATCCGCGCCGCCTGCATGAGTTCGTCGTTCAGCGTCGTGGCCATGTGCTGGCGCATCCAGAAGATGCCGAACGCGCTCGCGAGCCCGGGGACGATGATCGCCTGCAGGGTGTCGACCCAGTCGAGCCACGAGATGATCAGGTACTGCGGAATGACGCTGAGCTGCGCGGGCACCGTCATCGTCAGCAGCACGATCAGGAACAGCGCGTTGCGGCCCGGGAAGTGCAGCTTCGCGAACGCGAATCCGGCGAGCGCGCACAGCAGCGAGGCGATCACCGCGATCGCGAGCGACACGATCACGCTGTTGAGCAGCGACTGGAAGAACGGGACCGTCTCGAACACCTTGCCGGCGATCTCGAAGAAGTTGAATCCCGGGTACAGCCGTGGCGGGATCGAGGTGACCGCGGATGCTCCGACCGACGCGATCACGAACATGTAGTACAGCGGGAAGACGCTGATGACGACGGCGACGATGAGCATGGCGTATACGGGCCACGGCACGCGGCCCAGGCGTCCGCCTCGGCGCGACGGCGCCTTCTCGGCCTTCGCGAACGCCTCTTCCGGCGTCTGCGGAATGGCTTGGTCGATGACATCGGACATCAGCGTGCCCTCCGGGTGCGGGTGGTCAGGAAGAAGTTGATGAGCGAGACCACGACGACGATCACGAACAGCGCGACGCCGATGGCCGAGCCGTAGCCGAATTCGAACTGTCCGAAGCCCTGCTCGTACAGGAAGAGCGCGAGCGTCTGGCACTGCCGGCCACCGCCGCAGGTGAGACCCGATTCGGGGGCGACCAGCAGCGGCTCGGTGAAGATCTGCAGCCCGCCGATGGTCGACATGATCACCGTGAAGATGATGATCGGGCGCAGGGACGGGATCGTCAGGTGGATGAACTGCTGCCAGCTCGATGCCCCGTCCACCGAGGCCGCCTCGTACATCTCTCGCGGCAGCGCCTGGAGACCGGCGAGGTAGAGGAGGGTGTTGTACCCGAACCACCGCCACATGACCATCGACGAGATCACGATCCACGAGCCGACCTGCGAGGCAAGGAAGTTGACTTCGCCGATCCCGAACCAGCCGAGCACCCAGTTGACCAGCCCGAAGTTCTTATCGAAGATCTGCGAGAAGACCAGCGCGGTCGCGGCGACCGAGGTGATGTAGGGCACCAACAGGGCCATCCGGAAGAAGTTCGCGAACTTCAGCAACGCGTGGTTCAGCAGGTGCGCGAGGCCGAGCGCCAGGAGCAGCTGAGGAATCGTCGAGATGAGGAAGATGCCGAAAGTGTTGACGAACGCGTTCCAGAAGCGGGGGTCCTGGACGAGTCGCTCGAAGTTCGCGAGTCCGACGAACGTCTGCTCGCCGATCGGGTTCCAGTCGAAGAGCGCGACATAGAACGTGAAGAGCAGCGGGAACAGCCCGAAGATCGCGAACAGCACGAAGAACGGCGCGATGTAGATGTAGGGCGCGATCCGTTCCGCGAGCGGATGCCGGATCTTCCGGGAGGGGGGTCGGTCGCCCCGGCGGATCTTCTGGACGGGGATGGCGGTGGCGGTGGCGGTCATCTTCCTGCCTCGGTCGGGGCGGTGGCCCGGCGCACGGCCGG
>NZ_DATCVK010000103.1:0-2041 GCF_036566905.1 Microbacterium sp. | reverse complement strand
CTCAGGCGCCGAACCAGAGCTTGATCTCGCGGTCGGCCGACTCGGGCGAGTCGGAGCCGTGGACGAGGTTCTCGCGGTTGGAGAGGGAGAAGTCGCCGCGGATGGTGCCCGGGGCGGCCTTGCGACCGTCGGTGGCACCGTTGAGCGCGCGGACGACCTCGATCGCCTCGTCGCCCTCGAGGACGGCGGCGACGAGCGGGCCGGAGGTGACGAAGTCACGCAGCGGCGGGTACCACGGCTGCTCGACGTGCTCGGCGTAGTGCTCGTCGGCCATGCCCGCGTCGATGGTGCGGTGCTCCAGTTTCACGATCGAGAGGCCCTTGGCCTCGTAGCGGGACAGGATCTCCCCCACCAGGCCCCGGCGGACGGCGTCGGGCTTCAGGATCACGAACGTGCGCTGCGTCATGGGGCCGAGCGTATCGGTGAGGGCCCGCCCGGGCACGTTCGGGCCGGTCGCCGCTGTGCACTTGTCGGCCATGTTGAAACCATGTCGGTGGGATGCGGCAGGATGGCGCCCCGTGACGACAACCCCATCAGCTCCGACGCTCGCAGACTCGATGGCCGCCATCCCGGCCCGCATCGCCGAAGATCTCGGGGTGCGCCCGGCGCAGGTGACCGCAGCGGTCGCCCTGCTCGACGAGGGCTCGACGGTGCCGTTCATCGCGCGCTACCGCAAGGAGGTGACCGGCGGCCTCGACGACGCCCAGCTGCGTACGTTGGAGGAGCGTCTCGGCTACCTGCGCGACCTGGAGGAGCGGCGTGCCGCCGTGCTCGCCGAGATCGCGAAGCAGGACAAGCTCACCCCCGAGCTGCAGGCGTCGATCCTCGCCGCCGACACGAAGGCGCGGCTGGAGGACATCTACCTGCCGTTCAAGCCGAAGCGGCGCACCAAGGCGATGATCGCCCGCGAGAACGGGCTCGAGCCGCTGGCCGACGGGCTGCTGGCCGACCCGTCCCTGGACCCGGTCGTCGAGGCGGAGAAGTACCTCGGGGAACAGGTCGCGGACACCAAGGCCGCGCTCGACGGCGCCCGGGCGATCCTGGTCGAGCGGTTCGGCGAGGACGCCGACCTGATCGGCACGCTGCGGGAGCGGATGTGGAAGCAGGGTCGCCTGGTGACCCGCGTCCGTGAGGGCCGCGAGAACGACCCGGCGGCGGCGAAGTTCTCCGACTACTTCGAGTTCTCGGAGGCGTACGCGTCGCTGCCGTCGCACCGCACCCTGGCCGTTCTCCGCGCGGAGAAGGAGGAGGTTCTCGACGTCACCCTCTCCCCCTACGCCGAGGAGCCGGAGACGACCGGAGTGAGGTCGAGCGGCGAGCTTGCTCGTCCGCTCGCGCCGAACGAGGGAGTAAGCGCGCGGAGCGCGCAGCCGGGCGAGGTGACCGACTACGAGCGCTCGATCGCTGCTCGTTTCGGGATCACGGACTCCGGCCGTCCGGCAGACAAGTGGCTGGCCGAGACGGTGCGGTGGGCGTGGCGTACGCGGATCCTCTTCCGCCTCGAACTCGACATGCGCACGCGGATCCGCACCGCCGCCGAGGAGGCCGCGATCGCGGTCTTCGCCGACAACCTGCGCGACCTGCTGCTGGCCGCGCCGGCCGGCACCCGGGCGACGATGGGCCTCGACCCCGGCATCCGGACGGGCGTGAAGGTGGCCGTCGTCGACGCGACCGGGAAGGTGGTCGACACCTCGACGGTCTACCCGCACGAGCCGCGGCGTGACTGGGACGGATCGCTGGCGACGCTCGCGAAGCTGGCCAAGAAGCACTCGGTCGACCTGATCGCGATCGGCAACGGCACCGCCTCACGCGAGACCGACAAGCTCGCCGCCGACCTGCTCAAGCTGCTGCCGGACCTGAAGATGACCAAGGTGATGGTCTCCGAGGCGGGCGCCTCGGTCTACTCCGCCTCGGCCTACGCCTCCGCCGAGCTTCCGGATCTCGACGTGTCGATCCGTGGGGCGGTGTCGATCGCGCGCCGTCTTCAGGACCCGCTGGCCGAGCTGGTGAAGATCGAGCCGAAGTCGATCGGCGTCGGGCA
>NZ_DATCVK010000102.1:0-2938 GCF_036566905.1 Microbacterium sp. | reverse complement strand
ATCGCATCAGACGCGCGCGCCCGGCAGGCGCCGCACCACAGGAAAGGCCCACGGATGACCCGCCGAAGCACCTTCACCGACCAGTCGGTCACGTACGGAGCAATCGGGGCGACCCTCGCGCCCGATCTGCTGCGCTACCCGCCCGCCGGCTACCGTCCGTCCGAAGACGCGGTGCGTCTCGGATCGGGACTCGCGCGCTTCGAGCGCGCCGCGGAGTCGCTCATGACGTGGGGCATTCAACGCGGCTCGGGCTTCGAGGTCTCCGACATCTCGACCGGGACGGGCGCCCAGTACCCGGGCATCGTCTACGACGCCGAGGGTGCGCCGCTCGCCGAGCAGCCGGCCCCGCGCATCGAGGAGCGGTTCGGCGCCGACGGCACCCCGTACATCGCCGCCGGCATGACGGCGACGCTCGAGCGCAAGAAGCGGATCGGCACCGAGCAGATCCCCGTGCTCATCGTCTACGTCATCGACGAGCCCGGACGCATGGGCTTCGCGTACGGCACGACCGCCGAGGGCCCCGAGAGCGGCGAGGAGTCGTTCATCGTCGAACACCGCGACGACGACACCGTGTGGCTCACGATCCGATCGATCTTCGCGACGACCGGCGTCACTGCGCCGATGCAGCGCAAGCGTCGCCGCGAGCTCACCCGCCTCGAACTGCGGGCGCTGCACCCCGCCGGCGGCGTCTAGTCGTGGGATCCGCCCTGCCGCTCGGCGACCCGGCACCGGCCGACGGGCTCCTGCCCGTGTCCGCCGCCATCGGCGCCGATGATCGCGCATTCGGCGTGTACCTCCACGTGCCGTTCTGCCGCGTGCGCTGCGGGTACTGCGACTTCAACACCTACACCTCCGACGAGCTCCGAGGCGCGCGCCAGGTCGACTACGCCGACCACGCGATCGCCGAGATCCGGATGTCGCGGCAGATGCTCGAGGCATCCGCTGTGCCTGCGCGCCCCGCGTCGACGGTCTTCTTCGGCGGCGGCACGCCGACGCTGCTGCCCGCCGACGACCTCGTGCGCATGCTCGGCGCCATCCGTGACGAGTTCGGATTCCAACCCGGCGCCGAGGTCACCACCGAGGCGAACCCCGATTCGGTCGGCCCCGACGATCTTGTTCGGCTCGCCGAGGGCGGCTTCACCCGCGTCTCGTTCGGCATGCAGTCGGCCGTGCCGCACGTGCTCGCCGCGCTCGACCGCACGCACGACCCGGCGCGGGTGCCGCTCGTCGTGCGCTGGGCCCGCGACGCGGGGCTCGACGTCAGCCTCGACCTGATCTACGGCACGCCGGGAGAGTCGATCGACGACTGGCGTCGCAGCGTCGAGGCCGTCGTTGCAGAGCGACCCGACCACGTGAGCGCCTACGCCCTGATCGTCGAAGACGGCACGAAGCTCGCCCGACAGATCCGGCGCGGCGAGCTCGCGCAGCCCGACGACGACCTCGAGGCCGACATGTACGAGCTGGCCGACGACCTGCTCGCCGCGGCGGGATACGAGTGGTACGAGGTCAGCAACTGGGCGACGGATGCCTCGCACCGGTCACGGCACAACCTCGGCTACTGGCGCGGCGACGACTGGTGGGGTGTGGGCCCCGGTGCGCACAGCCACGTCGGCGGTGTGCGCTGGTGGAACGCGAAGCACCCCTCGGCCTACGCCGACCGGGTGACCGCTGAGGTCTCACCCGCGGTCGGCCGCGAGACGCTCGACGGTCCGACCCGCGAGGTCGAGCGCGTGCTGCTCCTCACGCGCATCCGCGAGGGCATCAGGATCGAGACCCTGCACGCGGGTGGCCGGCATGCGGTGGCCGGCCTCATGGCAGACGGCCTCATCGACGCGAAAGCCGCCCTCTCAGGAGTGGTGACACTCACCAGGAGAGGGCGGCTGCTCGCGGACGCCGTGGTCAGGCGCCTGCTCGACGATTCGTCGGAGCTCAGCTCACGAACTTGATCGAGAGCGGGTAGGTGTACGGCTGGCCCTGGTTGGCCTTCACCGCGGCGATGATGCTGAAGATGATCGTCACGATGCCGACCGCGATCACCACGAAGATGCCGATGATGATGAAGGTCAGGATGATGCCGACCACGTAGGCGATCGCCATCGTGATCTGGAAGTTCAGCGCGGTCGCGGTGTGCGCACGCACGAACGGGCCCTTGTCCTTCAGGACCAAGTAGCCGATCAGGGCCGGGATGAAGCTGAAGAAGATGCCGCCGATGTGGATCAGCGTCGCCCAGAGCTTCTCGTCGGCCGGGCTCAGCTGCTGGCTCGGCTGCTCGTAGGGGTTGCCGGGAGGCGGGGGAGGCGGGGTTGCACCGGACATGATGTCTCCTTGGTCGACTCGCCCGGGGGCGAGGTTCGGTCTCGTCGCCCGACGGGCGAGGTTCGAAACACTCCATGCTGGCACAGCAGGGCGCGCCGGGTGAAGACCCCGCCCGGCGCGCTCAGTGCCGGCCGGCTACTTGATGAGGCGGATGGCGAACGGGTAGCGGTAGTGCTGGCCGTCCTTCGCCTTGAGGAAGGCGATGATCGAGAAGACGACGCTCACGATCCAGGCGGCCCAGACGATGAAGACGCCGATGAGGATGAACGTGAGGATCGAGCCCACGATGTAGGCGAAGACGATCGTGATCTGGAAGTTCAGCGCCTCTTTCGCCTCGGTGTTGGTGAACGAGCCGCGGTCCTTGAAGATGAGCCAGATGATGAGCGACGGGAGGAATCCGACGATGCCGCCGAGGTGGGCGAAGGAGCCCCACTGCACGTCCTGCTCCTGCGAGAGGGGCGCCGCGGCGACCGGCTGTGGTGCGCCCTGCGGCGCGGCGGGCGGCGGTGTCGGCTGACCGTCGGCGTCGGGGGCGGGAATGTTGGAATCGGTCATGGTGCGTGCCTTTCAGGGGGCTCTCAGATGAACCGCATCTCGCGCGACGGGGGTCGCTGCAAAGGGG
>NZ_DATCVK010000101.1:0-27175 GCF_036566905.1 Microbacterium sp. | reverse complement strand
GTCGGCGGACCGCGCAGCCGCCAGCAGCAGCTCGTCGTCGCCCGGGCGGCCGACGAGGCAGACGCCGACCGGAAGCCCGTCGACCTCCGCGAGCGGCAGCGAGACGGCGGGCAGACCCGCCAGCCCCGCGATGCACGTCATGGCGATCGTCCGGCTGCGGAGCGATCCCTTCGCCGCGGCATCCAGCTCGATGAGAGGCGCCGGACCGGATGCCGCCGCGAACGCGAGGACCGCACCCTCCGGGAGGATCTCCGCGAGGCGCGCGAGGACCTCGTCGCGCGCCTCGTCGGCGAGATGCATCCCGTCGGTCGGGGCGTTGCGGGCGTCGTTCATGCGCGCGGTGATGCCCGGGCCGAAGGACGGCTCCCGGGCCGTGACCCATTCGCCGTGGGTGCGCCAGATCTCGGGAAGCTGACGCGCCATGAACGCCGAGCGCCAGCGGCCCAAGGTCTCCGGCCCGGCGAGGTCGACGACGGTGCGCTCCGCCCCCAGCTGCTCCGCGAGCCGATCGACGGCCGCAGCGACGGCGTCGGCCGCGTCGGGGTCGGCGAGGGCCAGCACGTCCTGGGCGAGCACGATGCGCGGCACCGCAGGCGCGGCCTCGGGCACGGGCACGGGCGCCGAGCCCAGCAGCACCCGCGTCGCACGCTCCAGGTCGTCGCCGGTGGCGGCGAGCACCCCGACGGTGTCGAAGCGGGGGACGAGCGGCACCAGGCCCGCGGTGGGCACGCGGCCATGCGTCGTGCGGATGCCGAAGATGCCGCAGTACGACGCGGGCACGCGGGTGGAGCCGCCGGTGTCGGTCGCCAGTGCGTAGTCGACGAGCCCCGCGGCGACCGCAGCCGCAGAGCCGCTGGACGAGCCGCCGGGGATGCGGTCCGGATCGTGCGGGTTGCGCGGGGTGCCGTAGTGCACGTTCGTGCCCGACAGGCTGAAGGCGAGCTCGTCGCTGTGCGAGATGCCGACGACGCTCGCCCCGGCGTCGAGCCAGCGCTGGACGGCGGCCGCGTTGCTCGTCGCGACCTCCGCATCGGCGAGCCAGTCGGGGTTCCCCGCAGCGATGCGCTGCCCGGCGACGTCGAAGAGATCCTTGGTGACGGTGACCGTGCCGGCGAGCGGTCCGCTCGCCGCACCCCGTGCGAGCATCGCTGGCCCGACGCGCAGCGCGCCGGTGGCCTCTGCCGCCTCGGCCGAGGGGACGAGAGCGCTCATGCGTCGACCACCACGAGACGGTTGGGGATCGTGTTGAGCTCTTCGATGCCGCGGCTGGTCAACATCACCGTGCCGCCGATGCAGACGCGCTTGCCGTCGCGGAGGGCGTTCGGCTCGAACGCGAACGCGACACCCTCGGCGATCTCGAAGTCGCCGTCCAGGGCCACACCCGACGGCAGTTTGGGCAGGTGCGCGAGCGCCGGGTCGACGCTCGGGTCGATGCGCGTCGCGGAGTTGTAGAGCACGCCCGACACCGTCTGAACCATGGGCCCGGTGTTCCACGTCTTCGAGCGCTTCAGCGGCTCGTCCATGATCTCGGCGAGTTCTGCGAAGCGCATGCCGGGACGCAGTGCCGCGATGCCGGCGTGGTACGACTCCAGGCACACGTCCTCGAGCTCGCGCAGCAGGCGGTCGGGCTCGCCGAGGACGACGTCGATCTGCTGCTGCGACTCGAATCCGCCGTAGTACGCGAAGATCTCGGAGGCGATGCTGTCGCCCGCCTCCAGGATGTACGGGGCGCCGCCCATGCCGAACCACTCCGGCTGTCCCCAGCCGAAGCGATGCGAGCCGGCCCGCTCGAGGATGAAGGGCGCGCGCATCCATCCGCCGCCCGCGACGATGGCGTTGATCGCCGATGCCGTGACGACGCTCTCGCGCACGCCGACCCGCGTGGCCTCGACGTAGGCGGCGCAGGCGGCCTCGCCGATGGCGGCCGCCTTGCGGATCATCTCCTGCTCCTCAGCGCTCTTGAACTGCGTGAGCGTCTCGAAGGCGTCGGCCACGTCCACCCAGGTGACCTTCGGAAGCGCACCGAGGACATTCGTCCAGGTGCGGAACGGGATGACGCCGTTCCACTGCCCGACGGCCCGGCTGGTGAGCCCCACGACGCCGATCGTGGCGGCATCCAGCGACCGCTCCTTCAGCACGGCGGTGAGGTTGGCGATCGGGTTGCCGTGCAGCCAGCTGTCGGTCCAGCGCTCGTAGCGCGCGCCGGCGCCGTCGTAGCGGTTGATCGGCACGTCGCCGACCAGCATGAGGGGCTCCTCGGTCGGGGTGAAGAGCACCGTCGCGTGAGACTCCTCGTTGGTCAGGTACGAGTCGTTGGCGTTGCGCCCCTGGCCGAAGATCACGAGCGCGTCGATCCCCTGCTCGGAGAGGAACGCGCGCACGTTCGCCCAGCGGCGGTCGCGCTCGGCGATGCTCAGCGTGGGGAAGTAGTCGCTGTCTGCAGCGACGGAGTTGGGGACGATGGTCAGGGTCATGTTCGCTCCTCGGAGGTGGTCGGATGCGGCTCAGGCCGCGGTGGATGTCGGGACGCGGGCGGCGAGCGCGGCGCGCAGCGCGGCCGCGCTCTCGGTGATGAAGGCGAGTGCCTGGTCGGAGTCGACGGGAGCGCGCAGGCGATCGAGTCCGGGAGCCGTGCCCGCCAGGGCCCGTTCCTCGTAGCGATCGGTGAGCCCATCGACGACCGCGAACTCGTCGGCCGTGAGATCGGGATGCGCCGCCCACCAGCGCGGGTCGTCCACATAGAGCGGCATCTCGGCGTTCATCCCGATGACGCCCTCGATCGACAGGTTCGCCGTCGCCCCGCCCCGGTCCAGCTCACCGAGCAGCGCCTCCCAGTCGATGACCCCCGCCCCCACGGGGGCGAGGAAGCGGCCGATGCCGTCGTCGGTGCGATGCAGGGCGACGTCGCGCACGTGCGTCGACCGCGTGTAGGGCGCGACGCGACGAGCGGCGGCCACGGGATCCTCGCCGCGCACCAGCACGTTGGCGGTGTCGAACGTGATGCCGAAGGCGTCGGGGCCCGCCGTCTCGACCAGACGCACCACCTCGAACGAGCTGATCTCCTCGTGGGTCTCGATGTTGAGGTGAGCGCCCGTCTCGCGCAGCAGCGGAGCGAGCCGGTCGAGCACCTTGGCCGTGGCGGCGAGCTGATCGGCCCAGTCCACGTCGGTGCGGAACCGGTCGCAGGCGTACAGGCCGCGGATGCGGAACTGGTAGTTCGCGGTCGCGGTCCAGAGCTCCGTGATGCCCGCCGCGGTCACGGCGCGGATGATCCGCTCCATCCCGAGGAGGTAGTCCCCCTCGCCCAGGCGGCGGATCTCGGGCGCCTCCGGCGTCGCGAACGGGTTGACCTTGGCGACGCCGACCTCGAGGTACAGTCCGAGGTCGGCGGCGGCATCCGTCACCTCCGACAGCTCGCCGGCGTCGAGCGTCGGGCTCAGCGCGAACGCCGAGCGGAAGAACGCGCCCTCGAGCCCGAGGGCCGCGATCTGCTCGAGGGTGCCGATGGCACCGAGATCGGCGGCGCCCGGGAACTTGCTCGTGTCGGTGCCGACGCGACGAATCATGCCAGCTCCCCCGCGGTCGGGCTCAGGTCGACCAGGCCGCGCGAGAAGACGTTCGCCGGATCGTAGGCGCGCTTCACCGCCACGAGACGCTCGTATTTGCCGCCGTACACGGCCCGCGCAACTGCCTCATCGCCGGCGACCGAGGTGAAGTTGATGTACGTCCCGGCCTTGTAGGGCGCCAGTGCCTCGTCGAACCGCTTTGCCCACGCGACGAGCGGCGCCTTCTCGCCGGGGTACTCCCAGTCCGCCCCGATGTTGGCGCCGAACGGGGCGCCGACGCCGGCCGTCGAGTCGTTCGACGAGTCCCGCGGCGTGCGCCGGCCGGCGATGATCTCGAACGGGCACATCACCTGGTGGGCGATGTGGGCGCTGGAGTTGAGCGCGCGGCCCGTGTAGGCGTCGCTCATCTCGATCACGGTGTCGATCGCGGCGTCCGAGAAGTCCTGCAGGAACAGGTGCTTCCAGTAGTGCGAGATGCCGTAGCGGAACTCGTCGTCGGTCGCGTGCTGCAGCGTCACGTGCGGCATCGTGCGCAGGCTCTCGTAGATCGGCGTGCCGAGCGCGAACATCCCCGCCGTAGCCGCCGGTTCGTCGGCCGGGTCGCCGTAGAACACGGTCGCCAGCGACAGGATCGGCTGCCCGCGATGCTCGGCGGGGATCTGCGACCAGTACTCGGGGGCGCGGAGCAGCCGCAGGTAGGTGCCGATGTTGCCGGGGGCGTCGAGACCCCATTCCCGGAAGTGCCGCATAATCGCGGTGCGGTCGGATGCCGGGAAGAGCGCCTGACGCACTGTCGCGAGTCCCGGGAGCGGGACCGTGCGGAAGGTGAACCGCGTCGCGATCCCGAAGTTGTGGCCGGCGCCCTTGAGCGCCCAGAACAGGTCGGGGTTCTCCTCGGCGTTCGCGGTCAGGATGCGTCCGTCCGCGACGACCACCTCGATCTCGACGACGTGGTCGACGGTCGCGCCGTGCATCCGCGCGAGGTAGCCGAAGCCGCCGCCGAGCGTGAGCCCGGCGACGCCCGTGTGCGAGACGACACCGGCGGGAACGGCGAGGTCGTACGGCTGGGCGGCGCGGTCGACGTCGCCCCAGCGGCATCCGGCTCCGACCGTCACCGTGCCCGCCTCGAGGTCGAACACCACCCCGTCGAGCAGCGCCGTGTCGATGAGCACCGCGCCGTCGGCGACCGCGGTGCCGGCGAGGTTGTGGCCTCCGCCGCGCACGGTGAGGGGCACCTCGTTGCCGACGCACCAGCGCAGCGCGTCCGAGACGTCCTGCGCATCGCGGCATCGCACGATGGCGGCGGGGAGCCGGTCGATGTCGGCGTTCCAGACGCGACGGAGCAGGTCGTAGTCGGGGTGGTCGGGATAGACGACCTCGCACGAGACGGCGGCAGCCAGTTCGGAGAGCGCGGCGGTGGCATGGGTGAGGGTCATGGGGGCTCCTTCGGTCATCGGGTCGGCACGGGAACGGCGGCGGAATGCGCTGCTGCCGCGGGCGTGGCGGGGGTCGTGCGTGCGGCGAGGGTCGCGCGCAGGTGGGCGGCGCAGCGCAGCAGGAACTGCTCGAGCTCGCTGTCGGGCCGGAGCGCCCGCAGCTGCGCGAGCGATTCGGCGTCGCCGGCGGCGGCGCGGGCCTCGTACGCGACGGCCAGCGCATCGAGGCTCTGAAGCGCGTCGTCGGTGAGGTCGGGATGCCCCGCCCGCCACGTCGGATCCGCCACGTGCAGCTTCATCTCGGCGCGGACGACGCCGATCGGCTCGATCGTGAGGTTGATCGACGGGTTCTCCGCGAGGACGAGGTCGAGCGCGGCATCCCAGTCGATGACCCCCTCACCGCAGGGGGCGATGAAGCGCGACAGCCCCTCCTCGGTGCGCCAGAGCGCGGCGTCGCGGAGCTGGGTCGTGCGCACCTGGGGCGCGATCCGGGCGATCCCCTCGAGCGGGACCTCGGCCCGCACCGCCAGGTTGGCCGGATCGAGGCACACGCCGAGCACGTCCTCACCGACCGCGTCGATGAGCCGCAGCAGTTCGAACGTCGTGATCTCCTCGTGCGTCTCGAGGTTGAGTCGCACGCCCGTCTCGCGCAGCACCGGCGCCAGCCGCTGCAGGAATCGCTCCGTCGCCGCCAGCTGATCCGCCCAGTCGGCGTCGGTGCGGAACCGGTCGGTGAAGAAGATGCCGGGGTAGGGCTTGTAGCCGCCGACCGCCGTCCAGGTCTCGGTCCAGCCGAACCCGGCGCACGTGCGGATCATCCGCTCCATGCCCGCGAGGTAGCTCCCCTCCCCGAGATCCCGCACCCGCGGCAGCTCCGCGGTCATGTACGGGTTGACCTTGCCTACGCCCATCTCGACGTAGAGGTCGAGCTCATCCGCGAGCTGCGCGAAGTCGCGGAGGAACCCCGGATCGAGGGTCGGCGCGATCTCGTCGAGGGTGCGCACGTTGACGCCCTCGAGCCCCATGGCGGCGACGGCGCGCAGAGTCTGGAGGGGGTCGCCCCATCCACTCCTGCCGTCGGTGAACTTGACGTCGGTTCCCACGCGGGTCATGCGGCGATCTCCTTGTCGATCTGCGGGGTGAGGGCGGCTGCCGCTCGGCGGTTCTCGCGTCGCTGCCGCTCCGTGGCGGGATCCGCCCGGGGCACGGCCTCCAGGAGCGACCGCGTGTAGGGGTGGGTGGGATGCTCGTACACCTGCTCGCGCGTCCCCTCCTCGACGACCCGGCCCTTCTCGAGGATCACCAGGCGGTCGCACAGGTAGCGGACGACGGCGAGGTCGTGCGCGATGAACAGCACCGACAGGCCGAACTCCGCCTGCATGTCCTTGATGAGGTTGAGCACCTGCGCCTGCACCGACACATCGAGCGCCGAGACGGGCTCGTCGCACACCAGCACACGGGGCCTCACGACGAGCGCCCGCGCGATCGCGATGCGCTGACGCTGACCGCCCGAGAAGCTGCGCGGGTACCGCTTGACGTGTGCCGGATCGAGGCCGACGCGCTCGAGCATCTCGACGGTGCGGGCGCGCCGGCCGGCGGCGTCGAGGTCGGTGTGCACACGGAGCGGCTCCGACACGATCTGCCCGATCGTCATGCGGGGATCCAGGCTCGAGTACGGGTCCTGGAACACCATCTGCACCTGCGAGCGGAACACGCGCTCGGCGCGGTAGGTCATGCGGCGCAGGTTGAGGCCGTTGTAGACCAGCGACCCGGCCTGCGGCCGCTCCAGTCCCATCAGGCAGCGGACCGTGGTCGACTTGCCCGACCCCGATTCGCCCACCAGCCCGAGCGTCTCCCCCGCACCCAGGCGGAACGAGACGTGGTCCACGGCGGTGAACTCCCGCGAGCCCCGCCCGAAGCGCTTGACGAGGTCTTCGACCCGCAGGTCGACGCCATCGGTCGTCAGCGTGTTCATCGTCGTGCCTCCTCGAAGGTGGGGTCGCTCACGGCTGCGGGCGGGACGGATGCCGCGGCATCCGCTCGCATGACGTCCTCCACGGTCTGCAGCCTGACGAGCGGGTCCGCGTCGACACTCGGAATGGATGCCAGCAGCCCGCGGGTGTAGGCATGCTCGGGTGCCCGGAACAGGTCGTCGACCGGGCGGTCCTCGACGATGCGGCCGTGGCGCATCACCGCGACGCGATGGGCGAGGCCCGCGACGATCGCCAGATCGTGGGTGATCAGCAGCACCGCGAGGCCCAGTTCGCGGGACTGCTCCTCGAGCAGGTCGAGCACCTGCTCCTGCACGCGCACGTCCAACGCCGTGGTGGGCTCGTCGGCGATGAGCAGCTGCGGTCCGGCGATCAGCGCCGCGGCCATCACGACCCGCTGGCGCATGCCGCCGGAGAACTCGTGGGGGTATGCGCCGAGGCGCGTGGCCGCGGAGGGCACACCCAGCCGGTCGAGCATCTCGACGGCCTGGCGTCGCGCCGAACGGCGGCTGACACCCCGGATCACGAGCGGCTCGGCGACCTGGTCGCCGATCGTGAGGACGGGGTTGAGGGCCGTCATCGGGTCCTGGAACACCATGGAGACCGTGGATCCGCGCAGCTGCCCCAGCCGGCGCTCCGGTGCACCCACCACCTCCTGACCGGCCACGCGCACCGAGCCGGACAGGTCGACGGTGGGGTCCAGCCGCAGCACGGCCTTCGCCGTCATGGACTTGCCCGAACCGGACTCGCCGACGAGCGCGACGCGCTCGCCCCGCGCGATCGTCAGGCTGACCCTGTCGACCAGCGTGAGGTCGCCGTGACCGGAATCGGTGCGGGTCGCCGCGGGCACGCGCACCGTGAGATCGGTGATCTTCAGGACGGGGGCGTCGGTCATCGCTTCCTCCGCAGGCTCGGGTCGAGACGGACACGGAGGGCATCGCCGAGCAGCCCGAAGGCGATCGCCGCAATGGTGATGGCCAGTCCCGGGAACGTGGTGACCCACCACGCAGTGGTGATGTACTCGCGCCCCTGGGCGACCATGGCGCCCCAGTCGGCGCTGGGCGGGGGTGCGCCCACGCCGAGGAAGGCGAGACCCGCCATGAGGACGACGGCGCCCGAGATCTCCATGCTCGCCTGGACGTACACCGAGTCCATCGAGTTGGGCAGCACGTGGCGGACGAGGGTCGGGATGCGGCGGATGCCGTTCACCCTGGCCGACTCGACGTAGGCCGAGTTCATCGACACCCGCAGGATGCCGCGGACGAGGCGGGTCGTGCCGGGCCACATCGCGATCACCATGGCCAGCACGACCGAGCCGAGCGACGGGCCGAGAGCGGCGGCGATGCCGAGCGCGAGCACCATCGACGGCAGCGCCATGAACATGTCGCAGATCCGCATGATGGTGGCGTCGACGCCGCGAGGCGACAGCACCGCCGCACAGGCGATGACGACGCCCACGAGCGTGGAGAGGGCGACGACGGCGATCGCCGCGAGCAGCGTCATGCCGGCACCGGCGAGGAGCCGCGAGAGCACGTCGCGGCCGGCGTCGTCGGTTCCCATCCAGTGCGCGGCGCTCGGCGGCAGCAGCGCGTCGGACGGGACGGCGAGGTACGGGTCGTAGGGAGCGAGCAGCGGGCCGATGATCGCGACGACCACCAGCGCCGCCGAGACGACGATGGCGATGCGGTCCAGCGCTCCCGCGTGGGTGCCGAACAGGCCCCGGAGCCCCTTCGAGATCCCGCCGCCGAGACCGGCGGGCGTGAGCCACTCCGCGGTGCGGGGCGGGCGCGGACGCGGGTCGTCGGACGAGGAGGTCTCCTCGTCGAGTCCGGGCGGATCGGTGGTCAGCGTCATGCGCGCGCTCCCGTCAGATGCGACTCGCGCACGCGCGGGTCTGTCCAGATCTGCACGACGTCGACGATGAGGCTCGCGACGGTGAAGACGACGCCGATGACCAGGACGCAGCCCAGCACGGCGAACGTGTCCTGATTGAGGACCGCCTGATTGAGGTAGGTCCCGATGCCCGGCAGGGCGAACACGCTCTCGACGAGGAGGGCGGCGCCCATCATCCAGCCGAACTGCATGCCCAGCAGCGTCAGCGTCGACCCCATGGTCGACCGCAACCCGTGGTGCAGCACCACTCGATACGGTCCCGCACCCTTCGAGACGGCGAACGAGACGTAGTCCGAGTCGAGGGCGCCGATCATGTTCGAGCGCACGTTGCGGGCGATGGTGGACATGAACGGAGCGCTCAGGGCAAGGGCCGGGAGGATCAGGTGCGACAGCGAGTCGGCGAACATCGGCGGGCTGCCGGCGAGCAGCGAGTCGACGAGCGTGAACCCGGTGACCGGCGGCGGTGCCATGCCGAAGGAGTTGGCGCCCGAGATGGGGAGCCACCCCAGCGTGGATGCGAAGCCCCACTGGAAGAGGATCGCGAGCCAGAACACGGGCACGCCGCCCGCGAGGACGAACAGGATGCGCGCCGACACGTCGGGGGCGCGGTCGCGGAGGGCGGCCGACACCGCACCGAGGGGCACCGCGACGATCACGGTCAGGATCATGGTGACCACGACCAGCTGCAGTGTCGTGGGGACGGTCGCCGACAGGTCGCTCACGACGCTCTGGTGTGTCGACGCGGACTGGCCCAGATCGCCGCGCAGTGCGCGGCCGAGGAACACCAGGTACTGCTCGACCACCGGCAGGTCGAGACCGAGTCGTTCGCGGGCCTGCGCGATCTGCTCGGCGGTGGCGGTGCGTCCTGCGGCGACGCGCGCCGCGTCGCCGGGGATCAGCTTCGTCATGAAGAAGACGATGGTGATGATGCCCCACACGCTCAGGAGCGCGAGTCCCAGCCGCTTGGCGATATAGGTCGCCATTCGGGCCTCCTCGTTTCGGATCGGTCGGGGGTGGACGGTGGCCCCGCCGTGCGGCGGGGCCACCGCGGCGTCATTCGGTGACGACGAGCATCGTCGGGTCGAACAGCTGGTACGTCGGCGAGTAGCGGATGCCGCCCACGCCGTCGCGGAGCATGATCGTGGTGACCGGGTTCGAGACGTTGACACTGACGTCGTCGGCGAGGATCTGCTCCTGCGCCTGTGTGAAGAGGTCGCAGGCGGCGTCGGGGTCGACGGTCGAGATGCCCTCCTCCAGCAGCGCGTCCACCTCGGGGTTCGAGTAGAGCGCGTAGTTCGTCTGGCCGATGAACTGCGAGTCGTAGACGCGGAAGAGCATCGGTCCGATCTCGGGGTAGTACGGGAAGTCCCAGAGCAGGCCGAGGTCCGGCGTCGTCTCGGGAGACTCGATCATCGCGACGTACTCGGGGTAGGTCACGGTCTGCAGCTCGAGCGTCAGGCCGATGTCCTTGAGGTTCGACTGCAGGAGCGTGGCGGCCTTCTGGTGCTCGGGGATCTGTGCCTGGTAGGCCATCGTGACGGTCGCGCCGACGGCGCCCGCCTCTTCGAGCAGGGCCTTGGCCTCGTCGACATCCTGTTCCGTCGGACCGGCGTCGACACGGCAGGCGACGGTGGGGGCCACCAAGCCCGAGGCGACCGACCCGCGACCGCTCAGGATCGAGGCGATGTGTCCCTCGTAGTCGTAGGCGAGTTTGATCGCCTCGCGCACCCGCGGGTCGGCGGTGATGCCCTCCTGCGTGTTCATCATGACGAACAGCTGGAGCGGGCTCGGCAGCTCCTGCGCCTCCAGGCCGTCGGCCGAGCCGAGCGCGTCGAGGTCGGTGCCGACGATGCCGGTGGCGACATCCACCCCGCCCGACTTCAGCTCGTCGCGCAGGGTCGAGCTCTCGGTGATGTAGCGGTAGACGAGGCTCGCGGGTCGCGCCTCGTCGAAGCGCCACGAGTCCTCGTAGCGCTCCAGCGTCGCCTGCTGGTTCGCGGTGTAGTCGGTGATGACGTACGGCCCGGAGCCGGCGTCGTTCGTCGCGAGCCAGGCCTGGGCGTGGTCGTCGCCCTCGTGCTCCGACACGAGTGCCGAGTCGAGGATGTAGACCTTGCTCAGCGCGCCCACGAACGTCGTGTTGGTGCCCGACAGCGCGATCTCCACGGTGGTGTCGTCGACGGCCGTGCTGGAGGCGTACGACGAGAGGAACGAGGCGACGCCCACGCCGAGCGCCTTGATGCGGTCGAGCGTGTACACGACGTCGGCTGCGGTGACCGGGTTTCCGCTGTGGAAGGTCGCGTCGTCGCGGAGGGTGACGGTGACGGCCGTCGCGTCGTCGTTGTAGACCCACTCGGTCGCGAGCATCGGCACGATCGCGCCGTCCTCGTCGTAGTCGATGAGCTTGTCGTAGGCGCCGCCGACGGTGAAGTCCGTCTGCACGTCCGACGCGAGCACCGGGTCGAGCGTCTGGGGCGTCGCTCCGGTGCCGATGATGACCGTCTGGTCGCGAGCGGCCGTGGTCGGCGCGGTGCCCGAGCCGCCGGCGCAGGCGGTGGTGAGCGCACCCACGGCGAGCGTGGCGATGAGGGCGGTGGCGAGGCGGGTCCTGGTGGTTCTCATGTTCACTCCGGGTTCGAGGTCGGGTGCTGCAGGAACGGGTGGATCACGGCCGGGCGGCCAACGCGCCGAGAGTGCGGGGCGCGAGTCTGTGGGAGGCGGAGGTCTGGGCGGCGACCACGCGGCCGGCGTGCAGCACGAGACGATCGCTCGGGTTCGCGGCGACGGCGGCAGCCGGCGAAGGGCTGTCGACCACGAGGAGGTCAGCAGGGGCACCGGGCGTGACCCCGTACGGACCGACGCCGAGCGCCTGGGCGGCGGCGCCGGTGACCATGTCGAGCGCGACGGCCAGCTCGTCGTCGGTGCGGAAGTTCGACTGGTACGCGACCTGGCGGGCCACCGCGAGCATGTCGCCGTCGCCGAACGGCCACCACGCATCACGGATGTTGTCGGAGCCCGAGAAGACGACCGCGCCTTCCTCGCGCAGGGCCAGCACGGGAGGCATCGGGCCCGCCGGGCCGTTGGTCATGATGGCGACGCCGGCATCGGCGAACTCTGCTCCGACGCGGCGCGCCGCGTCGGTCGAGATGGAGCCCAACCCGTACGCGTGGCTGACGGTGACGCGCCCGCGCAGCCCGATCTCGCGAGTCTTCGCGGCGATGAGCGCGTACTGGCGCACGGCGCTCTCGCCCAGATCGTGCAGATGGATGTCGACACCGACGCCGTGGTCGGCGGCGAGCGCGAACACGATCCCGAGGTGGCGTTCGGCGTCGTCGTCGAAGCCGGCCGGGTCGAGCCCGCCGATGACGTCGGCGCCGGCCGCGAGCGCCTCGGCGAGAAGACGCCCGACGCCGGGCGACGCGAGGATGCCGCTCTGCGGGAACGCGACGATCTGCACGCGCAGGACGTCGCGCAGCTCGTCGCGCAGTTCGAGCAGCGCGTCCAGCGACGACAGGCCGACCGCCGTATCGATGTCGACGTGCGTGCGGACGGTGCCCGTGCCGAACTCGATCATCGCCGCGGCGAGCGCAGCAGCCCGTTCGGTGACCGAGGCGGTGAGCTCGTCGCGGATGGCGCGCTCGGCGGCGACCCGCTCCCGGACGGTGGTACCCGGCCGGTGCGGCTGCCAGGGCGAGCCGGCGAACGTCTTGTCGAGGTGCGCGTGGCCGTTCACGAGCGCGGGCAGCACGAGGCGGCCCTCGAGGTCGATGGCCGGGAGCGCGCTCACGGCCCCCTCCTGCAGCGCGGCGGCGAATCGCGGCGACGACAACCCGGGTGCATCGACCGTCACGACGGATGCCGGCGAGACGGATGCGATGCACCCGTCGACGATCGTCAGGTCGGCGCGTGAGCCGTCCGGCAGCGAGCCGTCGAGGAGGAGGAGCGAACGTGGCACCGAGGACCCTTCGGGAAGAGGAGGAACTTGGTATACAAGATTCCATTCCCGTGTTTCGCTCGATCAGGCGCTACGTAAACTGCATGTTTCGTTCCGCTTGGTAGGCCAAGTGCAGTCGTCAGTGCTCGAGGCGCTGCCGCATGAGCCGCAGCGAGTCGACCCTGCTGTGCTCGACGTGGGCGTATGCCAGCGCTCCGGCCCATTCGACGTTGCCGTCGGCGATTGCATGGCACATCTCCCGATGCTCCGCGCAGAGCACCCGCTGGTCCCGTTCGGCCTCCAGCCGGAAGAGGCGGCGGACCCGGCCGTTGATCGGGCCCATCAGTCCGATGAGGAGCGTGTTGCCCGACAGGTCGAGGATCTCCTCGTGGAGCGCCGAGTTGGCACCGGCGATGTCCCGGTCGTCGCCGGCGTCCAGTGCGGCCTCTGCTCTCGCCAGGCGCGCGAAGAGCTCGTCCGACGAGGCGCCGGCCGCGCACGCCTGTGCGGCGAGCTTGGCGGCGAGCACCTCGAGACTCGAGCGCACCACGAACAGCTCCTCGACGTCGTTGAGCGTCATCTCGGTCACCACGGCGCCCCGGCGCGGCAGCGTCTTGATGAAGCCTTCGGCCTCCAGCCTCGGCATCGCCTCGCGGATCGGGATGCGTGAGACATTGAACTCCGCGGCGAGCTCCCGCTCCCGGATGCGCTCGCCCGCGGCGAGGGTGCCCTCGATGATCCGCTCCCGCAGCTCCTCGTAGATCTTGACGGACAGCGACTGGTCGGCAAGGCCGAGCGGAACGTCGTTCGCCATGCAGAACACCTTTCGACGGAGTGCGAGTGCGGAGTGCGGAGTGTGCCTACTGTATGCCAGCGCGGCGGGCCCTCGCCCGCCACAAGAGAACCTGCCGCGACAGTTGCGCTCGCCGCAGCCTGGCGGATGTCGGTGGCGCGTGGTTGGCTGACGCCATGCGCACCGCGACCTCCGCTGACGGCACACCCATCGCGTACGAAGAGACCGGCGACGGCCCCACCGTGGTCATCGTCAACGGCGCGATGTCGACGGCCGCCGACGCCGCCGGGCTCGCCGAGGCACTGGCGGACGCCGGCTTCCGGGCAGTCACGTGGGACCGCCGCGCGCGCGGCTCGAGCGGTGACGCCCGCGGCTCGACGCCCGACCGCGAGGTCGAGGATCTCGCGGCCGTGATCGACGCGGTCGGCGGCGACGCCGCCGTGCTCGGGCACTCGTCGGGCGCCGTGCTGGCGCTGGTCGCGGCATCCCGGGGCGTGCCGGTGCGCGCACTGTTCCTGTCGGAGCCGCCGTTGCGGTTCGGCGTCGACGAGCCCGCCGACGACCTCGCCGATCGCCTGCAGCGGGACGTCGACCAGGGCCGCTTCGACGACGCGATCGTCACGTTCCAGCTCGAGGGGGTGGGGCTCCCGCGCGACATGGTCGAGGGCATCCGCGCGAGCGGCCAGTTCGCCGCCCTGCTCCCGCTCGCCCAGTCCACGGTCTACGACACCAACCTCGTCCGCGAGGCGTCCGTCCCGACCGACGCGATGCTGGGCGTCACCGTGCCGGTGACGGTACTGCGAGGAGAGCAGACCTTCCCGATCCTGCTCACTGCGGCCGATCGCCTCACCGGGGCCATGGACGGCGCGGAGCTCGTGGTCGTTCCCGAGTCGGTGATGCATCGTCCTGATCCCGTCGCGACTGCCCGCGTGATCCAGGAGCGCCTCGCGTAGACGCCGTCACTCGTTCAGGCGGTCGAGCAGCTCGACCGCGGCGCGCGCGTACTCCCCGATCCAGCGGTCATGGATGCGCTTGATCGGCACCGGCGCGAGGGCGAGGTGACGTTCGCGGCCGATCCTGCGGCCCGTGACGAGCTCGGCGCGCTCGAGCACGCGCAGATGCTGGAGCACCGTCGTCCGATCCACCTCCGGAAAGCACGCGCAGAGGGCCCCCGTCGTGAGCGGCTCGTCCTTCAGCGCGTCGAGCATGCGCCGGCGCAGCGGCGCGGCGAGCGCCTTGAACACCAGGTCGTCGTCATCGGACCCCTTGTGCTCGACCACCATCATGTTATAAAACTACAACATGTCTGAAGAACTCACCGCGCTGTCGTTCACCGTGTCGGGGCGCGTCTCACGACCGGCGGCCGAGGTCTACGAGGCCGTCGCAGATCCCGAGCAGCTGTCGCGCTACTTCACGACCGGCGGCGCCCATGGCCGGCTCGAGCAGGGCGCCGACGTCACCTGGGACTTCGCGGACTTCCCGGGGCGGTTCCCGGTGACCGTCGTGGAATCCGACCCGCCGCGCAGGCTCGTCATCCGCTGGGAGGCCCGCGCCGGCGTCGAGTCGGAGACCACGACCACCTTCGAGTTCGAGCCGATCGACGACGGCGCACGCACCCTCGTGACCATCACCGAGTCGGCCTGGGAGGCCAGTCCCGACGGCGCGAAGAGCGCGTTCGGCAACTGCGAGGGCTGGACCGGCATGCTCGCCGCGCTCAAGGTATGGGTCGAGCACGGGATCAACCTGCGCGACGGCTTCTACGCCTGACGAGCGCCGATCTCGCCTCGAACGTCAGGCGATGCGGGTGCCCGACGGCAGGCGCCCGGCCGGGGTGCGCGTGCGGGCCCAGGCCCACCACATCAGTCCTGCCGCGAGCAGCAGCTGCAGCGCCATGCCGACGAACCAGATCGGCGCCGACTGGTCGATGACCTCCTCGGGCGTCCGCTGGTCGCTCTGCAGATCGGGGGCGCAGTCGTCCCAGCGCTGTTCGAGGTCGGGCGGCTGCTGCGCCGCCCGCACGCCGAACTTGATCTGGCCGAAGAGGTCGTTCGGATTGCCGTACTCGTCGAACTGCGTCGGCGTGGCGTCGGCGAGGATCACGAACGGGTTCGCGGCCAGCAGCCACCACACGCGGTCGAACCGGGGCACCTCGTACGTCGATGTCTGCCACTCGCCGCAGCGGACCCGGGCATCCTCGTCGCAGGGGTAGTCGTCGCTCGACTCCTCCCCCGGCATGCACGGGAACGTCTCGCCGGAGTACTCGTCGTACTCGAACGACCGGTAGCTGCTGATCGACTCCGACCGGATCGAGTAGCCGACGAGCGCGAACGCGATGAGCGTGCCGATCACGAGCGCCGCGACGACGAGGTACGTGCTCGCCACCGAGAACAGCGGGCGCGACAGGATGCCGCTGAGCGCCACTCCGATCGCCGCGATGATGCCCACCTCGAACGTGAGCACGAGCAGCGACACCGCGATGGTCGCGGGCGCTCCCCCGCCGGCCAGCGTGGCCACCGCCAGGAACGGGATCGAGACCGCCACGAAGGCGAGGCCGGTGATCCACGCGGCGAGGAACTTCCCGATGAGGATCTCGGCCGTCGTCGCCAGCGTGATCTGCACGGGCGCGAGGGTGGCGGCATCCCGATCACCGTTGACCGCGTTGCCGCTCAGCGTCGGCGAGACGAGCACCACGAGCAGCAGCGTGATGTAGACGATCGTCGAGTAGATCGCGCCGCCGGGGCGGTACGCGGCGCCCCATGCCAGGAACGAGAGCGCCGTGACGATGACCAGCAGCAGCGCGAAGACTCCGAGGAGCACGTACCACGCCACGCTCCGCGTGCGCTGCGTCAGCTCGAGGCCGACGATGGTGCCGAGTCGCTGACCGTTCACGAGGTCGCCTCGCTCTCGCCCGTGTCCCCGGCGGGTGGTGCGGATGCCGGGGGCGCCAGACGCGGGGGCACCGGAGGTGCGGATGCCGGAGCGGTCGGCGTCGGAGGCGCTGACGCGAATCCGGGAGGCGTCTCAGGCGGTCGCGCGAATGCGGGAGGCGTCTGCGACACCCCCGCCGAAGGCGCCGCTGCCGAAGGCGCAGCTGCCGAAGGCGTCGGTGCCTGAGGAGGGCGCCCCTCACCCAGGTCCAGGAAGGTGCGCTCGAGCGCGCCCTGCGCGGCAGCGAACTCGACCACGTCGAGCCCGGCCGAGACCAGGTCGCGCAGGGCCGCGGCCGCGGCATCCTCTGATTCGAACGACATCACGACGTCTCGGCGGTCGACGCCGAGGCTCTCCACCGGAACGCGCAGTGCAGCGGCCACGCGGTCGAGGCTCTCGGCGGACGGCTCGCCTCCGGCCAGTCTCACTCGCCACGGGCGCGCGCGGCGCGACGCTGCCTCGACCCGCGCCGGATCGACGGTGACTCCCGACATCAGGAACACGGCGTCGTCGACGACCTCTTCGAGCTCCGAGAGGATGTGGCTCGAGACGAGCACAGTGCGCCCCTCGGCCGCGAACCGCCGCAGCAGCAGGCGCAGCTCGATACGCGCCTGGGGGTCGAGTCCGGACGCCGGCTCATCGAGGAGGAGCACGCGCGGGTCGTGCACGAGGGCGCGCGCGAGTCCCAGACGCTGCTTCTGCCCGCGCGAGAGGACTCGGGCCGGGGCGTCCGCGAGCTCGACGAGGCCGACCTCGTGGAGGAGAGCGTCGGCGCGGGCGGATGCCGCGGCCGTTGGCATCCCGTACAGCCGGGCCGTCACGGCGAGCGTCTCGCGCGAGGTGAGCGAGTTCCACGCGCCGAGCGCGTCGGGCATCCAGCCGAGCACGGCACGCGCCGCCTGCGGATCGGTGACCGGATCGATGCCGTCGATGCGGATGGAGCCCGCGTCGGGAGCGAGGAGCGACGCGAGCATGAGCAGCAGCGTGGTCTTGCCCGAGCCGTTCGGACCGACGAGTCCCGTGACCCGGCCGGCGTGCGCGCGCAGAGTCACGTTGCGCACGGCCTGCACCTGACCGAAGGAGCGCCGCACGCCCTGGACGATGATGCCGGGCTCTGCGGCGATGCCTGCTGCGGCGGGGCCCTGCGGCAGCGGGCTCTGGGTGCTCACGCGCCCCACCCTAGCGACCCGGTGCCGCCCGCCCCCGGATTCGTCGCCCGAGCGTTATGGACGGAAGAACGCGACCCCGAGATCGGGGTGGTCGACGAACACGCCGTCGACCCCGCTGTCGCGGATCACGCTCCATTCGGCCTCCCAGTCGCCGAACGCCGACGGACCGCCGCGCGTGCGGAACTGGCCGATCAGGAAGCGGTTCTCGGGTCGGCAGGTCCACGTGAAGACGCGCAGACCGCGGGCATGGGCGTCGGACACGACGGGCGAGGGTCCGCTGCTGCGCCCGAGCTTGTCGGGGGCCAGGATCGCCCGCTTGTCGACGCTGATCCCGTCGACCCGTCCGACGAGGGAGTCCAGGCCCGCGGGCGCGGCGGTCTGCCGGTAGGTCAGCGCGGCCTTGCCGTGCGCGGCGAAGAGGTCGAACGGCCGGCCGGAGGCCTCGAGCAGGTAGACATACGCCGCACGGATGCCGCGCTCCTGCAGCGCGTAGAGCACCGTCGACTCGAAGGCCTCGATGGTGAGTGGCAGCTCGCCGCCGGCCCATCCGGCCTCGCGCAGCTCCGCATCCACCAGTTCCGCGACGTCCCACCCGCCTGCGGCGCCGAGGCACGTCGCGAAGTAGGTCGCGTGCTTGATCTCGAGGACGACGCCGATCTCGCGCCCGTACTCGAGCGACGCCGCGCGCACGGCGTCCAGCACATCGCGCAGCCGCAGCACCGGCTGCTCGTCGTCGAAGCTCGCGCTCGAGGGCCGAAGCTGCGGGATCCGCTCACGGCAACGGAGCGTGGCGAGCTCGTCCCACGTGAAGTCCTCGGTGAACCAGCCGGTGTGCTCGACGCCGTCCACGGTCTTGGTGGTGCGGCGATCCGCGAACTCCGGCCGGTCGGCGACGTCGGTCGTGCCCGAGATCTCATTCTCGTGACGTACGACCAGCACGCCGTCGCGCGAGACCACCACGTCGGGCTCGACCGCGTCGACGCCCATCGCGAACGCGAGGGCGTACGACGACCGGGAATGCTCGGGGCGATACCCGGGCGCGCCCCGGTGGCCGATGACGAGCGGTCTGCGACGGGGCACCGTCTCAGCGTAACTTTCACGGTCGTCGAGCGACTCCGCGTGACGTCCGCGCGATCCGTTCTAAGCCGTCTCACAGCGCTCACCCGTGCCGCCCGGGCACCCGTCGGATAGTGTTGATCAACAGCATCGTGCTGGGATTCCCTTGACATTGGAGTGTGAGAGAGCAGTGGCCCTCAACAACCCCGCGTTCAACAGCCCGGCCTTCCAGGACCCGAAGGCCGTTCAGACCTACCCCGGCGGTTCGCAGGCGGCGAACCTGGGAGCACAGACGCAGTTCTCGACGGCGCAGCGCGCGGGAACGGATGCCGCCTCCCAGGCCCACCTCGAAGGCATGTACGCCGCGCCGCCGGCCGGCTCCGTCGAGACGGGCCGCATGACGGTCGAGGACACCGTCTGGAAGACGCTCGGACTGTTCGCGGTCCTCATCGTCGGCGCGGTCGCCGGCTGGATGTGGACCATGGCGGGCGTGACCCCCGACAACCCGAACCCCTCGATCGCCCCGTGGGCGATCGGCGCGCTCGGCGGATTCGTCCTCTCGCTGGTTGTCATCTTCACATCGCGCAAGAAGATCCGCCCCGCGCTGATCTTCGGCTACGCCGCGTTCGAGGGCCTCTTCGTGGGTGGCATTTCCGCCTTCTTCGAGATCATGTTCGAGGGCATCGTGCTGCAGGCGACCCTCGCGACGCTCTCGGTCGTCGGAGTCACCCTCGCCCTCTTCGCCAGCGGCAAGATCCGCGCGTCGAAGCGCGCGACGAAGATCTTCCTCATCGCGATGGTCGGCTACCTCGTGTTCTCGCTCATCAACATCGGACTCATGCTGTTCAACGCCCCCATCGCGGGCGGCGCGTTCGGCATGCTGAGCAACCAGAGCCCGCTGTTCGGCATCCCGTGGGGCGTCCTCATCGGCGTCTTCGTCGTGATCATGGCGGCGTACTCGCTCGTGCTGGACTTCGACAACATCCAGCAGGGCGTGCGCAACGGCGCTCCTCGTCAGTACGGGTGGCTCGGCGGGTTCGGCATCATGGTCACCGTCGTGTGGCTCTACATCGAGATCCTCCGCATCATCGCGATCGCGCGCAGCAGCAGCTGACGCACATCATTCACGAACGGCCACCCGGGCAACCGGGTGGCCGTTCGGCTTTTCCCGGGATGACCACGGCAGCCGGGAGCCTGCCGTGCATCGCGTCGAGACGCTATCGGCGCTCGCAGACCGCGCCTAGGCTGAAGCCGACTCGAGGAGTGACATGTCATGGCCCGGCGTTCTGCGGTTCTCGGCATCGCCGTGCTGCTGTGCCTCACCGGCTGCACAGGAGGACCGATGACCGAGCCCACCCCCTCGGGGCCCACCTCCGCCGAGCCCACGCCCTCGGCGCACACGCGTCCGCCGTTCGCGACGACGCCGCGGGGACCGATCGAGCCCACCGGTGAACCCGCGACAGTGCCTCCTGCCCGCTGGGATGCGATCGTCGCGGATCTCGCCGACCGCGGCGTCGCGGGCACCCCCGAGCTCGTGTCCGCGCACGCTGTCACGTGGAACAACGGCGCCCTCGGGTGCCCGTCGCCCGGCGTCTCGTACACGCAGGCGCTCGTCGACGGCCTGCGCGTCGTCGTCTCGGTCGACGGCACGACGTACGACTACCGCTTCGGCACCTCGGACACCCCCAAGCTCTGCACGCGGTGACGCCTGGGGCGCCTCGCCGAAGGCGTCTCACCGCCGGCGCCTCGCCGATGGATGCCGCGGCACCGGCCGCCGGCATGCGTCCCCTGTTACGCACGAGGTGGCGCCCCGCCTTTCGACGGGACGCCACCTCTGAGCCGTGCTGCGCGGGCTACTTGGCCTTGACCAGGATCGCCTCGTCCTTGCCGGCCGCGTTGTCGGTCACGACGACCATGACGCCCAGCGGGTTCTGCTCGGCGAACGCGGCAGCGCTCACGTCGACCGGCACCGGGACGGTGCCGCCGACGGGCACCGACACGAACTGCCCGTTGGTGAGAGCCGGAGCCCACGGGTTGTAGGTCGCGGTGCCGTCGATGGCGTCCGACCCGTCGTTGACAGACGAGAAGCTCTGCACCGTGTAGTCGAACGCTCCGGCCGTGAGGCCGAGGTCGCTCGCGACCACCGGGAGCAGGATGGTGCTGCTGTCGGTCGGCGCCGAGGCGTTGAACCCGGTGGCGAAGACCTCGCCGGTCTCGATTTCGTACACGAACACCTGCGAGATGCCGTTCGCGTCGCCGGCCGTGACGAGCCCGCCGTCGGCCGAGAACACGATCCATTCCGGCTCGCCGTCCCGGTTCGCGTCGATGACGACGTCGAACTCGTTCGCCGCCGCGTTCGACCACCGGTTGTGCGTGCTGACGGCGAACACCAGCAGCTGGTCGCCGCCGATGTCGAACGACTGCACGCCGGCGGCGCGGAGGTCGTAGCCGGTGTCGGTGAACGACTTCGGCGCGTCCTTCTTGTCCTCCAGGCCCCACGTGTAGAAGTCGGCGTCGGCAGCCATGGCACCGGCCCGGTTCTTGAGCGAGACCTGCACCTGCCCGTCGACCGGCTCGCCCTTCTTCGTGACCTTGAGGTCACCCGAGGCCGAGACGTCGCTCGTCGCGCGCGGCACGAGCAGGTACGGGACCCGCAGCGTGTCTGCCGACGACGAGAACACCACGTCACCCGAGAACTCGTAGAACGCGAAGCCGCCCGCCGTCGAGCTGCCCACGGCGGTGGCCGGAGCGGTCAGGGTGACGGTCACCTTGGCGGTACGACCCGCCGGGACGGTGACCGAGCTCGGGCTGACGTTGACCGTGGCGGCTTCCGACTGCGCAGATGCCTCGACGCCGACGTTGTACGTCACCGGCTGAGTGCCGTAGTTGGTCAGCACCACCGTCTTCTTGCCGTCGAAGGTGCGTGCGCTCTCCTGGAAGCCGAAGCTCAGGGCAGCCTCGCGAAGCCGCCCGTCCTCGGTCTTGAACGCGTCGCCGGTGGCCGTGACCTGCTGGCGCACCGCCTGAGCGGGATCGACCAGGCCGACACCGCCGCGGACGAGGTTCTGACCGGCGACCTTCTCGGGGTCCGCCGTCGAGACGATCACCGAAGCGACCTCGCTGGCCTTCCAGGTCGGGTGTGCCTGCACGGCGAGCGCCGCGACGCCGGCCACGTGGGGAGCCGCCATCGACGTGCCCGAGATGGTCGCGGAGCCGCTGCCGGTCCCGACGCCCGTCGAGACGATCGAGACGCCCGGAGCTGCGACGTCGACGCCGAGGGCGCTGTCACCGCTGCGCGGACCGCTCGAGCTGAACGACGCGTACCCGCGGAAGCCGGGGTTCGCGAGGTCCGCAGCCGTCACCGTCGCCGGCTCGCCATCGACGAGCTTGGGGCCGTCCGACGACCGGACGCCGAGGAACGGGATGGTCACGACGTACTCCTCGCCCGTGTCGGGGTTGGACGTGATCTCACCCTCGAACGGGGGGTAGTCGTTCGTGGTGTTGATCATCACGGCAGCCGCCGCCCCGGCCTGCTGGGCGAAGATCGCCTTCGCGACGCGGGCGCAGACGCCGCGCGTCGAGACCGCGAGCTGGTTGCCGCCCACGGTCACGCCGGCGTGCTGATACGCCTCGACCGAGCAGCCCAGCGCCTCGTTCTCGTCGGCGGTGGCAGGGTCGTCGGTCAGACGGACCACGGTCATCTCCGGCAGGCCGGTCAGGACCGCGCCGTTGGCGTTGATCGCGGGGATCGCGACGCCGTCCACGGTGATCTCGGCACCGGGGAAGGACTCCGTGCTGTCGACCGCCGAGACCGAGATGGCGCCGTCGCCGTTGCCGGCGAGGTACGGGCTCGGGCCCTCGTTGCCCGCGGACTTCACGACGACCACGCCGGCGCCGACGGCGTTCGAGACCGCCACCTCGTCGGGGTCGTCAGCGCGGCCGAACGGCGAGCCGAGCGACATGTTGATGACGTCCATGCCGTTCTCGACGGCCCAGTCGATGGCGGGCACGACCACGTCGGTCGAGCCGCCGCAGCCGAAGACACGGAGCGCGTACACGTCTGCCTGTGGTGCGACGCCCGGGCCGATCGTCCACTCGGCCGATGCCGTCGACGCGTCGTACGGACCGGTGTAGGTCTCGCCGTCGGCCGTGACGCCGCTGCCGGCAGCGGTGCCGGCGACGTGGCTGCCGTGCCCGTTGCAGTCGAGCGGGTTGGCGTCGGGCATCGGGACCGGCTGGTAGTCCTCCGATGCGGGGTCGGCGTTGTACGAGTCGCCGACGAAGTCGTAGCCGCCCTTGACGCGGGGCGCGTTCGGACCGAACTGCGCCGGGTCGGCGGGCTGTGCCTCGGCCGCGTTGGCCGCGGCGTAGGCCTCGGGCGTTCCGACGCCGCCGAAGTTGGCGTGGGTGTAGTCGACGCCGGTGTCGATCACGGCGACCTTGATGTTCTCGCCGGTGTATCCCGTGTCCTGCCACACCTGCGGCACACCGAGGAAGGGCACCGACACGGCGTTGTCGAGCGTGTAGGTCTTCACGGCGTGAACGGCGACGACGTTGGGCAGCGCTGCCACAGCGTCGACCTGATCGGCGGGAAGGGTCGCCTGGATGCCGTTGTAGGCGGACTGCATCGTCGCCTCGACGTCGCCGTCCTTGCTCTCGATCGATCCGACCACCGCGTCCTGCGCGGACTCGAGCGTGTTCTTGATCGCCTTGCGCTCGGCCGCGGAGAGGTCGCTGCCCTTCTTCGCCTGGGCGACCGCGACCGGGTCGCCGGCCATCTCGACGATGACGGTGACGCGCCCGTCGGCGCCCACGCTCATCGGGCGGACGGTCGTTCCGACCGCGCCCTTCGTGTCTGATTTCTCGAATCTCGACGACGGATCGTCGTCGGGGGTGGCAGCCATCGCTGCGGTGGGTGTGGCGATCGCGAGCGCGAGCGCGCCGACCACCGCCAGAGACCGTCGGATCACGGGGGAGCCTTCTTTCTGCATGTACGAGAAAATCGAGGTACGGGCGGCACGCTATGTGCGAATTCTCAAAAGGTCAACAGGAAGCTCTCAGGATGAGCAGACCGCACGGTGGCGGAGGCCCGGCACTCACCAAAACAGCTCATCGCGCACTGCGGGCCAGCCGATCGCGCTCGGATGCCGACGGGCGGTCGAGAGCTCGCACGTTCTGCTCTGAGCGGAACGCCGTCGAGCGCTCCGCGCCCGCGTTCTATCGTGAGCGCATGGCCGAGATCATCCCGCTGCCGACGAAGGCGCGTCCCTCTCGTGAGCCCGAGCCGCTCTGGCGCGACGCGCTGGGCGACCGCCTGCGGCGCCTCCGGCACGAGCGGGGCGAACGCCTCGCCGACACCGCCGATCGCGCCGGGGTCTCGCCGCAGTACCTTTCCGAGATCGAGCGCGGCCTCAAGGAGCCGTCGAGCGAGATGATCGCCGCCGTCGCCGGCGCCCTCGAGGTGACGCTGATCGAACTGACAGCCGGCGTCGTCGACGACCTCCGCTCGCGCGCCGCCGAGCGCGCGGTGGTCGGATGCCGCGTCACCTACGCCCTCGCCGCCTGAGTCGTCCCTCTCGCCCCTGGCCGATGTCCCGGGGCGTCGCTAGCCTGGCCGGGTGACGCCCGCGAAGTCCGAAGCCGAGATCCTCGAGATCGAGGGGCACGAGGTGCGCATCTCGAGTCCGGCCAAGATCGTCTTCCCCGCGCAGGGGATCACCAAGCTCGACATCGTGCGGTACTACCTCGCCGTGGCCGACGGAGCCCTCCGCGGCGCGGGCGGTCGGCCCATGGTGCTCAAGCGCTTCCCCAAGGGGATCGACGCCGAGCCCTTCTTCCAGAAGCGCGTGCCCGAGAACCACCCCGACTTCATCGACACCGCGACCCTCCAGTACGCGCGGGGCACCTCCGCTGAAGAGGCCGTGATCCGGGATGCCGCGGGCTTGGCGTGGGTGATCAACCTCGGGTGCCTCGACCTCAACCCGCACCCGATCCGAGCCGAGGATCTCGACCACCCCGACGAGCTGCGCATCGACCTCGATCCGATGCCCGGCGTCGACTGGTCGCAGATCGTCGACGTCGCGTTCGTCGCCCGCGAGGTGCTCGATGACGTGGGGCTCGTCGGCTGGCCGAAGACGAGCGGATCCCGCGGCATGCACATCCTGGTGCGCATCGCGCCGCAGTGGGACTACAAGCAGGTGCGGACCGCGGCCGAGACGCTCGCGCGCGAGGTCGAGAACCGCGCACCGGGCCTGGCGACCGCACGCTGGTGGAAAGAGGAGCGCGGCGAGAGCGTGTTCGTCGACTTCAACCAGAACGCCAAGGACCGCACGGTGGCCTCCGCCTACTCGATCCGTCCACTGCCCGACGCGCGGGTGTCGACGCCGCTCGACTGGGACGAGGTGCGAGAGCGCCGCCCCGACGAGTTCACGGTGCTCACCGTGCCGCAGCGGTTCGCCGATCTCGGTGACCCGCATGGCGGCATCGACGACGCCGTCGGCACCCTCGACGGACTGCTGCGCCTCGCGGACGAGCTGGGGCCTGCCGAGAAGCCGCCGCGCGGCGGTGACGGCTCCGGCCGCCGCCAGTCCACGATGCCGCTCATCGAGATCGCCCGCACGAAGGCGAAGTCCGAGTCGATCGCCGCCCTCGACGAGTGGACCAAGCGGTACCCCGGGGTCGCCGCGCGGCTGCATCCCGCCGACGTGCTCATCGACGGGATGCGCGGCTCGAGCTCGCTCTGGTACCGGGTGCGCGTGAACCTGCAGCATGTGCCTGAGGCCGAGCGCCCGCCGCAGGAGACCCTGATCGCCGACTACGACCCGTGGGAGGGCAAGGTCTGGCCCGGCTCGCAGTGACGGCCCGCGCTCACCGGCCGACCCGCTCGAGCACCTGGTCGGCGAGACCGTAGGCGACGGCATCCGTCGCCGTGAAGACACGGTCGCGATCGGTGTCGACCCGCAGCTTGGCGGCGTCCTGGCCGGTGTGGCGCGCGAGGATCTCCTCGACCTCGCCGCGCACGCGCACGAGCTCGTCGGCCTGGAGGATCAGGTCGGGGATCGCACCCCTCCCCTGCCCGGCCGGCTGGTGCAGCACGATGCGTGCGTGCGGCAGCACCGAGCGCTTCCCCGGCGCGCCGGCCGCCAGCATCACGGCGCCCACGCCGATGGCCTGCCCGACGACCGTGGTCGCGACGTCGGGTCGCACGTGCTGCATCGTGTCGTACACCGCCAGCATCGCGGCAGGGTCCCCGCCCTCGCAGTTGATGTAGAGCTGGATGTCGCGCTCTGGGCTGTCGGCATCGAGGTGCAGCAACTGTGCGATCAGGGCGTTCGCGACGCCGGCGTCGATTCCGGTGCCGAGGTACACGACGCGCTCGGTCAGCAGCTGCGAGTAGACGTCCATGATGCGATCGCCGCGCGGATGCTGCGCGACCACGTTCGGGATCGTGTACGAGCTCATGCCGCCACCTCCCTCGTCGCCGTCGCCTCTGCTCCCACGCCGAGGCCCGCTGGACGTCGCCGTCGGGGCACGATCTGGGCGAAGTCCTCGACGATGCCGTCGATGAACCCGTAGTCGCGCGCCTCGGCGGCCGTGTACCACCGGTCGTGCAGCGAGTCGTCGAAGATGCGGTCGATGCTCTGCCCGGTGTCCTGGGCGATCAGGCCGAGCACGGTGTCGCGCATGTGCCGCAGGTCATCGGCCTGCACCTCGACCTCGACGGCCGACCCGCCGATGCCGGCGGACCCCTGGTGCATGAGGATGCGCGCATGGGGCAGCGCGCGCCGCTTGCCTTTTGTGCCCGCCGACAGCAGGAACTGCCCGGCGCTGCACGCGAGCCCCAGTGCCAGCGTCGCGACGTCGTTGGGGATCAGGTTCATGACGTCGCGGATGGCGAGCATCGAGGGGACCGAGCCGCCTGGTGAGTGGATCCACAGGGCGATATCGGATGCCTCGTCCTCGGCCGCGAGCGCCAGCAGCTGCGTCGCGATCAAGGTGCCGTTGTCATCGTCGAGGGGACCGTCGAGCACGAGCACGCGCTGGTGGAACAGCTCGCGACGCGCCTCGGCCCCGAACTGGGGGATCTTGCCTTCGTCTGCCATGACCCCAGCCTGCGCGGCTGCGCGAGCGCCGGCATCCGTTTCCGCTCGCGGCGGCTCTGCCGTCAGCGGAGTGCGCCACGGTTCAGTCCCCGACCCGTCGTTGACGTGCCTCAGATGTACGCGACACGCCGGGCGTGCCGCACGTATAGCGCAAGTCAACCGGGGTGGGAGAGCGACAGGGGGGATGTCAGGCGCGGCGCGAAGGGCGTTCCACGGCGGAGCGCAGCGCGGCGACCAGAGCCGGGCGCACGGCGTCGGCGGTGAACGCCGCGGCCGCACGGCGGGCGCGCACCGACAGCTCGGCGCG
>NZ_DATCVK010000100.1:0-2246 GCF_036566905.1 Microbacterium sp. | reverse complement strand
CGTCGCGGCGCTCGCGCGCGGCCGCCGCGCGTGCCGCAGCCGCCAAGGCTGCTGCGGTGAAGGCCGCGGAGGCCAAGGCGGCGGCCGAGGCGGACGCCGCGTCGCAGACGGTTCCCGATGACGCCGTGGAACTCGCCGCGTCCGTGGGCGCCTCTAGCGATGACATGATCGCCGCGCGCGAGGAGGCGGCCCCGCCGGCCGAGCCGGTCGACGTCAACACGGCGACCGCCGCCGAGCTGGAGGACCTGCCGGGCATGACGCGGTCACGGGCCCGGCGCGCGGTGAAGGAGCGCGAGGCGCAGGGCGGGTTCACGTCCGTCGAGGACTTCGGTGAGACCGTGGGGCTCCAGCCGCACGAGATCGTGCGGCTGCGCCGCGTCGCCACCTGCTCTCCCCGCCCACGCGGCGAACGCCGCTTCGGGCGGCGCGTCGACTACTGACCGCACGCCGTCTCATCCCGCGACGACGGATGCCGCCGACCTCGCCGCCCCTGCTCCCTCGAGCATGCGCGCGACGATGTGCGCGGCATCCCGTCCCATCCCCATGAGCGTCGGCGAGGCGACGGAGTACTGGAACGGCAGCCCCACGAACGCGAGGCCCGGAACGCGTGTCGCCATGCCGCGGACATGCTCGACGGCCCCGTCTGTCCCGAACGTCGCGGGGATGTCGATCCACCGGAGGTCGGGCAGCGAACCGGTGCTCCACACGACGGTCGCGGCGTCGATCCGCTCACCGTCCTCGAGCACGGGCCGGCCGTCGACGTCGACGCCTGCCACCCGGCCGACTCGGCGCACGCCGGCCTTCGTGAGGTCGGTGACGTGGTTGCGCACGAGGTTCACACCGTGGCCGCGATGCTCGGCCGCGAATCGCCGCCCCCGCTCGGTGTCGAGGGTGAGCCGTCGCAGCCGGCGGATGAAGATGCTGCTGACGAGGTTTCCGATGGGGCTGTCGATGCGGCCGGGCACCTGACCCGGGTGGCGGCCGGCGAGCGTGGTCGCATGACCGGATGCCGCGGACTCGAGCGCGATGTCGGTGCCCGAGTTCGCCGCGCCGACCACGAGCACCGGTCCCGGTGCGAGATCGTCCGGCCCCCGGTAGTCCAGTGAATGGAGCCGGTGGATCGTCGGCTCGAGCTCGTCCGCGAAGGGCGGGACGATGCGCCGATGGTGTGCGCCGGCAGCCACGACAACGTGGGCGGCGACGATCTCATCGCCGCTGGACAGCAGCAGGCGGAAGCGGCCGTCGGTCTCCTGCGAGAGCCGGTCCACCCTGGTGGACAGGCGCAACGGCGCGCCGATGGCGGTCGCACAGCGCTCCAGGTAATCGGCGTACCCGGGGCCGGTCGGATAGTCGAAGAAGCCGATGCCGAGCCGCATGCCGGGCAGCTCTGCCCACCGGCGCGGCGTGAAGAGCCGCAGCGAACCGTAGCGCTCGCGCCAGGTATCGCCCACGCGGGGACGGGCGTCGATGATCTCGAAGTCCACACCGCGCGCCGCGAGCAGACGCGCGGTGTGCAGGCCCGCCGCCCCTGCCCCGATGACGACGGTGTCGAGTGCTGCCATGTCCATGATGACCTCCAGGCCTTCACGGTAGGAGCGCGCGCCGGTGGCCGGCATCGGCAGAAATGACCAATTGCCGGCGGTGGGTGCGTCATCGCGCGGCGGCGACGCCGTGCTCGAACGCGTACGCGGTCGCCGCGGAGCGGCTTGGAACGCCGAGCTTCGCCAGGATGTTGCCGACGTGGCGGGCGACGGTGCGCTCGCTGAGGAAGAGGTGCTCGGCGATCCGCCGATTGGACCACCCGTGGGCGACGAGCCCGAGCACCTCGCGCTCACGCCGGCTGAGACCCGGGTCGGCGACCGCCGCCGCCGTGGCGGTACGTTCCAGGCGGGCGAGATCGGGGATCGCGCCGAGGCCTTCCAGGATGCCGCGCGTTGCGTCGAACTCGAGCTCGGCACCCTCGGCGTCGCCGATGTCACGCACCGCGGCCCCGATCGAGATCCGTGTGAGCGCGGCGTCGTATGGTGCGTCGAGGCGCCGCCACGCCGCCCACGCCGTGCGCAAGGCCGACAGCGCATCGGCCGCCCGCCCCTCGGCCAGTGCGACCTCGCCGTCGGCACGGGCCGACAGTGCGCGCAGGTACAGCGTGTCGAAGGCCCTCGCGCACTCCGCCAGCTCGCGTGCCGCAGCCTCCGCCTCGGCGACGCGGCCGCGGTCCAGTGCGACGCGCGTGGCGGCTGCGAGCA
>NZ_DATCVK010000099.1:0-11345 GCF_036566905.1 Microbacterium sp. | reverse complement strand
CTGCCCGAGGCGCTGGACGTGTGGCTGGTCCTCGACGGCGGCACCAGGCTGGCCGCCACGCTCGCGGTGGACCGGGCGCAGATCACGGCCGAGCTGGGCTTCGGCCCGCTCCAGCCACGCGACCGCACGCTGCCCCGCCTGTGGTGGCTCGACTACGAGCGCGCCAGGGATGTCGGGCTCGCGACCGAACTCTCGCTGACCCAGAACGAGGTCGACACGCTGAGAGCTCTCGTCGTCGTGGGCGCGGGCGACACGCCCGCCCCGGATCTGCTCGCGTCGCACGCCGCGGCCGGGCGACTCGGCGTGGTGCCGCAGGGCACGCCGACGAACACGGTCGCGGGAGCGGCCGCGGCGCCGCTCGCCGACGACCCCGAGACCTGGCTCTCGCTGCTCGACCTCGACGGCACGGAGCAGCCGGGCACGCTCGACGTGCTCCGCGCGTTCGGGGTGGACCCCGCAGCCGGAGCGCCCGCACTCCCCCTCCCCGGTGGAGAGGCCGGGCACGGCCGGACGGCCGCTCTCGCGGTGCGGGGTCTCTGGCCCGTGCTCTGGGGCCGCACCATCCGCGACGTCGTCGGGACGATCGCCGGCTCGACGGCCGAGCCCGACCTGGCGGAATGGGCCGCGCGCACGCTCGCCGTGCAGGGCCCGTGGCCGGCGGTCCGCGTCGGCGATCAGCCGTACGGGCTGCTCCCGACGTCGGACTTCGGCGACGCCGACCTGCCCGACCCCGGAGACCTCGACGTGCGCTGGCGGGATGCCCCGGGCGACGATCCCGTGGCCGGCGACGTCGAGCGTACGGTCGCGCAGTGGGCGGTGCCCTGGCGCGACGGGGCGGCGCGCGCCGCCGCGGCGGCCACGACCGTTCCGGATGCCTCACCCGTCGTCGGCGCGGATGCCGCCACCCTGCTCGGCCTGCACGGACGCCACGCACCGTCGATGTTCTGGCGGGTCCGCCGCGTCGACGACCTGCCGACGGTGCAGGCGCAGCAGATCGCGCAGGGCTTCGTCGTGAGCCACGCGACCGCCTACGACCGGTCGACGGCGAGTGCGTGGCACGGTTCGCCGTTCGCGTTCTCGCCCCTCACCGCCGCGGGCACACGACGGCACCTGCCCGCTCCGTCGCGCGACGAGGAACCCGACCCCGATCGCCTCTTCGAGATGCTCGACGAGCACCCCGAGTCGCTCTACTTCGGCGAGCACGTCGAGTTCGGGCTCTTCGGTCACCTCATGCGCGAGGCGCTCATCATCGCGCGCGCCACGGTGGGCCGCGCGGCGCTCGACCTCGATCTCGGGATCACCCCCGACCCCGGTCGGCGGATTCCGCTGGACGACGACTATCCGAACACGGTCATGGCCGGGTCGGACGACGCGATCGGGTTCGTCGCCGGGTCGGGTCGGGAGGGCGAGCTGATCGTCCGCCGGTTCGACGAGGTGCGGGAAGCGCTGAAGGAACTCATCGAGGAATACCGCAACAACCCCGCTGACGCGCTCCGCGGCATCAAGGCCACGCTCGACGCAGCCTCGTTCCGCGCCGACCCGTGGCTGATGGGCATGGCGGCACGGCGTGCCACGCTCATGGCGAGCGCGGGGGCACCATTCCTCCTCGGCGCATACGGTTGGGTGGATCGCCCGCAGCCGTGGTCGCCGGCACGTCCGGGCCTCCCCCCGGGCCCGACCGAGGCCGGTCTGCTGCACGCTCCCTCATTCGCCCAGGCGCAGGTCGCCGCCGTGCTGCGCGATGCCGCGGTGCGCACGAAGAGCGAAGGCCGCTGGGATCTGACGCTGAGCGCCGACAAGGTCCGCGCCGCCATCCGGCTCAATGACCGCGTGCGGCTCGGCGTCCACCCGTTCGAGGCGCTCGGTCTCGAGGTCGAGGCGGTGGCAGGCGACCCGAACGACGTGCGGGTGCTGCGGCGCGCATTCCCGACGACCGGCGAGACGGCCGGGACCGGCGACGTGACCCGCCGCGTGTGCAACGGCGCTGCGGTGCTGGACGCCGTGCGGGCGAACGCGCTCCCGCCCGGCTTGCCGGCCGATCTCGGAGACCGGCTCGCGCCGCTGGACGACATGCTCGATGCCTACGCCGATCTGCTTCTCGTCGATGGCGTGCATGCTCTCGTCACGCGCAGCCCGGAAGCCGGCGGCGCGGCCATGGAGGCTGCCGCCGGGCTGGCGACGCCGGTGGAGCTGCTCGGAATCCGCACTCCGCGCGAGGCGACGACCGTCCCGGTCGCGTGCTGGCTCGTGCTGCCGGCGGGTCAGCCTGCGACTCCCGACACGGATCCCGTCGCCATCGCCGACCCGGTCTTCCACGCGCTCGCGGCCGACGCGATCGACGATCTCGCCGATCCCGCCGTCTCGGCCGCACTCCGGCTCCTGGGCGGGTCGGAAGCGGCGCCCGACGGAATGGAGGACCATCCCGCTCTCGTGCCCGCGATGGTGCAGAGCCTGAAGGATCGGCGTGCCGAGCTCCTCGACCGCGCCGAAGCCCTGCGGGCGGCGCTCACCGATGAAGCGGATGTCGTGACGGATGCCGCGGTCACGGCGCTCGACGAGCGGTGGAAGCTCGGGCTGCACGACGTGGCCGAGGACTGGACGGCTGACGACCGGCGGGCGGAGGCAGCCGAGGCCTTCGCCGCACGGATCGACGAGACGGACGAGGAGCCCGCATCGATCGCGGCGCTGCAGGATCAGCTCCGCACCCTCGTGGGGCGGCGGCATCTGCCCGTCGTCCCCGTGGTCGATCGCGGACTGCTGCCGCCGTGGGCCGCGGTTGCCGACGGCAGGCTCGACGCCGAGTGGCTCGAGATCGTCGCCGCCGTCCGACCCCGGGTCGCGGCGCTCGAGGCGCACCAGCTCACCGCCGCGGAGCCGTGGCCCGCGGCGATCGACGCTCCCGCGGGCGAGCCGTGGGGCACGACGGGGCCCGTGCGTATCGCATACGGCCCCGAGGTGACCGGAGCCTCGGTACGTGTCGGCCTCGCACTCCTGGATCGCTGGGTGGACTCGGTGCCGTCACAGCACCACGTCACGCAGGCGGCGTTCGGCTTCAACGCCCCCAAGACCCGCGCTCCGAACGCCGTGCTGGTCGCGGTGCCGCCCGATCCCGATCGTCCCCTCGAAGGCGAGGCGCTGCTGCGTGTCGTCACGCAGGTGCGACGGCTCGCGCTGGCACGCGCCGCGCGTCCCACCGATCGCGACGGGCTCCCGTGGGCGACGCCGTCGCCGATCGTGCAGGCCGAGCCGCCGGTCGACATCAGGCAGGGGTGGCCGACATGACGAACCTCCGGCGAGCCTGGTTCGAACCCGGCCGCACCGACCCCGAGATCGGGCTGCGGGCCGAGGTCGCCGACCCGGTATGGTTCCTCGCGCGGCAGTGGGAGCTCGGCGAGTTCCAGGGAGAGGATGCCTCCTCCCCCGTCCGGGTGACGCTCACCCCGCAGCAGATTCCGCTCCGCTACGACGCGGCGCGGCCGCACCTCGATCCGACGGTGATCCCCGGCGAGGCCCTCATCGAGGCCGAGCCCGGCGAGTGGTGGACGATCGGAAGACGTGCCCGGGCCGGCCGCGCCGCCGCGCCGCTGCTGCGGCCGGAGGATCTCGACGGCTTCCGCTTCGGCCCGCTCCCGGCACCCTATGAAGGCCTCTCGGGTGCGGTGGACGGCCAGGCGATCTTCGAATCGGGGGTCCTCGCCGGTGACGCGGTCTGGGGCGAGCTCGGCGTGCCCTCGCCGCCGCCCGACCGCTTCTCGCGTCGCGACCTGTCGTACAGCGCGACCTTCTCAGCCGGTGACACGGGACTCGAGGTGCGCGAGCACCGCGGGGGCGATGTCGACTGGTTCAGCGTCGACGTCGGCAAGGCCGCAGGGGTCCCCGTCGGGGAAGCGCCCCTGGAGGCGGAGGTCGTTCCCACGCGTCTCACCTTCCCCGGTGCGCCGCATCCGCGCTGGTGGCAGATCGAGGATGCCGCCGTCGATCTCGGAGCGTTCGCCCCCGATCGCTCGCATCTGGCGACCATGCTCCTGTCGGATCTCGCGGTCTCGGATGCGGAGGACTGGTTCGTGTTCCCTGTGCCGGCCGGATCAGACCCGATCGCCGGCACCGCGCCGCCGACCGCGGGCGTGCTTGCAAGCCTCGGAGCCGTCGTCCGGGTGACGGATTCGTTCGGCGAGACGCACGATCTCGCCGCCCCGCCGACCGAGGGGCCCGGCGAGTGGTCGCTGTACTTCGTCCGAGGCCTTGCCGCGACCGATCTGGTCGTGTGGCCCGTCGCCGTAGCCGCGCACGGAGGCCCACCCCTCGACGACATCGTGATCGGCGTCGATGAAGACGCCGACCTGGCCTGGGCGGCGGAGCTGCGGGCCGATGGCGCCGAACTGCTCGCCGACACGTCGACCGCGCAGGCCGTCGCCGAGACGACGCGCACCGGTACGCGCCAGTTCCGCTACGAGCCGATGACGACGCTGCCGCCGCACTGGCATCCTTACACCCGGTCGCAGGACTGGCGGCAGGCGATCCTCGCCGATCTGACCGGGCCGGTGCCGCAACCGCGACCGGGACCGGTGTCGCGACTCCTCGGCGGCCCCTCGGGCGCGGGGGCGGGCAGCGGTCATGAACTCGACATCCGGGCCATTCCGAGCGCGGGCGTACGGGTCCGTCGCCGCGCCAGGCTCGCCCGCGACACCAACGGCGCCCCCGTCCTCTGGGTCGAGCGCAGTGCGCTGCCCGCGGCCGGCCCACCGGTCTCCCACCTGCGCTGGGACGTCATGGTCGAGGCGCCGAAGCCGGACCCGAACGCGTGACGGCCGGGGCTTCGTAGAGGAGCCCCCGCCGCGACCGTCAGTCGCCCCTCGCCGCGCGGACCTCGCGCGGCGACCGCCCTTGAGGTTGCGAAGGGCGCGGGCCGGGTGCGCTCCGCGGCGGGGTGGCCAGCCTCACCGGCGACCCGGGTTCGAGCTCTACATCGTCTTCGAAGTGCCGGACGCGCAGCGTGCGCCCGCCGACGAGCGTGTAGGTCGCCGCGTCGGTCCCGACGTCGACGCGGAGCACGCATCCGGCGACGCGGACGCCGAAGGCCAGCCGGGTGAGGGGAGCCTCCAACCGAGGCGCGAACTCGAGGCCGCGGCATCCGTCCCTCATCCCGCCGAGCCCCGACACGACCGCCGTCCAGACGCCGGCGAGCGCCGCCACGTGCAGGCCGTCGTCGATATCGTCGCGCAGATCCTCGAGGTCGAGCGTGGCAGCCTCACGCAGGTAGTCGATCGCCAGGTCGAGGTGTCCGATCCACGCGGCGACGACCGACTGCGACGACGCCGAGAGCGACGAATCGCGGACGGTGAGCTCCTCGTAATAGGCGAAGGCGCGCGCCGTCTCGTCGTCCGAGAACTCCTCGTGGAAGAACTGGAGCGCCAGCACCAGGTCGGCCTGCTTCACCACCTGCTTGCGATAGAGGTCGAAGTAGGGGAAGTGGTCCTGCAGCGGGTACTGGTCCGGCGACGTGGCTTCGAAGTCCCAGCGCTCCAGGCCGGTGAAGCCGGCCGACTGCTGATGCACGCCGCGCTCCTCGTCGATCGGCACGGCCATCGCGTCGGCGATGCCCTCCCACGCGCCCGGCTCGTCGTCTGTGACGCCGAGCCGACGGGCGTCGTCGGGGTGCCGGCGCGCGGCCTCGGCGGCGCCGCGCAGGTTCCGCTGGGCGGCGAGGTTCGTGAACGTGTTGTCGTCCACGAGCGCCGAGTACTCGTCGGGGCCGGTGATGCCGTCGATGTGGAACGCACCGTCGCGACCGCGATGGCCGAGCGACACCCACAGTCGCGCGGTCTCGACGAGGATCTCGAGCGCCACCTCGCGCTCGAAGTCCGCGTCGCCGGTGACCCGCACGTGCCGCAGGAGCGCGACGGCGATGTCGGCGTTGATGTGGAACGCGACCGTGCCGGCAGGCCAGTAGCCCGAGCACTCCCGTCCGCTGACCGTCCGCCAGGGGAACGCGGCACCGGCCAGATGCAGCTGCTCCGCCCGTTCCCGCGCCAGGTCGAGCGTGGAGTGCCGCCAGCGCAGGGCGTGGGCAGCGGCATCCGGAATCGTGTAGGTGAGCACGGGCAGCAGGAACGCCTCGGCGTCCCAGAAGGTGTGCCCCTCGTAGCCCGGGCCGGTGAGCCCCTTTCCGGGAATCGAGCGAACCTCGGTGCGCGCGGCGGACTGCAGCACCTGGAAGAGCGCGAACCGCACCGCCTGCTGCAGGCGCGCGTCGCCCTCGAGCACGACATCGGCAGCGTCCCAGAAGTGGTCCAGGTACTCCCGCTGCGCGCGGGCCAGCCCATCCCAGCCGAGCTGCGTCGCGGTTTCGACCGACGCCTGCACGCGGTCGCGCAGTGCGGCATCGGTGAGGGCATCGGACCATTCGTGGGCGACGAACTTCACCAGACGGATGCTGTCGCCCGCGGCGAGACGGGCCGTGACGGTGGTGCGGGCCACATCTTCGGATGCCTCGGTGTCGACGGAGCAGTCGGCGCCCTCCAACGTGTGGTCCATCGCCGCTGCGACACCGATCCCACTGCGTCGCGTGCGGAGCAGGAGGGTGGCCCCGGTCGTGTCGGCGAACTGCTCGACGGGCTCGAACGGGTGCTCGAGGGGGGCCATCACACGGTCGTCGGGATGCACGCGGGGCAGCGGCTCGTCCGCCACGATCTCCGAGAGCACGGTGAGGTCGAGCGGTCCGGAGACGGCGGTCACCCGGTAGTCGATCGCGGCGACCGGGCGATGCGCGAGCGACACCAGCCGGGTGGACTCGACGTGCACGGTGTCTCCGGCGGGTGACGTCCAGCGCAGTTCCCGCCGCAGCGTCCCCGACCGGAAGTCGAGGTGCTGCTCATGGTGCTCGAGCCGCCCCTGCCGGATGTCGAGCGGCTCATCTGCGACCAGCAGCCGGATCACTTTGCCGTCGGGGGCGTTGATCAGCGCCTCCCCGTGCTCGGGGTACGCGTATCCGTCCTCGGCGTACGGCATCGGATGCTCTTCGAAGAGCCCGTTCAGGTACGCGCCGGGCACCTCGCACGGGTCGCCTTCGTCCAGGGTGCCGCGCCAGCCGATGTGGCCGTTCGAGAGCGAGAACACCGACTCCCGCCGCGCCTGGCGCTGCGGATCCCAGCCCGACCAGCCGATCCCCCACGGCGAGACGTCGAAACCGGAGCTGTCAGGCATGCGGCCAGTCTGCGGGTGTGCCACCGGGCTCGCGAAGGCCTTGCAATCAGCGCGGCGTCCCGGTATCGCGGGCGTTGCGCCCTGAGCGAATCGGCCCGGTCAGGCCCGCTCGACATCGATCGTGAGGGCTTCGCACCGGAGCCTTCGCCGCACCGCGCCGTGGTGCGTCAGTCGGCGGCTGGGGCGCGGAGGGAGCGCGCGAGGGACGTGAGCCGGTCGGCGTCCTCCGGCGCGATGTGCGCCCAGCGGGTCTCGAGCTCCTCCCAGATCCGGCGCACCGGCTCCTGCAGGGCGCGGCCGGCGTCCGTCAGCTGGACGAGGGTCACGCGGCCATCGGCGGCCGAGCGCTCGCGGCGGACGAGGCCGGCCTTCTCGAGGCGCTGCACCGACTTGGCGATCGTGGAATGGTCCAGGCCGAGCAGACAGCGCAGCTCTTTCTGCGAGCGGCCATCGACGGTCCAGAGGTGCGCCAGCACGAGTTCCTGCCCAGGGAACAGCCCGAGCGTGGCGAGGCGCTGTGCCGCCAGGGCACGCTGTGTGTGAGCGAGCTGCATGACCGCCCAGCTCACGGGCGCGACGTCGGCGAGCACGAACCGGTGCTCGTCGGGGTCGGGCGTCGTGGACTGGGCGGCCATGGTTCCTCGTCAGGTCGAGATGCTCGCGAGCGCCGGGTAGTCGGTGTAGCCGGCGGCACCTCCACCGTAGAACGTCACGGGGTCGGCGTCATTCAGCGGCGCACCCGCGCGGATCCGATCGACGAGATCCGGGTTCGCCAGCGCCCAACGCGCCACCGGCACGACATCGGCCACTCCGGCATCGATGTCGTCCGCGACCGACTGCACGGATCGGCCCGCGCGCAGGACCAGGAGCGCACCCGGCCACAGCGCACGCAGATCACGGAGGAGCACCTCGTCCGACGACTGCACGACATGAAGGTAGGCGAGGCCGAGCGGGGCCAGCTCACCGACGAGGTGCCGATACTGTACTGCGGCATCAGGTCCCTCGTCGATGCCGCCGATGAGCAGACCGGGCGAGATCCGGATGCCGACCCTGTCAGCCCCGATCTCGTCGGCGACGGCCGCGGCGACCTCGATCGTGAAGCGCGAGCGAGCGGGGATCGAGCCGCCGTAGCCATCGATGCGCAGGTTGGCGTTGGGCGAGAGGAACTGGTGCAGCAGGTACCCGTTGGCCGCGTGGATCTCGACGCCGTCGGCGCCCGCTTCCACCGCCTTGCCGGCGGCGTCGCGGAACTCGGCCACCGTACGGCGGATGTCGGCGCTCGTCATCGCACGCGGCCGAGGTGCCGGCCGGCGCCCGCTGGGCGTGAACATCTCGATGCCGGGTGCGACCGCCGACGGCGCGAGCGACTGCCGGTGGTGCGGCGTGTTGTCGGGATGCGACATCCGTCCGACATGCATCAGCTGCAGCACCAGATGACCCCCACGCTCATGCACGGCGTCGGCGATCGTCCGCCACCCCGCCACATGCGCGGGCCGGTAGATGCCCGGTGTGTTCAGGTAGCCCTGGCCGTCGTCGGACGGCTGGACCCCCTCGGTGATGAGCAGTCCCAGTGCGGCGCGCTGGGCGTAGTACTCGGCGGCAAGCGGGCCGGGCGTGCCGTCGGGAAGGGCTCGGCTGCGTGTCATCGGTGCGAGCGCGAGGCGGTGAGGCAGCCGCATCCGGCCCACCGTGGTGGGCTCCCACAGGGCGCTCATGCGTGCGCTCCCGGGATGTCGGCGACCCGCACGAGCAGCTTGCCGCGCAGGTGGCCGCGCTCGCTGAGGCGATGCGCCTCGGCGACGCCGTCGAAGGGCACCACTGTGGCGATCTCGGTGGCGAACCGCCCCGCCGCGGCGAGGTCGAGCACGGGGGGGAGCGAGCGCGCGTTCACTTCGAACGGGTCGCCGGCAGCGATCCGCACGCCCTTGGCAGCGGCCGCGAAGTCGACGATCGTGACGATCCGCGAAGGATCGACCAGCGGCAGCATCTGCTCCGCGAACCCGCGACCGCCGGCGTCGAAGGCGGCATCCACCCCGTCGGGTGCGGCCCGATCGAGGTCCGCGCGCAGGTGTTCGCCATAGCGGACGGGGGTCGCGCCGAGCGCCCGCAGGTAATCGTGGTTGGTCTCGGAGGCCGTGCCGATGACCCGCGCGCCCGCGGCGACGAGCAGCTGCACGGCGGCGCTTCCGACGGATCCGGCCGCCGCGTTCACCACGACCGTCTCACCGGGCTGCACGTCCAGGAGCGCCAGCGCCCGCTGCGCCGTCTCGGCGGCGGTAGGGAGCGTCACCGCCTGCGTGAGCCGCAGCGCGTCGGGCACGCGGACGAGCCGATCCGGCGTCGTGACGACGAGTTCGGCATAGCCGCCCGAGGGTGCGAATCCGACGACGCGCTCCCCCACCGAAAGCTCCGACACGCCGTCACCCACCGCCTCGACGACGCCGGCGATCTCGCTGCCGAGCACCGCGGGGAAGTCGATGGGGAACATCGACGCCAGGGCGCCGGCGCGGATCTTCGCGTCCAGCGGGTTCACAGCGGCCACGGCGACACGCACGAGAACCTGTCCGGGGCCGGCGGCGGGCGAGTCCACCTCGCCGTATTCGAAGACCTCCGGATCCCCGAACCGAGTGATGACCTGAGCTTTCATGACCGTCTCCTTCATTCATGTGGTCGGCAACATGAATGACGATAGCGCGATATATGTGGTCGGCAACGTTTGTTCGACGACAGCGAACAGCCGACCCTACGCCGCAAGAGACGGCGGAGCACAGACCCCGATCAGACGCCGTAGGCGTGCTCCGCGCGGCGCGCCCCGCCGAGACCCGCGGCCATCTCACCGCCGAAGTGATCGGCCGCCGTCCCGTGGAATCGCTCCGATACCGCCGAGGTGTAGACGATGCGTCCCCGAGCGATGACGAGCCGGCGCGCCGGCTGGTCGACGACCACGGACTCCGCATCGTGCGTGTCGAGCACCACGAGCTCGGCGGGCGCGCCGACGGCCAGACCGCGTGCCCGCTCCGATCCCATCACCCCTGCGGCATCCGTGGTCACCGCGCGGTGAAGGGCAGCGAAATCGGCCGGATCCGAGGCGAAGGTCACGCGCCCGAGGAGCAGGGCCATGTCCAGCGGATCCGCGGTCCCCGTCGGGGTGAAGGCGTTGCGGATGTTGTTGGACGACACGGCGGTGCGAACGCCGTGGCGCCACAGCTCCCCGATCGGCGCGACGCCACGGCGGACCGACCTCCGATCATTGCGGCCGACGAGGTACAGGTCGGTGGCGGGGAGCACCACCACGGCCACGCCGGCGCCGGCCAGCGCATCGAGCGTGCGCGCGCGCCGGTCGGGCTCGAGCGCGCCGAGCGTCGTGACGTGGCCGATCGCGACCCGCCCGTGCAGCCCCCGGGCGGCCGTCGCCTGGGCCACGTAGTCGGCGAGCGCGAAGCGCTCATCGGTCGCGTCGTCTGCGAGGTCGAGATGCAGGTCGGCGAGCGTTCCGAACTCGGCCGCGAGGTCGAGCACGGTGTCGACGTGCGCCCGCGCATCCGCGACATCGGCCTCGGTGTACGGGCAGCCGCCGACGACCGTGCCCGGCAGCCGCAGCGCCTCCCGCATGAGCGCGAGGGTGCCGGGGCGGGAACGGATGCCCTCCTGCGGGAACACGGCGATCTGCAGGTCGAGCCACTCCCGGTGGCGCGCGGCGAGGTCGTGCATGACGTCCACGCTCAGAAGGCCCACGATCGGGTCGACCTCCGTCTGCGCCCGGATCGCGGTGGTACCCGCTCGCAGCCCCGCCGCCAGCACGCGCTCGGCCCGCGCCTCGACGTCCGCGTGGGTGAAGTCGCGCTTGCGCTCCGCGGTGTACTCGATCGCGGCATCGAGGGCACCGCCGCTGGACGGGCCGCCGAGCAACGCCTTGTCGAGATGGAGGTGGGGCTCCGAGAACGCCGGCGCGACGACGCGCCCGCCGACGTCCACGATCTCGGCGGACGGCGGGAGCATCCCCTGTCCCGCCGGCGCGATGACGGAGATGCGACCGTCCTCCAGCAGGATGTCGACGAGCCCGTCCGCGTCGCGCACCGACGCGCGCGACAGCACGAGTGCGCCGGTGCGCGCGTCGGCGCTCATGCCGTCGCTGCCGACAC
>NZ_DATCVK010000098.1:0-19389 GCF_036566905.1 Microbacterium sp. | reverse complement strand
GGGGGCGCCGGCTGCGCGGCTCCCGGAGCGGGCGGAACGGGCGGGTATGCACCCGGCTCCGGTGCGGGGTTCTGCGGGGTGGGGTCGCTCACGGCGCGCCTTTCGTCGGTGTCTGACCCAGCGTCCCAGCGGGCACCGAGGGTGTCAAACGAGCCGGGGGCTCATCGCCCGCGCCGATAGGCTGGTGCGGATCCGCCACAACCCCGGGAGTGCCACCATGTCCACCGATCGCGTCGTCCTCGTCACCGGCGGAAACCGCGGCATCGGCCGCGCCATCGCGGAGCGCTTCGTCGCCGAGGGGTACAAGGTCGCGGTGACCGCGCGCTCCGGCGAGGGCCCCGCCGGCAGCCTCACCGTCCGTGCGGACGTGACGGATGCCGCATCCGTCGACGCCGCGTTCACCGAGGTCGAGAACGCGCTCGGCCCCGTCGAGATCGTCGTCGCGAACGCCGGCATCACGAAGGACACCCTGCTGCTGCGCATGACCGAGGACGACTTCGACAGCGTCGTCGCCACGAACCTCGGCGGCGCCTTCCGCGTCGTCAAGCGCGCGTCGAAGGGGATGCTCCGTGCGCGGTGGGGCCGCGTCGTCCTCATCTCGAGCGTCGTCGGACTGTACGGCTCCGCCGGCCAGATCAACTACGCCGCGTCCAAGAGCGCTCTCGTGGGCTTCGCCCGTTCGCTCACCCGCGAGCTCGGGGGACGCGGGATCACCGCTAACGTGGTGGCGCCCGGCTTCATCGAGACGGACATGACGGCGGAGCTCTCGGATGACACGCAGGCCGAGTACAAGAAGAGCATCCCGGCCGGGCGCTTCGCGTCGGCCGACGAGGTGGCCGGCGTGGTGACGTGGATCTCGTCGGATGACGCCGCCTACATCTCCGGCGCCGTCATCCCCGTCGACGGCGGCCTCGGCATGGGGCACTGACCCGCGCCCGCCGGCGCTCCCCGCTTCCACGGGCGCGGGACGGCGTCAGCCGATCGCCCGCAGGATCGCCTCGGCGACCGCGCCGGGACGGGAGAACTGCGGCCAGTGGCCGGTGGGGTCGCCCGGTGCCCCGAGCTCGATCACCTCGAGCTTCTCGAGCGCGGCCAGCTCGGCCGCCCACGAGGGGGCCTTCTCGACGATCTCCCTGATCTGCGCCTCGGGCACCGTCCCCGTGATGATGGTGGCGGGCACCGCGCGGCGCCGTTCGTCGGAGAGCCGGATGGGATCGGTCGGCACCCGCTCGGGTACCGACTTCGCGCGGGCCGCGACATCCGTTCGTGTCTGCGGATCGAGGTCGGCGACGTCGGAATCGTCGAAGAAGTCCCAACCGGGGAACGGGATCACGCCGTCCACGACCGGGAACTCCGAGATGGAGCCGCCTTCGCCCGGCGGGAAGGTGTCGAGGAACACCAGGTGGTCGACGCGGTCGGGGCGCGCGTCCACCGCCCCATAGGCGACGTTGCCGCCGCCCGAATGTCCGACGACGGCCACGGGACCGTCGAGGCGATCCAGTGCGTCCACGGTCGCGGCGACCCAGTCGGCGATGCCGATGCCGGCCGACTCGGCGCCGGGCGCGCCGACGCCCGGCATCGTCAGCGCATGGGTGCGGTGTCCGGCGGATTCGAGGGCGGGGGCGACCTCGCCCCAGGAAGACGCGTCGAGCCACAGGCCGGGAACGAGGATGATGTGCATCCTTCGACGGTAGCGACGGCGACCGACATCCGGACCCCCCTTGCGCGCGCGGCGAGCGGAGAGGTGCGCGCCCTACGGCAGCAGTGCGATGACCTCGGCGAGGTCCACCGGGCCGACGACCACGTCGGCGCGCGCTCGGACCGCGGGCTTGGCGTTGAAGGCCACGCCGAGACCGGCGACCGCCATCATGTCCAGGTCGTTGGCACCGTCGCCGATGGCGATCGTGGAGGCGATCGGCACACCCCGCTCGGCGGCCCATTCGCTCAGCGCCGCGGCCTTGCCCGCGGCATCCACGATCACGCCGTCGACGTGCCCGCTCAGCACGCCGTCGCGCGTCGCCAGCCGGTTCGCGCGCCAGACGTCCACGCCGAGGTCGGGGGCGACGGTGTCGAGGATCTCGTGGAACCCGCCCGACACGACGCCCACAGCGCCGCCGCGGTCGTGCACGGCCGCGATGAGCTCGCGCACCCCGGGCGTGGGCTCGATGCGCGCCAGCACGCGCGCGAACGCGGCGACCGGCACGCCCTGGAGCGCCTCGACCCGCGAGCGCAGGCTGCTGGCGAAGTCGACCTCGCCGCGCATGGCGGCCTCGGTCGCCGCCGCCACCTCGGCGCCGCGCCCGGCCTCGTCGGCGATCAGCTCGATGACCTCGTTGCGGATGAGGGTCGAGTCGGCGTCGAGCACGACGAGGAAGCGGGTGGCAGGGGCAGGCACCGTTCCACGCTAGCGGGACGAGGCCCCCACGCCCGACCGCGTGTCATCGCTCGACGCGGAACCCCTTGCCGACGACGGTGATGCCGCTGTCGGTGATCGTGAAGCCGCGCGCCAGATCCTTCTCGCGATCGACGCCGACGGTCGCCCCGTCTTCGAGGACGACGTTCTTGTCGAGGATCGCGCGATGCACGCGGGCGCCCGCGCCCACGTGCACGTGGTCGAAGAGCACCGAGTCGGTGATCGTGGAGCCGCCGCCGGCGAGCGTCCACGGACCCACCACGCTGCGCTCCAGGTGGGTGCCCGACAGCACCGAGCCGAGCGACACGATCGAGTCGATCGCGTTGCCGATGCGGCCCACCGAGTCGCGCACGAACTTGGCGGGCGGGGAGTTGACCGCCTGCGAGTGGATCGGCCAGTCGGTGTTGTAGAGGTTGAAGATCGGCAGCGTCGAGATCAGGTCGCGGTGGGCGTCGAAGAACGAGTCGATCGTGCCGACGTCACGCCAGTAGTACCGGTCGCGCGGGGTGGACCCGGGCACGTCGTTGCGGTTCATGTCGTAGACGCCGGCCTCGCCCCGATCGACGAAGTAGGGGATGATGTCGCCGCCCATGTCGTGGTTCGACGTCGGCAGCTCGCCGTCGGATTCGACCGCCTCGATGAGCGCGTCGGTGTCGAAGATGTAGTTGCCCATCGAGGCCAGCACCTGGTCGGGGGCGTCGCCCAGCCCGACCGGGTTCTGCGGCTTCTCGAGGAACTCGCGGATGCGCACCGGGTCCTCGGTGTCGACGTCGATGACGCCGAACTGGTTCGCGAGCGAGATCGGCTGACGGATGCCGGCCACCGTGGCCCGCGCGCCGGATTCGATGTGCCCGGCGAGCATCTGCCGGAAGTCCATCCGGTAGACGTGATCGGCGCCGATCACGATGACGATGTCGGGCTGCTCGTCGTTGATGAGGTTGAGGCTCTGCAGGATCGCGTCCGCCGAGCCCGAGAACCAGCGCTTGCCGAGGCGCTGCTGCGCGGGTACCGAGGTCACATACGAATCGAGGAGCGCAGACATCCGCCAGGTCTGCGAGATGTGACGGTCGAGGCTGTGCGATTTGTACTGCGTGAGCACGACGATCTGCCGCAGGCCCGAGTTGATGAGGTTCGAGATGGCGAAGTCGATGAGCCGGTACTGACCGCCGAAGGGGACCGCGGGCTTGGCGCGATCCGCGGTCAACGGCATCAGCCGCTTCCCTTCGCCGCCGGCGAGGATGATTCCGAAGACCTTGGGTGCAGCTGGCATGGCCCCCACACTATGACGCGTTCCGGCCCGTGTACTAGCGTTCGACACATGCGAGTCGACATCGTCACCAAGGAGTACCCGCCGGAGATCTACGGCGGCGCCGGCGTGCACGTGACGGAGCTCGTGAAGGCGCTCCGCTCCCGCATGGACGTCCGGGTGCGCGCGTTCGGCGCCGAGCGCGACGAGGACGGGACGACGTCGTACGGCGTGCCCGCCGAGCTCTCCGGCGCCAACGCGGCCGTGCAGACGCTGGGCACCGATCTCGAGATCGTGTCGGATGTCGCGGGCGCCGACGTCGTGCACAGCCACACCTGGTACGCGAACCTCGCCGGGCAGCTGGCGTCGCTGCTCCACGGCATCCCGCACATCGTGACCGCCCACAGCCTGGAGCCGCTCAGGCCCTGGAAGGCGGAGCAGCTCGGCGGCGGCTACGCCGTCTCGAGCTGGATCGAGAAATCGGCCTACGAGGGCGCGGCGGCGATCGTCGCGGTGAGCAACGGCATGCGGGAGGACATCCTCCGCAGCTATCCGGCACTGGACCCCGACCGCGTGCGCGTGATCTACAACGGCATCGACGTCGACGCCTGGCATCCTGTCGAGGACCCGGCTCTGCTGGGGGAGCTCGGCATCGACCCCGCGCGTCCCTCGGTCGTCTTCGTCGGCCGGATCACACGGCAGAAGGGCCTGCCCTACTTCCTGCGTGCCGCCGAGCGACTTCCGGCGGACGTGCAGGTCATCCTGGCAGCCGGCGCGCCCGACACGCCCCAGATCATGGCGGAGGTGGAAGGCCTCGTGCGCGGCCTGCAGGAGACCCGCGACGGTGTCGTCTGGCTGGACCGGATGCTGTCGCGCCACGAGCTGTGCACCATCCTCAGCGCGGCGACGACCTTCGTGTGCCCGTCGGTGTACGAGCCGCTCGGCATCGTGAACCTCGAGGCGATGGCCTGCGGCGCCGCGGTGGTCGGCACGGCGACCGGCGGCATCCCGGAGGTGGTCGTCGACGGCGTCACCGGGCGCCTCGTGCCCATCGAGCAGGTGCAGGACGGCACCGGGACGCCCACCGATCCCGAGCGGTACGTCGCGGATCTGGCGCGCGTACTCACCGAGGTGGTCAGCGATCCGGAGCGTGCTCGGGAGTACGGCGCCGCGGGCCGCCGGCGTGCGACGGAGGACTTCAGCTGGCAGCGCATCGCCGACCAGACGGCCGAGCTCTACGCGGAGGTCGTCGCCGACGGCCGATAGGCTGTGAGCATGCCACAGGTGCTCGAGTTCTCCGACGTCGTCGTCCGCCGAAACGCCCGGAACATCGTCGATCACCTGAACTGGACCATCAACGACGACGAGCGCTGGGTGGTGCTCGGACCGAACGGCGCCGGCAAGACGACCGTGCTCCAGATGGCCGACACGCTCCTTCACCCGACCTCGGGAACCGTGACGATCCTCGGTGAGCGGCTCGGCCGCACCGACGTGTTCGATCTGCGGCCCCGGATCGGCTTCGCATCCTCCGCCATGGCGCGTCGCGTGCCGCCCGAGGAGACGGTGCTGAACGTCGTGCTGACGGCCGCCTACTCGGTGCTGGGCCGCTGGCGCGAGGACTACGAAGACATCGACGAGCGACGCGCCCTGCGGGTGCTCGCCGAGTGGAAGCTCGACCACCTCGCCGATCGCACGTTCGGCACCCTCAGCGACGGCGAGCAGAAGCGGGTGCAGATCGCGCGCGCCGTCATGACCGACCCCGAGCTGCTTCTGCTCGACGAGCCGACGGCGAGCCTCGACCTCGGCGCGCGCGAAGAGCTGCTGATCCTGCTGAGCGGCTACGCCCAGGCGCCTACGACCCCCGCGATGATCATGGTGACCCACCACGTGGAGGAGATCCCGATCGGCTTCACGCACGTGCTGCTGCTGCGCGACGGTCAGGCGGTGGCAGCCGGCCCCATCCGCGAGACGCTCACGGCCGAGGCCCTGACCGACACGTTCGGCGTTCCCATCCGCCTCAGCGAGGACGGCGGCCGCTTCGCCGCGCGAGCCGCGCACTGAGGCCCGAGAAGGCCGGTTCGGCAAGCGCTCCGGAGACTGATAGAATCCTTCTTTGGTGCGCTCGCACCCCAGACTTTGACCGCCCTGGCAAAATCCAGGGCATCACCCTCAAAGGACCATCATGAAGACTGACCTCCACCCGGACTACCAGGCCGTCGTGTTCCGTGACCTCGGCTCGGGCGAGACCTTCCTCACCCGCTCGACGGTGACCAGCGACAAGACGATCGAGCTCGACGGCGTCGAGTACCCCGTCATCGACGTCGAGATCTCGTCGGCCTCGCACCCGTTCTACACGGGCAAGCAGCGCATCATGGACTCGGCCGGTCGTGTCGAGAAGTTCAACCAGCGCTTCAAGAACTTCGGCGGCGCTTCCAAGTAAGCCCGCCCGCTCCGACGGCGCGCGACCGGTACCCGGTCCGTCTCGGATCAGAAGACCCCGCTTCGGCGGGGTCTTCTGCGTTTTGCCGCTGCGCGCGGGCAACGGCGCGATCGTGCCCCCGCTCAGCGGATCGGCCAGCGGCCGTCGAGATGCTCGTCGGGGTCCAGCCGGCCGATGCCGATGAAGTACTCGGTGAGGCTCTCGGCCTGCGCCCGTGCCCAGCCGATCTGGCGGGTGTGCAGTTCGTGTACGGTCTCGGGTAGCCACGGGGCGAAGCGCTCGGCGAGCGCCTGCGCGACGCGTCCGGCGGCCACTGCGTCGGCCGACGCCTCGTGCGCCGCATCCAGTCGCACCGCGTAGTGGGCCGCGACGACCTGCAGAGTGCGCTTGCCCTTGCGCCACCGGTCGTACGCCTTGTCGACGACGAGCGGGTCGATGACGGGCGAGGGGTTTTCGATCGGCACGATGCCCTGGCGCAGCGATTCGTACTTCAGCAGCGAGAAGTCGAACGGCGCGTTGTAGGCGACGACCGGGATGCCGGCGTCCAGAAGCGCGCGGACGGCCTCGACCACTTCGGCCACGACCTCGACCGCCGGGCGTCCCTCGGCACGCGCCCGTGCGGTGGAGATGCCATGGATCGCGCTTGCGCCCTCGGGGATCTCGACGCCGGGGTCAGCGAGCCAGTCACGCGCGCGGATCACGCGGCCGGCGGCATCCAGCAGCCCGACGTGCGCCGTGACGATGCGATCCGCCGTGACGTCGACGCCGGTCGTCTCGAGGTCGAACACTCCGATCATGCGCACCCAGTCCGGCACATCCCACAGCGGCAGCTGTTCGGGATGCGGGCGGCTCATGCCGATCACGGTATGCGTCGCCTCCGACATCGGAGCACAGGCGCACCGCGCACAGGCGAGGCCCGGGTGCGCCTCGTAGACTCGACGGGTGACCGCGCCCAACCCCTACGCACCGCTCCTCGACGAGATCCCCGTCGAGCGCCGCGAGGTCGGCGTGCTCGGAGGCCTCACGGCGTACTGGGTCTACGGCCCCGCCGATGCGAGCGTCACGATCGTCGCGGTGCACGGCTTCCGAGGCGAGCATCACGGACTCGAGCCGGTGGTCGCGCACCTTCCGGCGGTGCGGGTGATCTCACCCGACCTCCCGGGGTTCGGCGAGACCCCGCCGGTGCCCGGGCGACGACACGATCTCGGCCTCTACGCGGAGTGGCTGCGCGAGTTCGCCACGGCGGTCGCGCCGGGCGCGGTGATCCTGGGCCACTCCTTCGGCTCCATCGTCGTGGCGGCCGCGGTCGCGGGCGGCCTCGAGACGCCGCGCGTGATCCTCGTCAACCCCATCGGAGCGCCCGCGCTCGAGGGTCCGCGTGGGGTACTCACCCGGCTCGCCGTCTTCTACTACTGGGCGGGGGCGAGGCTCCCGAAGCGGCCCGGCGACGCGCTGCTGCGAAACGGGCTCATCGTGCGAGTGATGAGCGTGTCGATGGCGAAGACCAAGGACCCCGGCATCCGTCGCTTCGTGCACGACCAGCACGACACCTACTTCTCGCGCTTCGCGGACCGCGACGTGCTGCACGACGCGTTCCTCGCGTCGGTGTCGAACGACGTGCGCGCGTTCGCGGCGCGCATCGCGCAGCCGACCCTGCTGGTGGCGGCACAGCGAGACGACATCACGCCCATCGAGGCGGAGCGGCGCCTGGCGACGATGTTCCCGGACGCGCAGCTCGTGGAGATCCCCGACGTCGGGCACCTGATCCACTACGAGACGCCGGCGGCCGCCGCCGGCGCGATCACGCGGTTCGTCGCGCCTTCCGCTGCCGATACGCGTTGACGTTCATGCGGTTGCCGCAGTTGCCGATGTCGCAGTAGCGCTTCGAGCCGTTCTTCGAGAAGTCGACGTAGACGCCGTCGCAGTCGTCCGCGGCGCAGATGCGCACGCGATCGTACTCGTCGGCGCGGATGACGTCGACGAACGCCAGGGCCGCCTCGACGAGCACCCGAGTGGCGAGCGGAGCGTCGTCGCTGGTCGCATGGATGTGCCAGTCGAACCCGTCGTGGATGACCAGGCGGGGCAGGGCCTCGCCGTCGCGGAGCATCTCGTTGACGAGGGGCACGGCGCCGTCGCGGTCGACCTCCCACAGCTGCCGCAGGCGCGGCCGGACGTCGCGGAGGGCGGCGAGCTCGGCGGCGTCGCGCCGGATCAGACCCGTGTAGGGGTTGACGCGCAGGTAGTCCTCGAAGTCCTCGAGGGTGGTGAGTGTGTCCTCGTCGTCGTAGCCGGGCAGCGTGTTCACCAGATACGACGCCGCGCGCAGGTTCTGCTCCGTGTCATGAATGAAAACCACGTTGACTCCTGACAAGTCGGTCCGGTACTGTCACCAGTGTAAACACCTTTCACTCCTGACAGTCGGATGCCGCCCATGACCTCGACCGCGTCTCGTCCCGTCGCCCTCGCGAGTGCGGCGCCCGGCTCGAGCGCCCGGCTGCGCACCACCGGCCTGATCATGGGCGTCGCCTCCGCGCTCGCGTTCTCGTCGAGCGGGCCGTTCGTCAAGCCGCTCCTCGAGGCCGGCTGGTCGCTCGGTGCGGCGCTGCTCGTGCGCATGGGTGTCGCGGGCCTCGTCCTGTCGCCGGCGCTGTTCCTGGCCATGAAGCGGCAGCGCGGCTTCCTGCGCCGGCACTGGCGGCTCATCGTCGGCTTCGGCCTCATGCCCGTGCTCGGCTGCCAGCTCTTCTTCTTCTCCGCGATGCAGCGGATGCCGGTGGCGGTGGCGCTGCTGATCCAGTACCTCGCGCCGGTCATGATGGTGGTCGCCGTGTGGGTGCGCACCCGGAAGGCGCCGTCGGCGCTCGTGCTGTGGGGCTCGCTGGTCGCGATCGTGGGCCTCGTGCTCGTCGTGGACATCTCGGGTGCCTCATTCGACCTGATCGGGACCTTGCTCGCACTCGCGGCGGCCGTCTGCGTGTGCGCCTATTTCGTGATCTCCGAACGCGCCGGCGACGATCTGCCGCCGCTGGCGCTGGCGGCGAGCGGCCTGCTGACCGGTGCGATCGTCATGGGGATCCTCTGCGCCACGGGCATCATGCCGTTCCAGGCCCCCGCGGTCTCGGTCGTGCTGGCCGGCACCGCCGTGCCGTGGTGGATGCCGCTCCTCTGGGTGGCGGGCGTCGCGACGACGCTCGGCTACGCGTTCGGCGTGATGGCGGTTCCCCGCATCGGCTCGCGCGTGGCGTCGTTCGTCGGGTTGTCGGAGGTGCTGTTCGCCCTCATGTTCGCGTGGATCTTCCTCGCCGAGGTGCCCGCACCGATCCAGTTCGCCGGCGGGGCGCTGATCCTCGTGGGCGTCGTGCTGGTGCGTGCCGACGCGTCGTCGACCGCGAATGCACGCGGCGAGGCGGCCGTGCCCTCCTGAGGTGGGGGAGTACTAGTCCCGTCGAGCCAGGTCCATGAGGGGCGTGACGCGGTGGGCGATGACCTCGCCCATCACGAGGGACGTCTCGGTGCGCTCGACGCCCTCGATGGCGAGGATGCGGGCGTCGGTGTCGAACAGGTGCTGCGTGTCACGGCAGGCGACGCGCACCAGCAGATCGACCTGACCCGACAGGCCGTGCGCCTGCACGACCTCGGGCACCCGGGCGAGCTCGACGGCGATGCGGGGGAGGTCCGCCTGGCGCACGATGACGCTGATGAACGCCTCGATCGGGAAGCCCAGCGACGCCGACGAGATCGCCCGCTCGTACGAAAGGAACACTCCCGCCTTCTCGAGTCGTGACATCCGCGCCTGCACGGTGTTGCGCGAGAGCCCGAGCCGTTCGGCGAGTGCGACGACGGTCGCGCGGGGATCGGCGGAGAGCGCTGCCAGCAGCTCCAGGTCGACGTGATCGAGGGCACTCATAGTGCGAAACGTTAGCACGGTCTGGGTGGTCATGACTTGTCAACATGCTCAAGCAGAGCGCGGATGCTTGAGCGAGGTGCGATACAGACGTAGCCTCGAGGTAGTCGGCGACGAAGCCGGCGGACGCGAAGCGGCTCCTCACGAGGGAGCCCGCAACGAGGAGTGATGACGATGACGCACACCCTGACACCGACAGCGGACCTCGCCACCGACATCGATGATGTCGCGCGGCTGCTGACACCCGACGGCGAGCGCATCGCCGACCCCGAGCTCGATCGCTGGGTGACCGACGTCGACGCCACCACACTGCGCGGCCTGTACCGCGACATGGTGCTGCTGCGGCGCATCGACACCGAGGGCGTCGCACTCCAGCGGCAGGGCCAGCTCGGCCTGTGGCCGCCCTGCCAGGGCCAGGAGGCGACCCAGATCGGCACGGCGCGGGCGCTGCGCGCCGATGACTTCGCGTTCCCGAGCTACCGCGAGACGGGTGTGGTCTACGCCCGCGGCGGCAAGCCCTCGGACTTCGTGCTCGCCTGGCGCGGCGAAGAGCACTCGACGTACAACCCCTACGACATCAACACCGCGACGCAGCAGATCATCATCGGCGCCCAGGCGCTGCACGCCGTCGGCTACGCGATGGGCGTGCAGCGCGACGGCACCGACCAGGTGTCGGTCGCCTACTTCGGCGACGGTGCCTCCAGCCAGGGCGACGTCAACGAGGCGATGGTCTTCGCCGCCTCCTTCGGTGCGCCCGTCGTCTTCGTGTGCACCAACAACCAGTGGGCGATCTCGGAGCCCGTCTCGGTGCAGGCGAAGTTCCCGATCGCAGGCCGGGCGCCCGGGTTCGGCATCCCGAGCATGCGCGTGGACGGCAATGACGTGCTCGCCTGTTTCGCAGCGATGCGCTGGGCGCTCGACATCGCACGCCGCGGCGAGGGGCCGGCCTTCATCGAGGCCGTGACGTACCGCATGGGCCCGCACACCACCTCCGACGACCCCACGCGCTACCGCGACAAGGAGGAGGTCGAGAAGTGGCGCCGCCGCGACCCGATCACGCGGCTCGAGGCTCTGCTGCGTGCACGCAGCGAGTTCGACGAGGCGTTCGTCGGCGCGGTCGAGGCCGATGCCGATGCGCTGGCCGCCGGCGTCCGGGAGGCCGCGATGACCGCCACGACCCGCGCACCGCTGACGGTGCTCGACAACGTCTACGCCGAACCCCACTCGGGGATCGACGAGCAGCGCGAGTGGTTCGGCGCGTACCTCGACGGGTTCGCCCCGGCCGCCGAGGGGGTGTGACGATGGCGCAGCTCACGATGGCGAAGGCCATCAACGAAGGACTCCGCCGCGCGATGGCCGACGACCCGAAGGTGCTCGTCATGGGCGAGGACATCGGCAAGCTCGGCGGCGTGTTCCGCATCACGGACGGACTGCTCGACGAGTTCGGCGCCCAGCGGGTGGTCGACACCCCGCTCGCCGAGGCGGGCATCATGGGCACCGCCGTCGGCCTCGCGTTCCGCGGCTACCGACCGGTCGTCGAGATCCAGTTCGACGGCTTCGTGTACCCCGCGTTCGACCAGATCGTGTGCCAGGTCGCGAAGCTGCACTACCGCACGCGCGGCAACGTCACGATGCCGATCACGATCCGCATCCCGTGGGCCGGCGGCGTCGGCGCGGCCGAGCATCACTCCGAGTCGCCGGAGGCCTACTTCGTCCACACGTCGGGGCTCCGCGTGGTCGCGGTGTCGAACCCGCAGGACGCGTACGTGATGCTGCGTCAGGCCATCGCGTCGAACGACCCGGTGGTCTACTTCGAACCCAAGCGGCTCTACCACTCCAAGGGCGAGGTCGACCTCGACGTGCAGCTCGCGGACGCGCCCCCCATGGGGCTCGCCCGCGTCGCGCGGGAGGGCAGCGACGTGACGCTCCTGACCTACGGGTCACAGGTCGGGACCGCTCTGGACGCCGCCACCGCGGCCGAGGACGACGGCGTCTCGATCGAGGTCATCGACCTGCGATCGATCTCGCCCGTCGACTACCGCACGGTGACGGCATCCGTCCGCAAGACCGGCAGGGTCGTCGTGACGCACGAGGCGGCGCGGGAGGCGGGGGTCGGCGCCGAGCTCATCGCGAGCGTCACCGAGCGGTGCTTCAACTACCTCGAGGCCGCGCCGCAGCGGGTCACCGGCCACGACATCCCGTACCCGCCCGCGAAGCTCGAGAAGCACCATCTGCCCGACCTCGACCGCATCCTCGACGCCGTCGATCGCGTCATGGACCGGCCGAACAGCCTGAGCGGGGTGCGCGACTGATGGCACAGGACTTCCGTCTTCCCGACCTCGGCGAGGGCCTTCCCGAGGCTGAGCTCGTGCAGTGGCTGGTCGCCGTGGGCGACACCGTCGCACTCAACCAGACGATCGCCGAGGTCGAGACCGCCAAGGCGGTCGTCGAGCTGCCGTCGCCGCACGCCGGCACCGTGACCGCCCTGCACGCCGCCCCCGGCGACGTCGTGGCCGTCGGCTCGGTGCTGATCTCGTTCGACACCGGCGCGGGCGCTCCCGCACCCGCTCCAGATGCCACCGTGTCGCGGTCGGCCGAGGCCGCCTCATCCGCCTCGGCGAGCGCGGCCCCGGCGTCGGAGCCGAACCTCGTCGGGTACGGCGCCGCGCCCCGCAGCGCGGGACGGCCGCAGCGTCGCGCACGCGTCGCGGGGACCGTGGCAGCGGCATCCGACACCGCGGTACTCGAAGCGGCTCCGCACGACGCGATCCAGTTCGCCGATGTCGTGGAGCGCGCGGTCGAGCGTCCCCGTTCGACGCCGCCGGTACGCAAGCTCGCGAAGCAGCTCGGCGTGGATCTCGCACTCGTCGAGGCGACGGGCGCGTCCGGCGTGATCACACGCGCCGATGTGGAGGCCTACGCGGAGCGCGTCGGAGCGGTCACGGTCACCCCCGCGGCCGCGGAGTCCGCCGAACCGGTGGAGAGGTTCGAGCTGCCGCGACCGGACGACGCGGGCGCGCGCACGACGCGCACGCCCATCCGGGGCGTCCGCCGCATGACCGCGGAGGCCATGGTGCGCAGCGCCTTCACGGCGCCGCACGTGACCACGTTCCTGACGGTCGACGTCACGGCGACGAGCGAGCTGATCGCGTCGCTGCGAGCGGACCGTGCCCTCCAGGAGCACCGGATCGGCGTCATGGCCGTCGCCGCGAAGGCCGTATGCCTCGCGCTCGCGCGCCACCCGGGGCTGAACTCGAAGTGGGATGACGCGGCGGGCGAGATCGTCGAGCACCATTACGTCAACCTGGGCATCGCCGCGGCGACCGGGCGGGGCCTCGTCGTGCCCAACATCCGCGACGCGCAGGAGCTCACCCTGGTCGAGCTCGCCGACGCCATCCGCGGCCTCGCCGAGACCGCGCGGTCGGGCAGGACGGCGCCGGCGGACATGATGGGCGGCACGTTCTCGATCACGAACGTCGGCGTGTTCGGCGTCGACGCCGGCACGCCGATCATCAACCCGGGGGAGGCCGGCATCCTCGCCCTCGGCGCCGTGCGGCGCCAGCCGTGGGAGCACCGCGGCGAGATCGCGCTACGCGACGTGATGACGCTCGCGCTCTCGTTCGATCATCGCCTCGTGGACGGCGAGCAGGGGTCGCGCTTCCTCGTCGATGTCGCCGACATCCTGCGCGAGCCCGGGCGGGCGATGCTGCTGCGTTAGAAGGCCGCTGGCCGGCCGGCACCTTGGGGGTCGGCCGGTCAGCTCTTCTTCGGGTAGAAGAGGCCGAGCCCGTGCTTCTGGAGCACCTCGTACGCCTGGGCATAGGTTTCGGGCTCGGGGGCACCGGGCGGCCCGTATCGCGCGAGCAGCAGGCCCAGGAGTCCTCGACCGGGCGGGCTCAGCGGCTTGTTCTTGTGCGCGCCGTCTCGGAGGTCGATCCGTTCGTCCTCGTGCGGATTGGGCGGCACGTACATCGGATGCACGACTGGCCACGTCGACGGATCCCGGGGCGTGTCGAGATTGACCGCCGAGAACAGGTCGCGAGCTGTGGCGTCGCGCCGGGTGAGCGGACGCAGGCCATGAAGGCGCGCGAGCGTCGCGATCACCGCGCCGTGATGCATCTCGTCGTGCACGATCGTGCCGCTCCGCGTATAAGCCGAGACGGCGATGGCGGGTACGCGCACCCCCAGCCGGTCGAACGTGAAGCCCATCTCGCCGGGTGCGTCGTCGGCGACGGGCGGGACAGCGGCAGGGGGAGGGACGTGGTCGAACGTGCCCCCGTGCTCGTCGAAGGTGATCAACAGCAGGGTGTTCAGCGCGTGGGAGCCGTCGGGGGTGGCGCTGGACTTGATGGCGTTGTAGACGTCGGCGATGAGCTTCTCGCCGGCGCGCACGTCGGAGACTGCGGAATCCAGTACAGGCGTGCCTTCGACGTCGCTCTCGCGGTACACGCCGACCGGCGGATGGAAGTCGTTGTGGTTGTAGACCAGCCGCGGCTCGATGAACGCGTAGGCGGGCAGGCGTCCGGCCGCGGCATCCTCGGCGAACTCCGACATGTGGCCGAAGCGCCCGGTGCGCCAGTACTGCTCGAGCACCGGGGCGTGCATCATCCCGGTCAGCGACACCAGCTGCATCTCGTCGAAGTAGATCTTCCACGAGATGCCGGCCTCCTCGAGACGGTTGAAGACGGTCAGCGCCGCCGGGGCGTCGAGCCACTTGTCGTAGCCGCCGCCGTGCTTGTTGGTGACGAAGCCGTGCGAGGTCGACGCGTGGAAGAACGACCGGTTGCAGTAGGTCTGCGACGGGACGGCGGCGAACCACGCGTCGAAGACGGCGAAACCCTTGGCGAGGGTGGAGAGCACCGGCAGCTGTTCGGGGGAGAAGCCGCCCATGATGTGGGAGAGCTCCTCGGGCTTCGGCGCTCGACCGCCGTGCATCCGCTCGAGATGGTTCCCGTAGTCGCGCACGAATCCGTCCATCGTCGGCGCGGTGCCGGAGGGCGGTGCGTTGAAGGGCGCCGTCATGTCGCCGACGTGGCTGGTCGCATTCGACGCGGGTGTCACCGTGCCGAACAGCTGCGTGTTCACGTGCGGGAACTCTTCGCCGGGATCGGGGTTCGGCCGGCCCATCACCTCGTCGGTGGGGCCGGTGTAGGCGTGCGCCGCGATCCGCTCGCCGCTCGGAGCGGTGTTGGCGTAGTCGCCGAAGGCGAGGCCGTCGAACGTCGCGCCGTCGGGGAGGGTGTCGGGCGTGTACAGCCAGCCGAGCAGGTTGTCGAACGAGCGGTTCTCGCCCATGACCACGACCACATGATCGAAGCCGGGCTCGGAGCGCGCGGGCAGAGCGGCCAGATCGAGCGATCCCTCGCGGACTCCGAGCTCGTGGCCGATGGTGGCGCCCGCCGCTGCGCCGACCGCGCCGCCGACCACGAGCCCCGCTGTGGCGATGCCGCCCAGCTTCAGGAAGTCGCGACGCGAGCTGTCGGTGCTCTCCGCACGCGGGCGCACGACGCTTTCCGCGTCGCCGTGATCCTCCGGCTGCGCGTCGTCCGTGTGGCCATCCCCCGCCATGGTCCGTCCAGATTAGGCCACGGGGACGGGTCAGGCGGTGAGCGAAGCGCGGGCCATCGAGTGCAGGATGCCGCGCATGTCGCGCTCGCCGGGGCGCGACCGCGAGGCGCGCACGGTGTGGGGTGTCGAGTTGATGAGACCGAAGCATGCGTGGGCGCGCACGCGCAGGTCATCCTCGTCCCGCTCGGGATGGATCGTCGAGAGGATGCCGATCCACACCTCGACGTATTCGCGCTGGAGGCGCCGCACGGTGTGGCGGTCGTCGTCGCTGAGGCTGGCGAGATCGCGGTCCTGGACGCGGATGACGTCGGCGTCGCGGAGCGCGAACTCGACGTGGAAGGCGATGATGGCGTCGAGTTGATCGGAGGGCGCCTCATGCGCGGACAGCACGGCCTGACCGCCCGCCAGCAGCCGCTCGCTCACTTCGACGAGGATGGCGCCCAGCAATGCCTGCTTGTTCGCGAAGTGCCGGTAGAGCGCCGGCCCGCTCACGCCGACCGCCCCGCCGATGTCTTCGAGGCTGACGCCGCTGAAGCCGCGTTCGGCGAACAGCGCGGCCGCCTCGCGGAGGATTGCTGCGTGGCGGTCGGCCTTCGCGCGATCGCGGTCGGTGGCGGCGCTTGTCATTCCGGTTCCCCGCTTGTGATTCCAGTTAATGGTCGCTAACCTAAGGCTCAGTTAGTGAACACTAACCAATCCGATCGCGTCAGGACAACGGACGTGATCCGATCGTGACGTCGACGCAGATGACACGGGAGGGCGCAGATGGGCGTGCTGAGCACCGCCGCGGTGCACGACGAGACCTTCGTGCGCATCCACGAGGCGCAGCAGGGGCTGGCTGGAGAGCTGCGCGACCGGCTGGCCACGGCATCCCTCGGCGGGCCCACCGCCTCGCGGGAGCGCCATGTCGCGCGCGGCAAGCTGCTGCCCCGTGACCGCGTCACGCGGCTGCTCGACGAGGGGAGCCCCTTCATCGAGATCGCACCGCTCGCCGCCGACGGGCTGTACGGCGGAGAAGCCCCAGCCGCCGGAGTCATCGCCGGCATCGGCCTCGTCCACGGCCGCCAGGTGATGGTGGTCTGCAACGACGCGACCGTCAAGGGCGGCACGTACTACCCGCTGACGGTGAAGAAGCACCTCCGGGCCCAGGAGATCGCGTTCGAGAACCGCCTGCCGTGCGTCTATCTCGTCGACTCGGGTGGCGCGTTCCTGCCCATGCAGGACGAGGTGTTCCCCGACCGCGATCACTTCGGCCGCATCTTCTTCAATCAGGCCCGGCTCTCGGCCGCCGGCATCCCGCAGATCGCCGCGGTCCTCGGCTCCTGCACCGCCGGAGGCGCGTACGTCCCCGCCATGAGCGATGAGACGGTCATCGTCCGGGGCCAAGGAACGATCTTCCTCGGCGGCCCGCCGCTCGTGAAGGCCGCGATCGGCGAGGTCGTCACCGCAGAGGAGCTCGGCGGGGGAGAGCTGCACGCCCGCCGCTCGGGCGTCGTCGACCACCTCGCCGAGGACGACGAGCACGCCCTCGAGATCGTCCGCGACATCGTCGCCACCCTGCCGCTTCCCGCGGCGCCCGCGTGGGACGTCGTGCCCAGCGTCCCGCCCGCCGTCGACCCGTCCGACCTGTACGGCGTCGTCCCCGTCGACGTCAACCAGCCCTACGACGTGCGCGAGGTCATCGCCCGGCTCGTCGACGGGAGCGAGTTCCACGAGTTCAAGCGCGAATACGGCGACACGCTGGTCACCGGCTTCGCGCGCATCCACGGCCACCCCGTCGGCATCGTCGCCAACAACGGCGTGCTGTTCAGCGAATCCGCGCAGAAGGGCGCCCACTTCATCGAGCTGTGCGACCAGCGCGCCACCCCGCTGCTGTTCCTGCAGAACATCTCCGGCTTCATGGTGGGACGGGATGCCGAGGCCGGCGGCATCGCGAAGGACGGCGCCAAGATGGTCACCGCGGTGGCCACGACGCGCGTCCCGAAGCTCACCGTCGTGATCGGCGGCTCGTTCGGCGCCGGCAACTACTCGATGTGCGGCCGTGCGTACTCGCCGCGGTTCCTGTGGACATGGCCGGCGAGCCGCATCTCGGTGATGGGCGGGAACCAGGCCGCGTCGGTGCTCTCGACCGTGAAGCGCGAGCAGCTGGAGGCGCGCGGCGAGGACTGGTCGCAGACGGACCAGGCGGCGTTCGAGGCGCCGATCCGCGCCCAGTACGAGGAGCAGGGGAGCCCTTACTACGCCACCGCCCGGCTCTGGGACGACGGCGTCGTCGACCCGCTCGACACCCGCGACCTGCTCGGACTCGCGCTGGACGTCGTCTCGCGCACACCGCTGCCCGAACCGCGCTTCGGCGTCTTCCGGATGTGATCCCGTGACTACTTCTCCCACTTCGGTCCGTGAAGCTCGGCCGGCGCTCGCCGGGGACAGGCCCCCGTTCGCCACCGTCCTCGTCGCCAACCGTGGCGAGATCGCACGCCGCGTGATCCGCACGCTGCGGCGGCTCGGCATCCGCTCGGTCGCCGTCTACAGCGACGCAGACGCCGACGCGCCGCACGTGCGGGAGGCCGACGTCGCCGTGCGCATCGGACCGGCTGCCGCCTCCGCGTCCTACCTCGACATGGCGGCGGTGATCGGCGCCGCGCGCCAGACGGGTGCCGAGGCCATCCATCCGGGTTACGGGTTCCTGTCCGAGAACGCGGGATTCGCGCGCGCCTGCGCCGACGCCGGGATCGTGTTCATCGGCCCGGGGGAGCGCGCCCTCGACGTGATGGGCGACAAGATCCGCGCGAAGGAGCACGTGACCGCGCACGGCGTGCCGACCGTCCCCGGCTTCAGCGCCGTCGGGATGACGGACGCCGACATCGCGGTGGTGGCCGGCGAGACGGGGTACCCGCTGCTGGTCAAGCCATCGGCCGGCGGGGGCGGCAAGGGCATGCAGGTGGTGCGCGCGGCGTCCGAGCTGCCCGAGGCGCTGGCCACCGCCCGGCGCGTGGCCGCTGCGGCATTCGGCGACGACACGCTGCTGCTCGAGCGTCTGATCGAGCGCCCGCGCCACATCGAGGTGCAGGTGCTCGCCGACGCGCACGGCACCGTCATCCATCTCGGCGAACGTGAGTGCACGCTGCAGCGCCGGCATCAGAAGGTCATCGAGGAGGCCCCCTCGCCGGTGGTGGATGCCGCCACCCGCGCGCGCCTCGGAGCCGCGGCATGCGCGGCCGCCGCGAGCGTGGACTACCGCGGCGCCGGCACCGTCGAGTTCCTCGTCGCCGGCGATCGCCCCGACGAGTTCTTCTTCATCGAGATGAACACGCGACTGCAGGTCGAGCACCCGGTGACCGAGCTCGTGACCGGCGTCGACCTCGTCGAGCAGCAGCTCCTGGTCGCGGCGGGCCGTCCGCTCGCGCTCGCGCAGAACGACATCCGCCTCGACGGGCACGCGATCGAGGCCCGCGTGTACGCCGAGAGCCCCGAGCGCGGCTTCCTCCCGGCGACGGGCGAGGTGCTGGTGTGGCGCGAGCCCGCGGGGGTGCGGACGGACGCCGCTGTCGAGTCGGGCAGCGCGGTGTCGTCCGACTACGACCCGATGATCGCGAAGGTCATCGCCCACGGCGGCGATCGCGCCCAGGCGATCGAGCGGCTCGACGCCGCGCTCGCCGAGACCGTGCTGCTCGGCATCGACAGCAACCTCGGATTCCTGCGGGCGCTGCTGGCCGATCCGGGCGTCCGCGCCGGCGACATGGACACCGGGCTGATCGATCGCCGGCCGCCGTACACGGCCCCGGAGCCGGGGGAGGCCGCGTTCGCCGCCGCAGCCG
>NZ_DATCVK010000097.1:0-4400 GCF_036566905.1 Microbacterium sp. | reverse complement strand
CAGCTCGCACTCACCGGCCGCTCGGGCAAGCTCATGGGCGTCGGCCAGTCGGGCGGATGGCAGGTGCTCACGCCGATGGACGTGCTCGCCGACCTCACCGACCTCGCGAAGGGCCTCGGCATCCCGCAGGGTGTGCTCGACACGTACACGATGAACGGCAAGCTGCTCGTGCTGCCGCTCACGGCGTCGGGCATCGGCATCATCACGAACGGCGAGATCGCCAAGAGCGTCGGCATCAAGTCGGGCATGACGGTCGAGCAGTTCGCGACCGCGCTCGAGAAGATCAAGTCGCAGGACTCCTCGCTGATCCCCTACGCGGCGGTCACGAAGAACCCCGACCTGAAGGATGCCGCGCACTGGATGTGGGGCTGGGGCAGCCCGGTCGTCACCGACGACTTCGAGTGCACGATCGGCGACAAGGAGAGCGTCGAGGCGATCACCTGGTACAAGGCGCTGCAGGACGACGGCCTCACCCAGGCGAACGTGGCCCGCAGCGACGCGCGCATCCTGTTCGCGAGCGGGCGGGCGGCCCTCTACGACGACGCCCCGCTCGCCTCGACCTTCGTGAAGACGAATGGTGCCGCGCAGAGCATCATCGACAACATCAGTGCGATCGCCCGGCCCACCGCCGACGGCAACCCCTCGTACAACCGCGCCTGGGGCGGCGGCCTGTTCGCGAGTGCGGGCGAGGGCGAGCTCACGAGCCGCGACTTCATCACCTACGCCGCGACGAACATCGACGCTGCGACCGCGCAGTACGAGCAGTCGGGCGTGGCGCCGGCCGCGAAGTCCGTCGCCGACCAGATCCCGGCGCTCGCCGCCGACGAGTACCAGACCACCTTCCGCACCGAGGTCTCCGAGCACGCACGCGGCGCCGCATGGGACCGCGTGCCGGTGACCGCGCAGATCGACGCTGCGATCGGTGCAGGCGTGGCGACCATCCTCGCCGGCCAGGTCGACGTGCAGTCGGGCCTCAACTCGCTGAAGAAGGAAGTCCAGGACCTGCTCGACGCGAACTCGTAGCGGGTCGCCCGGCGCCGGCCGCCTGCGGAGGGACCCGCAGGCCGCCGGCGTTCGGCGCGCCCGGGGCATCCGCTCACGACGGGTGCTGGGTGCCGCCTTCAGGCCAGGCGGTCGTCGGGGAGCGCGAAGAAGTCGGCGGCGTGCTGCCGCGCCATCCGCTCGGAGACCTCGGCGATCGGGCCGTCGAGGTGCCCGTTCGCGCGTACGGTGAGCCGCTTCGGCCCGGTGAGCGCGTGGAAGACGGCGAACTGGCCGCGCGGGTCGACGGCGGGATCGAGCACCGCTGCCGCCACGTGCACCGGCGCGTGGATGCGTCGCGCTGCGACGGCGGCGTCGAAGTAGCCGAGCACTCGACGCGCCTCGGGGTGCTGCTGCACGTGCCGGCGCACGGCCTCGCCGCTGCCGGTGCAGCGACGCGTGAGGCGGATCTCGTGGTGCCCGAAGCTCGGCACGTCGAGCGAGGCGCGGCGGAAGCGGGCGTCCCAGGGGAGGGCCATCGCCCCGATTCCGCCGCCGAAGCTGCCCCCGCTGAAGTCGAGCGAAGCGGCTGCCCCCGGCGCGGCGTCGAGCAGCACCGTCGCGGCGCGCCAGACGTCGGCCGCGGCGAAGCGGTGCGAGTAGGTGTCGCGGTGCGCGATGCCCGCGAGCACGTGCTCGTCGGGGAGGGCGGGGAAGCGGCTCCCGGTGTTCGGCAGCGTCCCCGGCGCGGCGGGGAAGATCGCGGCCGTGTCGGCGGGCACCTGCTCGAGGTCGGGTGCGGCGCGGCCGCCGTAGCCGTGTCCGATCACGAGGCCGCGGCGGATCGCGGCCTCGAGGCGAGGCACCATCAGGAACGCCACGGCCGGCTCGTCGGCGGATGACTCGAACCGGATCTCCTTCACGCGATGGGTTCCGGTGGCGTCGAGTTCGCGCACGGACTCCCAGCCGACGAGGCCGTTGCCGTACGCCTCGAACGTACCCCGCCAGAACTCGTCGAAGTCGGCCGGCTCCTCGGGGCGCTCGGGCGCCGTCAGCAGCGCGGTCACCGAGTATTCGGTCATTTCTTCGGAAGGGGAGTGGGTCACTGCGTGGTCCTCTCAGGATTCAGCATGATCGACGCTATCGGGCACCGCTGACTGCATTGCCATTGACACTGTCGCATAACGGATGCATCATATGCATCATGGATTCAAGGATGAGCCCAGCGGCCGACCACGATTCGATGGACCCCGACGCGTCACCAGCGGACGCCCCAGCACCAGCTTCCGGGCAATGGAGCCGGCGTTCGGCGCTGCAGTTGCTGCTGGCGGCGGGCGTACTCCCCGCCGTCTTCGGAGGACACCCGGAGGCCGCTGCGGCGGATCCCGGGTTCAGCAGCACCGGCGGCGCCTACGCCGACGCCCTGCGGCGACTCGACAAGCCGAACCTCTCGCTCACCTGCGTCGCGCGGCTCGTCGGGCGAAACCATCGCATGACCTTCCACCAGGCCCGGTGGGACGGCGGCGAGACGATCGTCCGCGACCTCGAGATCAAGCACGACGGCGGTTGGCTGTCGCTGACCGACCCCGCGCACCGCTTCGACGAGCAGTGGGTCGTGCTGGCCGGCACGCTGCCCGACGGCAGCGCGCCGGAGCTGTACGGGCCGTTGCAGCCGAGCTGGCTGGGGTTCACCTCGTATCGACGCCTCAGTGGGCAGGCGATCGAGCTGCGCACCAGCACCGATGACGTCGAGCTCGTCGTGCGCTGGCGGCTCGACGGCGATCAGCCCGAGGCGCACTACGTGCTGAAGGCCAAGACGGCCGGCGATTACCTCGTCGGCTACCAGAGCCAGGACACCAGGACCCTCGACGACCTCGACGAGGTGCTCTGCGGGTCGTACCAGCACGCGCTCACCGTGGTCGACGGCTCGGCCCCGCTCGGCGCCTGGGAGCTGTTCGCGCCGATGGCGCTGACCCAGTACGCCGTCGCAGGCGTCGCCGTCACCTCGGGCGTCTACCTGCCGACCGAAGTGGCCGAGTTCGTGCACGAGCGCCAGCTGATGTCGGATCGGCAGCCGTACGGGATGAGCCTGCGCAACGACAGCCTCGACGTCGTGCCGAGCATCTACGCCCCGCAACCGGGACTTCGAACGGCCATGGCGGCCGGCGAACGGCGCGGGTTCGCCTTCGGCGTCGCGGCGCGCGTCGGCAGCCTCTACGACGCCTACACCGAGCTGTGCCGTGGCGAGTACGGCCTGAAGGCCTATCGCCGCAACGTCTACGACCGGTCGTTGACCGACGCCGTCCACGCGATGACGGAGCTCATCGCGATCGAGCCCGACGGCGACGACTCGGTCGACTTCATCCCCTCCTACTCCGGGTGGTGGAACCGGGCGAAGGGATTCGTCGACGTCGAGAACGAGGACGCGGTGCGCACCGCGGCCAGCGGCGTGCTGCTCTCGGCGCACTACCTGACCGGCACCGCCGACGGCACCCTCTACGACCGGAGAGCCCGGCCCGCCCTCGAGTACCAGTTGTCGCGCAAGGGCATCGGGCACTCGCCCGTGATCGGCGGCTCGGTCTACAACGACAAGACGCAGTACCGGATCGGCCGGATCCCCACCGACGCGGTGAACCTGGCGGCCCTCTCCCAGCTCACCCACGGGCGCAATGCGGCGTTCCAGCGGCTCGCGGTGCAGGCCACCAAGGCGGGTGTCGTCGGCCAGAGCCGGGCGCCGTTCGCGACCGCCCTGGCCACCTACCAGCTGACCGGCGACCCGGCGTACCTGACCGAGGCGACCCTGATCGGCCGGCGCTACGTGCAGGAGGAGATCCTCACGCCGTACCGCGGCAACGGGCAGCCGCCCGGTGGCTTCGCCTACAGCTTCTCGAAGTACTGGGTCGACCTCCTGGTGCTGTTCGAGCTGACCGGCGAGGCCGTGTTCCTCGAGGGCGCGCATCGCGAGGCGCAGCGGTTCATCACCCAGACCGCCGTTCGGCCGGTGCCCGACCAGACGGTCACGGTACCCGAGGGGCACGTGGTCGTGCAGCAGTACGACTGGGAGTCGCGGTCGTCACTGCCCGACTATCCGACCACGGATGTCGCGCCCGAGACCGTGCCGGCCTGGTACGTCTCGCCGACCGGCCTCACGTTCGAGGCGCTGTCGTCGTTCAAGCTCGGGGTCAGCTCGCTCACCGACCCCGGCGGCGGCTACGTCTTCAACCCGTGCTGGGCCGGCGCCCTGCTGCGGCTGGCCCACCATGCCGGCGACCCGCTGCTGGCCGACGTCGCGCACAACATGGTGATCGGCCGGTTCACCACCTACCCCGGCTACTACAGCCGCCAGTTCCAGGTGGCCCAGATGAAGCCCGACTTCGCGACGAGCGGCCCGGTCGGGATCACCGGGTACTACTTCCACC
>NZ_DATCVK010000096.1:0-13442 GCF_036566905.1 Microbacterium sp. | reverse complement strand
GACCAACGGCGCCGCCGGGGTCCTTCCTGCCGTGCTCTACCAATCTGTCGCAGCGACCGGGTTCGACGCCGAGCTCATCCGCCGGTTCCTGCTGACGGCGACCGCGATCGGGTCGATCATCAAGGCCAACGCCTCGATCTCGGGAGCCGAGGCCGGATGTCAGGCGGAGGTCGGAAGCGCCTGCGCCATGGCGGCCGCCGGGCTCACGGCGGTGCGCGGCGGCACGCCTGCACAGATCGAGAACGCGGCGGAGATCGCGATCGAGCATCATCTCGGCCTCACCTGCGACCCGGTGTCGGGGCTCGTGCAGATCCCGTGCATCGAGCGCAACGCGGTCGCGGCCTCGACGGCGATGACGGCGAGCCGCCTGGCGCTGCTCGGCGACGGCAGCCATATCGTGGACCTCGATACCGCGATCGAGACGATGCGCCAGACCGGCGCCGACATGTCGTCCCGCTACAAGGAGACCAGCGCGGCGGGGCTCGCCGTCAACGTCGTGGAGTGCTGAACGCGACGGCGAGCCCGCGCTCCCGCTAGGCCTCGAGCACCGCGAGCTGCTGCGTCGCGCGGGTCATGGCGACGTAGCGGTCCACCGCGCCCTCGATGCCCTTGCCGAACCTCGACGGCTCCACGAGCACGACGAAATCGAACTCGAGGCCCTTCGCCAGCTCCGGCGTCAGCGAGCGCACCCGTTCCTGCGCGGCGAACGACGGATCGCCGATGACGCAGGCGGTGCCCTCGGGGTGCGCCGCGAGCCAGTCGTTCAGGATGCCGTCGCGCTCCGCCACCGCGGCGCGGAGCACGGGGACTCCGCTGGAGCGGATCGACGTGGGCACGTTCGCGTCGGGGATCGCGGCGCGGATCACCGGCTCGGCCTCGACCATGACCTCGCTCGGCGTGCGGTAGTTGATGGTGAGCGAGGCGATGCTCACGTCGGTCAGTCCCGCGTGCTCCAGTCGCTCCTGCCACGACTCGCGGAAGCCGTGCCGCGCCTGGGCGCGGTCGCCGACCACCGTGAAGCTGCGCGACGGGCAGCGCGCCAGCAGCATCCGCCACTGGGCATCGGTGAGCTCCTGCGCCTCGTCGACGATGATGTGCGCGAACGGCCCGGCCAGCAGGTCGGGGTCGGACGCCTCCAGAACCGAGTCGTCGACGAGGCTGTTGCGCAGGTCGTCGCCGTCGAGCCACTGCATCATCTCGTCGCCGGCCTCCTTGAGGCGGTCGACCACCTGCGCCATGTACTCGCGCTCCTGCGCGAGCTTCGCCTCGCGCTCCCGGTGGCGGCGCGAGGCGCCGGGGTCGCCGAGCCGGCGCCGTGCCGCGTCGAGCAGGGGGAGATCCGCCGTGGTCCACGCGGTGGCGTCGACGCGCTGCAGCGCCGCGACCTCGTCGGGCGTGAGCCACGGTGCGCAGCGGCGCAGGTAGGCGGGGACGGACCACAGGTCCGACACGAGGACGGATGCCTCGACCAGCGGCCACGCGCGCGCGAAGGCCCGCGTCAGCTCTTCGTGACGCGCGAGCGCTCGCCGCAGCTGATGCGGGGGCACCTCTTCGCCGTCCACCTGGTCGGTGAGGAGCTCGAGAACCGTCTCCCAGACCTGGTCGCGCGCCTCGTTGTGCGGCGTGCCGGGCTCGGCCGACGCGAACGCCTCCGCCCAGTCCTGCGGACTGAGCCACAGCTCGGCCCACGGCGTCTCGATGACGAGCCCCTCGGCCGGCGGCTCCTCGTACAGCCGCACCGCCGGCTCGATCGCGTCGACCATGCGCGCGTCGGACTTGAGCCGCTCGACGACCTGGTCGCGCTCAGGCTCGGCGATCGTGCCCTCGGCGACGAGATCGCGCAGCGTGCAGGTCTGCACGCTCTCCTCACCGAGGCTCGGCAGCACGTCCTCGACGTACGACAGGTAGGCGGGGCTCGGGCCGACGAACAGCACGCCGCCGCGTCCCTCACCCAGGTGCGGGTCGGAGTACACGAGATACGCGGCGCGGTGAAGCGCCACCACCGTCTTGCCGGTGCCCGGGCCGCCGTCGACGACCAGAGAGCCGCGCGAGCCGGCGCGGATGATCGCGTCCTGATCCGCCTGGATCGTGCCCAGCACGTCGCGCATGCGCGGCGAGCGGCTCGCGCCCAGGCTCGCGATGAACGCGGACTGGTCGTCGAGAGCGGCGTTGTGCTCGAGCCCGTCGGCCGTGAACACCTCGTCCCAGTAGTCGGTCACGCGGCCACTGCTCCACCGGTAGCGGCGACGACTCACGAGGCCCGACGGGTGCGCGTGGGTCGCCGCGAAGAACGGCTCGGCGGCCGGCGTGCGCCAGTCGACGAGGAGGCGCCGGCCCGCGGCATCCGTGAGTCCGAAGCGCCCGATGTAGACGGGCTCGGAGCCGTCCGCGTGCACCATGCGCCCGAGGCACGCGTCCATCGTGAAGCGGCGCAGCACGCGCAGGCGCGCGGAGAGGCGATGGATCTCGAGGTCGCGCTCGAGGCCTGCCTGCCCGTGCCCGCCGGGGCGTCGGCGCAGCTCGGCCAGGCGCTCCTCGAGGCCGTCGATGGAGCGGGCGAGGCTGTCGGCGATCGCGGCGAACTGCTGCTCGTCAGCGCTGATCAGTACGGGGTCGGACTTGGCGGCGAGACGTTCGGGCAGCTGGAAAGGGCTGGTCTGGATGGGATTCACGGCATCTGCTCCTGGCGGACATCGCGACGCAGCGTTCGGTGGAGGAAGGGCGGGGACGCGTCGCGACCGACCAGTATGCGCCCCCAGGGGGCCCTTGCGGCAAGGCCCCCTCCGCCCGGTATCCTGGAAGTGCGGGCGGGGGAGGAACTCAGTTCGAACGGGCGGTCGCCCGCAGGGTTCCCGGCTCCAGGCCCAGTGTCCACTCGGCGACATCCGACACGAACTGCTCGTGCGCACCGCCACCGACCTCGTGGCTGTTGTTCACCGAGGCGCTCTGCCCGTCCACCGCCATCAGGATGCGGATGCCCGCCGCCTGCGCATCGACGGAAGCGAACTCGCCCGAGCCGGTGCCGTGCTCGATGATGTCGACGATGCCGGCCCGGTTGAGCGTCTCCTGCTCGACCAGCGCCTCGTTCAGCGGTCGGCTGAAACGCGAGAGGTGGCGGGCGTTCAGCCACAGCCGCGCGAGGTCCCACGAATCGCGGCTCTCGAACCCGGTGACCAGGCGCGCCAGCCGCTGCGTGGCAGTGCCCTCCCGGGGGAACAGCTCGGCCCGCTCGGCGGCGGCGGCCCGCGCGAAGGCGGCGACGACGAGATCCTCAGCGGCGGGGAAGTAGTGCGTGATCAGGCCGGGACGCACGCCCAACCGGTCGGCGACCGCACGCAGGGTGATGCGCTCGAGGCCCTCGGTGAGCGCGATGTCGGCCGCGGTCGCCAGGATCTCCTCGCGCCGCTCTTCCGGCCGCTTGCGGATCCGTCGCGCATCGCCGCTTGACACCATGCCGCCCATGCTATTGGATGTGTGACCAATAGGCTATTGTCCGCTCGGCCAATAGTCGCAGTGTCCCGAGAGCAACGAAGCCGCGGTCCGACGCCGTCGTCCGGTCCGCCCGAGAGGATCACCGTGTCACAGCACCCGCAGACCGCGCAGGCGTCGCCGCAGCCGACGGAGTTCGTGGATGCGCCGAACCAGCCCGAGACGCGCGGCATCGAGCTGATCGGCGCCGGCGAGCGCCATGGGCGGGCTCGCGACCTGTTCTTCGTCTGGGCGGCGCCGAGCGTCAGCATCCTGAACTTCACCGTCGGGGCCACGCTCGTGCTGCTCGGGCTGGAACTGTGGCAGGCGGTGCTCGTCGTGATCGCCGGATCGGTGCTGTGGGTCTTCCCCGGCCTCATCGCCATCAGCGGCCCGGCGGCGGGCACCTCGGGCTCGGTCATCACGCGGGCCATCTACGGCATCATCGGCAACAAGCCTGTCGTGGCGTTCACCGGGTGGCTGATCGGTGCGGTGTTCCTGGCGCTCAACTGGCTCGCGTCCTCATTCCTGGGTGCGGACCTGCTGGCGGGAATGGGACTCACCGACCCCGTCCTCGTGCCGATCGCCGTGACGCTCGTCATCTCCGCCCTCACCGTGCTCGTGGCGGTCTACGGCCACGCGCTCATCCTGCGGGTGTACTCGTGGCTGGCGATCGTGCTGGCCGTCATCTTCGTGACCGTCGCGGCGTTCATCCTGCCGCAGGTCGACTGGGGCTTCCAGCAGCCCGAGCCGCTGTCGGGCGTGGCGCTGTGGTCGGCGATCACGATCGGCTTCACGATCATCGCCTCGTCGCCGATCTCGTTCATCAACAGCCCCGACATCGCGCGATACCTGCCCCGGTCGACGAAGTCCTCGCACATCGTCGCCGCCACCGCCCTCGGCGGCGCGCTTCCCGGCATGGTCTTCACGATCGTCGGAGCGCTGCTGGCGACCGTCGCTGCCGGCGCGGTGATGGAGTCTGGCATCGAATCCGCCCTCCTCGGGATGCTGCCCGCGTGGCTCGGGCCGGTCCTGGTCATCGGCGTGGTCGCGAACACCATCGCGCTCAACGGCATGACCACCTACACCTCGAGCATGGCGCTGCAGGCCATCGGCATCCCGATCCGGCGCATCCCGGCCGCGGTGGTGGTGGGGGTGATCGGCACCGCGCTCACGATCTACCTCGTGCTGTCGACGAACCTCCTCGACGCCGTCAACCTGATGCTGCAGTTCCTCGTCATCGTCTCGGCGCCGACGATGGCCGTGTTCGTCGCCGACGTCGTGATGCGCCGCAACCGCTACGACGGTGTCGAGCTCTTCGACGAGGAGCGCGGCGGCCCCTTCTGGTACAGCGGCGGATGGAGCATCCCCGGCATGGCGGCCGTGCTGATCGGCGGCACCGCGACCGCCCTGTGCCTGTCGACCGAGGTCTGGACCGGGCCCATCGCCGAGAGCCTCGGCTACGTCGACCTCTCGGTGCCGGTCGGGATGCTGGTCTCTGTTGTCGTCTACGCCGTGCTGCTGCGCACGCCGCTCGGAAAGGCCGGGCAGCCCGCCCGCGTCTGACGTCCTCCGCGCGACGGGGTATTTTGAACGAGGTTCATTTACACCGCGCGACGGGAGACGACGACGATGCCGGACCTCGACCCCGATCACGCGCGCGCCGGAAGCTTCGGCGTGATCGCGATCGTCGGCGACGGGCGTGTCGGCCGGTCGATGGCTGCCGCACTGCGGGCCGTCGGAGCTGAGGTGCGCGGACCGCTCGGCCGCGGCGACACCGCAGACGATGCCGATCTCGTACTGCTGGCGGTTCCTGATGCCGAGATCGCGGCCGCCGCGGCCCTCGTCGCACCCGGACCCTTTGTGGGGCACTTCTCGGGCGCATCGACGCTCGAGCCGCTCGCACCGCACGAGGCATTCAGCATCCATCCCCTCATGACCGTGGCCGGTGCGGATGCGTCGTTCGACGGCGTTCCGGCCGCCGTCGCCGGGTCGACCCCTCGTGCCCTCGCTGCCGCCCGCGCCCTCGCGGACGTCCTGGGGATGGCGCCGTTCGAGGTCGCCGACGCCGACCGCGCCGCGTACCACGCGGCGGCATCGATCGCCTCGAACTTCCTCGTGACGCTGGAGTGGTTCGCGGAGGACCTCGCCGCGACGGCCGGGGTTCGGCGGGAGGTTTTCGCACCGCTCGTGCGCGCAACGGTCGAGAACTGGCAGGCCGACGGCGTCGCGGCGCTCACCGGGCCCATCGCGCGCGGCGACGACGAGACGGTGGCACGCCAGCGCGCGGCCGTGCGCGAGCGCCTTCCCGAGCGGGCCCAGCTCTTCGACGCCCTCGTCGCGGCGACGCGGGAACTGGCCGCCACGCGCACCTCGACGGTCGCTCGCGGTTCGAGCCCGGCAGTGGGGGAGACCTCGTGGTGATCGTCGTGCGCACGATCGCCGATCTGCGATCGGCGCTGCGCGATCGGCGCAGCGGACGCATCGGTCTCGTGCCGACGATGGGCGCCCTGCACGAGGGGCATCTTTCGCTCGTGCGGGCTGCTCGCGCCGACAACGACAGCGTCGTGATGTCGATCTTCGTGAACCCCACGCAGTTCAACGAGCAGGCCGACCTCGCCGCCTACCCCCGCACCGAGGAGCGCGACGTCGCGCTCGCCGAGGAAGCCGGTGTCGACGTGGTGTTCGCCCCGGACGCCGGCGAGATGTATCCCGAAGGCTTCTCGACGACGGTGAGCGTGACCGGGCCTGTCGCCGAGACCCTCGAGGGCGCCCAGCGCGGCCGCGCGCACTTCGACGGCGTCGCCACCGTCGTGACGAAGCTGCTGCTCGCGGCGCTCCCCGACGCCGCCTACTTCGGAGCGAAGGACGCGCAACAGGTCGCGGTGCTGCGCCGCCTCACCGCCGACCTCAACGTTCCCGTCGAGCTCGTCGTGTGCCCGACGTCGCGCGACGACGACGGTCTCGCCCGCTCGAGCCGCAATGCGCGGCTGTCGCCCGACGAGCGCGTGCGGGCACGTGCCATTCCCCGCGCACTGCAGGCGGTGACGGATGCCGCGGCCTCCGGCATCCGTGATTCCCGCGGGTTGCGGGATCGGGCGCTGGACGTGCTGGCCGAGGGGATGATCGCGCTCGAGTACGTCGCGTTCGTCGACCCCGAGACGTTCGAGCCGATTCACCAGGTGGATCGGCCGACCCTGGTCGCCATCGCCGCGCGCGTCGGCGCGACGCGGCTCATCGACAACACCGTGATCGACGCAGGAGGTGCGTGATGCGCCCGCAGGTGACTCTTCGGCGGCTGGAGGAGATGAAGTCCGGCCACGAGCCCATCGTCATGGTCACGGCTTACGACTACCCGACGGCGCGCGTCGCCGAGCGGGCCGAGGTCGACATGGTGCTGGTCGGCGACTCGGGCGCGCAGGTGGTGCTCGGCTACGAATCGACGGTGGCGGTCTCGGTCGACGAGATGCTCGTGCTCGCCCGTGCCGTCCGCCGCGGGGTGCGGTCGGCGTTCGTCGTGTGCGACCTGCCGTTCGGCTCGACCGAGGTTTCGGACGAGCAGGCGGTCGCGACCGCCGTGCGGTTCGTGCGGGAGGCGGGGGCCGACGCCGTGAAGCTCGAGGGCGGCGGCGAGGCGCGGCTCAGCCGCATCCGCGCGATCGCCGCGGCCGGCATCGCGGTCGTCGCGCACGTGGGGCTGACGCCTCAGACCGCGGTGGCGCTCGGCGGCATGCGCGCGCAGGGCCGCACCGCCGAGTCCGCGGCGCGGTTCGCCCGTGAGGCGGTCGCGGTGCAGGAGGCCGGCGCCAGCGTGCTCGTGGTCGAGGCGGTGCCGGCCGAGGTCGTCGACGTCGTGCTCCCCGCCCTCGACATCCCCGTGATCGGAATCGGCGCGGGTCGCGCCGACGGTCAGGTGCTCGTGATGCACGACCTCCTCGGCATCACCGAGGGCAAGACGGCGGCCTTCGTCAAGCGCTTCGCGGCCGTCGGTGACGAGATGGTCGATGGCGTCGCGCGGTACGCCGCGGAGGTGCGCGGCGGCGTGTTCCCCGGCGCCGAGCACGGCTACAGCGCGAACGAGGCCGCGGTGGCGGCAGCTCGCAACGCACTCGCCACGCCTGCCACGGGCTGAGCGGATGCCGCGGGCGGCGGCATGCCGCGGCTTCAGAGCGGGGCGGGTCCGGTGGACTCGCGCCAGATGACGCGGTGGATCTGCTGGGCCTCGGACGGCACGGGCTCGCTGCGCAGCGCCGAGATGAGCCTCGTCATCGCGCGTGAGCCCAGACCTTCGAGGTCGACCTCCACGCTCGTCAGCGCGGGACTCATCAGACGCCCGAGCTGCTGGTCGTCCCATCCGGTGACGCTGAGGTCGTCGGGCACGCGCCACCCGCGGTCCATCGCAGCGCGGATCGCGCCGGCGGCCACGAGGTCGTTCGCCGCCACCACAGCGGTCGCCCGATCACGGTCGGGAAGGCTGCGGACCGCGGCCATTCCCGATTCTGCCGACCAGTCGCCCTCGATCACTCCGGTCGACTCCAACCCGAGCGATGCGATCGTCTCGAGATAGGTGTCGCGCCGGGCGCGGGCCGACGCGAACTGGAGGTCGCCGGTGATGTGGAGGAACCGGCGGTGGCCGCGTTCGGCCAGGCCGCGGATCAGGTCGACGAGAGCGGAGGCATCCGCCAGCTCGCCGATGCCGCGCATCTCGTCGTCGAAGTCCGCTGATGCGACGATCGGCGTCCCGCTGGAGGCCTGCAGCTCGAGCGAGGCGAGCACGGGGGCGAACGAGACGATGCCGTCGACCTGACCGGAGTCGGCCAGCTCGGCCACGCGCTCCGTCCGCTCCTCGGCGCCACCCTCTAGGGCCAGCACCTCCACCGCGTAGCCGGCCGCGTGCGCGGCGGCGCTCGCGCCGGCGAGCATGCGCGCCGGACTGTAGGCGAGGGTCGGCACAACCACGGCGAGCCGGCCCGTCTGGCGTGTGCGCATCGACCGGGCGACGAGGTTCGGGCGGTAGTTCAACTGGTCGACCGCGGCCTGCACGCGTGCCTTGGTGGCGGGCTTGAGTCCATCGGGAGCGCGGAAGAAGCGCGAGACGGTCTGATGCGAGACGTCGGCGAGGCGGGCGACCTCCATGATCGTCGGCCGGCGGTGCGGTGCGGTGTCGGTCACGGGCGCCTCCTTCGACATCCATGTTGACACAGATTGTGAACCTTCACTATTGTCACTTCTCGAACTTAGTGATCGATCACTAAGTGAAGGTTCACCCCGCGCTCACCGCGCAGGGATCCCGGAAAGGACGACGATGTTCACTGGCAGGAAGAAGACGGCGATCGCCGCTGCGGCGGTCGTCACGGCCCTCGGCCTGGCGCTCTCAGGCTGCGCCGGATCGGCACCCGGCGAAGCCGCGCCCACCTACGATCCGGATGAGGACGTGACGCTGGACTTCGCGTTCTGGGGCAACGACGTCCGCGCCGAGATGTACAACGAGGCGATCGCCGCGTTCAACGAGGAATACCCGAACATCACGGTGAACCCCACGTTCCTCGCCTGGGATGAGTACTGGGAGAAGCGCCAGACCGAGGCCGCCGGCAAGAACCTCCCGGACGTGTTCCAGATGGACATGACCTACGTCCGCCAGTACTCCGGGAACGGGCTGCTCCTGGACCTCACGCCCTACGTCGGCGACATCATCGCCACCGACGGCTACGACGAGAGCGTGCTCGACATCGCATCGATCAACGACACGATCGCCGGCATGCCCGTCTCGACGAACGCGATCGGAATGTTCGAGAACGTGGTCCTCACCGACCAGGTCGGCGTCGAACCCTTCGCCGGTGGCGACTGGGAGGAGTATGACGAGTGGCTGCACCAGGCCCGGGATGCCGCCGAGGCCGCCGGACTCGAGGTGTGGGGCGGTGCGGACCCCACCAGCTTCATTCAGCCGTTCGAGCTCGTGCTCCGCTCCGAGGGCAAGTCGGTCTTCACCGAGGAGGGCGAGGTCGGCTTCACCAAGGAGGACCTCGCCGACTTCTGGAATCGCGGCGCCGAACTGCGGGAAGACGGCGTCGTCACCCCGCAGCAGCGGATCCTGGAGGTCGCTCCCAAGGGCGCCTTCGACTCCGCCCAGGCGCTCACCGAGATCGTGTGGGACAACTTCGGCGCTCCGTACCTCGCAAACCTCGGCGAGGCGTATCCCGACCTGAACCTCGTCGCGCCTCCGGTCACGGAAGAGGGAGCCAAGGACCTGTACAAGAAGGCCGGCATGCTGATCTCCGCTGCGGCGAGCACGGAGCACCCCGAGGCCGCCGCCCTGTTCACCGACTTCCTGGTGAACAGCCCCGAGGTCGGCGCCATCTTCGGAACGAACCGAGGGATGCCGGCATCCCAGACCCAGCTCGACGGCGTAGAGCTCGACGAGACCGCCCAGCAGATCATCGACTACGAGGAGTCGATCGCCGACCGCATCGGCGACGCCCCGCCGGTGCCGATCGTCGGCTACGGCTCGGTCGAGGCCAAGTTCAAGGCGCTCGGCCAGGAGCTCGGCTTCGGGACCATCACGGTCGACGACGCGGTGGATCAGCTGTTCGCCGAGATCGACGTCATCGTCAATCAGTAGCCCGGTGGTCGACGGGCGCGGCCGGAGATACCCCCGCCGCGCCCGCCGACACGCCCCCCACCCACCACCGAGAAGGAATCACAGGTCATGTCCACACCCCGCCCGTCCTTCCGCGTCGGCATCATCGGCACGGGCGGCATCGCGCACGCCCACGCCGAGGCCCTCCAGAGCCTGGCCACTCGCGTCGAGATCGTCGGTGTGGTCGATCTCGACCGCGCGCGCGCCGACGCGTTCGCCGAGCGCTTCGACGTCGACCGGGTCTACCCCGACGCCGCCGAGCTCTTCGCGAACGAGCAGCTCGACCTCGTGCACATCTGCACCCCGCCGCAGACGCACACGCCGCTCGCGATCCAGGCGATGCGGGCCGGCGTCACGTCGCTGGTCGAGAAGCCCACCGCGCTCAGCCTGGGCGAGATCGACGAGCTCGCCGCCGTGCAGGCCGAGACGGGCGTGCCGGTCCTCACGGTGTTCCAGCACCGGTTCGGTGCGGCCGCCCGCCACCTCAAGGCCCTCGCCGAGGCGGGCGAGCTGGGCCGGCCGCTCGTGGCCACGTGCGAGACGCTGTGGTTCCGTCCCGACGAGTACTTCGACGTGCCCTGGCGTGGGCGGTGGGACGTCGAAGGCGGCGGCCCCACCATGGGCCACGGCATCCACCAATTCGATCTGCTCTTCGCGATCTTCGGCGGCTGGTCCGAGGTGAGCGCGTTCGCCGCTCGCCAGCTGCGGCCCACCGACACCGAGGACGTCTCGATGGCGCTGGTGCGGTTCGAGAACGACGCCCTCGCCACGGTCGTGAACTCTCTCGTATCGCCGCACGAGACGTCCCGTCTGCGATTCGACTTCGAGTACGCCTCGGTCGAGGTGCAGCACCTCTACGGCTACACCAGCGAGGACTGGACGTTCACGCCGGCCGCCGGGCACGAGCATCTGTCCACCCGCTGGGCCGAGGGCCTCGACTCCGGTGCGATCAGCGGCCACCGCGATCAGATCTCCGCGATCCTCGACGCGCTCGGCGCGGGCGAGGCCCCTGCGGTCGACCTCGCCGAGGCGCGTCGCACGCTCGAGTTCGCCGCGGCCACGTACGCGTCGGCGTTCCGCGGCGTGACGGTCGAGGCCGGCGACCTCGCCGGCGACGACCCGTTCGTCCGGTCCATGAGCGGCGGGATCGTCCCGTGGGCGCCCGTCAAGGAGATCCTCGTATGAGCGCGCTGCGCGTCACCCACGAGTCCGGCTCCGCAGTCACCGTCCGCGACGGGGACAACGACCTGTTCACGTATGTCTACGCGCCCACCACAGCGGCGCTGGAGTCGCCGAAGCCGTACCTTCACCCCCTCCGCACGCGGGCGGGCCACGTGGTGAGCCTGTTCCGGCCCCACGACCACGTGTGGCACAAGGGGATCGCCTGGGCGCTTCCGGTCGTGAACGACGAGAACTTCTGGGGCGGGCCCACCTACGTGCACGGGCAGTTCTACGTGCAGCTGCCGAACAACGGCGTGCAGCAACACGAGGGCGAGATCGAGCTGGAGTCCGGTGACCGCGCGGCAGTCTCGCACGCGTTGCGCTGGATCACCGAGTCGGGCGACGACATCTTCGCCGAGCACCGGGAGCTGAGCGCCGAGATCGTGTCGGAAGACGCGTGGGCGCTCACCTTCGACACCCGCCTGACGAACGTGACCGATGCGCCGATCGCGATCGGCTCTCCGACCACGCGGGGCCGCGAGAACGCCGGCTACGGCGGCCTGTTCTGGCGCGGTCCGCGCTCGTTCACCGACGGCACCCTGGTCGCGCCGGGCGCCTCCGGCGCCGGGGACGATGTCCGCGGGTCGCGCCACGAATGGATGGGCTTCGTCGGACGCCACGACGACGTCGACGCCACGTCGCTCGTGCTCATGCTCGACGACGCCGCCAATCCGCACCACCCGCCGCAGTGGTTCGCGCGATCCGAGGAGTTCGCCGCGCTGAACCCCGCACCCTTCTTCAGCGAAGAGGTCGTCGTCGCACAGGGCGAGACTGTGCGCTTTCGGTACGCGGTGGGCATCGCCGACGGGGGAGCGGATGCCGCGGAGCCGCTCGCCGACGCGCTGCGCGGCGTCCTTCAGCCGGTCGTAGTCTGAGGCATGAGGAGAGGAGCGAACGTGGTCGACACCGCCCCGAGCTTTCCCGGAGCGACCTCCGTCACCCTGCTCGACGTCTACGTGGATGTCGGCCCCGACGGACTCCGCGGCGGCAGTCCCCACATGCACCTGGCCTCGACCGAGTGCTATGTCGTCATCGGCGGACGCGGCGCGCTGCACACGGTCGACCCGACCGGCGTCCGCCAGACCGAGCTGCGCGAAGGCTCCGTCGTCTGGTTCACGCCCGGCGCGATCCACCGCGCCGTCAACCACGGGGACCTGAAGGTGCTCGTCATCATGGGCAACGCGGGGCTTCCCGAAGCGGGCGACGCGGTCATGACGTTTCCCGCCGACATCGTCGGCGACCCCGAGCGGTACGCCGCGGCCGCGACGCTGCCTCAGGGATCGCCGGAGGCGAGGGCGGCCGCCGCATCGCACCGCCGCGACCTCGCGGTCGAGGGATTCCTCGTGATCCGGGACGCCGCGGCCGCCGGGGACTTCGGTCCCCTGCGAGCGTTCCACGCCGCCGCGGCCGCACTGGTCCAGGAGCGGGCGGCGTCGTGGTCCGACATCGTCGCGCGCGGGCCGGTCGCGCAGGCGGCGCAGAGCCTCGACATCGCGCGTGCGATCGCCGGCGGTGACGCGACGCATCTCGCCGCGGCGACGGTGTTCCTCGCAGCCGAGCCGGCAGACGAGCGCGGCTTCGGCATGTGCGGGCGACTGCGGGCGTACGACGTGAGCGAGGCGCTCGTCGCGCGTTGATTCGGTGGAGGACGGATGCCGCCGGCGGCGCACCCGGAATCGATCAATTCGCTGAGAGAGCCCGATGAGCGCGCCGACACGGCCGGTGCGAAACGCGGCCGACCGTAGGCTGGAGAGCACAAGGGGAGTACTCCCGCCTGCGGCACGCTCGTCACTACGGATCCAGCGCCGGATCCCGGGCTGCCGGCCCTTCGGGGTGGAGGAGACCTTGGCGGTCTTTCACACGCCATGTCTCCGATAGGGAAGGAACCTCCATGGGCTCTCTCAACCGCCTCTTCGACCTCGCCGCCAAGGCGCTCGACTCCTCGGGCTCGCAGGCCGCCTCCGGCTCGCAGGCGTCCGGCAACGGACGCGACTGGCGGGCGATGGTGCGCGACGTCGCCGGAGCCGTCAGCGGCGAGCCGCGGTCGACGACGCCGCCCACCGCGTCGGACAGCTGGACTCCGCCGGCGGCGGCATCGCCCGCGCCAGCCGTCGGA
>NZ_DATCVK010000095.1:0-1735 GCF_036566905.1 Microbacterium sp. | reverse complement strand
CACGCTCTGCGTCGTCGTGGCGAGCAGTCGGGCCGCGCGCTCGGCCCGCTGCTGGGCTGTGTACGCGACGATGGTCATGCCGGTGGCCGACTTGAAGCGGCGCGCGAGCGTGGAGGCGGACACTCCGAGCCGGTCCGCGAGTTCGGTCGTCGAGACATGGCTGCTGAGATGGAGGTCGATCTCGTCGGCGACGCGACGTACGAGCGGCGGATACTCGCGCTGGTTGTGGCGTCGGACGTACCGGCAGAATTCCGTGACCATCTGCGCGGTGAACGAGGCGGAGCGTTTCGGGTCAGATGAATGGCCGATGCGGTGCAGCCGTTGCGCATACTCCTGTGATATCGCGTCGACGGTCACCGGCGGCAGCCCGCCGCGCTGCGCCGCGACGCGGGCCATGATCCGCAAGATGGTCGTGCCGAGGAACGGCGTGTTCAGGTAGCTGATCGTCTGCGGCATCCGTCCCATGCGTTGCAAGGCGGAGAGTGCCCGTTCGGAAGAGCCCTCCTCGACCGCGTCCATGAACTCCCGTTCGAGTCGGTACCGCTCTTCGATCACGGTGAATGCGGCAGACTGCAGAGCCTCCCCGACCCCGGGGGCGATCGTCCCGCCTTCGGCCTCGACCTCGCGAAGGCTGCCGAGCGCGTCCTCGCCGCCACCTGCGCGAAGCAGGCTGGCTGCTCCGCGGTACACGTACTCGGCATCGACGATCGCGTACCTGGTGCGGTAGTGCTTGTAGATCGGGAGGTGGGCGCTGGGAATGCCCAACCGGCTCATGGCCTCTTCCGCGACACCCGGATGCATGGGCTCGTGCGTGTACGGGCCGATGACGAGCAGGCGGTCATCCCAGCGGACGAGTGCGATCGCCATCCCGAGCGGCTCACGGATCTCATGCACGACCTGCCGGTCCATGTCGCGCACGAATCCTCGGAGCACCGACGCAGTGAAGGCCGGTTGGATGCGCGGGTCGAGGCAGTGCGCCGACTCGAACGCGTCGAGCGCCGGTGCGATGTCGGTCGTGAGTTCGATCGGGCAGCTCAGGACCTCGGCCACCGCGGCCGCGATGGGCTCGAGGGCGTCCTGCGGATGCGCTTGCGACGTCGTCGTCATCGATGTGCCTCGGTTCGTGTGACCTGCAAGAGTGTGCCGAATCAGTTCTGATCGCGCGTGATCAGTTCTATCATCCTCCGGTTCGTGGTTCGTATCGTGGTTGAGCCCAGCCGGCGTGCGCCGGCGAACTCTCGTCGAAGGAGACTCCCATGACGCAGCCCGCTGCCACCGACGCCCGCCGGGCCACGGCGATCCACGAGGGGTGGGCGTACTCGCCCGTCGAACTGCCCGCGGGGTCGAGTTGGGACGAGATCGCGGCCGCGGGGGAGCAGGTCGTGCTGCCGCACACCTGGAACGCGATCGACGGACAGGCCGGCGGCGAGTACCGTCGCGGTCGCTCGACGTATGCACGGGTGATCGAGGCCGATGAGTCCGATGTCGAGACCTGGGTCGAGTTCGCGGGCGTGAACTCGTCGGCCGAGGTGTACCTGGACGGACGCCTCCTCACCACTCACGATGGCGGCTACTCGACGTTCCGCGTGAACCTGACGGACGGGCTCGCGGACGGATCGGGAACGCTCGTCGTGATCGTGGACAACGCGAAGAACGAGCGGGTGTACCCGCAGCAGGCCGACTTCACCTTCTACGGCGGCATCTACCGCGAGGTGCGCCAGATCACCGTCGGGCG
>NZ_DATCVK010000094.1:0-3921 GCF_036566905.1 Microbacterium sp. | reverse complement strand
CGCGCCGAGGCCCTCGCGAACAGCGAGGTGCACATGCTCCCCCGTCGACTGGAAGAGGTCCTCGAGGTAGGGCTTGGCAGCGATGCGCAGCCGCCGCGAGGAGGGCTGGCGCACCGCGAGCCGCCAGAGCTTGATGCCCACGCGGTACCGGCCGTCGCCGGAGCGCGTGATGCCACCCCAGGCGATCCACTCCCCGAGCAGCCGATGCGCGGTCGACATCGGCAGCCCCGCCCGCTCGGCGATCTCGCTGAGCGTGAGCTCGTCGCCGCGTTCGAACGTGTCGGCGATCGCGAAGAGCTTCTCGGCGACCCGGCGGTCGTCGTCACCGCGGGGCATGCGATGGACGGCGTCTGGGAGTTGCGAGAGCAAGAACGGACACGGCGCGCGCCTTCGATCGAGTTGAATACGCGCCCAGCCTAACCAACGTCGTCCTATGGCTCCGAGGATTGCCGGCCGTCACCGCAGTCGACGCAGTCCGTGACGAGTCCGTCGACGTGAAAGACCACGTTCGAGTTGATCGCAAGCGAGCACCGCCACGGATGCACCGACCCCTGCCTCGCACGTAATGTGACCAGAGTGAATGAACGGCACCGTGTCCTTGCCCGTCGGCAGTATCTCAGCCTCGGACTCGGTGAACTTGTCGCCGCGGCGGTGTTCGCAGGGTGTGCTGCCGTGCTCATCGCACCCAGAATGGCGTCCTCGACCGCGGTAGCCGCACTCTGGTCGGCGCTGGTGCCGCTTCTGCTCGTCTTGGTGCAAGCCGGTGCATACTGGCTCCTCGCTCGCAGTTGGGCCGGGGTCGGCACGATGCCGTCGACCCTCGCACGTCTCTATCGCGTATTCCAGATCATCGATCCGCTGCTGCTGATTGCAGGAATGGTCGGCGTGCTCGTCTGGTGGCCAGACGACCCATGGGTCGCAGCCCTCGTGCTGACCGTCTGGGCCTTCGGTGTCATCGAATACCTCAACTACTTCGTCGTCCGACTCTCGTACCCGGCCTCCGAATGGATGGCAAAGGTGAGACAGCAGCGCCGCCCGCGGTTGGTGAAAGACATCAGCCTTTCGACAGTCCAGAAGAGCCTCGACGAACCGGCAAGCAGCCACTCTCGTCTACCGGATGCGCACTGAGGACGTGAGGCCGTCCCAGTCGTCACTTGCCCTGCCGGCTTCAACGCCAGGCGGGCGAATCGACCGAGCGAGGCTGGCGCGTCGCTCGCGAACTGACCGGGCCCCGAGCGCTCCCATCACGTCGCGGTCAGCGCCGCACCCCATTCGCGCGCACGCTCGAGTTCGCCGTCCGCGACCGGCCCCGAGTAGCCGTGCACGCCGAACGACTCTGGCTTGACGGCAGGACGGAAACCCCGGCCCACGAGCTTCTTCATCGCCTTCTTCGCCGCGGAGCCAGGCAGCCGCGGGGCGACCGTGCGCGTGTCGAACGTCGCGACCATCACCGGCGACGGCGGCGTCATCAGCCCGTCGATCCATTCGCGGATGCCGCGCTCCGGAACGGTGTTCGCGCCCTGTTGGCGTGCTGAGTCCCGCGTCGACGCCTTCGACATCGAGAACGCGTGAGTCGGCCCGCCGACCACGAGGAGGTCGACCCTCGTTGGGAGCTCCTCCGCCGCGGTCGCCGCTTCGACCAGCTGGACGTCGTCGACCCCCTGCTGCGTCCGGATCCCATCGGCGATCGATCTGGCGATCTCGCCGGTGTTCCCCCACAACGTCTCGTACACCACCAGTGCGCGCATGACCAGCTCCCTCCGGTTCCATTCGTGCTCACGCTATGGCGCGCGACCCGCGGTGCTCGGGACCTTCGACCTTCGCGACGAAGCGGCGATACGGGTTCCGCAGAAGACGATGAGGAGTGCGAGGACGGAACCGGTGCGGTTCGAAGGCACATCGGTGCGGTTGCGGGCCATGTGACCTTGGGCCCGTCCGCGTCAGTCGCCACGAGCGATGCTGGGGCACGTGTTCAAGAGAATCGTCGTCGGCTGGGACGGAACACCGTCATCGGAGACCGCCCTCGATTGGGCGCTACGCCATGGCCCAGAAATCCCGATCGTCCTCATGAGCGCCGCGACGCGGGGCGATTCGAGCTTCGACCAGGACCAGATCGAGACGGTGATGGCTCGGCAGCCGTCCGGGCGACGCCAAGACGTCGAGAATCGCAGCGTGATCGGGCCGCCGGACGAGGTGCTGGCCGAGTTCCTGCTGCCAGGCACGCTCATCGTGGTCGGGACGCCGGCGCACAAGCGCGGATCTCGCTGGAGCCTTGGGGCTCGACTGGCCGGCCGCCACGGAGGGGGAACCGTTGCGGTCATTCCACCGCACGCCGGAGGCGGCGACGACCTCCCTGTCGTCGTCGGGATCGATGGTTCCGCAGCGTCGTCGGCCGCCGTTGAAGTGGCCGCAGACGAGGCGCGACGACGCGGCGCTCCCCTCGAGATCCTGCATGCGTGGCATCCACCCTCGACGTGGAGGCCAGTCTTCGGCGACACGGCAGCGGACCTCGAGGTCTTCGCATCGATGCACAGGACGGTGCTCGACGAGGCGATGTCGCATGCACGTCGACTCGGCGTGGAATGCACGGGCAGACTCGAACGAGGAGACGCTGTCCAGCTGCTGAGCAAAGAAGGTCGGGCCGCATCGCTCCTCGTCGTCGCCAGCCACGGGTACGGCCCGCTCCGACGGTTCTTCCTCGGATCCGTCAGCGTAACGCTCCTGCTCGACCCGCCTTGCCCGGTCCTGGTCGTCACTGAGGTACTCGCGCATGAATAGACAGGCGGCACGCAGAAAGGTGTCGACGCTGATGACGATCGACCACGCTGCGAATTCGACGCTCCGCGCTCGGGTGCAGGACGCGCCCATGGGACCAACGACACTGCCTGTCCGGGCGGAATCGAGGAGGGTGAGTGTGGGCTCTCGCGCCCCGTTCACCGCGTGAGGAGCGATCACGACGAAAGGACGCTGCCAATGTTCGCACGATATCGAGGTGCAGGAATCGCCGCACTCGTCATTGCGACGGGGACCGTCCTGGCAGCCTGCACCATCAACATCGGGACTCCCGACGACGACCGCGATCGCGGTTCAGGGATGATGAGCGACGCCGATTCGGCGGACTACGACCCCGCAGATCTGATGTTCGCCCGCATGATGATTCCGCATCACCAGCAGGCCGTCGACATGTCGGAACTCGCGATCGAGAAGAGCACCGACCCCGAAGTGCTCGCACTGGCCGAGCAGATCCGGGATGCCCAGACCGTCGAGATCGCGCTCATGGAGGGTTGGCTCGACGATGCCGGGGTTCGCATGCCCATGGGAGACCGAATGCCCATGGGCGGAATGCTCAGCGATGACGAGATGACCGCATTGGAGGATGCGACCGCAGCCGAGTTCGACGGCCTCTACCTCGAGGGCATGATCGACCACCACGAAGGTGCGATCCGGATGGCCCGGATGATCCTGGACTCAGACAACCCCGAGGTGCAGGCCCTCGGCGAGGCGATCGTCGAGAGCCAGACCGCCGAGATCGAGCTCATGAAGCAGATGCTGGGCGACGACTAGAGTCCAGCTGCCGGGACCCTGAACGCACGCCCCTGGATGTCGCGCGGAGTGATGCGGACCCACTGGTTCTTCGGACCGGGTGCCCACGTCGTCACACCCAGCCGTTCGGCCGCCTCCACCTCGGGTTCGCGATCGACCCGGTCGGCATCTCCTCTCACGACGACGCTGAATGCCTCCTCGCCATCGACACCATCGACTTCGAACAGCACCTTGTGCTGGATGGTGAGCGCCAGCAGCTTCGTACCCGGAGCAGTGCGGAAGACGATGCTGTGCCGGTCGACGCCGTGGTTGACCGGGAAGATGTCCATCTCCCCAGCCGCGACGGTGGCGATTCGTCCGTATGCGGCTTGGGCGATC
>NZ_DATCVK010000093.1:0-43385 GCF_036566905.1 Microbacterium sp. | reverse complement strand
GGGACGGCCTCGCGGCGCCCCGCCGAGCTCTCGGGCGGCCAGCGCCAGCGCGTCGCGATCGCTCGGGCCCTCGCGCTGCGCCCCGACCTGGTGGTGCTGGACGAAGCCGTATCGGCGCTGGACGTGTCGGTGCAGGCGCAGATCCTCGATCTGCTCGCGGCCGTGCAACGCGACGTCGGGGTGTCGTATCTGTTCATCAGCCACGACCTCGCCGTCGTGCGCGAGATCTCCCACCGCGTGGCAGTCATGCAGCACGGGCGGATCGTCGAGCAGGGTGCGACCCCGCGCGTGCTCGGCGCCCCGCGCGAGGAGTACACGCAACGGCTGATCGAGGCGATCCCGGGTTCGACGCTGTCGGCGGCGCCGGTGCTCGCGGGCGGGACGGCGGCATGAGCGCGCAGCATCTTCGGGCGCCGGGCCGGCACGCGCAGGGCACGCTCGCGCAGCAGACCACCGAGCTGCTGCAGGAGCTCATCCGCAACGCGGCCGTGAACGACGGCACGCCCGACTCGGGACACGAGCACCTGCAAGTGCGCACTCTCGAGCGCTTCTTCGCGGGCTCCGGGCTCGAAGGCGTCGTGGTCGAGCCGCACCCGGGACGCGCGTCGCTCATCGTTCGTATCGAGGGCACCGATCCCGCCGCGCCGTCGCTCGCCCTGGTCGGCCACACCGACGTCGTGCCGGTGGAGCCGTCCGGGTGGTCGCGCGATCCGTTCGCGGCCGAGATCGTCGACGGGGTGCTGTGGGGCCGCGGTGCGATCGACATGCTCAACCTCACCGCCGCGTACGCGGTGGTGACCCGCGCCATCGCGACCGGCGGGTTCCGCCCGCGCGGCGACCTCATCTTCGCCGCCGTCGCCGACGAGGAGAACGGCAGCCGCTTCGGCGTCGGCTGGCTCACCGAGCACCGCCTCGACCTCATCGACGCCGACTACGTCCTGACCGAGTCCGGCGGTGCGCACGCGGGCTCGCGCCCGCACCTCGGAGTCATGGTCGGTGAGAAGGGCGGCGCCGGCCGGCTGCTGCGCGTCACCGGGGCGCCGGGTCACGGCTCCGCCCCGTGGGGCTCGCGCAACGCGGCCGTCATCGCCGCAGAGGCGATCACTCGACTCGCGACGCACCGCGGACCGACCGTCATCACGCCGCAGTGGCGCGCCTACGCCGAGGCGCTCGACCTCGACACCGAGACGCGAGCGGCGCTCACGGACCCCGACCGGTTCTACGACGGGCTGCCGCGCCTCGGCACTCTCGACGGGTTCGCGCACGCCTCGACGCACACCACGGTCTCGCCGACCATCGTCCGCGCGGGTGAGAAGGGCAACGTCATCCCGGGCACCGCGACCGTGCAGCTCGACATCCGCATCCTCCCGGGCGTCACGCGCGATGACGTCGAAGGCCTCATCAGAGAGGCGCTCGGCGACCTCATCGAGCACATCGAGATCGAGGGGGACTGGTTCGGCGAGTCGACCGCCTCCCCCATCGACACACCCCTGTTCGATGCGCTCGGCAGCGCCGTGCGTCGCGCATATCCGAGCGCCGAGCTGCTTCCGATGCTCGGGGTCGGCGGTACCGACGGCCGGTTCTACCGGCGCCGCGGCATCCCGGCTTACGGCTTCGGCGTGCTCAGCGAGCGCTGGGACTACGGCACCTTCCGCCGCCTGTTCCACGGCAACGACGAGCGCATCGACCTCGACTCGATCGCACTGACGGTGGACGCGCTCGACCACGCCGTCCGCACCTTCCACGCCGACACCGGCGCGGCCACCAGAGCCCGCGCCGCCCGTGAGGAGGCCGCCGTTTGAGCGCCGGCACCATCCCCGTTGCGGGCATCATCCTCGCCGGCACCTTCCCCGAGCACGATCCGGGGGCGGGGCTCGAGACCACGCTGCGCCTCTTCAAGCTCGCGGAGGATCTCGGATATGACGTGGCCGGCATCCGTCAGCGCCATCTCGAACGCGGCGTCTCGTCGGCGCTCACCTTCCTCGCCGCCGCGAGCCAGCGCACGCGCACGATCCGCCTCGAGACCGACGTCGTGCCGCTGGGGTACGAGACGCCTTTCCGCCTCGCCGAGGACTTCGCCACCGTCGACGCGCTCGCGCGCGGGCGGGTGAACGTCGGCGTGAGCACGTCGGCACCGCACGGCGAACTGCTCGCTTCATTGGGACGCCCGGTCCCCCCGCCCCCTCCAGGCGCCGGTGGCGCGTCGCCCGGAGCCTCCGGGCGCGTGGGCCCCGCTGCCGCCACCGCCGACCCGTACACCCTGATCGAACGCTTCCTCCTGTCGCTCGAGGGGCGCGCGCTGTCGGACGAGGAGCTGTCCACGCCGTACGGGCCTCAGATCCCGCGCGTGCAGCCGCACGTGGCCGGGCTGCGCGACCGGGTGTGGCTGGGCGGCGGATCACTCCGGTCGGTGCGCTGGGCGGCCGAGCACGGCCTGAAGCTGCTGCTCGGCAACGTCGGCGACGGCGACGCTGCCGACACGTTCGAGGCGGCACAGCGCGCCCACGTCGACGCCTACCTCTCCGCGTTCCGGGGCGACGCACCGGCCATCGGCGTCGAGCGGGTGATCCTGCCGACCGACTCGGCGACCGCGGCGCAGCGCGAGCATTACGCCGCCTACGTCGCCGCGCGCGACGAGCGCACCGCGCAGCCGGTGACCCTCGGCGGACGCACCGTCGTCTTCCAGCGCGACCTGCACGGCACCGCTGAGCAGATCGCCGAGCGCCTCGCCTCCGACCCGACGTTCGACGGGCGCACCGAGCTGCGCGTCGCCTTCCCCTACGGGTTCGACGAGGACGAGTACCGCCAGATCGTGACCGACATCCGTGCCGCCGTCCTGCCGCTCGTCGGCTGGCAGCCGGCTGTCGCGGTCGCCCACGCCGCCTGACCCACCCACCCGTCCGCACCGAGGAGGACCCCATGACCACCACGCTCAACACCGACATCGACCGCGCGCAGTTCGGGCACGAATGGGAGGACTGGCACCGCGGCCACGAGACCCGCCGGGCGGACGCGCTCGGGTTCTTCGCCATCACCGGCCTGCACTGGCTGGGCTCCGAGCCGATCACGCTGCCGGGCGCACCGGGAACCTGGAGCCTCGGCGCCGAAGGCGTCGTCGTCGAGCTCGCCGAGGGCGAGAGCCTCACGCTGGACGGCGGCACGATCACCGGTCGCCACACCTTCGGCGAGCTCCCGGAGCGCAGCAGCATCACGCCCGGCTTCACCGACGGCGACGTCGCCGGCGCCGTCGAGATCGCCCAGCGCGGCGGGCACACGATCCTGCGGCCTCGTCGCGCCGACCACCCGTTCCTCGCGGAGTACCCCGGCACCCCGACGTATGTGCCCAATCCACGCTGGCGCGTGGCCGCACGCTTCCGTCCGTTCGACGCGCCCCGCCCGACCGAGGTGGGCGCCGCCGTCGACGGCCTCACCCACGTCTACGACGCCCCCGGCGTGCTCGAGTTCTCGTGGCGCGGCGAGGACTTCACGCTCACGGCGTTCGACGGCAAGGCGCCCGGCGACCTGCTCGTGCTCTTCACCGACGCGACGAGCGGGCTCACCACGTACGCGGCGAACCGTTCCGTCGGCGTCGACGCCCCGGACGCCGACGGCTGGACCACGATCGACTTCAACCGCGCCGTCAACCTCCCGTGCGCGTACACCGACTTCGCGACGTGCCCGCTGCCTCCGGAGGGCAACCGCCTGCCGATCGGTATCGAGGCGGGCGAGAAGACGCCGAGCACGCGCGTGCGCTCCACCGATGCGCTCGTCGCCCCGGGGAGGGCCGCATGAGGTTCCAGCTCCTCGACATCGTCCCCTATCGCGCCGACCCCCTCACCGGTCGCCAGGTCTCGCCGTCCGAGCGGTTCGCCGAGACGCTGCAGCAGGCGATCCGCGCCGAGGAGCTCGGGTTGGATGCGGTCGCGATCGGCGAGCGCCACGCGGGGCACTTCATCTCGTCCTCGCCGACGGTGCTGCTGGGTGCGATCGCGGCCCGGACCTCCCGCATCCGTCTCAATTCGGGGGTCACGGTGCTCTCGGTGCTGGACCCGGTGCGCGTCGCCGAGGACTACGCCACGATCGATCAGCTGTCGGGCGGCCGGCTCGACCTCACGATCGGCAAGGGCAACGAGGCCCTGCAGTTCCCGCTCTTCGGGCTCGACATCGACGACCAGTGGGAGCTGCTCGCAGAGAAGTACGAGCTGCTGCGGACGCTGTGGCGCGAGGAGGACGTCACCTGGCCGGGTAGCGAGTTCACCCGCGCGCTGACCGGCGTGACGACCCTGCCCCGACCCTTCGCCGGGGCGCCGCGGGTCTGGCACGGGTCTGCCACGACGCTCTTCTCGGCCGGACTCGCCGCCCGCTTCGGCGACCCGCTGTTCAGTGCGAACGCCATCCAGCCTCTCGGGAACTACGGCGTGCTCGTCGATCACTACCGCTCCGAATACTCGCGGCACGGCCACGACCCGGCGAGCGCATTCGTCGGTGCCGGCTCGGGCGCTCTCTTCATCGCCGACACCACCCAGGAGGCGATCAGCGAGTACGGACCGGTGTACAACGCGATCGTGGCCGCCACTAACGTGCCCGGGAACAACACCCCGTTCCGCGACATCGAGCACGCCGTCGCCGAGGGTCCGGCCCTCGTCGGCACGCCGCAGCAGGTCATCGACAAGATCGCGCGGTTCCACGGCCGGCTGGGGCATGACCTGCAGTCGATCAGCCTGCCGACGACGGTGCCCTTCGCGCGGCAGCTCGAGATCCTCGAGCGCTTCGCCGACGAGGTGGCGCCGGTGCTGCGGCGCGAGTTCCCGACGGCGCTGTGGACGGATGCCGACCCTCACGGGCTGCGCACCCGCGAGCTCGCCGTCGCGTGAGCCCGGCGGACACGTGATGATCCAGGGCGCGGGCCGCGCGCGGCGATCCCGCACGCGGCCCGCGCTCTGGGCGTGCCTGGCAGCCGGCTTCGCGACGCTGTTCGACGCCACCGTCATCACCTACGCCGCCCCCGCCGTGAGCGCATCTCTCGGCGGCTCGACCGCCGGTGTCCAGTGGCTGCTCGCGTCGTTCTCATTGACGTTCGGCCTCGGGCTGATCCCCTCCGGCCGGCTCGGCGACGTCTACGGCCGGCGCCTGCTGTTCCTCGTGGGGCTCTGCATCTTCCTCGTCGGAGAGATCGCCGCCGTCGTCGCGCCCACGATCTCGGTGCTGATCGCCGCGCGGTTCGTGCAGGGACTCGGCGCGGGCGTCATCAGCGCACAGGTGCTCGGCGCCATCCAGGACCTCTTCACCGGCGCCTCGCGCCTGCGGGCCCTCGCCGCGTACACCGCGGTCGGAGGCCTGGCCGGCGTGCTGGGGCCGGTGCTGGCCGCCGCACTCCTCGGCACCGTCCCCGCAGATGTCGCCTGGCGTCTCGTGCTGCTGACGCCGCTTCCCCTCGTGCTCGTCGCGCTCGTGCTCGGATGGCGAGGGATGCCGCATCCCGCCGTCGCTCGCGCCGCGACGCGCGTCTGGCTCGACCTGCCAGGCATCGTGCTGCTGTGCCTGATCGTCGTCGCCCTGACGCTGCCCGTGGTGGAGCCGGGTCTCTCAGGACTGGCCGGGCTGGTCGTCGCGGGCGGCGCGGTCCTCCTCGCGGCGGTGCTCGTCGTGTGGGAGCGGGGCTACGCGCGCCGCGGTCGCCTCCCTCTGTTCGCGCCGCAGCTCGTGAGATCGCGCGGCTTCGTGATTGGCAATGTCGTGGCCCTGCTGTGGTTCGGCAGCGGCATGGCCGCCGGATCCGCCGTGACCCTCTACTTCCTCCAGTCACCGGCGCTGTCGGCGCTGGCGATCGCCCTGGTGTTCGCGCCCGGCGCTCTCGCGCGGCTCGGCGGATCGCTGTTCAGCCTGCGCGTGGTGCGCCGCATCGGCCCGTCCGCCACGGTCGGGCTCGGCCTCGGACTGCAGGCGGTGCTCTTCGCGGGTCTGGCGATCGCGGCACCGCTGCTGTCCGACGGCACGTTGTTCGCGGTGGCGGCGGCCGCCCAGATCGGACTGGGCGTCGGCGGCGGCCTCGTCGAGCCCGTCGTGCGCGCGACCACCCTCTCGTTCGCGCCCGCCGAACTGCACGGCGTCGCCGCGTCGTTCCTGCAGCTCACGCAGCGGCTGTCGGCGACCTTCCTCGTCGCCCTGGCCACCGGCATCCTGCTCACCGCCACCGGTGTCAGCACGGCCGTGACCCTGCAGGCGGCACTCGCCACCTGCGCGCTGGGCTCCCTGATCGCGCTGGCGGCGTCGACCGATCCCGCCTATCGGCGGGCGGGCACACGCGGGACGGCCGGCACCGATGACATGCCGGCGGCTCGTCCCTCGACGCGCCGCACGGCCCGAGTGTGAACGCACGTCGCGCTGCGCGGGACGATGACTATCGTTCGGACCGGTCCAGCTGGGCGCGCAGCTCGAGGTCGTTCTCGGAACCGGTGAATTCGGTGATCCGCCGGTTGGTCACGCGGTACATCGAGAACTCGGCCACATTGACGCGGCGCCGGGTGGCAGCGATCCCGCGGAACGTTCCCAGGTGGGTGCCGCTGCCGCGCAGATGGGCGGCGACCCGGTCGTCCTCGACCACGAGCTGGATGCGGCGCCACTGCCAGTCGGGGAAGCCCTGGAAGAGGTCGGCCATGTCGGCGACCCACGCCTCCGCTCCGCCGGGCAGATGCGCACGCCGGACCGACGGATCGACGAACGAGCGGATGGCGTCGAGGTCGTGTCGGTTGCAGGCGTCGAGATACTCGGCGTACCACTCGCGCGTCTCCCACGGCTCCACTCCCTCATTATCCGGGGAGCCGCGAACTCATCGGTTCGCGTCGCGTCCCGAGGGAAGCGCCTGACGCCATGTCTTGCGGAACCAGTCGAAGACCGGCGCGATCGATCGCCATCGTCGTCCGAACAGCGCCTTGCCGAATGAGTGGTCCTGCTCCGTCATGTCAGATCCCTGCCGATGCCGCGTGCGGGCACCGCAGGGTCGGAACGTCGACGAACCGAGGAGCGGGCTCGCGCGGAGGCCTGTGTGCCGAGGTAAGCGCCGGGGTCTGGGGCGCCAGGCCAAGGGTAGGCGCATTATGGCCGGTTGTCGCGCTTTTTTTCGGATCAGACGATGCGCCCGACCCCGCGTGCGGCGGTCAGCGGCCTAACGCCGGGGCAGGACCTCGAGCGTGGTCTCGAGGACGTCGTCGCCGGTGATGGCGCCGACGGGGCCGGGTCCGTACCTGTCGTACTTCGCGTGGAGGGCGCTGTCGAGGCTCGGACGCACCTCCGGGTCGGCGACACGGAAGGTCACGTCGACCTCGATGCCGCCGGCGCTGACCCGCCCCTGGCCGGAGCGCCGCGCCCGGCGGAACCATCCGTTCTCCGGGCCATGGGCGGAGCGGATGTAGAGCGTGTCGCCGACGGTGGCGTGCCAGATCGTGGTGAAGGGTCGCAGCGTGCCGTCCGGTCGCTGCGAGGTGACGCGAAGCTCGGTGGCACCGCCGATCCGGCGGAGCTCGTCCGCGGTCCAGGCGGTCACGATGCGCTCTCCCGTCCGCCGCGCGGGTACTCGCCGGGCGCGAGCTTGTCGCCCCAGACGGTCTCGGGCTCGTCTGTGGCCGGGGCTTCCCACATCGCCAGATGGCACATGAAGTCGTCTCCGGTCGCGCCGTGCCAGTGCCATTCCCCCGCCGGCGTGTACACGGTGTCGCCGGGGTGCAGTTCGATGACCTCCTCACCACGGCTCTGCACGTATCCGCGGCCCTCGGTGACGTGGAGCGTCTGCCCGACGGCATGCTTGTGCCACGCCGTGTGCGCACCGGGTGTGAATCTGACGAGGTTCAGGCGTGCACGGGAGGGCTCCTCACCGGCGTAGTACGCGTTGAAGTACACGTCCCCGGTGAACCACTCGTCGGGCCCCTTCACGGTGGGTGTCTTCGGCTGCATCCGCGTGCTCATAAATCCTGCCTTCCTGCGACCCGCCCTGCCTCGGCGGCCGTCACACCATTCCACTCCCCCCGTCCCGCCGGGGGAAGGTGCTGGTGTGACGTGTACTGCGAGTGCCCCCCAACCAGATCTCGAGCGTCCGTCGGCACGGCGAGGTGTCAGCGGAGCGCGGGAGCCAGGTCGTAGCCGAACGCGTACAGCTCGATCCACCGGCCGGGCTGCACCTCCCACAGCCCCTCGCGCTCCGACAGCCGCTGGAAGCCGAGCTTCGCGTAGAGCGCGTGGGCGCCGGTCATCTCGGGCCCGCTGTTCATCACGACGCGGTGCGAGCCCCGCTGGCGCGCGAGGTCGATGACGTGGCGCGTGAGCGCCTCGCCGATACCGCGCCCTCGCGCGGACGGTGCGACGGCCAGCTGGCGGAAGTCGGTCTCGCCCGGCTGGGCCATCTCCGCGAGCGGCTTGCCCGCACGCGCGACCCATACGGTGCCGAGGATGTCGCCGCCCGCGTCGACCGCCACCCAGACGTCGCCGTCGTCCACCCGGCCGGCGACGTCGCGCAGCGACGAGACGTACTGGTCCGACAGCCCGCCGTAGCTCGCCAGATAAGCCTCCGCGGTCACCTCGCCGGCGCGCTCGTACTCCTCGGTGCGGACCAGGCGGATGGTCCAGCCGGCGTCGGCCTGCGCGGAACCGTCTGCGGCTTCGGCATCCCATGCCTCCGCCAGCAGCTCGTACGACCGCACCCGATCGACGGGGTCGTGCGTGACGGTCGTGACCAGGAGCTCGTCGGCGCCGGTCACGCGCTGCAGCGTCTCCAGCCGTTCGACCACGGTCTCGGGCGAGCCCACGAACTGCGTGTCGAGACGGTCGCGCACCACGGCGAGCTCGTCGGCCGCGAGCGGTTCCGCTGCGGCCTCCTCGGGCGAGGGGAAGGGGACGGCGCCCTGACCGGCGCGGATGCTGTGCACCCATCGACCGTAACCCGCCGTGAGACGGCGGGCTGCGGCATCCGTCTCCGCGATGACGGCGTCGACCGACACGATGACGTAGGGCTCGGCGATGCGGCCCGGACGGAACGCGGCGCGGTACTCGGCGATCGCCTCGAGCACGAACCCGGCCGCGACGTGGTAGTTGGCACCGAACGGCAGGCCGAGCTCGCCGGCGAGACGCGCGCTGGGGCCGGCGGTGGAGCCGTGGATCCAGACCGTGACGTCGGCGCCCTCGGCGGGCGTGACATGGATCGGCACCTTCTCGGGCGGGCTGAAGGTGCCGTCGAAGAACGACAGGATGTCGGCGACATCGGCGGCGAAGCGCTCGGCAGCCGCGTCGGTGCGTCCCAGCAGACGCGCCTGCACGACGAAGCGCTCGGCGTCGAATCCGGCGAACGGGCGGGCGGCGGGCAGCAGGAGCCCGTCGACGACGCGATCTCGCGGCGCGGACGGCAGCGCGGCCTGGGCGGCGCTGCGCGAACCCGACCTGCCGATGCCGAGGTCGAAGCGACCGGGGTGCAGCTGGGCGACGACGCCCGCGGCCTCGGCGACCTGAGCCGGGGAGTAGTTGCCGATGATCGTCGCGGCGGTGCCGATGCGGATGTCGCGCGTCACCGCCGCGACCGCCGCCAGCAGCACGTGGGGCGCGGCCCCGGCGATCCCAGGGTTGAAATGATGCTCGGCCACCCAGTAGCGCCGGTATCCGAGACGCTCCGCCGCGCGCGCCAGTTCGATGCTGGCACGGAGGCCGTCAGCAGGCGTCTGGCCCGTGCCGAACGGCGACAGGTCGAGGACGGAGAGCGGAACGCGGGACATGGGTGCTCCCTCGGGTGGACGCAGGGCGGGAGGGTGAGGGTAGACGCAGGATGCCGGCCGGACCCGCGGAGGGTCCGGCCGGCATGATGCTGGTCAGGACTTGGGGAGTCCGGGCGGGTTGATCAGGCTCTCGTCGACGCGCTCCGAGTCCAGGTCCCAGATCTTCAGGACCTCGTCGTACTGCCCGTTCTCGATGAGGTAGTTGAGCGCGATGCCCACCGGCTCGATGAGCCCGTTGCCCTTGGCCGTCGCGGCGGCGATGTTCGCCGTCAGCGGCCAGCCACCGGGCACGAGACCGACGAGCTTGGTGTCACCGGTCTCGCGAGCGGACCAGGCCGACGTCGCGTTCGGACCGAACGTCGCGTCGATGCGGCCGGACTGCAACGCCAGCACCGTCGCGGCGTTGTCGTCGAAGTACTGCAGCTCGGCGGGCTCCTCGCCGGCGGTCTCGAGCTCCTCGTTCCAGGCCAGCAGCACCTGCTCCTGGTTCGTGCCCGAGCCGACCGCGATGGTGAGGCCCGAGATGTCGGCGGCCTCTTCGATCTTCTCGATGTCACTGTCGCTCTTCACGTAGAAGCCGAGCAGGTCCTCGCGGTAGCTCGCGAAGTCGTAGAGCTCCTTGCGCTCCTCCGTCACGGTGACGTTCGACGTGATGAGGTCGTACTTGCCCGACTGGATGCCGAGGGGCCAGTCCGCCCACGCGACGACGACCGGGTTGTACTCGAGGCCGAGAGCGTCGGCGATGAGCGCGCCGATGTTCGGCTCGGTGCCCGCGGCCTCGGTCTCGCCCTCGGGGATGTAGCCCAGCGGCGGGACATAGGCGGAGTGCGCCACGGTGAGCTTGCCCGGCTCGACCGGCTCGAACCCGCTCTCCTCGAGGGCCGCGACCGCCTCCGCCACGGGCTCGTCCAGACGGACCCACTGGATGTCGTCGGTCGCGACGTTCGCCGACTCCGCGGTCGCCTCGGGTGCGGCCGCCTCGGCCGGGGCGTTCTGGTTGACGCCCCAGACGACGCCGCCGACGATCGCGGCCACCGCGACGACGCCGACGCCGATCGCGACGCCCTGCTTCTTGCTCAGTGCCATTGCTGTGTTTCCTTTTTCTCGGGTGAAGACTCGGTATCGAGATCTGTGGTGGTCAGGCCAGGACCTTCGCGAGGAAGTCCTGGACGCGCGGGTGCTTCGGTGTGACGAGGACCTCGGCGGGCGGGCCCTGCTCGACGACCTGGCCGCCGTCGAGGAACACGACGCGATCGGCCACCTCACGGGCGAACCCGACCTCGTGCGTGACGATGATGAGCGTCGTACCCAGCTGTGCGAGGTCGCGGATGACGTCGAGCACCTCGCCGACCAGCTCGGGGTCGAGCGCGCTCGTCGGCTCGTCGAACAGGATCACCTTGGGCTTGAGCGCCAGGGCACGGGCGATCGCGACGCGCTGCTGCTGTCCGCCCGACAGCTGGCGCGGGTAGTGCTCGGCCTTGTCGGCGAGGCCGACGCGGTCCAGCAGGCCCAGCGCGAGCTCGCGGGCATCGTCCTTCGAGAGCCGGCCGAGGGCGATCGGCGCCTCGGTGACGTTCTCGAGCGCGGTCAGATGCGGGAAGAGATTGAAGTTCTGGAAGACGATGCCGATCTGCGTCCGCCGCTCCAGCACCTCGCGCTCGCGCAGCTCGTAGAGCTTGCCGCCGCGCAGCTCGTAGCCGATCAGCTGGCCGTCGACCGTGACCGAGCCCCGGTCGATGCTCTCGAGGTGGTTGATGGTGCGCAGCAGCGTCGACTTGCCCGAGCCGCTGGGTCCGAGGATCGCGACGACCTCGCCCGGCTCGACGGTCAGATCGATGCCGCGCAGCACCTCGACGCCGCCGTAGCTCTTGTGGACGTTGTGGATCTCGACGAGCCCGCGCGTGGCGGTCTCCGCGATGACGGTGCTCATGCGCCTGCTCCTCCAGAGTTCTTGGTGTCGTTCGACGAGCCGCTGAACGTCGCCTTCGCGACGACGGGGGCATCGACCCCGACGAGGGGTGCCGGACCGGTCTCGGCGTCGCCCAGACGCGCCCACTGCACAGCGATCCAGTGGCGGGCCCGCTGCACGGGCGTCGGCGGCAGCACGCGCACGGTGCCACGGGCGTAGTGACGCTCGATGTAGTACTGCGCGATGCTCAGCACCGTGGTGATGATCGTGTACCAGACCACCGCGACGAGCAGCAGCGGGATCACGCGACTGTTGCGGTTGTAGATGACCTGCACGGCATAGAAGACCTCGGGCAGGGCGATCACGAACACGACCGACGCACCTTTGACCAGCCCGATCACCTCATTGGTGGCGTTGGGGACGATCGAGCGCATCGCCTGCGGCAGGACGATGCGCGTCAGGCGACGGCGGGGCGGGATGCCGAGTGCCGCGGCCGCCTCCAGCTGGCCCTGGTCGACCGACAGCAGACCGCCACGGATGATCTCGGCCGAGTACGCCGCCTGGTTGAGGCTGAGCCCGAGGATCGCGGCCGCGAATGCGCTGATCAGCTGCACCGTCGGGAACTCGACGATCCAGAAGTCCGTGGTGAACGGGGTGCCGAGCCCGAGGGTCGGGTACAGGTAGCCGAGGTTGTACCAGACGATGATCTGCACGACGAGGGGCACCGAGCGGAAGAACCAGATGAACAGCCACGCGGCCGAGTTCAGGAGAGGCGACTTCGCGAGGCGGGCGAGCGCCAGCAGCGTCCCGAGGAAGAACCCGATGGATGCCGAGACCACCGTCAGCAGCAGGGTCAGGCCGACGCCCTGGAGCACCGGCTCCGAGAGGAAGTAGTGGGCGAAGACATCCCACTCGTAGTTCTCGTTCGTCACCAGCGACCAGGCGAACTGGGCGACGACGAACAGCACGACGATGCCGATCGACCACCGGAACCAGTGCCGGGTGTGGACGACGGGGAGATCGCCGAGGTCGACGCGCGACGACGCCGCCGGCGACGGCGGCGCGGCTTCGGCGGCGCCTGCCTGGCGCGGGAGTGTGTCGGTCATGAGGGGCTCCTCGGTCGGTGGCGCGGTGTCTGCGGGGTGCGCCGGTAGGCCGAAGCTAGGGCCAGACGCCGCCGGTTGCCGAGCCGTCAGGGGCGCCCGGCGACACGGATCGTGACGGTCCGCAACGCGGCGTCACACTCCGGAATGCACCGACGCACACCGTCCGTCCCGGCGCGAGGAGACCTACCGTGGCTCGCATGTCCGATACCCCGTTCGCCGTCGCCCTCGAGCTGGACGCCGACGGCGCCCACCCCGCGGCATCCGCCCCTCCTGCCGCGCTCTCGCCGCGCCGCCTCGCCGCGCGCATCGCGAGCGCCGAACGGCTCGGGTTCACCGCCGCCACCTTCGACGATGCGCCGTTGCCGGTGGGCGATGTCCCGCGGTGGGATGCCGTGCAGCGGGCTGCGTACGCGGCGCCACTGACGACGGCGCTCGGCCTCGTGCCGGTCGCGCACGTGGCATACAGCGAGCCGTTCCACGTCGCGACCCAGCTCGCCAGCCTCGATTGGGCGTCGAACGGCCGCGCAGGCTGGATCGCTGCGGCCTCCGCAAGCGCCCGCGAGGCCGCCGCCTACGGGCGCGAGGCGCTGTCCGACGAGGAGCTGCGCCGCGAACGCGACGACGTCATCGAGGTGGCGCGCCGGCTGTGGGACTCGTGGGACGACGACGCGGTGATCCTGGATGCGGCCACCGGCCGGTACCTCGACGCCGACAGGCTGCACTACGTCGACTTCGAGGGCGAGAACTTCTCGGTGAAGGGTCCGCTCATCACGCCGCGTCCGCCGCAGGGCCAGCTCGTCGTCGTGGCGCCCGCCGGGACCGTGGGCATCGACGTCGCGCTCGTCGAGGGCGCCGACACCGTGGAGATCGCGGATGCCGCCGCCCGCACCCGCGCAGCCGGCGCGACGCGCGTCTGGGCTGAGGTGGAGGTCGTGCTCGATGCCCGGGGCGTCACCGCCGAGCGGCGACTGGACGCCCTGGGGACGTGGCCGTCGGGCGCGCGCCTGCGGCACGTCGGCGACGCCGCGGGGCTCGCCGCACTCCTCGCCGATCTGTCGGCGGCCGTCGACGGCGTACGGCTGCACGTCGCCGAGCTCGACGTCGACCTTGAAGAGACAGGGCGCGCCGTGCTGCCGGCCCTCCGAGCGCGGATCGGGTTCCGTTCCCCCCGCCCGGGCGAGACCCTGCGCCACACGCTCGGCCTCGAGCGCCCCGCCAACCGCTACGCCGCATCCGCCGTGAAGGAGTTCGCATGACCACGTCCCGCCGCATCCAGTTCGGAGTCTTCTTCCAGGGCGTCAATTTCGGCACCATCTGGTCGAGCGACCGCAGCGGATCGCAGTACGACTTCGAGTCGTTCCGCCGCATCGCGCAGACCGCCGAGCGCGGGCTCTTCTCGGCGTTCTTCCTCGGCGAGGGACTGCGCCTGCGCGAGCACTTCGGCCGCATCCACGACCTCGACATCGCCGGGCGCCCCGACGCGCAGACCCAGCTCGCGGCGCTGGCCGCGGTGACCGAGCGCATCGGCCTCGTCGCGACGCAGAACACCACCTACAACGACCCGTACGACCTGGCCCGGCGCCTGAACTCGCTGGATCTGATCAGCGAGGGCAGGGCCGGCTGGAACATCGTCACGACCGACAACGCCTGGACGGGGGCGAACTTCCGTCGCGGCGGCTACCTCGACCATGCCGACCGGTACCGGCGCGCGGCGCAGTTCGTCGACGCCGCTCAGCGGCTGTGGGATGCCGGCGCCGACGGCGTCGGAACCACGGTCGAGGTCGACCGCGACCTGGTGTCGTTCGCGGGTCCCGCACCGCTGCCGCCGAGCCGGCAGGGTCGGCCGGTGCTGTTCCAGGCCGGTGACTCCGACGAGGGACGCGAGTTCGCCGCGGCGAGCGCGGACGTCATCTTCTCGGGCCACCCCGGACTCGACGAGGCGATCGCCTTCGCGGCAGACCTGCGTCGGCGCCTGCCCCGGCACGGGCGGGGTGAGGACGAGCTCAAGTTCTTCCCGGGCGCGCAGTTCATCCTCGCGCCGACCGACGCCGAGGCGCGCGAGAAGGCAGAGTGGGTCACCCACGCGCAGGTGTCGCCGCAGACGGCGATCCGCTTCCTCGAGCCGATCTGGGGCCGGGATCTGTCCGACTTCGACGCTGACGGCCCGCTCCCCGACATCGACCCCGTCGTGGACGAGGTCGACGGCGCGCGCGGCTCGCTCTTCCAGGGGCGCCGCGCGCTCGAGACGGCGAGGGAGTGGCGCGAGAGCGCGGCCGCGGACGGCCTGTCGATCCGCGAGTTCGTCATCAAGCGGTCGTCGCTGCGCACCTTCGTGGGCGGCTACTCGACGATCGCCGACCGTGTCGTGCAGTACGTCGACGCCCACGCCGTCGACGGGTTCAACGTCTCGCCGTACCTGGTGCCGGAGGGCCTCGACGACATCGTCGACGGGCTCATCCCCGAGCTGCAGGAGCGCGGCGTCTACCCCGCCGAGTACCCCGGCACGACGCTGCGCGAGAACCTCGGCCTCCCCGACGTCGGCCAGCGCGCCGAACTCGCGGCCTGAGGGGGGCGAACTCGCGGCCACAGATCTGAGGGGTACGTGGGTGACCGACCCGCCGCCCGTTTCGAACTTCGGCCGGCATCCAGGCTCGGCATCCAGCCACCGTGGTTCCCTCGTGAGGTGGCGGCGGTGAGGCCCGGCGCTCGCCCGCCGGGCCTTCTCTAGAGGCGGCTAGGAGTTGATCTGCTCGACGACGTCGTCGGCCGACTCCTCGATCGCCTTGCGCAGCTTGTCGTAATCGTCGGAGTCGATCGCCTTGCTGATCCGCTTGTCGGCCCTGGTCAAGGCCTTCTCGACGTTGTCGGCCCACTTGTCGTCGACGACGGCGACGACGGCGGAGGTCCCGGGCGCGAGATACTCGTCAACGTCGACGCCGAGCTGCTTCTCCTCGCGGTTCTTCTTGATCTTTCCGAGGATCGCGCCGATGCCGGCGCCGACCGCGGTGGCCGCCAACAACGGCGGTGCGAACAGGCCGACCACCACTCCGGCGCCGGCGCCCCAGGCGGCACCGTGCCCGACCGACTTGTCGCCGTGCTCCTTGACCTGGACCTTGCCGTCCTTGTCGCGGACGAGCACCACGGCGCCGACGATCTCGTATCCGCCGGCGTCCTGGCCGCTTCGGAGGGCTTCGTAATCGTCCGACGCCGCCGTCGTGTCGTCGTACGAGCCGACTACCAGTGCGAGATTCTTCGTACCCATGGATCTCTCCTTCGGTTGATCTCGGAAGCGACCGGCCGGTCGCTTCCGGACTCTGGGTCATCAGGGTGGTGTGATCTTATTGCTGCGCCCGATGCGCTGGCGAGGCTCTCAACGGTGAATTCTTCGATTCTTCTGAAGTGAGAATCCAGGCTGCCGCCACGGAGGTCGGGGCGCAGATGGGTCGGCGAGTGGGCGGAAGAGAGCCAGACCGCAGGTCACCACGCGAGTTGGTCGCGACGGCGGGTGAGGTAGGCGCGCTCGGCGGCATTGCCGGCCAGCGCGATGGCCATGTCGTACGCCGTCCGCGATTCGCCGCTCCGCCCGACCCGCCGCAGGAGGTCGGCGCGCGCGGCATGGTACGCGTGGTACCCGTCGAGGGCCTCACGGAGTCGGTCGATCTCGGCGAGCGCCACATCGGGGCCGTCCACCTCGGCGACGGCGATCGCGCGGTTGAGTCGCACGATCGGGGAGTCATCGAGCCGGATCAGGCGGTCGTAGAGTGCGACGATCTGGGACCAGTCGGTGTCGCGTGCGGACGGCGCATCGGTGTGCACCGCGTTGATCGCGGCCAGCAGCTGATATCGCCCTGGCGGCTCGGCACCGGCGGCGACCGCGGCGATCCGTTCGCGGACCAGCGCGTGACCCTCGATGATCAGAGCCCGGTTCCACGCGCCGCGGTCTTGCTCGTCCAAGGTCACCAGCTCACCGGCGTGCGACACGCGCGCGGTGCGTCGTGCGTCAGCGAGGAGCATCAGGGCGAGGAGTCCCGTCACCTCACCCTCATCGGGAAGGAGCATGCGCAGGAGGCGGCCCAGGCGGATCGCCTCATCGGTCAGGTCGGCGCGCAGCGGGTCATGGCCGGCGGTGGCGAGATAGCCCTCGTTGAAGATGAGATAGATCACCGCGAGCACACCGGCGAGCCGTTCCCGGATGTCGCCGGCCGACGGCATCCGATAGGGAATGCGCGCAGCCCTGATCTTCGCCTTCGCACGGGTGATACGTCGCGCCATCGTGGTCTCCGGTACCAGGAAGGCGTGGGCGATCTCTGCGACGGTGAGTCCGCCGAGCAGGCGCAAGGTCAGCGCGACCCGGGCCTCCATTGCGAGAGCAGGATGACAGCAGGTGAAGACCAGCCGGAGGCGGTCATCCTCGACCGGCCCAGTCGGGTCGTGTGGTGTGTCGTCGGACAGCATCTGGGCCGCCTGATGTTTGTCGTCGCGATGGGACTCCCGACGCAGCCGGTCGATCGCCTTGCGCGTCGCGGTCGTGGTGAGCCATGCGCCGGGGTTGGGCGGTACGCCGTCGCGCGGCCACCGCTCCACCGCGGCGACGAATGCCTCGGCGGCTGCGTCCTCGGCCAGATCGAGATCGCCGAAGCGACGGGCGAGACCGGCCACCACCCGCGCCCACTCCTCCTGGTGGGCACGGGCGATGGCCTGGTCGACGGGGGATCCGGTCACGACTCCCGCAGAGCCCGAACGGATGCCGCGCGCCGCGCGGGCCGCGTTTCGACGGAACCGAGCTCGTTGTCCTCAGCCGGCACGAACGCGGACTCCATGCAGCACGGCATCCTCATTCACCCGCGCGCGATTGCCGTTCGATGATCTCCGAGACGTCTGACGGGAATCGGTGCACTTCCTGCGGCCAGTCCAGCGAGACGGCCAGTCGCCCTGCCCAGTAACGGGCGGCCTCATCGTCCGGCACTTCCACGACGGTGAATCCGCCGAGATGCTCCTTGCTCTCGACGAACGGCCCGTCGGTGAAGACCGGCTTCCCGTCCTTGCTCACGACGCTGCAGACAGCGGTCGAGGCATCGATTCCCCCATCGGCGTAGAGGAAGACGCCCGCCTCCTTCATGTCGTCGAGTACGGCTCGCGAGGCCTCGCTCTTGGCGCGCAGTTCGTCGGGGGTGTGCTCGGGCACCCACTCGTCGTTGAATGCGATCAGATACTTCGTCACTGTCGTCTCCTCTCATCGGGACGGGAGCCATGTCGCGGCTCCTCGGTCGCGGCGACCCGGACGGGGTCGCACACCCAATCCACGAACGGCGGCGCTCGGATACGACACTATCCCCGGGACATTTTTCGCGGCTGCCTCATGCTCACCCGGCGTCACGACGTTCTGCGGCCGGCGCGCGAGCTGCAGACGCCGGCACCGACGCCAGCTCCGGCACCGGCCGTGGCCGTGGCCGAGCCAACGGGTGGTCCGGCGCGTTCGCTAGCCTGCTGTCGATGAGTTTCGATGTGGAGACGTGCGGCGCGAACGCCGTGACCTGGGCGCGCGGGCACGCCGGCTCGACCGCGTACGCGACGCGCTGCCTGGCGTTCGTCGAGGACGCGATCGAGCGCTCGAACGACCTCGAGATGTTCGGCGGCGACGACGCGGCCGAATCGGCTCGCCTCTACGCCGCAGCGGTGAACACCGGTGAACCCCCCATCCACGCGCTGGTGTTCTACGAGAGCGTCGGCGATCTCTTCGGCGAGCGACGCGACTGGGGCCACGTCGGCCTGAGCCTCGGCCACGGCCGGATCGTCCACGCGTGGGACCGGGTGCGCGTCGACGACTACCGCGACCTCGAAGCGCTGACGCCCGCGCCCGGGTGGGAGCCCTTGCGCTGGGTCGGATGGGTGCCACTCGCCCGCGCACTCGAGGGTGCTCGGCCGCGGGTGTGGGACGAGGATGCCGCCACCGCAGCCCTCCGGATGCAGGCGGAGCGCTTCGCCGGCTGACGAGCCTCAGCGCTCGAAGGGGGAATCGTCGCGAGAAGCCAGGGGCGTAGCCCGGCGTCACAGTGGCTACTCGTGAGCGACGGCGCATGACGGATCATGGCGCCGTGTGACGAGCTCATGCCGGGGGCCGTGCAGACCGGCCGTAGCGTGGCGCCGAGGAGCGGCATCCGTCCCCCTGAAAGGACCACCGTCATGACCGACACCACCGACACCGCGGCCGAGACCACCTACGACGCGCCGCTCATCACCGCGGAAGAGGCCGCCGGCCGGGCGGCCGCGGGCGCCCTCGTCATCGACGTGCGCAGCGACGCCGGACGCGAACGCGACGGCGTGATCCCCGGATCCATCCGCGGCGACCGCGACAACCTCGACGCGCAGTTCCTCATCGACTCGCCCGAGAAGTTCGCCGAGATCACCGACTGGGACCAGGACATCGTCATCGTCTGCGGATCGATCCGCGGGTCCGGCCCCGTCGCCGAGCAGCTGCGCGCGAAGGGCTTCACGAACGTCGCCCACGTCGATGGCGGCTTCCCGGCATGGAAGGAGTCGGGTGCGCCGACCGCGGAGGCGCCGGCGCCCCAGTGACGCCGACGCGGAATGACGGATGCCTCGGCTCTCCCTTGCGGGATGGCTGAGGCATCCGTCGCTCTAGGCGTTCCGCAGGATGCGCTCGGTGACGCGCGCCGAGAAGTGCAGCGCGTTGACCGGGACGCGCTCGTCGGCCGCGTGGAACTGGGCGAACACGTCGAAGTCGCGGGGCACCCGCAGCGGCACGAAGCCGTAGCCGTGGATGCCCAGCTTCGCGAAGTGCTTGTTGTCCGTGCTCGCCGGCAGCAGATACGGCACGACGACGCCGTCGGGGTCGTCGATCGAGATCGCGTCCTGCAGGATGCCGATGATGGGCGCGTCGACGGGCGCCTCGGTCGCCGACCACCAGCGCCCCTCGCGGATGTCGATGCCGTCGCCCACGACCTCTCGGAGCCCGGCGCGCAGCGCGTCGTCCTCCCCCGGCAGGATGCGGATATCGAGGCGGGCCGAGGCCTCGGCCGGGATGATGTTCGTCTTGTCACCCGCCGTGAGCACCGTCGGCGTCGCGGTGTTGCGCGTCGTCGCACCGACCAGCGACGACACGAACCCGAGGCTCTCGAGGTCGGCGGCGAGCGACTCGTCGGTGAACGCCAGCCCGCGCGCCTCGCCGAACACGTCGAGGAACCGCTGCAGTGCGGGGGTGCGCACCACGGGGAACCGATGGGCGCCGACCGCGGCGACCGCCTGGGCGAGGCGCACCACGGCATTGTCGGCGGTCGGCCGCGAGCCGTGCGCGGCGTGCCCCCGGGCGCTGAGTGTCGACCAGGCGACGCCCTTCTCACTCGTCGCGACGAGGTATGCGCGCCGCTCGTCGGCGGGGTCGGCGGCCAGCGGCACCGAGAAGCCCCCCACCTCGCTCAGCGCCTCCGTGACTCCCGCGAAGAGCTCCGGGCGGTTCTCGACGAGCCACCCCGCTCCCCAGACGCCGCCGCTCTCCTCGTCGGCGAGGAACGCGAACACCAGGTCGCGTCGGGGCACGATGCCCTCGCGCGCGAAATGGCGGGCGACGGCGAGGATCGTCCCCGCGTAGTTCTTCATGTCGACGGCGCCGCGGCCGTAGAGGAAGCCGTCCTCGATGTCGGCGCCGAACGGCGGGTGGGTCCAGTCCTTCTCGTCGACTGGGACGACATCGAGGTGCGCGTGCACCAGCAGGGCACCGGCATCCCGATCGCGACCGGGAATGCGCGCGATGAGCGATCCGCGCCCCGGGCGGGACTCGACGAGCTCCGAGGCGATGCCCGCCTCGGAGAGGCGTTCCTGCACGTACTGCGCGGCGCGGGTCTCGCCGTCGCCGATGGTCGCGAGCACTCCGGTGTTCACGGTGTCGATCCGGATCAGCTCCTGCACGAACAGCAGCGCCTCGTCCTCCAGCAGCGTCGACACGGGATCCCTCCTCGAGCTCAGGCGGCGGACGTTCCGCCGGGCCCGAGGGTAGCCCGATGCGCGGTCTCGGCAGCGACACCCGCGCCACACCGGGTCACACCGCGACACGACACGACACGGCAGACCCGGATCGGTATGGTGTGCGCATGGCGCGTTCTCGGGCATGGGCGACGGCGTGGACGGTGCTGCGGCTGGCGATGGCGGCGGTCATCGCGGCGGCGATCACCGCGCAGCTGTCGAAGTCGATCGGGACCGCGGCCGAACTCGGCCGCGACGTCACCACGACGATCACGAACTTCTTCAGCTTCTTCACGATCCTCTCGAACGCCCTGGCGGCGATCGTGCTCGTCTGGGCGGCGGTGTGGTACTTCGCCCGCGGACGCAGAGCGGTCGCCGAGCCCCCCGCCCTGGCCGTCGCCCTCGCCTGCGCGAGCAGCTACATGATCATCACCGGCATCGTCTACAACGCACTGCTGCGCAACATCGAGCTGCCCCAGGGCAGCGCGCCCATCCCGTGGTCGAACGAGGTGCTGCATCTGATCGGCCCACTGTTCCTGCTGGCCGATGTGTTCGTCGGCCCGCTGCGCCGGTCGCTGCCGTGGCGCAGCCTGTGGGCGGTGGTCGCCTTCCCGATCGTCTGGGTCGTGTACACGATGATCCGCGGCCCCCTCGTCACCAACCCCGTTTCGGGCGACCCGTTCTGGTACCCGTATCCGTTCCTGAACCCGAACAACCCGGGCGGCTGGCTCTCGGTGATCGTCTACGTCATCGGCATCGCGCTCGCCATCGTCGCCGTCGGTGCCTTCGTCGTGTGGTGGGGCCGCCGGACCGGTACCGCCGACACCGATGCCGACGCCGCGACGCCGGCGGCGGCGGCATACGTCCCCTCCGAGGCGCTGTCGGAGTGACCCGAAACGGCCGTCGGCGGCCGTTTGTGTGTTCTGTCCCCCGAACGGCGGACACGTTGTAGCTTCCCGACAACACGCGCGTATCGGCGCGCGCTTTCCGCACCCTGCCGCCACACATGTTTCCGGTCCGTCGGTATCGGCGGGAGTACATCTGTGCTCGGGGACAACGACACGCAACCGCGTGGTGTCGAAGGGGGAGACATGTATTGGTCATGGTTTCGGATCGTCGCGGCGATCACCGGGTTCTCGGGGGTCGTCGCCGGATTCATCGTCAACGTCGATCGCGCAGCGCGCCAGGGGCAGGGCCTCGGCGACGTGCTGGCGAACTACTTCAGTCTGTTCACGATCGTGTCGACACTGCTCGGCATGATCACGCTCCTCGTCGCCGCATCATGGGGGATGCGGCACCCGGGCACAGGGCGCGAGCCGCTCGGCATCGCGCTCGCCCTGGCGGCCGTGACCGGACCGGTGCTGCTGCTCGGGCTGGTCTACAACGCGCTGCTGCGTGGCCTGCCGGCACCGGTCGCCCTCGGCGACTCGGTGGGCATCGCGATGCTCGACACCTACGCCGCAGAGGTTCTCCACGTCGTGCTGCCGATCTACTTCGTCCTCGACCTGGTCTGGGCACCGCGCCGGCGCGGGCTGCCGTGGTGGTCGCTCGCCGTGCTCGTCGGCTACCCGCTGGGCTGGACGACCTACACGATGGTCCGGGGCGAGCGCGTCGCGAGCCCCGACGGCACCACGGCGTGGTGGTACCCGTACCCGTTCCTCGACCCGCATGGCGCGGGCGGCTATTCGTCGGCGCTCCTCTACATCGGGGCGATCCTGGCCGGCTTCCTCGCGATCGGGACCGCGATCATCGTGATCGGCCGCTATCGCGATCGGCGGGCGACCCGCCACGGCGCACCGGCCGCGCGAGGCGCGCTGCCGATCTGAGCGGGTCAGGGACTGCGGGACGCCGGGCCGGGTAGCGCCGCATCCCTTAACTAGACTTGACGGCATGTCGAAGGTCCTTCAATCCCTGCCCGTCGGCGAGCGCGTCGGCATCGCCTTCTCAGGGGGCCTTGACACCTCCGTCGCCGTCGCGTGGATGCGCGACAAGGGCGCGATCCCCTGCACGTACACCGGCGACCTCGGCCAGCCCGACGAGGACGACATCGACGCGATCCCGAGCCGCGCGCTCGAGTACGGCGCCGAGGTCTCACGACTGGTCGACTGCAAGCCCGCGCTCGTCGAAGAGGGCTTCGGCGCCCTCGCGTGCGGCGCGTTCCACATCCGCTCCGGCGGCCGCACCTACTTCAACACGACGCCCATCGGCCGCGCCGTGACCGGCACGCTCCTCGTGCGCGCCATGAAGGAGGACGGCGTCGACATCTGGGGCGACGGGTCGACCTACAAGGGCAACGACATCGAGCGGTTCTACCGCTACGGTCTGCTCGCCAACCCCGCCCTGCGCATCTACAAGCCGTGGCTCGACGCCGACTTCGTCACCGAGCTCGGCGGGCGCCAGGAGATGAGCGAGTGGCTCGTCGAGCACGGCTTCCCGTACCGCGACTCGGCCGAGAAGGCCTACTCGACCGACGCCAACATCTGGGGCGCGACGCACGAGGCGAAGACGCTCGAGCACCTGAACGTGTCGCTCGAGACCGTCGAGCCGATCATGGGCGTGCGCTTCTGGGACCCGTCGGTCGAGATCGAGACCGAGGACGTCACCGTCACCTTCGAGGCCGGCCGCCCGATCGCCCTCAACGGCGTCGAGATCGCCGACCCGGTCCAGCTCGTCTTCGAGGCCAACCGCATCGGCGGCCGCCACGGCCTCGGCATGAGCGACCAGATCGAGAACCGCATCATCGAGGCGAAGTCGCGCGGCATCTACGAGGCGCCGGGCATGGCGCTGCTGTTCATCGCCTACGAGCGCCTGGTCAACGGCATCCTGAACGAAGACACGCTCGCCACCTACCACGAGCAGGGCCGCCGCCTCGGGCGACTGATGTACGAGGGCCGCTGGCTCGAGCCGCAGTCGCTCATGCTGCGCGAGTCGATCCAGAAGTGGGTGGGCTCGACGATCACGGGCTCCGTGACCCTGCGCCTGCGGCGCGGCGAGGACTACACGATCCTCGACACGAGTGGCCCGCGCCTGTCGTACCACCCCGACAAGCTGTCGATGGAGCGCGTCGGAGACGCCGCGTTCGGCCCCACCGACCGCATCGGCCAGCTCACCATGCGCAACCTCGACATCGCGGACTCCCGCGTGCGGCTCGAGCACTACGCCGCGGCGGGCATCATCGGCGGCGCGACCGGCGAGCTCGTCGGCCACCTCGCGCAGGGCGAGGCCGGCGAGATCACCGAGCACGCCGAGGAGTACAGCGCCGAGCGGGAAGAGCTGGCAGAGGCGACGGATGCCGCGAACGAGGCATCCGCGTTCGACCTGGGAACCGACTGAGTCCTGGCGCGATAACTTGCACAACGCTGTGCAAGATAACTAACGTGGAGGCATGACCTCTTCGATCGATGCTGCGCGCCGCCCGCGGCGGGACGCTCTCGAAAACCGCGCCGGGATCCTCGCCGCAGCGCACGTCGCCCTCGCGCACGACCCCCGCGCGTCGGTCGACGCGATCGCCCGACAGGCGGGCCTCACGCGCCGCGCGCTCTACGGACACTTCGACGACCGCGACGCCCTCGTGCGCGAACTCGTGGCTCAGGGCGCGGAGAGGTTCAACACCGTCGCCGTCCAGATCGACGACGCCGACCCGCGCGTCGCGCTCGCCCGCCTCGCGGGGGCGCTGTGGACCGAGGCCTCCCACGTGCAGGTGCTCGCCGCGATCGCCCTCGACGAGGCCCACCTCGAAGAGACGGCGACCGCACTCGCCCCCCTGCGGCGCACCGTCGTGCGCATCGTGCACGAGGGCCAGGATGCCGACGTGCTGCGCACCGACGTCGCCGCGCCCACACTCGCCCGGCTCGTCGAAGAGACCGCGCGCACCGTCATCACGCGCATGGACGCCTCGTCGCCGAGCGCGGGCGCCCTCGCGGTGCGGGCCGTGCTCAGCATCGCCGGACTCTCGTGGCGCGAGGCCGCCGCGCTGCTCGCGGACCATCCCGACCTGCTCGCCCCACCGACGACCGCTGCCGCCGTCGAGGCGGTGACGGAGTGAAGGTCGAGCTGGATGCCGTCGGCAAGGGCCGCCGCGAGCACGCACTGCCGGTGACCTCGGCCGTGTTCGAGTCGGGGCGCGTCACGCTGGTCGCCGCCGAGACCGAGCAGCGCCCCACCGTGCTGGGACTCATCGCCTCGGGTCGCATGCGGCCCGACACCGGACGCGTCGCCCTCGACGGGCGCCCCGCCCCCTCCCGCCTGCGGCGGCGCGTCGCCCTCGTCGACGCCCCCGAGGTGTCGGAACCGGAGCCGAACGTCACCCTCGCCGGCGTCGCCGCCGAGGAGCTCATGTTCGCGGGCCGCCGGTCGGACCCGATCGCGGTGCGGCGCTGGCTCGACGAGCACGCGCTCGGAGAAGCGGCATCCGTCCCCGTCTCGAACGTGGATCCCGCCGACCGCGTGCGCGCGCTCTGCGAACTGGCCGTGCTGCGCAAGGGCGTGGAGGGCCTCGTGCTCGTCTCGCCCGACCGCCACGGCGGTCTGCCCGCCGCGTGGTGGGCGATCGCCGAGGACTTCGCCGCCCGCGGCCTCGCGGTGCTCGTGATCGCGGGGCAAGCCTCGCAGTCTGTGCTCGTTGAGCGGGCGAGGAACGAGCGAGACGAAATGCCCGGGATCGTCGGCAGGCCACGGCTGCGGCGTTTCACCGCACCGTCGAAGGGTGGCCGGGCATGAAGGTCCCGCAGATGATCCTCGCGGAGCTCCGGCGCCTCGCCTCGACGCGCATGTCGCTCATCGCGCTGATCGCGCTGATGGTCGTGCCGATCCTGTACGGCGGGCTCTACCTGTGGGCGAACCGCGACCCCTACGGCCAGCTCGACGAGGTGCCGGTCGCGCTCGTGGTGGCAGACACCGGTGCCGAGCTCAACGGCACGGAGCGCAACCTCGGCGACGAGGTCGCCCAGGAGCTCATCGAGGACGGCACCTTCGACTGGCACCTCGCCACCGCCGACGAAGCGGACGCGGGCCTCGACGACGGCGCATACGACTTCGCGATCGAGCTGCCCGCCGATTTCACCGCCGCGATCGCCTCCATCACGACGGGCGAGCCGCGGACGGCCGACATCGTGCTGCACACGAGCGACGCCAACAACTACCTCGCCTCGACGATCGGCACGCAGGCGGTCGAGCGCATCCAGACCACGATCACCGAGAAGGTCGTGGCCGAGGCGGGTCTCACCATGCTCGACGCGCTCGACACCATCCGCATCCAGCTGACGGATGCCGCCACCGGCGCCTCTCAGCTGGTCGACGGTCTCGCGCAGGCCGACGACGGCGCTGGGCAGCTCTCCTCCGGCGCGGTCCAGCTGGCCGACGGCACCGCGCAGCTGCGCGACGGCGCTGCCCTGCTCTCGACGGGCGCGGCACAGGTCGCCGACGGCGCGAGCCAGGTTGCCGGCGGCACCGCGCAGCTCGATGCCATCGCGGACAGGGTCGGCGCGGCATCCTCCGATGCGGTCTCGACACTGCCCCAGGTGCGCGACGACATCGCCGCGGAACTCGCCGAGGCGGGTGTCGACCAGACGCGGATCGACGCGGTCCTCGCAGAGCTGGATCCCGTCGGCGAACGGCTGGCCGCAGTCGACGATCGCGTGCAGGGCGCCGTCGCCGAGATCGGCCGGCTGAACGACGGAGCCCAGCAGGTGTCGGCGGGCGCCGCGAGCGTCGCCGCAGGCTCCGCGACCCTGGCCAGTGGCACGGCGACGGCCGCCGACGGCGCGGCGCAGCTGCGCGACGGCGCAGCGACCCTCGACGACGGCCTGACCCAGCTCGAGGACGGTGCCACCCAGCTGCGCGACGGACTCGCCGCGGGCGCAGCCCAGCTCCCCTCGTTCGACGCGGCGACCCGGCAGGCGCAGGCCGACACGCTGGCTGCGCCCGTCGAGATCGAGCGGTCGTCGCTCACGCAGGCGCAGAACTACGGCGCCGGCCTCGCGCCGTTCTTCGCTGCCCTGGCCGGCTGGATCGGCATCTACGCGCTGTTCCTGATCGTCAAGCCGGTCTCCAAGCGCGCGGTGACGGCCCTCCACTCGCCGATCCGCATCACGCTCGCGGGCTGGGCGACCCCCGCCCTCCTCGGCGGCCTGCAGATGGTCGGGCTCTTCGGTGTGCTCGCCCTCGCGCTCGGCTTCTCTTTCGCGCATCCGCTGGCGACGCTCGGCATCCTGCTGCTCGCCAGCGCCACCTATGCGGCGATCGTGCTCGCGCTCAACGTGTGGCTGGGATCGGTCGGGCAGTTCCTCGGCCTCGTGCTGATGGTGCTGCAGCTGGTGACCGCGGGCGGCACGTTCCCCTGGCAGACCCTGCCGGCACCGCTGGCGGCGCTGCACCACGTGCTGCCGATGGGCTACGTCGTCGACGCGATGCGCCAGGTCATGTACGGCGGCAGCGCCGACCGGGTGTGGCTCGACCTTGCCGTGCTGCTGGCATGGCTCGTCGGCGCGGGGGTGATCGCGGCCATCGGCGTCACCCGCATGACGCACTTCCGCACGCTCCGCGACCTGCAGCCGAGCGTCATCGGCTGACGGATGCCGCGGCGGAGAACTCGTTGCGGGCGCGGCCTTCCGCGCACCCGGCGCCACCGGATCAGGTGATTCCACGACCCGTTCCGGGGTTCGCAACGGCCGATCCCACGGCAAAAGCGAGTGCGATTCGGCGTGGGGCGCGGGTCGGGGTTAGCATGCGGAGCGGTGCCTGTGCTGCCCGAATGCACAGGGACCGAATGCCGCGGTGCCTGGCACCCCGTTCCCCCCACCCTCGCTCGGAAAGCCCTTCAATGCCGAAGCCCCAGCCCTCGCCCTATGCCGTCGACGACACCGCCCCCCGTCGATCCGTGGGGCGGACGGTCGGCATCACGCTGTTCAGCATCCTCGCCGGCATCGTCGTGCTCGCCCTCATCGCGGTCGGCTTCGTCGCGTTCACGGCGCAGCGCTCCTTCCCCCAGCTGAGCGGCGAAGCGAGCGTGCCCGGTCTCGAGGCGGAGGTGACGGTGCAGCGCGACGTGCTCGGCATCCCGACGATCACCGCCGACTCGTCGCACGACCTGTTCTTCGCGCAGGGATACGTGCAGGCCCAGGACCGGTTCTGGGAGATGGACTTCCGCCGGCACGTCACGAGCGGGCGACTTTCGGAGCTGTTCGGCGAATCGCAGCTGGGCACAGACAAGTTCCTGCGCACGCTCGGCTGGCACGCCACCGCCGAGCAGGAGGTGGAGGCGCTGAGCGCGACCGAGCGCGCGTACTACGACGCGTATGCCGACGGGGTCAACGCGTACCTCGCCGAGAACCAGGGCGCCGACGCGTCGTTCGAGTACGCGATCCTCGGCCTGCAGAACCCCGACTACCAGATCGAGCCGTGGACGCCGGCCGACTCGGTGGCGTGGCTGAAGGCGATGGCCTGGGACCTCCGCAGCAACATCGAGAACGAGACCGAGCGCGCGGTCCTGGCCTCGAACTTCACCGAGGCCCAGATCGACGGCCTCTATCCCGGCTACCCCTTCGACCGGAACCCCGTGATCGTGCCCAAGATCTCGACGGTGCCCGCCGTGGGCACGGCGCCCGACCTCGCCGCCGAGGGCGACACCGACGGCGACGCCGGCGAGACCGGGGGCGACGCTTCGGGTGATGCGGATGCCGCCCCCGCCGCCGCCGCGATCGAGTGGACCGAGGCCGCCACCGTGCTGGACGCGGTGAGCGACCTCGTCGGCGACGCGGGCGAAGGCATCGGCTCGAACTCGTGGGTCGTGTCGGGCAGCGTCACCGACACCGGGATGCCGCTCCTCGCGAACGACCCCCACCTCGGGGCATCGCTGCCGAGCGTGTGGCACCAGATCCAGCTGAAGTGCTCGACGGTCACCGAGGAGTGCCCCTTCGACGTCGCCGGCTTCGGCTTCTCGGGACTGCCGGGCGTGGTGATCGGCCACAACGAACGCATCGCGTGGGGCTTCACGAACCTCACGACCGATGTCACCGACCTGTACCTCGAGAAGATCGACGGCGACTCGTACTGGTACGACGGCGCGCTGGTGCCGCTCGAGACCCACACCGAGACGTTCAAGGTCGCCGGCGGCGAGGACATCGACCTCGAGGTGCGTTCAACGGTGAACGGCCCGATCGTGTCCGGGCTCACGGACGACTTCACCGCCATCGCCGAGAACCCCTACACGGGCACCGCCGGCACGGTGGCCGCACCGGTAGATGCGCCGGACGGCGAGTATGCGGTGAGCCTTCGATGGACCGCGCTGCAGCCCGGGACCACGGCATCCGCCATCTTCGCCCTCAACACCGCGAAGGACTTCGACGATTTCCGGGGCGCCGCCGCCCTGTTCGATGTGCCGGCGCAGAACCTGATCTACGCCGACGTGGACGGCAACATCGGCTACCAGACGCCCGGCAAGCTGCCCATCCGCGGTGCCGGCGACGGCTCGATGCCGCAGCCCGGCTGGGACTCGACGTACGCGTGGCAGGGCTACATCCCGTTCGAGGAGCTCCCCGTCTCGTACAACCCCACCGAGGGATACATCGTCACCGCGAACAACGCGATCGTCGCCGCCGACTACACGTACAGCCTCACGACGGACTGGGACTACGGCTGGCGCGCCGCCCGCATCGACGAGCTCATCCAGCGCGCGATCGCCAAGGGCCCGGTGACCGCCGACGACCTGAACGCCATCCAGGCCGACAACTACTCCTTCATCGGCATGCGCCTGACGGCGGCCTACGCCGACATCACCACGGGCGATGACGACACGGATGCCGCGCTCGACCTGCTGCAGGAATGGGACGCCCAGAACGGTGCCGACTCCTCGGCCGCCGCCTACGCGAACGTGCTGTGGGACACCCTGGTCGAGAACGTGTTCGTCGACGGCCGCGAGAACGCTGCACCCCTCAGCGGCCAGGGCCGGCTGTTCCTGGTCGTGGACGCTCTGCTCGACGACGACGCGTCGCCGTGGTGGACCAATGAAGAGCTCGGTGTGTCGGGCATGACCGACATGCTGAAGCGCTCGGCGATCGACGCCTACGAGCGGCTGGTCGACGAGCAGGGCGACAACCCCACGCGCTGGAACTGGGGCGCGCTGCACGCGCTGCCCCTGACCAACGGCAGCTTCGGCGAGTCGGGCATCGCGCCGATCGAGTGGCTCTTCAACCGCGGTCCGTACCCCGTCGGCGGCGGCTCGTCCGTCGTCAACGCGACCGGCTGGGACCTCGGCTCGAGCTTCGCGACCGTCACCGTGCCGTCGATGCGCATGATCGTCGACCTCTCGGACTTCGACGCCTCGCGCTGGAACCAGCTCACCGGAGAGAGCGGCCACGCCTTCCATACGAACTACACCGACCAGGTCGAGTCGTGGCAGAGGGCCGAGCTGACGCCCTGGCCGTTCTCGTCGAAGGCGGTCGACACGGCTACCACCGACACCCTGGTGCTGACGCCCTGACCCGCCGGTCGGCGGTCACGAGATGCTTCGCGTGATCGCGTAGCCGTCTGCGGCGAGCGCGGCGGCCATGTAAGCGGCGTACCACTGCGGCCAGTTCTCGTCGTAGACCGACCCGAGCTCGTCGCGCTCGTAACGGCCGTGCGCCTCCGCGGTGCGGGTGAGCAGCTCGCGCAGGAAGGTCTCAGCATCCGAGACCGGAGCTTCACTGGACATGCTCGGACTCCTTCGCGGATCAGCGGCCGGGGGCGCGCGTGACGATCTGCTGAAGCACCCAGCCGTTGCCGTCGGGGTCCGAGAACGACGCGTACGTGCCGTAGCTGTCGGCGGCCGGGTGCGGACCCGCGACGCGGTTCTCGGTGCCGGCCCAGTGGAAGACACCGTCGGCATCGTGCCAGAGGTCGCTGACCTCGGCGCCACGCGCGAGCAGTTGCTCGCGCGCCCCGGCGATGTCGGTCGTGATGAGGTGCAGCCCCTGCGTCGAGCCCGGCTCCGCCGTCGTGAGCTTCTCACCGAAGATGATCGACGCCGCCGATCCGGGAGGCGTCAACTGCACGACGCGTAGACCGCGCTCGGAGCGGAAGTCGGCGTCGAGCCGGAAACCGAGCTGCTCGTAGAAGGCCTTCGATCGATCGACATCCGAGACGGGGATGACGACGACTTCGAGCTTCAGGTCCATGGGAATCTCCTCTGTCAGCGACCGGCACGTCACCGGTCTGAATGGTGACCATCATGCACTCACCGCCGTCACCTGTCAAACAGGTGACGCAGTTTCGACCCCGATCGGCGTGTCACCTGTCAGAATGGTGATGTGATTCACGCATTCCCGTGCGGCACGCTCGCCCTCGATTTCGTCGGCACCCTGCGCGCGCGTCGCAACGCCCGCCCCACCGAGAAGCTGGACGCGCCCTCAGACCTGGACGCGTGGTTCGTGGAGTCGGGCCTGGTTCCCCAGACCGCGGCATCGGTGTCCGCTGATCTGGACGCCGCAGTCGAGGTACGCGAGGCGATCTACGCGCTCGTCTGGGCGCGGCTGCACGAGCGCCCGCTGCCGGCCGACGCGGTCGCCACCGTAAACGCCGCCGCTGCAGCCCCGCCGCTGACGGCCGCGCTCACGCCCGACGGCTGGTCCCGCTCGGGCACTCCGCGCCAGGCGCTGTCGCACATCGCGCGTGAGGCCGTGGAGATCGTCGGCGGCGAGCAGGCCGCGCTGCTGCGCGAGTGCGCGCGACCGGAGTGCACTCAGGTGTACCTGGACACGTCCCGCGGACATCGCCGCGAGTGGTGCTCGATGTCGACCTGCGGCAGCCGCATGAAGGCGAAGGCCTACCGCGAGCGCCGCAAGGCCGACGCCGCCTGAACCGTCACCGCCTGAGCCGACGCCGCCTGAACCGTCACGCCTGCTCGTCGGCGAATCCGCGGAGCATCGCGGCGATCATCCGCTGCAGGCGGGGCTCGATGTCGAACACCGCGTGCCCGAGCAGCGGGTCGGCCCGGTACAGCTCAGCCACTTCCGGACCGGGAGTGGCGATCTGCCAGAACGCGCCCGCCATCGCCGTCGCCGCGGCGATGACGTCCACGCCCTGCTCGGCGGTCAGCCGAGGAAGCGTCTCACGCATCGCCTCGACGATGCGATCGAGCTGCTCATGGGTCACCAGCTTGAACCTGCGCACCGCCTCCACCGAGACGTTGCGTTCGAGGTTGAGCGGCGCCTGCGCGAGCAGGTCGCAGAACGTCCCGCGTCGCGCCAGAGTCGCAGCCAGGTCGGCGGCGACATCCTGAGACGTACGGCTGCCGCCTCGGTGCAGCAGGGTCACGAGTTCGTCGGCCCACGAGGTCCACTCCGTGGCGGTGACGCGCAGGAAGATCTCCTCCCGCGTCTCGAAGTAGCGGAGCATCGCGGACTTGTGCAGGCCGACGGCGGCGGCGATGTCGGTGAGCGTCACGTCTCGGACTCGGCCGTTTCCGGCGAGCTCGCGCGCGGCGTCGAGGATGGCGGTCTCACGCCGATCCTTCGCCTCGCGGCTTCGCGCGCGCTGGAACCGGGCATCGGGCGACGTCGTTCCGGACATGAGCCCATCGTACGGCAACGCCGTTGCGTTATTAACGCAACCATGTTGTACTAAGTTCATGGCATCCACATGGTTCATCACCGGTTCCTCTCGCGGCTTCGGTCGCGCACTCGCCCGCACCGCGCTCGCACACGGCCACCGGGTGGCGGCAACGGCACGTCGCCCCGGCGACCTCGGCGACCTCGCCGACGAGTTCGGCGACCGCGTCCTCCTCCTTCCCCTCGACATCACCGATCCGTCAGCAGTGGCGGACGCGGTCAGTGAGGCTCACAGCACGTTCGGACGACTGGACGTCGTCGTCAACAACGCCGGGTTCGCCAACGTCGCCCCGGTCGAGACCGGCGATCCGGAGGACTTCCGCAGCCAGTTCGAGACCAACTTCTGGGGGGTCTACAACGTGTCGCGGGCCGTCGTGCCGATCATGCGTGCACAGGGCGAAGGCCTCATCATCCAGTTTTCTTCGATCGGAGGTCGCGTCGGCGGATCCGGCGGGATCGCGTCGTACCAGGCGGCCAAGTTCGCCATCGACGGGTTCAGCCGCGTCCTGCGCACCGAGACGGAGCAGTTCGGAATCCGGACGCTCGTCGTCGAGCCGAGCGGCTTCCGCACCGACTGGGCGGGCAGCTCCATGACCGTCGCGGCCATGCCCGACGAGTACGCGGCGCTGGGCGCGCGGTACGCGGACTCCGCCGACGAGTCCTCGCCACTCGCGGCCGGCGACCCGGACAGGGCGGCCGAGATCCTGGTGAGGCTGACCTCGCGACAAGCCCTTCCGCACAACCTCCCCCTCGGCGCGAACGCCGCCGACCTGGCGGTGGCCTACGGCCGGCGGCAGCTCGAGAGCGACCTGACCTGGAGCGCGGTCAGCCGGTCGGCCGACTTCGGCACAGAGTTCCCCGTGCCGTTCCCCGACTGAGCACGCGAGACGGCCGACCCCGACCTGCACCGGTGGAAGGATCGAAGGATGACTGCCGAGATCGCGGCGGAGATCCCGTCGGCGACCGAGCTCGTGGAGCTGTACCGCTCCGTCGGTTGGACCGCCGACACCAACGACCCCGACGCGCTTCGCTTCGGCTGACGCCGGACCGGCGCAGGTGGCCGATCGAATCGGACCGCGATAGTCGGGTGCGCGGAGGTGTGCGGGACGAGGCTGGATGTCGAAGGAGGAACCGTGATCTCGATTCTCAACCGGGTCGTCGGGTACGTCGAGGACCACCTCACCGAGGACGTCGACGTCGCCGACCTGGCACGGAGTCTCGGCACCACCGAGTACCACATGCGCCGGATGTTCTCGTCGCTGGCCGGAATGCCGCTGTCGGAATACATCCGGCGGCGCCGGATGTCGGTCGCAGCGGCCGATGTCGTCGGCGGCGGTGACCTGCTCGGGATCTCGGTCCGCTACGGATACGGCTCCACCGAGGCGTTCGGTCGAGCGTTCCGGGCGGTGCACGGCGCCGGTCCCGGCGACGTGCGCCGAGACGGCGGCCCCCTTCGCACGCAACCGCAGCTCAGGTTCCGCCTGACCGTAGAAGGGAACACGCCCATGGACACCCGCATCGCAGACCTCCCCGACCTCCGGCTCGTCGGCCACGCCGCCCGCGTGCCGCTCATCCACGAAGGGGTCAACCCGCACATCCAGGCGCACATCGCTTCGCTCCCCGCCGACGAGCACCTGCGCCTCAAGACGCTGAGCAGCGCGGAGCCCGCCGGGCTGCTGCAGGTGAGCGCCGACCTGGACCCCGACTACACCGAGGGCAGCGAGCTGACCTACCTGCACGGCGTCGCCGTCGGTGAGGCCACGACGGTGCCCGACGGCCTCGACGTGATCGAGGTGCCTGCCGGGAGCTGGGCAGTGTTCCGCACCTCAGGCCCGTACCCGGCGGCCCTGCAGTCCACGTGGGCCGCCACGGCCGCTGACTGGTTCCCGTCCAACCCGTGGCGGCTGCGTCCCGGCCCCTCGATCGTGGCCATCCTCGAGCGCGCCGACGACTTCAGCACGGCGACTTCGGAGCTGTGGCTGCCGGTGGAACGCGCCTAGCCGTTCGCGGGCGCGGCGGTCGTACCCTGGGTTCGGATGATGCTCGGCGGAGCACGAGGACTCGAGGAGGCGTCGAACGTGGAGACCGCAGCGGCGCTGAGACGGATGCCGACATGACCGCCGATCCCGACGCCGGCGGGTCGACGCGGACGACGTGCGCCATCGTGGGCGGTGGCCCCGCGGGCCTCGTGCTCGGCCTCCTGCTCGCCCGCGCGGGGGTGACGGTCACGGTGCTGGAGAAGCACGCCGACTTCCTCCGCGACTTCCGCGGCGACACGGTCCATCCGACCACGCTCGGCCTGCTCGACGACCTCGGTCTGTTCGACCGTTTCGACGCGCTGCCGCACTCGCGGATCAGCCGGGTCGTCCTGCCCGGGCCCGCCGGCCAGGACGTGCAGATGGCCGACTTCTCGCGCCTGCGGGTGCGGCATCCGTACGTCGCGATGGTGCCGCAGTGGGACCTGCTCGACCTGATCGCCGATGCCGCGGCCGCCGAACCGTCGTTCACACTGCGCATCGAGCACGAGGTGACCGGTGTCATCCGCGACGGCGATCGCGTGGTCGGCGTGGAGTACTCGTCACCGGCAGGTGACGGCCGGCTCCTCGCCGACCTCACAGTCGCGTGCGACGGCCGCTGGTCGGTCGTCCGCCGGTCCGTCGGTCTTCCGGCGCGGCAGTTCCGGGTCGGCTTCGATGTCTGGTGGTACCGCGTGAACACCGCGCGGCCGCTCGGCGAGTCCCTGCTGCCCCGCATCGGCAAGGGTCGCGTCGCGATCGCGATCCCCCGCAGGGGCTACGTCCAGGTCGCGGCTCTCGCGCACAAGGGCACGGACGCCGCCGTCCGCCGGCGAGGAATCGTCGCATTCCGCGCCGACACCGCGCAGCTCCTCCCCGAGCTCGCCGACGACGTCGACGGCATCGCGTCCATGGACGACGTGAAGCACCTCGACGTGCGCCTCGATCGCCTGCGCCGCTGGCACGCGCCCGGTGTGCTGTGCATCGGCGACGCCGCCCATGCGATGTCGCCCGTCGGCGGCGTCGGCATCAACCTCGCCGTGCAGGATGCCGTCGCCGCCGCCCGCATCCTCGCCAACCCGCTGCGTCGCGGCACGTTCCGTGGTCCCGCTCGCGAGGGCGACCGCGTGCTCGCGCGCGTGCAGCGCCGGCGAAGACTGCCGACGGTGGCGATCCAGGCGCTGCAGCGCTTCATCCATGCGCGCCTCATCATGCCGGCGCTCAGCGGCGCAGGGTTCACGCCGCCGCGCCGGTTGATCCGCCTCCTCCGTCGCCTGCCCGGACTGACGGTCATCCCCGCGTTCATCATCGGCGTCGGCCCGCGCCCCGAGAGGGCGCCGACGTGGGCGCGCCGCGCCGCGGGCACCTCGCGCTGACAGCGGCGGGCTTCAGGCCTCAGCCGCCGGCGGCGGGAGGCGTGCGCTTGGACTCGGCGAGCTCGTCCACGTGGAGCCCCGTCTCGTCGATCGTGCCGTTGCGATACGCCTGACGCCCCACCATGTGCGCCGACAGCGGCGCCGTCGCGAGTTGGATGAGCACGATCGGCACGAGGAACGCGACCACCGGCCACGACCGCAACGACAGCGCGATCGCGAGGCAGATCAGCATCAGGCCGAGAACCTGCGGCTTGGTCGCCGCGTGGAGGCGGCTCGGCACATCGCGGAAGCGCAGCACCCCGATCGCGGCGGTGAGGCACAGCAGCCCGCCGATGAGGATCAGGACGAGGGCCGCGACATCCAGGAACTCGTTCATCGTCCTTGGTCCCTTCTCGCCACGAACCGCGCGATCGAGATCGATCCGAACACGCCGACCGCCGCGATGATCAGCAGCACCGGGAGCGTCCGGGTGTGATGGTTGATCGCCATCTCGGCGCCCAGCACGCACATCACCTCGGTGAGGAGGACGTCGGAAGCCACCGCGCGGTCGAGGATCGACGGCCCGATGACGATCCGCCACAGCGTCAGCAGTGCGGCCACGCCGAAGATCACGTAGATCGCGATCATCAGGACGTTCATCGCGCACCCCCTCCGGTGACAGGTCGCGTGCCTCGCATCGCCCGCAGCTGCGCCCGCGAACCGACCGCGCGCACGATGCGCTCCTCCCAGTGGTGGACGCTCGCGCGCTGCTTCTCGACATCGGCGTCGTCGCGCACGCCGATCACGTGCAGGTACAGGATGCGGCGGTCTCGATCGGTCTCGACGATCAGCGAGCCGGGGATGAGGGATGCCGTCACGCCGGTGTGCGTCATGATCAGGTCGTCGTCGGTGCGCAGCTGCACGGCGATGATCGCGGCGCCGGGCTGCCGGCGGAAGTCGAGCACCTGCCACGCCACGGTGAGCGAGCCGTGGACCACCGCAACGATGAACTCGAGCACGAACACGAAGCCCCACCAGAGGTTGACGCGGCCGGAGAGCTCCACGGGCGGCAGACGGAAGATGCGCGTCACGATGATGGCCGCGATCAGGCCGGTGAGGAACGCGAGCCACGTGAACTGCCCCCACAGCAGCATCCACAGCGCGATGAGCCAGACGAAGAACGGCAGCTGGCGCCAGGTCGTGATGGCAGCGCGGCGCAGCCGGTTCTGGGGCAGGTCGGGGCTCACGGCGCCTTCTCCGATCCCTGCACGTCATCCTGCAGCTGCGTGAGCGACACCGGCTGGAGGAGCGCCTCGCCGATGCGCGTGCACACCTCGTAGAGCGGCCCGGCGAAGATCGTCAGGGCGACCGTGATCGCCACCATTCCGGTGGTGGCAGCGGTCATGATCTTCGGGATGACGCGGCGCTCGGTCTCGACGCCGGCCGCCGGGGCAGCCCCGAGGTACGAGATGCGGGCCTCGGTCTCGGCCGAGTCCTCGTCCTCGCGCCAGAACGACAGGTTCCACGCCCGCATGAGGGCGTACAGGGTGAGCAGGCTCGTCAGGATGCCGCCGACCATCAGCACCATCATGATCGGCGTGCCGACCTGGGCCGCGGCGTCGAACAGCGCGAACTTGCCGATGAAGCCCGAGAACGGCGGCAGGCCGCCGAGGTTGACGGCGGGGATGAAGTAGAGCACGGCGATCACCGGCGCCGCCTTCATGAGTCCCTTCACGCGCAGGATCGAGGTCGATCCCGCGCGGCGCTCCACGAGTCCCACGGCGAGGAACAGCGTCGTCTGCACCACGATGTGGTGGATCATGTAGTAGATCGTCGCCCCGATGGCCGCCGGCGTCGCGATCGCGAGTCCGAAGATCATGTAGCCGATGTGGCTGACGAGTGTGAACGACAGGATTCGTTTCAGCTCGGCCTGCGCGACCGCGCCGAGCACGCCGACGATCATCGTCGCCAGCGCCACCCACATGAGCAGCTGGTTGACGTCGTTGTAGAGGAACAGCTCGGTCTCGGTGCGGATGATCGCGTACACGCCGACCTTCGTCAGCAGACCGGCGAACACCGCGGTCACCGGCGCCGGCGCGGTCGGGTAAGAGTCGGGCAGCCAGAACGACAGCGGGAAGACGGCGGCCTTGATGCTGAACGCCAGCAGCAGCATGAGGTGCAGGATCAGCTGCGTCTCCTGCGGCAGCTCCCCCATGCGCTCCGAGATCTGCACCATGTTCACGGTGCCCAGGGCGCCGTAGATCATCGCGATCGCGGCGAGGAACAGGATCGACGACACCAGCGACACCACGATGTAGACGACGCCGGTGCGGATCCGCGACTCCGTCGAGCCCAGCGTGATGAGCACGTACGAGGCGACGAGCAGGATCTCGAAGCCGACGTAGAGGTTGAACAGGTCGCCCGCGATGAACGCGTTGAAGATGCCGGCGCCCAGGATCAGGTACGAGGGGTGGAAGATCGAGACCGGCGTGTCGTCGTCGCCGTCGGCCGCACCCTGGCCGATCGAGAAGAGGAGCACCGCGAGCAGCACGATGCTCGAGACCACGACCAGCAGCGCCGACAGCCGGTCCACGTACAGCACGATGCCGAACGGGATGGGCCAGCCGCCGACCGAGACCGCGATCGGGCGGTCTCCGACGTCGACGACGTAGAGCAGGATGGCGGCGATGACGAGCACCGCGGTGAGCGTCACCACCGAGACCGCGACCTGCGTCTTGCGATGCCGGCCGGCGATGAGGGCGATGGCGGCGCCGAGCAGCGGCAGCGTCACGAGCAGCGGGACCAGAGCCGGGGCGATCTGGATCATGCGTCATCACCCCGCTCGCGCTCGTCGGAGCGACCCCCCGGGTCCTGTGCGGGACGGTCCACCGGTGCGTCGTCGCGGAGGCCGGCGAAGTCGCGCGTGCCGAGGATCGTGATGGGCGCGGTGTCGGTGCCCACGAAGTCGGTCGTCGCGTCGTCGTCGGTGTGCTCGATCTCGGTTTCCTCGTCCATCGTGTCCTCGTCCTCGGGGCCGCGCTCGCGCACCTCCAGGTCGGCGACGTCGTCGACCACCGTGTCGGCCTGGCCGAGCTGCCAGGAGCGGTAGATGAGTGCGAGGAGGAACGCCGAGACGGCGAACGTGATGACGATCGCGGTGAGCGTGAGGGCCTGCGGCAGCGGGTCCGACATCTCTTCGACGGATGCCGCCGCCCCGAAGAACGGCGCGACACCGGGGGCGCCCATCACGATGAGCAGGAGGAGGTTGGTCGCGTTGCCGAGCAGCAGGAACCCGATCAGGACGCGGGTGAGGCTGCGTTCGAGCATCGCGTACACGCCGCAGGCGAAGAGGACCGCCATCACGATGATGAGGATGAGCGAGACGTTCACGAGACGCTCACCCCCTGCTGCTCGCGGGCCTCCTGCGCCTGACGGTCGACCTCGGCGCCGAGGCTGCGCAGCACGTCGAGCACGAGCCCGATGACGACGAGGTAGACGCCCACGTCGAAGATGGTCGAGGTGACGAACTCGACGTGGCCGAGCACCGGCAGCGTGGTCTCGAAGAAGAAGCTCGACAGCGGCGGGTAGCCGAAGAACACCGGCACCACGGCGCACGCGACCGCGATGCTCATGCCGGTGCCGAGCAGGCGCCCGGCGTCGGTGGGCGCGGCCGCGCCCAGCTCGTAGCGGCCGCCGGCGACGTAGCGCATCACGAGCGCCATACCCGCGACGAGGCCGCCGGCGAAGCCGCCGCCCGGAAGGTTGTGACCGGCGAACAGCAGGTACAGCGACACGATGATGATCGTGTGGAACAGGATCCGCACGATCACCTCGAGCATGATCGAGCGGTTCTCGGGTCGCACGCGCTGGCCGCCGACGAGCCAGGCCATGCGCCCGCTGCCGCGCTCGTCGCCGCGCTGCTTGAGGCCGTCCGACGTCTCGACGAGGGGGCGGCGTGCCCGTGTCGCCCCCGAGGGGAGCGGCGCGATGAACCGGGACAGCGTGTCGGCGCGGTGGGTGACGAAGACGAGGGAGGCCACGCCCGTCGCCGCGAGGATCAGCACGGAGAGCTCGCCCATCGTGTCCCACCCGCGGAGGTCGACCAGGGCGACGTTGACCACGTTCTTGCCGTGACCGAGCTGATAGGCCAGCTCGGGGAAGCGCTCCGAGATCGGCTTCTCGACGCGCGCCCCGGTCGCCACGATCGCGACGAGGGCCATGGTGATGCCGACCGCGGCGCCGAGCACGGCGCGCGCGACGGGCCAGACCGACGCGTTGTGCTCGCCGAGCCGCGACGGGATCCGCCGGAGCACCAGGGCGAAGGCGACCAGCGTGACGGTCTCGACGAGGATCTGCGTGAGCGCGAGGTCGGGCGCCCCGCTCGTCGCGAAGAGCAGCACCATGCCGAGTCCGGTCACCGAGACGAGGACGACTCCGGTGTAGCGCTTCCGGGCGCGGATCGCGATGAGTCCCGCCGCGATCATGAGCGGGGCGACGAACAGCTGCGTCGGTGTCTGGAAGGCGTCGAGCTGGGCGCGCCACTCATCGCTCGCGATCAGCGCGGTGCCCTCCGCGGCGACGAACACCACGAAGATCGTGCCGACGTACACGGGCAGGGAGCCGCGCTGGGTGAGGCTGGTCGTCAGGACGGAGAGGCGGGCGATGCCGCGGAGCGCGCCGTTGTACGCCTCGGCGGCCGTGAACGGCAGGAGACGAGTGATCGGGCGCCAGCCTCGGGTCGCCCAGAACACGACGACTCCCACCGCGATGGACGCGAGCGAGATCCACAGCGCGGCCTCGAAGCCGTGCCAGACGGCGAGATGCGCGGGGTGCTCGGGAGGCGTCACGCCGGGCGTGGCCACAGGCGCCTCATCGGCGTACGGGGCGAAGGCCTTGTCGAGCCACGGGGACGCGACACCGGCGATGACGGTGAGGCCGGCGAGCACGATCGGAGCGACGAGGAAGCCGATCGGCGGATCGGGCCATTCCGTGTCGGGCATACGGTCGCCGCTCGGCTGACGCTTGGTCGCGAACGCGCCCCAGACGAAACGGATGCCGTACCCCGCGGTCAGCACCGACCCCAGCGTGATGCCGACCAGGGCGACGATCCCCCACACCGCTCCGCCGAGCGCCTCGTGCAGGAGTGCGGCGAGCGCCCCCTCCTTCGCGACGAACCCGATGGTGGGGATGACGCCGACCATCGAGGCGACCGCGATGATCGAGAACGTGGCCAGCACGGGTGCCTGGCGGCCGACCCCGGACAGCTCGGTGAGGTCGCGCGTGGAGAGCTGGCGGTCGATGACGCCCACCACGAGGAACAGCGCCGACTTGAAGAGGGCGTGACTCAGCAGCAGCGCCAGGCCGGCGAGGGCGGCATCCCTCGTCCCATAGCCGAGCACCACGGTCAGCATGCCGAGCTGGCTCACCGTGCCGAACGCGAGCACGCGCTTGAGGTCGGTCTCGCGCAGCGCCTGGAACCCGCCCAGCAGCATCGTGAAGACGCCGAGTCCGACCACGATCGGCCGCCACGTCGGTGCGATCGCGAAGACCGGCGCAAGGCGGGCGATGAGGTAGATGCCGGCCTTCACCATCGCCGCGGCGTGCAGGTAGGCGCTCACGGGGGTGGGCGCCGCCATGGCACCGGGGAGCCAGAAGTGGAACGGGAAGATGGCCGATTTGCTGAGCGCGCCGACGAGGATCAGCACCAGCGCGGCGTCGACGATCGGCCCGGAGGGCGCCTCGGCGAGGATCGTCGAGATGCTCGAGGTGCCGGCGTCCACGACCAGCAGCACGACACCGATCAGCATGACGAGTCCGCCGAGCGTTGTGACCAGGAGCGCCTGGAGTGCGGCGCGGCGGCTCGCCGCCCGTTTGTTGTAGTACCCGATGAGGAGGTACGACAGCACGCTCGTGACTTCCCAGAACATCACCAGCACGACGAGGTCGTCGGTGAGCACCAGACCGTACATCGCTCCGGCGAAGGCGAGGAGAACAGCGGCGAACTGGCCCAGGTTCTCCTTCTTGCCGCGGAAGTACCAGCGGCAGTAGATCATCACGAGAGCACCGACGCCCGTCACCACCAGCGTCATGAGCCACGAGAGCGTGTCCATGCGCATCGAGAGGTCGATGCCGAGCGAGGGGATCCAGGCGTATGTCTCGAACGGAATGTCGCCGGCGATGATGCGCGGCGTGAGCACCGCGGCGTACACGGAGCCGGCGAGCGGAAGGATCGCTGCGACGTAGAACGCCCGGGCGCCGATGCGTGCGACGAGCCACGGCAGCAGGATCGGAACGACCGCGAACGCGCCGAGGACGAGGAGCATTCGGGCCTCCTCGTGGTCGTCGGTCTGCGCGGGTCGTCGACGAACAGCGCGGAGCCAAGGCGATCGGGGTGTCGGACCCATCCTACCGGGCGCATCACCCGCGCCTGCCCGCCACGGCATACATCCGCGGTCGGTGCGCTGCCGCAGGGGCGATGAGGTCGGGCGTGGCAGAGTGAGTCGGTGGCCCAGAACACCGTGCCCTACGTCGAGGCCAGGCGCGAGCTGCCGCGCTGGGCGCGAGAGCTCCTCGGCCTCGTGGTGGCGCTCGCCATCGGCATCGCGGTCGTCGCGGTGGTGGCGGGATCCGCACGGTCGGAGCTGCTGTTCCGTGACGGCGACTCGCTGGTCACCACGCTGATCCTGCACTCGATGGCGACAGGCCGGCCTCAGGACTGGGCGCTGTCGTCGGTGCTGTTCCTTCCCGAGACCGCGATGCTCGGAGTGCTCGCGCCGGCCGGCCTGGGCATCGAAGGCACCCTCGGCCTCGCCGGCGTCGTGAACGTCGTCGCGCTGTACGGCGCCCTGCGCGTCGCGGCGGGGTCGGTCACGCGTGCGCGCGCGCCGATCGCCGGCGCACTGCTCGCACTCGGAGCGTTCGCGGTCCTCGCGGCGAGCGAGACCTCGGCGTCGCGCGACGCGCTGGAGCTCGCCTCGCTGCTCACGACCACGACCTACTACAGCGCGACGGTGGTCGGCGCCGTGCTCGCGGTGGGGCTGGCACGCCGGGGACTCGACGGTGCCCGGAGTACCGGGGCTGTGCCATGGGGACCGGCAACCGCACTCGGACTCGTGGCTGCGGCATCCGTCCTCACCAATCCGCTGTTCGCGGTGTGGGCGACCATCCCCCTCTGCGTGGTGCTCGGCGTGGCCGCGGTGCGCCGGCGCGCGGCGCTCTGGCTGGTCGGTGCACTCGTGGCGGGCTCGATCCTGGGATTCGTCGGGCGGATGCCGCTGGCACACCTGATCGCCAACACCGGCGCCGGCTACATCGACCCGGCGCAGTGGGCGGCGTCGCTCGAGTACTACGGAGCGCTGCTGGCCGAACGGATCGCTGCTCCGTGGGGCGCGGCATCCGTCTTCGCCGTCGCGGTGCTGTGGTGCGGAAGCGTCGCCGCCACGCTGCTGCTCGCGCGTCGGCGCGACGTCGGGTCGGCCGTCGTGGCGGCGTGCGGCTGGGTCATGCCCCTCCTCGTCGTGGTGGGCGCGATCGCGCTCGGCACCCACGCGGCGCGTTATCTGCAGCCGGCCGTGTTCGCACCGCTTCTCGGGCTCGTCGTCCTCCCGGATCTCCTGTTCCGGCGCTCACAGGCCGATTCCGCGTCCGAACGTCCTGTTCCCACCGGAACACCTGTTCTCG
>NZ_DATCVK010000092.1:0-11212 GCF_036566905.1 Microbacterium sp. | reverse complement strand
CCTGCAGCACCTCACCCCGTGGTTCTTCCTGGCCGCGGCGGTGGGACTGCTGCTGCTGTTCACCTACTGGCCGGCGCTGAACCTCTTCTACTTCAGCGTCACCGACTGGGACGGCATCGATCTCCAGAAGAACTTCGTCGGACTCGACAACTACGTGCAGGTGTTCACCGACCCGCGCATCTTCTCGGTGTTCGGCGTCAGCCTGTACTACTTCTTCGCGTCGTTCGCGCAGATGGCGATCGCGCTGTACTTCGCCACGCTCCTCAGCTTCTCGACGCGTTTCTCCAACCTCTTCCGCGGCATCCTGTTCTTCCCGTACCTCATCAACGGGGTCGCGATCGGATTCGTCTTCCTCTACCTCTTCCAGCCCGGGGGCACGCTCGACACGGTCCTCAGCTGGTTCGGAGTGGCCGATCCCCCGCAGTGGCTCGGCAACCCGGACGTCGTCAACTGGTCGCTGGCCGGCACCTCGGTGTGGCGCTACACCGGGATGAACTTCGTGCTCTTCCTCGGTGCCATCCAGTCGATTCCGCACGAGCTGTACGAGGCGGCGGATCTGGACGGCGCGAGCCGCTGGCAGCAGTTCTGGGCCATCATCTTCCCCGGCATCCGGCGGGTGATCGGCCTCTCGTTCATCCTCGCGATCGCCGGCAGCCTCAGCGTCTTCGAGATCCCCTTCATCATGACCGGCGGTGCCAACGGATCGGCGACGTTCGTCATCCAGACTCTGCAGACCGCCTTCAGCTTCCGGCAGGTGGGCCTCGCATCCGCGATGGCCGTCGTGCTGCTGGCGATCGTGCTGGTGATCACGTGGATCCAGCGCAAGGTGTTCCCCGACGAGAAGGTCGACCTGACATGACCACCACCGAACCGCTGCGCACGATGCCGTTGCGCACCGCTCCCCCGCGCACGATCAAGGGCCGCTCCCGCGGCGAGCGCCTCCGCGGCGTCAGCGCGACCACGGCGAAGTACCTCAGCCTGATCATCGCGTCGGTGCTGACGCTGCTGCCCCTGTCGGTGCTGCTGTTCGCGAGTCTCAAGACCGCGCCCGAGTATGCCCAGACAGGCCCGTTCGACCCGCCGGAGAACTGGCTCAACTTCGACAACTTCGTGACCGCGTTCACGAGCGGCGAGATGCTCGAGGGCTTCGTCAACACCACGATCGTGCTGGTGGTGTCGCTGGCCGGCACCATCTTCATCGGCACCATGGCCGCCTACGCGCTCGACCGGTTCGCCTTCCGTGGCAAGAAGCTCGTGTTCGGCCTGTTCCTCGTCGCCACCCTGATCCCCAGCGTGACGAGCCAGGTCGCGACCTTCCAGCTCATCAACGGACTCGGGCTCTACGACACCAAGGCCGCGCTGATCCTGCTGTTCATGGGCACGGACATCATCGCCATCTACCTGTTCATCCAGTTCATGCAGTCGATCCCGGTCTCCCTCGACGAGGCGGCGATGATCGACGGCGCGAACCGGTGGACGATCTACTGGCGCATCGTGCTGCCCCTGCTGCGACCCGCGATCGCGACAGTCGTCATCATCAAGGGCATCGCGGTGTACAACGAGTTCTACGCACCGTTCCTCTATCTGCCGTCCGAAGGACTGATCTCCACATCGCTGTTCCGGTTCAAGGGACCGTTCGGCGCCCAGTGGGAGGTCATCTCCGCCGGCACCGTCCTCGTCATCATCCCGACCCTCGTCGCCTTCCTGCTGCTGCAGCGATGGATCTACAAGGGCCTCACCGCAGGAGCCGTCAAGTGACCACCGCCCTCTCGTTCCGTCCCCTCGACGCGGGCTGGACCCTGCGCGCCGCCGCCGGACCGGCACCGGAAGGATTCGCCGGCACGGTCGCCGCCACGGTCCCCGGCTGCGTGCACACCGACCTGCTCGCCGCCGATCTCATCCCCGACCCGTTCCTCGACGACAACGAGTCCGCGCTCGCGTGGATCGGCCTGGTCGACTGGACGTACGAGACGTCGTTCACATGGACGCCGGACGGCGCCGACCGCACCGATCTGGTCTTCGAGGGCCTCGACACCGTGACGACGATCCTCCTCAACGGCAGCGAGATCGGGGCGACGGCCAACCAGCACCGCTCCTACCGGTTCGACGTTCGCGACGCGCTCATCGAGGGCGACAACGACCTCGTCGTGCGCTTCCGCTCGCCGGTCAAGTACGCCAACGAGCAGAGCGCCGCGCTGGGGGTGCGGCAGCGCCCGTACCCGCTCCCCTACGACGCCATCCGCAAGTCGGCGTGCAGCTTCGGCTGGGACTGGGGCATCGCGACGTACACCAGCGGCATCGTCAAGCCCGTCGGCCTGGAGTCCTGGTCGGTCGCGCGCCTGGCGCAGACGCGCGTGGTCGCGACGCCGGCGGGCGACGGCGGCACGGTCACCGTCGACGTGGAGGTCGAGCGGGCGCCGGGTGCGGCATCCGTTCCGCTTTCCGTCATCGCGACGGTGGCGGGGCCAGGCGTGACCGATCAGGAGCTGCAGGGGGCCACGGTCGAGCTCGACGGCGACACGGCGACGGTGCGGCTCGAGCTCGCCGCGGCCGAGCGCTGGTGGCCGGCGGGCTACGGCGCGCAGCCGCTCTACGTCGTCGACGTCCGTCTGCAGGGGGGCGACGGTCCGGATCCGCTGGATGCCACGCACCGCGTCGTCGGGTTCCGCGACGTGCGGTGGGAGACCACCCCTGACGAGTCTGGGACGCCGTTCACGCTGGTCGTCAACGACCAACCGGTGTTTGTGAAGGGCGTGAACTGGATCCCCGACGACGCCCTCACGGTCCGCGTCACCCGCGACCGCCTGCGGCGCCGCTTCGAGCAGGCGCTCGACGCCAACCTCAACCTCATCCGCGTGTGGGGCGGCGGGCTCTACGAGTCCGACGACTTCTACGAGCTCGCCGACGAGCTGGGCCTGCTGGTCTGGCAGGACTTCCTGTTCGCCTGCGCCGCGTACGCCGAGGAGGAGCCGCTGCGCTCCGAGGTCGAGGCGGAGGCGCGGGAGAACATCGTGCGGCTCGGCCACCACGCCTCGCTCGTGCTGCTCACCGGCAACAACGAGAACCTGTGGGGCTACGAGGACTGGGGCTGGAAGCAGCGCCTGGACGGCAAGACGTGGGGCGCGCACTACTACTACGAGCTGTTCCCCGCGCTGGTCGCCGAGCTCGCCCCGCACGTGCCGTACGCGCCCGGCAGCCCCTTCAGCCCCGGCATGGGCTGGGACGGCGCGGCGCAGACCGGGTCTCACCCGAACGACGAGCAGCACGGCTCCGTGCACCTGTGGGAGCAGTGGAACCGGCTCGACTGGACGACGTACCGCGACCACAAGCCGCGGTTCGTCGCCGAGTTCGGCTGGCAGGGTCCGCCGGCGTGGAGCACCCTGGTCCGCTCCATCAGCGACGATCCGCTCACCCCTGAATCGCCCGGCATGATCGTGCACCAGAAGGCGATGGAGGGCAACACAAAGCTCACCAACGGCCTGATCCCCCACTTCCGCATGCCGGAGGCCATGGAGGACTGGCACTGGGCGATGCAGCTCAACCAGGCGCTGGCCGTGCGCACGGCGCTCGAGCACTTCCGCTCCTGGGCTCCGCACACCCAGGGCGCGATCGTCTGGCAGCTGAACGACTGCTGGCCGGTGACGTCGTGGGCGGCCATCGACGGCGACGAGCGCCCGAAGCCTCTGTACTACGGGCTGAAGAACGCGTTCGCCCCGCGTCTGGTGACCGTGCAGCCGCGCGACGGCGGGCTCGCCGCGGTGCTCGTGAACGACACCGCCGAGGCGTGGGAAGGCGAGCTCCTGGCGCGCCGCGTCGGGTTCACGGGCGACGAGCTCGCCCGGGTCACGACGCCGGTCTCGCTCGCACCGCGCGAGACGATCACCGTTCCCCTCCCCGCCGACGTCGCCACCGCCGGCGAGGCGGCGAGCGAGCTCGTCGTCGCCGGCGTCGACGCCGTGCGCGGTCACTGGTTCTTCGCCGAGCCGCGCGAATCGACGCTCGGCGCCGCGCAGGTCGAGCTCCGCACCGAGCCGGCTGCGGACGGCACGCTCGTCTCGCTCACCGCGGGCTCCCTGGTGCGCGATCTCACCCTGTTGGTCGAAAAGGTGGATCCCACCGCCGTCGCGTCCGACGCGCTCGTGACGCTGCTGCCCGGCGAGAGCACGACGCTGCTCGTACGACACGACGGCGACACGCTCGCGGCATCCGCGCTCTCCGATCCTCGGGTGCTGCGCACGGCCAACGAGCTGGTCGCGTCGTGACCGTCGAGACCGCCCAGACGCTCGGGTCCTACGTGGCCGGAATGACCTGGGGCTGGACCGGCATGCGCGGCACGTGGGCCACGCCCGCGGCATCCGACTCCCTGCGGGCCATGGCCGATCACGGCGTGAACTGGACCGCGATCGCGTATTCGGCCCTGCAGGAGACCGCGCAGTCGACCGAGGTACGGTTTCGCGAGGTGCCGACGGTGACCGACGACGAGGTGGTCTGGGCCGTTCGCGAGGCCAAGGCGCTCGGGCTGAAGGTGTGCCTCAAGCCGGTCGTCAACGTCGCGGACGGCACATGGCGCGCCTATATCGGCTTCTTCGATCAGGACGTCCCCGGAGAGCCGACGTGGAGCGAGTGGTTCGCCTCGTACCGGGAGTTCATGCTGCACGCGGCGCGCATCGCCGAGGCCGAGGGCTGCGAGATGCTCTGCATCGGCTGCGAGATGGTTCGTGCCGACGCCCGTGAGGACGAGTGGCGCGCCCTGATCGCCGCCGTGCGCGCGGTCTACTCGGGCGTCGTCACCTACAACTGCGACAAGTACCAGGAGGACCGCCTCTCCTGGTGGGACGCGGTCGACGTCGTCACGTCCAGCGGCTACTACCCGATCGACCGATGGGATGCCGAGCTCGACCGCATCGAGCAGGCCGTGGCCGCGACGGGCAAGCCGTTCTTCTTCATGGAGGCCGGATGCCCCTCGCGCGAGGGCTCGCCCGACCGTCCCAACGACTGGTCGCTGCCCGGCGCCCCGTCCGGCGCGGCGCAGCTGCGCTACTACGAGGCGATGTTCGCGGCGTGCGACGGGCGCCCGTGGGTGCGCGGGTTCATGCTGTGGGACTGGCCGCCCCGGCTCTACGCGGCCGACGAAGCGGCTGCGAACGACGACTACTGTCCGTACGGCAAGCCTGCCGGCGAGTTCCTCCGCGAGGTGTACCGCCTGCGCGCGGGTGACGCAAGGATGCCGCAGCCATGACCGAGCGCACGGCGACAGGGGTATCCGCGGAAGCCCCGACAGGTGGAGCATCGTGGGATGACGCGACGGCCGGCGGCGGCCGCCACGGGGGGAACGGGGGGAACGAGACCCCGGAAGTCGGCGGGAGCGTTCGCACCGGCGCGACCGACTCGGCGGGAAGAAGGGGCGACAGCCGTATGAGCACAGTACTGGCGATCGATGCCGGGCAGACCGGCATCAAGGTGCGCGTGCGGGAGCACGACCTGCTGTTCCCCGGTATCCGCACCCATGAGCCGCTGCTGCCGCAGCTCGCCGCCGTCGCGCACGCCGCGATCGAGCGCACCGGCGCCGAGGTGTCGGTCGTCAGCGCGGGCGTGTCGGGGCTGACGACGAAGGAGGCGGATGCCGCCGAGTTCCTCGCCCGCATCGCCGACCCGTCGGTGCGCGAGGTGATCCTCGCGCACGACTCGACCACGTCGTTCCTCGGGGCGCTCGGCGACACCCGGGGCTCGGTCGTCGCCGCGGGCACCGGCGTGGTCACCCTGGCCGTCGGCGCCGAGCGCGTCGCCCGGGTCGACGGGTGGGGCTATCTCATGGGCGACGCCGGCAGTGGCTACTGGATCGGCCGCGAAGCGCTCGACGCCGTGATGCGCGAGTTCGACGGGCGCGGTCCGGCGACGCGGCTGCGCGAGGTCGCGGAGGAGCGATGGCCCGACCTCGGGCAGGCGTACATCCACCTGCAGTCCGCCGAGGACCGCGTGAGCGTCGTCGCCTCGTTCGCCGAGCACGTCGCACGCCTGGCGTCCGACGGCGACGCGGTGTCGCAGCACATCACCGTGCGGGCCGGCGGCGAGCTCGCCCACAGCGTCGAGACGTCGCTGCGGCGGGTCCGCTCCGACGACGCCGGCGAGCGCTTCGCGGCGTGCGCGATCGGCGGCGTGTTCCGCTCGCCGCAGCTGCTCGAGGCCTTCGCCTCGCACATCGCGGCGAGCGAGCTGGACGTCACGCTCGTCGAGCCACGCGGCCATGGGATCGACGGAGCTTCCGCCCTCGCGGGCCTCGCGCCGCAGCATCCGCTCGCCCACGCGGTGTCGATCGCCCGCGCCTGATACCCCGGAACAGGTGGATGCCCCGGCCCTGTGTGGACAGGTGGGCCGGGGCATCCGGGTCTCGCGGCGCGCTGGTCAGACCAGCGACTCCCTCCAGGCACTGTGGAGCTGGGCGAACTTGCCGTCGCCGCCGATCAGCTCGTCGGGGGCGTCGTCCTCGATGATGCGACCATGCTCCATGACCAGCACGCGGTCCGCGATCGCGACCGTCGACAGACGGTGCGCGATGATGATCGCGGTGCGGTCGGCGAGCAGGGTCTGCAGGGCATCCTGGATCTGCCGCTCGGACGGCATGTCGAGCGACGCCGTCGCCTCATCGAGGATGAGCACCGCCGGGTTGGCGAGGAAGGCGCGCGCGAACGAGACCAGCTGACGCTGTCCCGCCGACACGCGGCCACCGCGCTTGTTCACGTCGGTGTCGTAGCCGTCCGGCAGGGCCTCGATGAAGGCGTCCGCCCCCACCGCCTTCGCGGCGGCCTTGATCTCGTCGAGCGTCGCGTCGGGCTTGCCGAGCGCGATGTTGTCGGCGACCGTGCCGCTGAACAGGTAGGCCTCCTGCGTGACCATGACGATCGCGCGGCGCAGGTCCTTCGGGTGCAGCGACCGGAGGTCGACATCGTCGAGCGTCACCGCGCCCTTCGTCGGGTCGTAGAACCGCGACACGAGCTTGGCGAGCGTCGACTTGCCGGCGCCCGTCGTGCCGACGAGCGCGATCGTCTGCCCGGCGGGGATATCGAGCGAGAAGTCGGGCAGGATGGTGCGCCCATTGCCGTACCCGAATTCCACGTCACGGAACTCGAGGTGGCCCTTCGCCGTCCAGAGGTCGATCGGGTGCTTGGGGTCGGGAACCGTGGGCTCCTCCTCCAGCACGCCCGACACCTTCTCGAGCGCCGCCGTCGCGGACTGGTACGAGTTCAGGAAGAACGCGACCTCCTGCAGCGGCGAGAAGAAGTTGCGGACGTAGAGCACGGCCGACAGCAGGAAGCCGATCTCCATCGCGCCGTCCACGACACGGATGCCGCCCCACGCGATCACGACCGCGAGGGTCACCGATGCCACGGCCATGAGCCCCGGCTCGAACGTGCCGAACAGGCGGATCGAGCGCATGTTCACGTCGCGGTAGTCCATCGCCACGGCGCCGAACTCCTCGTCGTTGCGGTCCTCCTTGCGGAAGGCCTTCACGGCGCGGATGCCGGTCATCGTCTCGACGAACTTGACGATCACCTTGGCGCTGATGACGCGGGACTCCCGGTACACCAGCTGCGAGCGCGAGTAGAACCAGCGCATGAGCAGGTACAGCGGGATGCCCATCACCGTCAGGATCACACCGGACTGCCAGTCCACGATGTACAGCGCAGCCAGCGTGAAAGCGCCGTACAGGATGCCGGAGACGAGCTCGTTGAGGCCGCCGTCGAGCAGCTCGCGGATGGTGTCGAGGTCGCTCGTCTGACGCGAGATGATGCGGCCCGACGTGTACGACTCGTGGAACTCCAGGCTGAGTCGCTGCGTGTGCAGGAAGATGCGCTTGCGCAGGTCGAGCATGATCGCCTGCGTGAGGCGCGCGGCGACCACGACGTACCAGCCGATGAGGGCGGCACCGCCGAGTGCCGTCACCAGGTAGACCAGCACGACGAGGATCGTCGGCATCCAGTCCATCCGCTCCACCGCAGCGGGCAGCGCGTTGTTGATGCCGATACCGATCAGCCAGGGGCCCGCGACGCGCAGCGCGGTCGAGATCACCAGCACGACGCCGGCGAGGATCAGCTGCCCGCGCACCGGCGTGATGAGCGAGCCGAGCAGGCGCAGCGAGCGCCTGCGGATCTCCTTGCTCTCGGCGCGCGTGTAGTCGGAGCGGTCTTCGCCGCTGGTTCCGGTCACTGTGGTGCTCACAGGGTCACCTCCCCCATCGGTTCCTGAGCTTGTCGAGCGGCTTGCATGCGTGCTTCCTCGACCTCGAGACTCGAGATCACGTGTCGGTAGTGGCTGCTGGTGCGCAGCAGTTCGGAGTGGGTGCCGACCGCCGTCACGCGGCCGGCCTCGAGCAGCGCCACGCGATCGGCGAGCATGACGGTCGAGGGGCGGTGCGCCACGACGAGCGCGGTCGTCTCGTGCAGGACCTGCCGGAGAGCGTCTTCGACGAGGGCCTCGGTGTCGACGTCGAGCGCCGACAGCGGGTCGTCGAGCACGAGCACGGCCGGCCGTGCGGCGACGGCGCGCGCGAGCGCGAGCCGCTGTCGCTGGCCACCGGAGAGGGACAGTCCTTCTTCGCCGATGATCGTGTCGACGCCGTCGGGCAGCTCATCGACGAAGCCGGCCTGGGCGACGCCCAGCGCCTCGCGAAGGACGCGCTCCGCCTCATCGCTGCCGGGTACGAGGTCCTCGCGGCCGAGCAGCACGTTGTCCCTCACGCTCTGGGAGAAGAGGGTCGCGTCCTCGAACGCCATGCTGATGTGCCGGCGCAGCTCCTTGAGGGTCAGGTCGCGCACGTCCACGCCGTCCAGCGTCACCCGGCCGCCGGTCACGTCGTACAGGCGAGTGGGCAGGGTGGTGAGCGTCGTCTTGCCCGATCCCGTGAGCCCGACGAGGGCCATGGTCTCGCCCGGGCGGACCGCCAGGTCGATCCCGTCGAGCAGATCGCGCTCGTGGGACGCCGCATCCTGGTAGCGGAAGTGCGCGCCCTCGAAGACGAGCTCGCCGCGCGGGCGCTCGATCGTGACGGGCTCGACGGGGTCGATGATCGTGTTCTCCTCGTCGAACACCTCGAAGAGGCGGTCGGTCGCGGTGCGCGCGTCCAGCAGGAACGAGAACAGGAAGCCGATCGACTCCATCGGCCAGCGCAGCACGGTGGCCATCGCGAAGAACGCGATGAGCTCCGCGCCCTGCAGCTCGCCCATGGCCGTCAGGTAGATGCCCGCACCCAGGCACAGCGCGAACGCGATGTCGGGGAGCAGCACCAGCCAGAACCAGATCCAGCCGACCGCTCGCGCCTTGCGCAGCTCGGTCTCTCGGAGCGTCTCGGCCTGCCGGGTGAAGCGCTGGAGCGCGTGCTTGCCGCGGCCGAACGCCTTGAGGACGCGGATGCCGTGCACGCTCTCCTCGACCGAGGTGGCGAGATCGCCGGCCTGGTCCTGAGACTGCCGCGCGAGAGTTCCGTACGTCTTCTCGAACCGGTACCCGGCGTACCACAGCGGCGCGGACGTGACGAGGAAGATCGTTCCGAGCAGCCAGTGCCAGCGGAACAGGAGGGCGGTACCCACGGCGATCGTGAGGACGTTCACGACGAGCAGCACGAGACCGAAGGCGAGCCAGCGGCGCAGCATGCTGATGTCCTGCATCATGCGGCTGAGCAGCTGACCCGACTGCCACCGGTCGTGGAAGGCGACCGGAAGGCGCTGCAGGCGCGAGTAGAAGGTCTGGCGCAGGTCGTACTCGACCAGGGTCGCGGGCGCCAGCACGAACCAGCGCCGCAGCCAGACCATGCCGGCTTCGGCGAGGCCGAGGAGCAGGATCGCTCCGGCACCCCACCAGATCGCGGTGACGTCGCCCGAGGCGATGGGGCCCTGGACGATCTGCTCGAGCACGAGCGGGATGGCGAGCGCGAGCAGGCTGGCGAAGAGCGCACTGACGGCGCCCATCGTCAGTCGCGGCAACACGGGTTTGGCGAAGGGAAGAAGGCGCGCGAGCGCGCGTGGAGTGGAGAGTCTCTCAGCGGAAGACGTAGTCATGATCCTTGGCGAGTGGTGTGGCGGGGGTGTTTCGATGCCGCGGGAACGGCGGGGACGGCGCAGCGCACCGACAGCGTGCGGGGTCGCCGGAGAGGCGTCCTGTGTGCCAGAACGCGGGAGCTGGTGATCCTATGCCGCGCGGCGTTGCGAGCGGCGGCGCCGCGGGTGCGGCGGATCGGCGGAGGTCGGCCCGGGGATTATCCCTCGAGGTCGACGCGCGGCGTCCCGAGAACAGGCAGGAAGACAATCGGCTTCGTGGTGACGACGGCCTGAGACATGGCTTCCTCCTTGTTCGCGGGACATGGGCCGGGTGCCGCCGAAACGACACGCCAGCCCTCCAGCCTATACCTGAGAGTTCCCTGGGCGCAACAAGCGCTTTCCGCCTCCCCGGAAATTTCTCTGCGAGTGCCCCAGCCGCAGGACACCCCCGGACCGTCCTGAGACGATCCGGGGGTGTCGAGGACTCACGCGATCAGCGCGGGCACCGCGGCCTCGCGGTCGAGCAGCCGCTGTTTGACCGGCAGACCCCACGCGAACCCGCCGAGGCTCCCGTCGGCGCGGAGCACGCGATGGCAGGGTACGAACAGCGCGGGGGCGTTGCGGGCGCAGATGGATGCCGCGGCGCGCACGGCGCTCGGCGAGCCGAGCTCGGTCGCGAACTCGCTGTACGTCAACGGGCGGCCGGGGGCGATGCGGCGCAGCGCCGCCCAGCCGGCGAGCTGCATCGCGGTGCCGTGCTGCGCGACCGGGACCTCGTCGATCGCGGCGAGGTCGCCCTCGTAGTAGGCGGCCACGGCGGCTGCGGCATCCGTCTCGCCCGTCTCCACGCTCGAGGGGCGCACGCGCTCCGACAGGCGGGCCAGGATCGCCGCGGGGTCTGCGGTCCAGCCCGAGGCGAGCACGCGCCCCGCGTCGTCGGCGAGGAGCGTGAAGGCTCCGTCGGGGGTCTCGAGGGTCTGGATGGTCGCGGTGGTCATGACATGCCTCCGGTGGTGGATGTGGACGGAGTGGATGGGACGGATGCTGCGGTTCGCGCCTCGCTGCGCGGGCGTGCGGCGCGGGCTCTCGCGGGCGTCCTCGGCGGGACGGCGCGCCACAGGTGGGCGGTGAGGTAGCTGCGCCACGGCGCGGTGCGCGCCGCCCAGTCGTCGAGCGCGCGC
>NZ_DATCVK010000091.1:0-18776 GCF_036566905.1 Microbacterium sp. | reverse complement strand
CGCTGCGGCAGCCTCGGCGGCGCGGTCCGCGGCCGGCAGCCCGCCCCACTCGGGTGCCGCGGCGCGCACGCGCGCCAGGATGTTCTGCAGCGCGGGCTCGTCCGTCACACGCGCGGCCGCGATGGTGGCGTCGCCGGCGCGGGAGGTCTCGATGCGCGACAAGATGTCGCGAGCCCACGCGCGATTTCCCGGCAGTGCGGGGTCGCTGTCGGCCGTGTTCCGGAACCCCGGGGCTCCGGCGACCCGGACGCCACCCTCGCGCGGCGCGAAGACCGCGGTCTCGACGAACGCCTCGGCGCCGAACACCTGCTCGGGCACGGTGCGCTCGAGCGGCGCGGTGTCGCCTGGCGCGGCTGACCGGGCGATCCCGATCACCGCCTGGGTGAGACCCGCCTCGTCGGCGCTGGCGGCGGCACGGCGCAGGCGCGCCTGCGCGCGCGGCGAGTCGGCGCGGTCGACGGACTCGGATTCGTCGGTCGCGGTCGCTGCGGCAGCCTCGGCGGCGCGGTCCTGCGATCGGTTCGGCCCGGTGGCGAGCCCGGCATCGTCGGCGCGCGCGAGCGAGGCGACGAAGCGGTCGCGCTCCCGCCCGAACATCGCGGGGTCGTCGGCCAGGTCGAACGCGGCCGAGAGGAAGTTGTCGCTGGACGCGTTCTCCTCCAGGCGCCGCACGAGGTAGCTGATCGCCACGTCGAACTCGTCGGGGCGGACGACCGGGACATACAGCAGCACGTGGCCGACCTCGCGCGTGACGGCCTGCACCTGGCCCTGCGCCATGCCGAGGAGCATCTCGAATTCCACATCGGGCGACGCGCCGCTCGACAGGCGCAGCGAGCGCGATCGGGCGAGCAGCCAGGCGTAGGCGATGTCGAAGAGGTTGTGGCCCGCGACGCCGATGCGCACGGCGGCCGTGCGCGTGGGCTCCAGCGCGTAGCGCAGGCACCGGACGTAGTTGGCGTCCGAGTCGACCTTCTCGCCGTAGGTGGCGAGACTCCAGTCGTGCATGATCGCGTCGACGCGCTCCATCGCCAGGTTCGCGCCCTTCACGAGCCGCACCTTGATGCGCGCCCCGCCGGCGGCGACGCGCTGCTGCGCCCAGGCGGTGAGCTGCTCGAGCGCCGGCAGGGCGTCCGGCAGGTATGCCTGCAGCACGATGCCGGCCTCGAGCAGCCGCAGCCGCGGGTCTTCGAGCAGCCGCGTGAACACGGCGATCGTCAGATCGAGGTCGCGGTACTCCTCCATGTCGAGGTTGATGAAGGTGCCGTCCGTCGCGGCCGTGAGGTACAGCGGGCGCAGTCGCTCGACGACCTTGTCGACGACCTCGTCGAACGCCCACATCGAGATGTGACTGGCGATGGCCGAGACCTTGACCGAGACATAGTCCACGTCGGGCCGGCGGATGAGCTCGTGGATGCCCTCGAGCCGTCGCAGTGCCTCCTTCTCGCCGAGCACCGCCTCGCCCAGGAGGTTGAGGTTCAGCCGCGCGCCGCTCTCGCGCAGCGCGGCGATGGCCGGTCCGAGCTTGTCGGGGCGTGCGTCGACGACGAGGTGGCCGACCATGCCGCGCAGCACTCGCCGCGCGATCGGCACGACCGGCGACGGCAGCACGGGGGCGACCGCACCCCCCAGGCGCACGGCGCCGCGCAGGTGCCACGGCAGGAAGTCGGGCACGAGCGGTGCGACGCGATGCAGATGGGATGCCGCGGCCGACAGGCTCTCGGGCCGCATGACGCCGTCCACGAAGCCGATCGTGAAGGGCAGGCCGTTGGGGTCCTTCAGCACGCCGGCGAGCCGTTCGGCCGCCGGGTCGACCTCGACCTCGGCACTCTCGGCCACCCAGCGCTGCGCGAGCGCCACCGCCTCGGCGGCCAGGCGCTCCTCGGCTCCGTCTTGCATTCGCACTCCCGACGTCACGTCGATCGACTCCGTGAGTCCAGCCTGCACCTCGATGTGCGGCGTACGGTCAACTTGCTGCATGAGGTCAAGGGTGCGGCATCCGTTCATTCGTGAAAAGCGATGATCTACGATCAGTATCGTTCGAGATTCTCGATGGGATGCCGATGTTCGAGCTGCGACGCCTGCGCCTGCTCCATGAGCTCGCACTGCGTGGCACCCTCGCGGCCGTCGCCGACGCGCTTTCGTACAGCCCCTCGACGATCTCTCAGCAGCTGGCGCTGCTCGAGAAGGAGGCCGGCGTGACCCTCCTCGAGCCCGAGGGCCGCCGGGTGCGACTCACCGAGCACGGGCGCATCCTCGCCGCCCACGCGGCTCGCGCACTCGACCTCGACGAGCGCGCCCGGGGCGAGCTCGAGTCGCTGCACCCGGGTCTCGCGCCCGTGCGCGTCGCCGTGATGCAGACCGCGGCGCTCGCGATCGTTCCCGCCGCGCTCGCCCTCCTGGCCGCGCGTGCTCCGCAGCTGCGAGTCGAGCTCGTCGAGATGCCGCCCGAGCTCGGGCTGTTCGAACTGACGGCCCGCGGCGTCGATCTCGTCATCGCCGAGCAGTATCCCGGGCACACCCGCGCGCACTCCGATGGCTTGGACCGCGAGACGCTCGGCATCGACCCGATCCGCATCGCCGTCGGGCGCGCCGATCCCGCCCGCTCGCTCGGCGACCTGCGTGAGCGGCCGTGGGTGATGGAGCCCGCGGGCACCGCGGCACGGCTGTGGGCGGTACAGCAGTGCCGGGCCGCCGGCTACGAGCCCGACGTGCGCTACGAGCTCGCCGACCTCTCCGCGCACGCGCGACTGGTCGCCGAGGGCCAGGCCGTCGCGGTGCTGCCGGATCTCCTCTGGGAGGGCACGCGCCCGCCCGTGACGCTCCTCGACCTGCCCGGCCGGCCGACACGTGAGATCTTCAGCGCCCAGCGCACGGCATCCCAGGCTCGGGCCGGAATCCTCGAGGTGCGGCGCGCGCTGCGCGACGCCTTCCCCGCGGCATCCGAGACCCGGCGCCTCTCGCCCTAGGCTGGCCTCGTGTCCGAGTCGCCGACCGCCGCCGCCGAGCCGAAGCGTCGGTTCGCGTGGGTGCGCGCAGCGGCCGACCGCGTCCCGACGAGATGGTTCGCGGGCATCGCCACCGGGGCGTTCCTCCTCGCCACCGCAGCCTTCGGCGGTCTCGCGACCGCGTCGCCGCCCGCGCCCTCGAAGCTCGAGCCGGGTGACCCGCACGTCACGGCCGAGCGCTCGCTCACGGTGCAGCGGGCGGTTCTCATCGACGAGCTGCCCGACGCGGGCGTCTACCCCGAAGCGGGCGAGCGCGTGTTCGCGATCGTCGCCGACGTCGAGAACGAGTGGGACCGACCGGTGTCCGCGGGCGCCGGCGGCATCGGGAGCTCGCTCACGGTCGAGGGCATCGACACCGACGTCAGCGCCGCGCGTTACGACGACACGACTCTCAGTCCCCAGATGCAGCCACACGTTCCCGCGCGGATCGTCTACGCGTGGGTCGTCCCCGCCGACGCGTTCGCAGCCGGCGACGAGGTGCCCGTCACTTTGTACGCCCGCTCGGTGTACACCGGCTCGTTCGTCACGACCGGCCAATGGTGGTCCGACCCGGTGCGCGACGCGATGGTCACCGTGGAGATCGAGGACGTGGGGGCCGGAGCGGACGCGGAGGATGCCGATGGCCAGGGCTGATCGCACGCTTCCTCGCTGGGTGGCGTGGTCTGTCGGAGCGGGCCTCGTCGTCGTCGCGTGGTTCGTCGCACTCGTCACGCCCGGGGAGGAGCAGATCCAAGCGCCGATGCCGCTCACCGCGGCCGTCGGCGAGGAGGCCGTCGGACGCAACCTCGCCGCCACGATCACCGATGTCCGTCGCACGTCGGAACTGCACGCGGGCGACTGGTCCGCCGAGGGGAACTGGATCGTCGTCGATCTCGACGTCGCGTCTGTGACATCGGAGGACCTCGTGACCCTGAATCACGCCGAGCTCGTCGTCGATGGGGTGCGCTACGGCGCCAGCGACCGTCCGGACTCGCTGCTGCGGCAATCGCTGTCGGCGGGCGTGCCGACGAGCGGCGGCCTCGCGTTCGAGCTGCCGGCCGACCTCGACTCGGGCACGGCGACCCTCGAACTCGCGCTGTCGTCCGATCCCCGCCTCGACTCGATGATCGTCGTGGGCTTCGACCTCGGCGCGCTGCCCACCGCGCCGAGCGACGAGCTTCCCGAGACCGGATGGGCGAACCTGTGAGCGGGTGGTGGCGCAGGAACGCGGTGGCGCTCGGAGCACTGGTGGTCCTCGTTCCCGCGCTGGGGGCGACGGTCGCCTGGCACGAGTGGAGCGAAGCGGACTCGGGCGCCCCGGCGGCCCCCGTCGTGCTGGAACAAGGGCAGCACACCCCCTACGGCGCCGCGGTCGTGGGTCCCGCGGTGGCGGAGTTCGTCGACGACCCCCTCGCGCCCGTCGACGCGAGGGTCCTGAGGGTCCAGATCGACATCGACCCCAGAGCGTCGGAGCTCGCGTGCGCGGAGCCGATGCTGCGTGAGCTGGAGGGGCGGAAACGCGAGTGGGACGCCGACACGTCCTCGCTCACCACGGACTGGGACCCGCTGCGTCCGGCATCCTGCTCGTCGGACGTGACCGAACCGTACACACTCGACGTGCGTTACGTCGTGCCGCAGGACGCCGTCGGCCCGTTCGCTGTGGACGTCATCTCGGCGGATCTCTGGCCCGAGAACGTCCTCTTCATCGTCGAGCCCTGATCATGCAGGTGCATCCGTCGCCCCTGACGGTGCCGCAGGCGCCGGCTCACTCGAGGCCGCAGCGGCGGCGGCGCGTCGCGTGACGAGGCGCCCGATGACGGCGTCGTAGCCGCCCGCCACCAAGGCGATGCGCATGGGCTCGATCAGCACCGGGACGACGAGGAAGATCGCCTGATCGAACACGAGCCAGAAGTCGTTGAGGTCGTGCGGGCCGACGAGACGCAGCAGTCCCCATTCCGCCCATCCCTGCACCGCGAGGAGCACGGTGTAGAGCAGCACGAATCCGCCGATGAGCACCGGGCCTGCACGCCACATGAGCATGATCGCGTCGCCGATCGGGGTGAACCGCGACCCGAGGTCCGCCCAGATGTCCCCGAGGCGCGCGCGCAGGCGCGCCGGAAGCGAGCGGTAGCGGCTGCGAAGGCGTGCACCCACTTCGCCTCCGAGCGTGTCAGCGGGCAGTGGCGCCGGCGCGACCGCCTGTCCGTACACGACGCCGGCGATCGTGAGCCATGCAAGCGGCAGCAGGATGATGCCCCCGGCTTCGCCGAGGAACCACTCGATGCCCTCCCAGACCCACGCGAGCGGTGCGAACGCCGCCGAGACGGTGGCCCGGAAGTCGTCGAGCCACACCATCCCCTGTCGAGTCTGCACCCAGCCACCGACTGCTTCGATCGCGACGGACAGGACGAGGGCGGCGAAGTACACCCAGACGGCCTCGAGGTACGCGGCGATGATGCCGAACCAACGCGGCAGTCGTTCGCGATAGCGCTGCAGCACCCACCGAAGAGCGAACGCCACCACCACGATCGCGAACGTCACCGGCGTGAGGGTCAGCGCCCCCGCCAGGCCATCGCCCACCGGGTCGGTCTTGTCCACGATCGCCGTGAAGTTCAGTCCCGCGCTCACTTCGAGCGCGCGAGCGGAGTACGCCGCGGCGTCCTCGCGCAGGAATCCCCACGCCGCATAGAACGCGAAGAACGGCAGGATGCCGGCCATCAGCGCGTCCGCAAACTGCCGGCGACGCGTCGCGGCGTCGGTGGGCAGCGGTGCGATCTCGTCGAGCTGCCGCATCCCGTCCCGCACGACGAGGAGCATCGCGACGAGAGCGACCAGTCGCGAGAGGATCGCGAGCGGCAGCAGCAGGGATCCGGCGACGGCGTTGTATGCGCCGACGAAACCGGCGGCCTCGATCACGACATAGCGACCGAGCACTCCCGCCGCGTACCAGGCGAGCAGCACCGGCCAGTGCCGCCACAGCAGGCGGCCCGCGGTGCGGAGCACGTCGAGCACGGCGATCACGCCCCCACGCTAGCGGGCCACGTGCCGTCGTGCTCGACGTGCCGGTCAGGTGCGGTCGGTGCGGGTCGGCGGAGCCGGAGGCCGCGTGATCTGTTCGTCCGCAGCGGTGGTGCGATCGTCGACCGTGCCCGTGTCACGGACAGCGGTGCGGTCGTCGAGGTTCGCATCCCGGACCGTCGCCCGGTCGTCGACCGTGTCGCCATTGCGGACCGCCGCGCGGTCATCGACGGTGCTGCCATCACGGACCGTCGCGCGGTCGTCGACGCCGGCCGCGGTGCCGGTGGTCGCCGCCGTCGTCGATCGGCCGTCGTCGCCGACGTACGGGTCGACGTCGTCGGCCTTGCGCAACGTCTCCGCCTGCTGCTCGCGCAGCTTCTCGGCCTCCGAGCGGTGGTCGTCGATCGTTCCGGCTCGGCGCTCGGCGTCGATCGACGCCTCGGCGGCACGCGCCTTCGCCGCCTCCGCCGCGGCAGCGGCAGCCGCGGCATCCGCACGCGCTCGGGCCGCCTCGGCCTCGTGCTCCCGCGCTTGGAGCTCGGTCTCCCGAGCGTCCGCGCGCAGCTTCTCGGCGCGGTCGTGCTGGTGCTCCATCCGACGCGTGCGGCGCCCGCGTGCCGTCACCAGCAGGGCGACGACGACGATGACGAGCACGATGGCGATGCCGACGATGATCCAGATAAGGGTGGTCGTATCCACGGCGCACTCTCCCCTCCCGCACCGGCGGGATCGCCGGCGCCTCGATCGTCCACGCAACAGCACGGGGACCGCCGGGGCAAACCGCTTGCGCCGCGGATCGCCGTGCGCTAGCGGGCGCAGCCGGGCGGTGTGCAGAACTCTTCGCAGCGCGTCGGGGTGACGCATAGGATGGGAGATCTCGCCAGCGCAGTTCCCCCCGTCCCCCCACATGCACCGAAGGGCATGCGTTGACCGACCTCTCTTCACGGACGTTCGATGGCGACCGCGCACGCGATGCCGCGGAGAACCTGCGGCTGCAGGAATGCGCGATCGAGCCGATCCGCACCATCGGCCGGATCCAATCCCACGGGATCCTCTTGGGCGTCGACGAGTCGACCGGTGTCGTCGTCGTGGCCAGCGAGAACGTCGAGCACTGGCTCGGCCGCGACCTGTGCGAGTCGGGCAGCGAGATGCTGACCTGGGCGATCGGCGAAGGAGTCGCCGTCGACCCGGTCCGTGCCGAGTTCGAGGGCCGGGCGTACGACGTCATCGCACACCGCGGCACGGATCCGCTCCTTCTGGAGCTCGAGCCCATCGTCCCCGACCTCGACTACGTGCGCACCGGTGTGGTCAGCGCGATCCAACGCCTCTCCGGCGTCTCCGATCCCGACGAACTGCGTCGGCAGGCGGCCCGCGAGATCAAGGACATCACCGGCTTCGACCGCGTCATGTGCTACCAGTTCCACGAGGACGGTCACGGCCAGATCGTCGCCGATGAGCGCGAACCCGACATGGAGCCCTACTTCGGACTGCACTTCCCGGCATCCGACATCCCCGCTCAGGCGCGCGCCCTGTACATCGAGAAGCGCTCCCGGGTGATCGCCGACACGGAGGATCCGGGCCTGGCCCTCCACACCCTGCTGCCGGAGGCGGCGCCCGTGGATCTCGGCGTCGCGGAGCTCCGCGCCGTCTCGCCTCACCACCTTCAGTTCATGCGGAACATGGGTCAGGCGTCGACGGTGTCGTTCGGCATCGTCATCGACGACCACCTGGTGGGCATGTTCACCTGCGCGCACCGCACAACCCGTCGGATCCCGGTGCTCCTGCGGCGCGCGCTCGAGGTCATGGCGTCGCAGGTCGGCACGCAGCTGGCCGCCGCCCAGCAGATCCATCGTCTGCGCCGGCAGCTCGAGGCTCGCGAGCGGCGCATCTCGATCATCGCTCCGCTCTACAGTCGCGCCGACGTCGGTGCGGTGCTCATGACGGGTTCACGCACGGTGCTCGACGTCGTACCGGCCGACGGAGCCCTGCTGCGCATCGGAGATCTCGTCCACACCGCAGGCGTCGTCCCCCCGGCCGACCGCCTGTTCGCCGTGGTCGACGAGCTCGAGGTGGGCCGGCTCGTGTGGGAGGCCCTCCCGCTCGAACGACCGGAGCTCGCCGTCGAGATCCCCGACGTCACGGGCCTGCTCATCGTCCCGCTGGGTGGCGAGGGCGACATGCTCGTGTTCGTCCGCAGCGAGGTCGCGCGATCCGTCGACTGGCTCGGCGACCAGCGCGCTGAGAACCGCGACGATCCCCTGTCGCCGCGACGGTCGTTCTCGGCCTGGCGCGAGAGCGTCACCGGGCGGAGCCTGCCGTGGGGCGAGCATGCGCAGGATGCCTTCGAGCTCGGCGAGGAGATCCGTTCGGCCATGGTGGCGCGTACGCAGGCCGAACTCGCCGAACTCGCCCTGCGGGACCCGCTGACCGGCCTGCACAACCGCCGCTTCCTGGACGACCGCCTCGAAGAGCTCCTGCAGGGCTCCGACAAGCCGCTCGCCGTCGTGTTCCTCGACCTCGACGACTTCAAGGCGGTCAACGACACGTACGGCCATGAGATGGGGGATGCCGTGCTCGCGGCGATCGGCCGGCGTCTGAGCGGCGTGGCGCGCGGCTCGGACGCCGTCGTCCGGCTGGGCGGCGACGAGTTCGTGATGGTGTGCGTCGGCGCAGGAGCCGCCGAGGCCGCGGCGATCGCCGGCCGGGCGGTGGCCGCCATCAGGGAGCCGATCGCGGTACGCGGCATCGAGATCGCGGTGCACGCCTCGGCGGGCGTCGTCGCCGCCGAGCGGGGCAGCTCACCCGGAGAGCTGCTGGATGCCGCAGATGCGGCGATGTACCGCGCGAAGCGTGACGGCGGGGGACGCGTCTCAGCGTGAGGGGAGCTCCGGCTCCGGCACGAGCCGCAGTCCGCTGGAGGAGTTGGCGGTGTCGACGAGATCCTGCAGCCACAGCCGGTTGATCTCGGGCATGGGGCCGTCGTACTCGAAGCGCAGGGTCGTGACCGGTGAGATCCACATCGCCTGCCGCACCGAGGTCTTCTCGTCGACCAGTGAGAACGACAGGTTCTCGCGGCGACGCAGCTTTGCCATCACCACGAGTTCGACGTGCGCGAGGGCGCGGTCGTCGATCTGAAACGAGGCCGGCGGGGAGCCGTAATGAAGTGTGCCCACCGGTCGATCCTAACCGGCGGCGATGGACGGGTACTGTGGGGGCCATGGCGATCGTGAACCGACTGACCGTCGACGGACGCGACTATTTCCTCCCCGACCCCGTGTCGGAGCTCAAGGGCAAGATCCTCGAGGCGATCAAGGCAGGGGGCGGCTACGTGAACATCCCCCCGCTGCGCGGGGGTCCCGGCGTCGACATCCTCTTCTCACCTGGGATGCCGGTCACGTGGTCCCAGTTCGAGGTCGGCGATTCGAGCGGCCCGGCAGACGACACCTCCGACGACGCGACGGACTACGGGCTCTGAGCCGGCGTCCGCCTCGAGGCGGATCGGCGTCGTCGTGACCACCCCGTCTGGCGCGCCGTCAGACCTGGGCGAGCCGCGTGTCCATCTCGCCGGCCGACAGCGGGAAGCCCCACAGGTAACCCTGCCCGCGGTGGCAGCCCCGCGCGCGTGACCGCTCCAGGTCGGCGATGGTCTCGATCCCCTCGGCGACCACTCGCCAGCCGTGGTCCCCGCTGCTCTCCACGACGGCGGCGATCGCGTCGTCTGCCGCGGCGTCCGTGCGCTGCGTGAGCGATCGGTCGATCTTGACCTCGTCGATGGGGATGGCCTCGAGCATGGCGACGGTGGTGTCGCCCGCCGCGTAGTCGTCGACCGAAATGGCGACGCCGACGGCGTGGAGCGACTGGATCGCGGCCAGCATCGGCGGCCGCAGCTGCGGCGAGGGGGCTTCGGTGATCTCGATCGTCACGACGGCGGGATCGAGATCGAGCTCATCCAGCCGGGCGATCACCGCGTGGGCGTAGTCCGACGAGAAATGCGCGGGCGACGCGTTGACCGCAAGGCTGAGCAGGTGGCCTTCCGTCCGCCACTGCGCGAGCTGCGCCGCTGCGCGGGCGAACACATGCGCATCCATCTCGTCGAGGAACTCGGCCTCCTCCGCGAGCGGGATGAACCGCTCGGGGGACACCGCGCCCAGCAGCGCGTGGTTCCAGCGGCAGAGCGCCTCGACGGCGACCGGCTCGGCAAGGGCCGCGCCGGCCGGTGTGATCGATGCCTCGAGGTCGAATTGCGGTTGGAACGCGACCGACAGCTCGCCGGCTGAGAGCGCCGCACGCAGATCCCGAGTGAGTTGAGGCGAGCTGACCATCAACCCAGAGTCGACGAGGCGGTCGATCCACGCAACACCAGACAACGGGACTCGAAACGCGTACAATGCCGCCCCGCACGGCGGACGATCAGTTCGGAGGCCCAGTTCTGCTGGACGGACGGCTACTGTGGAGTCGATGGGAACGCTCACCTACGACTCGCGGGTCACCGCCTCTTTCGACGACCGCATCCTCGCGCACCTGCAGGCAGTCATCTGGGCAAAGCTGCGGCGGGGCGAGGCCTTCCCCTTCACCTGGACCGATCCGATGCGCAGCGGCCTCGGCCGCACGTCGATCTGGCTGAGCCCGAACGTCACGCTGACGTTCGAGTACTTCGGCGGACGCCAGCCGCGCCTCAACCCGGCCTGGGTCGAGGCGCTGACCAAGGCCGCCAACTCCCCCGCGGGTCTGACGCTCGTTCCCGAGCCGGATCATCCCGCGGGCGCCGTCTAGCCGCCGAGGTCAGTTCCAGACGCTGGGCGCCTCCGCACGCGTCGGCGGGAGAGCGGATGCCGCAGCCCACTCGTGCACCCACTCGTCGACCTCCGGAACCCCCTCGGGGCGCCCGACGGCGGCGAACAGCTCCTCGTGCGACAGCGTTCCGCCGGAGCGCTTCATCATGCGTGCGCGGATGATGGCGCGGGCATAGACCTCACCGCCGACCACCGCGCGGTGCTCGAGGTAGACCGCCTTGTCGTCGTGGCCGATCATGCGCGACTCGACATCGAACCGCTGCCACAGGTTCAGCGACTTGCGGAAGGTGACGGTCTCGCTCGACACGACCGCGTACCAGCCGCGCGTCTTCATGACGTCCCACAGCCCGGTGCGCACCAGGAGGTCCCAGCGCCCCAGGTCGAAAAGCGACAGGTAGCGTCCGTTGTTCATGTGACGCAGCAGGTCGATGTCGGTGAGCAGCGTGGTGAGCCGGATGCGGCTGATCTCGCTCGGACCCAGCCGTCCGCCGCGGCGCAGGCGCCGGCGCGCGGTGAGCATCACGATCAGGGTCCGCCACATCACGTTCACGAGGTGCGATGGTAGCGATCCTCGACGGATCCGCCGATTCGATTGTCGTATCCCGACATCTCGTCGCTCAGCGGTCCATCCGGCGCGCACAAGCCTGTGGTCCGAACCGCCGCTCGGCCAGCTCCGCCGCATCCGCTCGCCACCCGGTGTTCACCCGCCGTTCGCCGGATTTCAGGTCTCGCGCCGACGCGCGTAGAGTCTGGCCATGGAAGCCGAAACCCAGACCGACATCGTCGTCCGTCCGGTGCGCGACGTCGACGCGGAGGCCCTCGGCCGCGTTCACGCGACCGCCTGGCACGAGACCTACGACCACCTGATCAGCAAGGCCGCCCTCGAGGCGGTCTCCCCCAAGCGCCTCGCCGAGCTCTGGACCCACTGGGCGGTCCAGGGCCCCGAGTTCAAGATGTTCGCCGCCCTCGTGAACGGCGAGATCGTCGGCTTCGCCGGCTCCGGTCCGGCGCGCGACAAGGACGCCCCGCGTTTCCGCGAGCTGTACTTCATCTACCTGCTGGATGCCTTCCACGGCACCGGCATCGGACAGAAGCTGTTCGACGCGGTCGTCGAGCCCGCCGAGGGCCTGTACCTGTGGGTCGCCGACGACAACCCGCGTGCGCACCGCTTCTACACGCGCAACGGCTTCGCGCTCGACGGAGCCTCGCACACCGAGCCGTTCCTCGGCGAAACCCTCACCGAGGTGCGCTTCGTGCGCTGATCGATCACTCTCCGCTTTTCGTGAGGGGGCGTGTCCGGTTCGCCGGCCGCGCCCCCTCGTCGCGTGCGGAAGACTGGACGCATGCCGTCTCGCACCGCGCTCACCGTCTGGCCCCTCGAAGGCATCCCCGAGATCGAGGCGGGTGCCGACCTCGTCGACGTCATCGTGCGAGCCGGCGGCGACGACCTCGCGGACGGCGACATCCTCGTCGTGACCTCCAAGATCGTGTCGAAGGCCGAGGACCGCTTCGTCGAGGCCGATGACCGCGAGGACGCGATCACGGCCGAGACCGTGCGGGTCGTGGCATCGCGCACCTCGCCCAACGGCTCGACCACCCGGATCGTCGAGAACCGCCTGGGTATGGTGTCGGCAGCCGCGGGCGTGGACGCGTCGAACACCCCGCAGGGCACGGTGCTGCTGCTGCCCGTCGACCCCGACGCGTCCGCGCGGACGATCGCGGCCGGGCTGCGCGAGCGGCTCGGCGTCGAGGTCGGCGTGATCGTGTCGGACACGCTGGGTCGCGCCTGGCGCGACGGCCAGACCGACCATGCGATCGGTGCGGGCGGCGTGCAGGTGTTCGAGGATCTTCGCGGGGGGACGGATGCCGAGGGCCGCCCGCTCGTCGTCACCATGCCCTGTGTGGCCGACGAGCTGGCCGCGGCCGCCGACCTCGTCAAGGGCAAAGCCACTCGCCGGCCGGTGGCAGTCGTCCGCGGGCGTGCCGACCTCGTCGGAACACTGGACCTTCCGGGCGCGCGATCGATCGTGCGCCCGCTCGAGCGCGACATGTTCCGCCTGGGCGCCGACGAGGCCTACGCCGAGGGGTTCGCCGCCGGCGCGCGCACCATTTCCGCCTGACGGAACGGCATGCCCGGCGCACCGCCGCACAGGTGTGCGACGACGGGCCGGGCCCGAGGCACCCGTGGTCGGAGCCTCAGAGGCTCAGCGCCCCGACTCCAGTACCGCCTGACCGGCCGACACCTGCACGCGGATCGTGCTCGAGGCGCCGGGCGTCGAGCCGATGCCGTTGTCGAACTCGCCGGCCGACACGTCGGAGGTCACGTCGTAGTCGCCCTCCGGCACTGTCATCCGCAGCGTGCCCGCACTCACGTCGGCGTCGATGACGTCGGGCCGCGAGCCGGTGAGGACGGCGTCGAGCGAGCCGGCGCTGACCGTCAGCTCGGCCTCGCTCACGCCGTCGAGTTCGAGCGTCCCGCGGCCGGCGCTGACGTCGGCGCTCAGCAGCTGGGCCGATCCCGACACGTCGAACGACCCCGCCGCCAGCGACAGGTCGAGCTCGCCGAACTCGCCGTCGGTCACGAATTCGCCGGCCGCGAGCGAGACGTCCGCGTCGAGGCCCTCGAGGGCCGACGGCAGCCGCAGCACGGCATCCGCTCCCCCGTCGCCGAACCACCCGCGCCAGCCGAACCAGCCCAGCCGATCGGGCGACGCCACCTCGAGGCTGTCTCCGTCGCGCTCGAACCGCCAGTTCTCGGCACCCCAGGAGCTGGTCACCTCGAGCTCGGCCTCCTGTACGTCGGTGAACTCGACGCGGAGCGTCCCCGCCGCCGCGTCGATGCCGAGGTCTTCGACCCCGGCGGCGTCCAGCGACCGGGTCGAGGTGTGGACGGATGCCGACGCGATCGTCCCGATCACTGCCGAGGTCATCGCGCCCAGCAGCACGATGGCGCCGAGCACGATGATCACGATCGCGACGACGCGCGAGCCGCCGTCGGGCGGCCGCGGTGCCTCGGCGGTGCGTTCGGGAGCCGCAGGAGGAGGCGTCATGGTCGTGCTCATCGGTTCGTTCCTGTCTGCGGCCCGCGGCCGCCCTGTGTCGTCGAAGGAGGTGTCGTCGGCGGCGTCGTGCCGCCGTGCTCGAGGTGGGCGATCGCGGCGAGGACGCGGCGGTTGCCCGACTCGTCGGGTTCGAGGTCGAGCTTCTGGAAGACGGCGGTGATGTGCTTCTCGACGCTGCCCTCGGTGACGTGCAGCGTCTTCGCGATCGCCTGGTTGGAGCGGCCCTCCGCGATGAGCGCGAGCACCGAGGCCTCGCGATCGGTGAGCCGCAGCATCCGCTCGTCGCGCGTGCGACGGCTGAGCAGCTGCGCCACGACCTCCGGGTCGAGCACCGTGGCACCGGAGGCGATGCGTTCGATCGCCTCGAGGAAGTCGGTGACGTCGGCGACCCGGTCCTTGAGCAGGTAGCCGAGCGCGCCGCCGCTGGACGAGATGAGGTCGGCGGCGTAGCGCTCCTCGACGTACTGCGACAGCACGAGGACGGCGAGCTCAGGCAGCCGCGCGCGCAGCGACAGCGCCGCACGGATGCCCTCGTCGCTCCACTTCGGCGGCAGTCGCACGTCGAGGATGCACAGCTCGGGTGCGGTCCGGTCGACGGTCTCGTCGAGGTGCGAAGCGTCGGGGAGAGCCGCGACCACCTGGTGACCGGCGTCTTCGAGCACGCGGACGAGGCCGGCGCGCAGCAGCGCCGAGTCCTCGCAGATCAGGATGCGCACGGGATGCTCACCTCCACGCTCGTCGGTCCACCGGCGGGGCTGTCGATGCGAGCCTCGCCGCCGGCCGCCAGCACGCGGTTCACGATGCCATCGAGGCCGCCGCCGGGAATGACGCGGGCGCCGCCGACCCCGTTGTCCTCGACGCGCGCCCACAGCGTGCCGGGCTCACGCAGGCGTGCGACGACGCGCACCTCGGTGGCCCGCGAGTGCTTGGCCGCGTTGGTGAGCGCTTCGGCGATCACGAAGTAGGCGGCCGCCTCGGTCTCGCGGCTGCAGCGCCCGTCGAGCCGTACGTCGGTGTGCACGGGTACGACCGACCGCGCGACGAGCGCCGACAGGGCCGCGTCGAGTCCGCGATCGTCCAGGACGGAGGTGTGGATGCCGCGGGCCAGCTGTCGCAGCTCGGTGATGGCCGCCTTGGTCGATGTGTGGGCCTCGGCGATCAGCGCCTTCGCGGCATCCGGGTCGGCGTCGATCTTCTGCTGTGCCAGGCCCAGCGTCATGCCGACCGACACGAGTCGCGGCTGGACGCCGTCGTGGAGGTCGCGCTCGATGCGGGTGCGCTCGACGTCCGCGGCTCGGACCGCACCGGCGTGCTGCTGGCTCGACACGCGCGCCGCGGCGGCCAGCTGCGCCTCACGCGAGGGCACCATGATGGCCCGCGCGATGATGCCGTGAAGCACACCGAGGCCCACGAGGCCGGCAGCGGCGACGAGCACCGCGAGGATCCCCACCGGCACCGCCCACGCGAGCGGAACCTCGATGCCGGTGCGGGCCAGTCGCACCGCGCTCGCCTCGGCGAACAGCGGCGTGAACGCCAGCACGGCGCCGGAGACGAGGAGCCCGGCGAGCGCCACGACGACCCATCCGAGGATCGTCGCGATCGCCAGGTTCGCGATGGCCCGCCAGGTGGCGGGATCGATCGCCTGCATCCAGATCGTGCGCAGGACGCCGCCGAATCCGGGGCGGCCGCTGCGGCGCGGTCGCATCGTGGGAAGCCCGAACTCGTAGAGGCCGTCGACGCGCTCGGTCTCGAGCCAGCCGAGACCGAACAATACGTAGACCAGCGCTACGAGCACGATCACGCCGATGCCGAGCACGAAGAGCAAGCCGATGCCGAGGCCGAGCAGCGAGAACAGCAGCGAGAACGCCGCGACGCCGATGACGCCGAGCGCGGCGAGCTGCGCGATGGCGCCCGCCACCTGGGCGGGCCGCGTCACCGGGCGAACGGCAGGAGAGTCCGAGGAGGTCATGCCCCTTACGGTAGGCGCGTGCGCCGCCGAGCGCGCCCGAGGCAGCCGGAGTCTTGTCTTCGGGTTATCCCCCGCACGGATCCCGGCTGCACGATCGGCGCACCTGTCCGCGGCGGGGTGCTCGCGACGTCAGCGCAGCCGGGCGAGAGCCTGCTCGTGCACACGCGGGTCCGAGCCCATGCCGGCGGGCGAGTCGGGGCTGTAGACGACGAGCTCGTCCACACCGAGGCTCGCCGCCTGCTCTGCGGCCGCGAGGAAAGCGTCGACATGGGAGGTGGGTCGCACGCGACCGAAGCCCAGCAGCAGCGAGCGCCGCACGGTCGACGGGTCGCGCCCGACGCGATCGCACTCCGCCGCGAAACCGCCGGCCTGCTGCGCGATCAGCTGCCAGTACTCGTCGGCGTCGAGCTGCGTCGACCCCGGTCCGCCGTAGGTGTTCCACGTGTCGGCGTAGCGCGCGGCCAAAGCCAGCGCGCGCGGCCCGTGAGCGGCCAGCAGCAGCTCGGGAGCGTCGACGCCCTCCGGGCGGCCCGTCGTCTCGAGGCCTGTGAACGACAACGTCTTGCCACGCCACTGCGTGGAGCCGTCGAGCACCGCCCGGTAGCCCTCGACGACGTCGGCGAAGCGGGCGGACATCTCGCCCATGGTCGAGTTCTCGCCGCGGTCGGCGAGCTCGCATGGGGGCGCTCCGAGGCCGAGCCCCAGCACGAGGCGCCCTTCGGAGATGTCCTGGACGGTCATCGCCGCCCGCGCGAGTGCGACCGGCCTGCGGAAGACGGCGGAGGCGACGAGTGTCCCCAGCAGGATGCGCTCGGTGACCGCCGCCGCCGCAGTGAGGGTGGTGAATGCCTCGCCGAGCCATTCGCCACGCGCCGTCGCATGGGTGAGGTGGTCGTAGGTGTACGCGACGTCGTAGCCGACCTCGTCGGCCCAGCGGTACCAGCGCGCCTGTTCGCGCCATGGGCCCACCGGAGGAATCACCAGACTGATGCGTCGCAGGGTCATGCGACTCAGGATGGCACGCGGCGGCGGTCGTGTCGTGACGGCGGGCTAGGGTGCAGTGGTGGCAGGACGAACCAAGACACCGCGCGGACGCGGCGGAACGCAGGCGCCCCGGTTCGATTTCGACGAGGCGGTGCTGTCCGACCTCGCCGAGCGGGACGCGACGGAGTTCGGGTCCAGCGACTTCGAGGGCCTCGCGTACACCGACGTCGCCCTGGACGCATGGGAGCTCGGTGTCGGCGACACCGTCGAGGCGTGCCGCTTCGACGGTCTCGACGTCGCGACCTGGGGATTCCGCGGCGCGCGCCTGGTGGAGGCAGTGTTCGTCGGTGCGAACATCCCCGTCGCGTCGGGAGCGCGCAGCGATTGGCGGGACGTCGAGGTCAGGGACAGCAGGTTCGGGTCCGTCGAGGCGTACGACACCGCGTGGCGCGGCATCCGCTTCACACGGTGCAAGCTCGGCTACGTCAACCTGCGCGCCGCAGAGCTGCTCGACGTCGCCTTCGTCGACTGCACGATCGACGAGATCGACCTGCTGGATGCCTCGGCCCGCCGCGTCGCCTTCGAGGCCACCCGCATCGCCACGCTGAACGCCAGCGGCGCCCGGCTCACCGACGTCGATCTGCGGGGAGCCGACATCGGTCAGGTCGTGGGCATGGCGGGACTTCGCGGCGCGACGATCTCGTCCGAGCAGCTGCAGCTCATGGCACCCGCGCTCGCCGATCTCGCGGGCATCGTCGTCGAGTCCTGACCGCGCCGCGGCGCTGCGCGCGGTACCTGCCAGCAGGCCGTGCGTCAGCGGCCCGTGCGTCAGCGGCCGGAGACCTTGCCGAAGAGGCGGGCGATGGGCGCGAGCACGAGCGGGCGAGCCGCGATCCATGCGACGGCGATCACCACGAGCGAGGCGACGAAGAACCAGAACCCGGTCCAGTTGTCGGCGTATGCGTCCGGATCGACGGAGCCCTGCGCGGCGTACATGTGGTTGAGGTTGCGCAGCGCGCCGGTGGCGAGTACGAGGAAGACGTGCACCGCGATGAACGCGACGAAGTAGAGCATCACCGGGAAGTGCACCGCGCGCGCCCACTCCACCGGGTAGGCCCTGTTCAGCCCGGCGGCGTTCTTCGGCCACACGCCCGACATGCGCACGCCGGTGATCGCGGCCAGCGGCGCGGCGATGAACACCGTCGCGAAGTACGCCAGCTGCTGCAGCGAGTTGTAGTTCACCCAGCCGTTCTCGGTCGGCCAGTCGAGCGAGACGTACTGCAGCGTCGCCGACACGGCGTTCGGGAACACCTCCCACGAGGTGGGCACGATGCGCAGCCATTGGCCGGTGACGAACAGCAGCACGACGAAGACGACGCCGTTGACCAGCCACAGGATGTCGAGCGACTGGTGGAACCACAGGTTCAGGCTGATCTTGCGCCGGCCGTTGTTACGCGGCGACCAGAACGCGGTCGGCCGCTTCTCGGTGCGCACCCGCAGGCCCGATCGGATGATGAGCACCATCAGGAACACGTTGAAGAAGTGCTGCCACCCCAGCCACGCGGGGAATCCGATCGGCGCGCCGTCGGGCAGGTGGTACTCACCCGGGTACGTCTCGAGGAACTCGACGCCCCACGACGTCGACAGCAGCCACCGCACCGCGAGCACGGCCATGGCGGCTGCGTACAGGAGCCCTGCACCGCCGACGATGACGGCACCGGCCCACTGGCCGCGGGTGAAGGGTCCGATCCGCTTCGGCTCGGCCGCCGGCTCGGGGCGCGTGCGTGCGGCCGCACCCGCCCACACGGTGCGCGGGAACGGCAGCGGCTCGGACAGCGGCACTCCCGTCACCGTGCCGGCAGTGGCCGGCGCGGCTGCAGCCTGGGGCTCCGTGAGGACGACCTCCGCGGCGACCGGGGTCGGCGCGGCTGCGGCCTCCGTCACGGGTGTGTCGGCGTCGGCTGCG
>NZ_DATCVK010000090.1:0-4164 GCF_036566905.1 Microbacterium sp. | reverse complement strand
CCGTTCGACGGCGTCGTGCTCGTGAACCTCTGCGCCGTGCTCTCCTCGCTCCTCATCCTGCCGAGGGTGTGGAAGCTCGTCGACTGGACCAGGTTCGGATGGCTCGTCGTTCCGGCGCTCGTCGGCACCGTCGTCGGCGCGCTCGTCGCCGCACGACTGCCGGGGCCGGTGCTCCAGCTCGGTGTCGGCGTGCTCGTCGTCGTGGCGCTCACGGTGTCGCTCCTCGTCACCCGCACCGACCACGTCGCGACGGGTCGCAGTCCAGCGATCATCGCCGGCGCGGCATCCGGGTTCATGAACGCCTCGGCCGGCGTCGGCGGACCGGCGCTCAGCGTCTACGCGGTCGCAACGCGCTGGCCGCAGGCGGGCTTCGCCGCCACGGCCCAGCCCTACTTCGTCGTCATCGGGGTGGCCTCACTCGTCGGCAAGCTCGGCGCGACCGGCTGGGTGCTGCCCGAGCTCGAACCCGGCGCCTGGCCCCTCGTCATCGGCGCGCTGCTCGTCGGCCTCGGCCTCGGAGAGCTCCTGCACAAGCGCATCCCCCACCACGCGGCGCGCATCGCCGTGATCGTGATCGCCTACGCCGGCGGAGTCGCCGCGATGGTCGACGGCGCGTTGGAGCTCTGGGGCTAGCCGCGCCGGCTAGCCGCGCCGGGGCTCGCCGCGCTCCCGCACCACGACGGGCTGGTCGCCGAGCGCGGCCAGTCGTGCCGTGAGACGGGCACGCACCTCGGGCCACTCGTCGATGATGACGGAGTACACGGCGCTGTCGCGCCAGCTGCCGTCGGCCCGGGGCTTGTGCCGCCGCATGATTCCGTCGAGCTGCGCGCCGAGCTTCTCGATGGCCGCCCGCGAACGAGCGTTGTTGGCGTCGGCCTGGATCTTCACCCGACCGAACCCGCTGCGGAACGCGAGGTCGAGCAGCAGCAGCTTGGCCTCGGGGTTGACCGCCGTGCCCCAGACGCCCGGGTCGTAGGCCGTCCAGCCGATGTGCGCCGACTCGTTCGGCAGGTCGAAGTCGGCGAGCTTCGTGGCGCCGACCACGCGACCGTCGTCGGGGCCTCCGCGCAGGCGCACGGTCCACGGCATCGCCGCCTCGCCGGCCGAGTAGTACGCACGTGCGAACGCGTCGTACGCCGCGAAGTCGGCCGGCTGCCCGGCCGGGCCGCCGCCGTAACCGCCCGCGTAGACCTCGGGTCGGCAGAGCGCCCGGTGCAGCTCGGGGATGTCGGCGACATCGAACGGGCTGAGGCGGATGAATCGGCCGACCAGGTCGGCCGCGGCAGGGCGCGTTGCGGTCACCGTTCGAGTGTGCCACGCCCCGATGACGGGCAGGTGACCGGTCGTCGACGATCCGGTCGCCCGGGGTCGCAGCCCTTCCCTTCGACCCGGGCCGCCCCTACGATGACGAAAGCACGACCACGACGAACGGAAGGTGGGGGCCATGGGTTCTCTGGACGACATCACGAAGAAGGCGCAAGACTTCATCGAGGACAACAAGGACAAGATCGCCGACGCGCTCGACAGCGAGCAGGCGGAGGACATCAGCGACAAGCTGCTCGACGGCGTCACCGAAGCCGCCAAGAAGGTGCTGCCCGAAGAGCACCACGACAAGATCGACGGCGTTCGCGAGAACATCGACGGGGCCGTCGGCACCGAGAAGTAGCGCGACGTTCAGACCTATGAAGGGGGCGGATGCCACGGGCATCCGCCCCCTTCGTCGTCTCCGGAACCTCGAACCCGCCCGCCATGGCGCGTTCCCTTGCAGCGGGTCGGCGCGGTTGCCACGATGGCAGAGGGCGATCGCGCCCGCGAAGGGGGAACTTCATTCCATGGACCACAAGCCGGCCACGAACACCATCCGGGCACAGCAGGCGGCGGCGCTCGCGCAGCTGCCGTTCGACGACACGCGCGACTTCGATGACGCGGATCGCGGATTCATCGCGGCGCTCGAGCCCGGGGTCGTGCGAAGCGACGCCGGCGACATCGTGTGGGACAACGACAGCTACGCCTTCCTCGAGGGAGGTGCGCCCGACACGGTGCATCCGAGCCTCTGGCGGCAGTCGCAGCTCGTCGCGCGACAGGGCCTCTACGAGGTCGTCGAGGGCGTCTACCAGCTGCGCGGCATCGACCTCTCGAACATGACGATCGTCGAGAGCGACACGGGCATCATCGTGATCGACCCGCTGATCTCGACCGAGACCGCCGCGGCCGCCATCGCGCTGTACCGCGCGAACCGCGGCGACCGCAAGGTCGTCGCCGTCATCCACACGCACTCGCACGTCGATCACTTCGGCGGCGTCTTCGGCGTGACCTCGCAGGCCGAGGTCGACGCCGGCACGGTGCAGATCATCGCCCCCGAGGGCTTCGTCGAGCACGCCGTCGCCGAGAACGTCTACGCCGGAACGGCCATGGCCAGGCGCGCCGGCTACATGTACGGTGCGGCGCTCGAGCGCGGGCCGCAGGGCGCCGTGGGCGCCGGCCTCGGCCAGACCACGTCGACCGGTGTCATCGGCATGATCGTGCCGACGCTCGAGATCACGACGACGGGCGAGACGCACACCGTCGACGGCGTGGAGATCGAGTTCCAGATGGCGCCCGGCACCGAAGCGCCATCCGAGATGCACTTCTACTTCCCGCGCTACCGCGCACTCTGCATGGCCGAGAACGCGACGCACAACCTGCACAACCTGCTGACGCTCCGCGGTGCCGTCGTGCGCGATCCGCACGTGTGGTCGCAGTACCTCACCGAGGCGATCACGCGCTACGCCGATCGCACCGACGCCGTCTTCGCCTCGCACCACTGGCCGACCTGGGGCCGCGAGAACATCGTCGAGTTCCTGTCGGTGCAGCGCGACCTCTACGCCTACCTGCACGACCAGACGTTGCGGCTCGTCAACAGCGGCTACACCGCCGCCGAGGCCGCCGAGAACTTCGTGATGCCGCCGGCGCTCGAGCGGGCGTGGCACACGCGTGGCTACTACGGCTCGGTGAGCCACAACGTCAAGGCGATCGTGCAGCGTTACCTCGGCTGGTTCGACGGCAACCCGGCGCGCCTCTGGCCGCACCCGCCCGCCGCGATCGCGACGCGCTACGTCGACGCGATCGGCGGCATCGACCGGGTGGTCGAGCTCGCACAGGCCGCGTTCGACACCGGCGACTTCCGCTGGGCGGCGACCCTGCTCGACCACGCCGTCTTCGTCGACGAGCACCACGACGCCGCCCGGGCGCTGTACGCCGACACGCTCGAGCAGCTGGCCTACGGCTCGGAGAACGGCACGTGGCGCAACTTCTTCCTCTCCGGAGCGACGGAGCTGCGCGTCGGCAACTTCGGCACCCCGACGAAGACCAGCGCCCCCTCGATGCTCGCTCAGCTGAGCCCCGAGCAGCTGCTCGACGCGATCGCGATCAAGATCGACGGCCCGAAGGCGTGGGATCTCGACCTGACGTTCGCGATCGTGCTCACCGACCTCGATCGCCGGTTCCGGATCACGCTCCGCAACGGCGTGCTGATCTACCTCGAGGATGGCGCGGGTGACGTCGAGCTGACCCTCAGCCTCACGAAGGGCCGCCTCTTGGCACTCCTCGGCGGCGACTCCACGTCGGCCGGCGTCGCGATCGAGGGCGACGCCTCGGTGCTCGAGCGCCTGCTCGGGGTCATCGACCCGGGCGACGAGGCGTTCGCCATCGTCACGCCGTAAACACGGCAGACAGAGGGAAGGGGGCGGATGTCACGGACATCCGCCCCCTTCGTCGTCGGTGCCGAACGAGCCCGCCTGGGCAGGCGGCCGTCAGCCGAGCAGGTCGTGCAGGGTGACGATCTCGTCGCGCCCGGGGCCGACGCCGATGGCCGAGATGCGGGAACCGCTCATGGCCTCGAGTTCGCGCACGTACGACTGCGCGTTCGCGGGCAGGTCGGCGAACTCGCGAGCACCGGAGATGTCCTCATTCCAGCCGGGGAACTCCTCGTAGATCGGCTTCGCGTGGTGGAAGTCGGACTGCGAGACCGGCACCTCGTCGAAGCGCTCGCCGTCGACGTCGTACGCGACGGCGACGGGGATGCGTTCGATGCCCGTGAGCACGTCGAGCTTGGTCAGCACGAAGTCGGTGACGCCGTTGATGCGCGACGCGTACCGGGCGATGGGGGCGTCGTACCAGCCCGTG
>NZ_DATCVK010000089.1:0-8344 GCF_036566905.1 Microbacterium sp. | reverse complement strand
GCGAGAGCGCGCCGGAGAGGAAGGGGGAATCGTCGGGAGAAGCCATGACCGCATCCACTTTAGGGCCGGCTCCCGCCGCTTCCGGCCCGTCGGACCCTCCAGCCGGGGCCTCCGGACGAGGTCTCGCCTGCTCTCCGGCGCGCAAGGGTACCCCGGCACGACCAGGCTTTCGTCACAGAAGGACTCACACGAAAACGCGCCCCCTAGGCTGTTGCTCGACCAGCCGTGAACCCGCGAAAGGCCCCGACATGACCGGCATTCATCCCGATATCACCTCCGCCTTCGGCAACACGCCGCTCGTGCGCCTGAACCGCGTCGCCGAGGGTGTCGGCGGGAACGTGCTGGCGAAGCTCGAGTTCTACAACCCGGCCTCCAGCGTGAAGGACCGCCTGGGCATCGCCATCGTCGACGCCGCCGAGGCATCCGGCCAGCTGCAGCCCGGGGGCACGATCGTCGAGGCCACCAGCGGCAACACCGGCATCGCGCTCGCGATGGTCGGCGCCGCGCGTGGCTACCGCGTCGTGCTCGCGATGCCCTCGTCGATGTCGATCGAGCGCCGGCTGCTCCTCAAGGGCTACGGCGCCGAGCTCGTGCTCACCGACCCCGCCGGCGGCATGAAGGGCGCCGTCGCAAAGGCCGAGGAACTCGTCGCCGAGATCCCCGGCGCGGTGCTCGCACGTCAGTTCGAGAACGAGGCGAACCCCGAGATCCACCGCAAGACCACCGCCGAAGAGATCCTCCGCGACACCGACGGCCAGATCGACTACTTCGTGGCGGGCATCGGCACAGGCGGCACGATCACCGGCGTCGGCCAGGTGCTCAAGGAGCGCGTGCCCGGAGCCAAGGTCGTCGCCGTGGAGCCGGCCGACTCCCCGCTGCTCACCAAGGGCACTCCCGGGCCGCACAAGATCCAGGGCATCGGGCCGAACTTCGTCCCCGAGATCCTCGACCAGAGCGTGATCGACGAGGTCATCGACGTCGAGTTCCCCGACGCCATCTCCACCGCGCGCGCCGTCGGTGAGAAGGACGGCATCCTCGTCGGCATCTCGTCGGGCGCCGCGATCTGGGCCGCCCTGCAGGTCGCCGCCCGTCCCGAGGCCGAGGGCAAGAACATCGTCGTGATCATCCCGTCGTTCGGCGAGCGCTACCTGTCGACCGCGCTCTTCGAGGATCTGCGCGAAGATTGACACGTCACGACGGCGCGCCGGCCCCGACCCGTTCGGGCGCCGGCGCGCCGTCGCCGTCTTCCCCGCGCCGTACGAACCGAGGAGCACCACGTGCCCGGCATCCATCCCGACATCACCACCGCGTTCGGTGAGACCCCGCTCGTGCGCCTCAACGCGCTCACGGAGGCTCTGGGCGCCGAGGTGCTCGCCAAGCTCGAGTTCTACAACCCCGGCTCGTCGGTCAAGGACCGCCTCGGCTACGCCCTCGTCGAGGCCGCCGAGGCGGCCGGAGAACTGCAGCCGGGCGGGACGATCGTCGAGTCCACGAGCGGCAACACCGGCATCTCGCTCGCTCTCATCGGCGCGGCCCGCGGCTACAAGGTGATGCTCACGATGCCCGCCTCCATGTCGAAGGAGCGGCGCACGCTGCTGAAGGCCTTCGGCGCCGAACTCGTGCTGACCGACCCGTACAAGGGCATGACAGAGGCGGTCGACGCCGCCAAGCGCATCGTCGACGAGACGCCCGGAGCGATCCTCGCCCGCCAGTTCGAGCACGAGGCGAACGCGGCGATCCACCGGAGCACCACGGCCGAGGAGATCTGGCGCGACACCGACGGCCGCGTCGACTGGTTCGTCGCGGGCTCGGGAACGGGCGGCACGATCACCGGCGTCGGCCAGGTGCTCAAGGAGCGCAATCCCGCCGTGAAGATCGTCCTCGTCGAACCTAAGGACTCCCCCGTGCTCACCGAGGGCCGCGCGGGCGGACATCGCATCCAGGGCATCGGCCCGAACTTCGTGCCCGACGTGCTCGACCGCTCGGTCGTCGACGAGATCTTCGACGTCGAGTTCGACGACGCGATCCGCGTCGCCCGTGAGCTCGCCACCCGCGAAGGCATCCTCGCCGGGATGTCGGCCGGCGCGGCGGTGTGGGCGGCGCTGCAGATCGCGGCGCGCCCCGAAGCAGCCGGTCAGCGCATCGTCGTCATCGTGCCCGACTCGGGCGAGCGCTACCTGTCGACCGCACTGTATGCGCACCTGCGCGACCCCGAGGAGGAGTCGAAATGACCGACGAGCGCATCGGATTCGTCGCGCGCGTGCGCGAAGACGTTGCCGCGGCGAAGCTGCGCGACCCCGCGGCGCGCGGCGGCCTCGAGATCGCCGTGCTGTACCCGGGCCTGCACGCCATCTGGGCGCACCGCGTGTGGCACGCACTGTGGACGCGCGACGTGCGTTTCATCGCCCGCGCCGGGTCGCAGGTCACGCGGTGGCTCACCGGCATCGAGATCCACCCCGGCGCCACCATCGGCCGCCGCTTCTTCATCGACCACGGCATGGGGGTCGTCATCGGCGAGACCGCGGAGGTCGGCGACGACGTCATGCTCTACCACGGCGTCACGCTCGGTGGGCGCCAGCGCGAGGGCGGCAAGCGGCACCCCACCATCGAGGAGGGCGTCGCGGTCGGCGCGGGCGCGAAGATCCTCGGGCCCATCACGATCGGCGCCGGGTCGGTCGTCGGGGCGAACGCCGTCGTCACCAAGGACGCGCCCGCCGACTCCGTACTGGTGGGCGTACCGGCGAAGCCGCGCGCGCGCCGCGCGGGCGACGACACCCGCGCCCTGCTGACGACGCCCGAGTACCACATCTGACGCGGTCCTGCGGAGAGCGGATGCCGCGTCAGGCGGCGGTGCGGCGGTAGATCGCCGCGGCGGCGGTGCGTGACGGTGCCTCCAGCTTGCGCAGGATCGCCGAGACGTGCACCGACACGGTCTTCACGCTGATGTAGAGGCGCTCGGCGATCTGTCCGTTGCTGAGGCCCTCGGCCACGAGCTCGAGCACCTGCTCCTCGCGGGCGGTGAGCACCGAGCGCGGCGCGTCGCCGGCGAGTCCGGCATCCGTCATCATCTCCTGGGCGCGTGCGGTCAGGCCGTCCGCGCCGAGCTCCGCGGCGTACGCGGCGGCCGCCGCCAGGACCTCACGCGCCGCCGGGCGGTCGCCCGCGGCGAGCAGCTCCTCGCCGTGCCGCACCCGCGCGTACGCCCTGACATACGCCGGACCCGCCGCGTCCACCGCCGATCCCCACGAGCCCTCGCCGAGCTCGGCGGCGAAGACGGCCGCCCAGAGCGGGGTGACCGGCCAGTCGGCGAAGGACGCGAGCATCACCCGGTACGGCTCGATGTCGGCATCCTCACCGCGCTCACGCAGCATCGCGACCGCACGCGCCGCGACCGCCGTCAGCGGCAGCGCGAGCACACCGCCGGCGGGCGTCTCCCACGCGGCCCGCGCGTGCGCCAGCGCCTCGTGGGCGTCGCCGCGGGCGAGCGCAAGCTCTCCGAGGTCGTAGGCCATGCCGAACCGGGTCTGGAACTCATAGGCGCCGAACATGTCGAGTTCGCGGCGCGCGGCGTCGAGCGCGGCCTCCGCACCGTCGATGCGCCCGCGCCAGATCGCGAGGCACACCAGGCGTTCGCGCAGGAAGGCGGAGTACAGGCCCGGTTCGACCATCGGGAGCAGCACCCCCAGCTCCTCGGCCTCGCGCAGCCGGCCCGCGTAGATGTGCGCCTCGATCATGTTGGCCTCGATCATGACGAGAGGGCCGAGATCCGCCACGTGCGAGCGCCCGTACTCGTGCCCCTCCCGTGCCACAGCGACGGCTTCCTCGTACCGGCCGACCAGCATCAGCGCGTTGGAGTAGTTGATGTAGTAGCGCATCATCGCGCGGACGAAACCGCCCGCCTGGGCACGTGCCTGCGCGAACAGCGCCAGGCCGCCCACGTCGCCCGCGGTCGTCCGGCAGGTCGCCGCGATCAGCAGAGCCTGCACGAGGATCTCAGCGGCGAAGCGGTCGCCCGCCGCGGCGGCGGGCTCGGCCGTGGCATGCGCACGCGCCGCGACCTCGGTGCCGAGGCTCTGACGCCCGTTGAGCATGTGCACGCGCGCGGAGCTGAGGAGGAGTCCGGCACGCTGCACGTCGTGGCGCGGATCGTCCCCGAGGATCGCGAGCGCCTGCTCGATGCTCTCGACGCCGTCCGACACACCGGCCTGGAACTCGATCGTGGCCAGGTCGCCGAGCATGTCGGCGCGACCGACGACATCCTCCTCAGGCCAGAGAGCCACGGCCTCCCGTGCGAACGCGAGGGCGCGATCGTTCCGGTTGGCCGACACGAGGGCGGCTGAGGTCCGGCGGAGCAGCTGCACGCGCGTCGTCCCGCTGACGGCCTCGGGGTCGGCGACGGCATCCCAGAGCTCGAGGGCCCGCTCCCCCGCCTCGGCGGCGGTGGACCACGCCGACGCTCCGCTGGCCGCGCGCTGCGCGGCCACCGCGGCCGCGAGCGCCCGATCGGGGACGTGGGCGGCCCGCCAGTGGTGGGCGATGTCGGCGAGCACGCGCGCGGTGGGCGCCGCCGCCTCCAGGGCGACGGCGTACGCGGTGTGCAGGCGCGTGCGCTCGGTGGGGAGGAGCTCGGCGTACACCGCCTCCTGCATGAGGGCGTGGCGGAACGCGTACGCGTCGTCGCGGATCACCACGACCTGCGCGTCGACGGCGCTGCGCACGGCCGCCTCCAGGGCGGACTCCTCGCCCTCGAAGACGGCACGGAGCACCGGGTCTGCCACCTCGACCCCTCCGGTCGCCAGCACCCGCGTGAAACGCCGGGCCTCGGCATCCAATCGCTCGTAACGCAGCAGCAGCACGTCGCGCAGCGATATCGGCAGCCGCTCGCCCGAGAAGCTCGCCAGCTCTTCGACGTAGAACGGGATGCCGTCGCTGCGGGCCGCGATGTCGAGCAGCACCTCGGCGGCCAGGGTGTCGCCGTGCACGGCGGTGGCGAGCGCGCCGACCTCGGCCGGGCTGAGGCGTGCGAGCGGACGATGCGTGAGCAGACGGCCACGGTCGAGCTCGGCGAGGACCGGCCGCAGCGGATGCCCGCGCCCGACGTCATCGGTGCGATAGGACAGCAGCACGAACAGCGGAAGCGCCGCGGCACGCCGGACGAGGCGGGCCGCGATCTCGCACGTGGTGCTGTCGGACCAGTGGAGGTCCTCGATGATCACGACCAGGCGATGCGTCCGCGCGAGCTGCGAGAACGTCTCGACGACGACGTCGGCCAGACGCTCGGCGTCTCCGGGACTCTCCGCCAGTGCGGGCACGAGCACGCCGAGCGCGTCGGCGGCGGGGCCGGCGGCCTCGCGCACGGCATCCACTCCCAGCGCGTCGACCAGGTCGCGCAGCAGATCGGTGATGGCGGTGAGCGGCGCCGGGCCCGAGCCCGAGTCCACAGACGCGCCGTGGAGCACGATGACCCCGTCGTCGAGCGACTCGGTGAAATCGCGCAGCAGCCGCGTCTTGCCCATGCCGGCGTCGCCCGACACCACCACGGCTCGCCCCTGCGAACCGACGGCGGCGATCTCGTCGCGCAGGGCATCGAGATCCGCCTGCCGGCCGACGAGGGGAACGCGGCCGATCTGCATACCGCCCATCATCCCATCAGCCTGGCTCCTCAGGAGTGCGCAGCGGATCGGGAGGAATCCCTATCTTCCGTCGTCAGCTGCGGCGGTCTTCCACCTTGTTCTTGATGAACAGCGGCGGCAGCAGCCACGTCGCGAGCGCCGTCACGAGCCAGACGATCAGGGTTCCGATGATCCACGCCACCGGACCGTCGATCCCGATGCCGGCCGCCGGGATGAGCACCGCGATCAGGAGTGCGACGAAGGTCGAGAGCAGGCCGATGCCGCCGATGAGCGCGTTGGCATGCCGCCGGGTGATCTTGAACAGCCACGGCGCCAGGATGCTCTGCAGCACCGCGAAGATCACGACCGCGATGACGATGCCCCACCAGTCGTCCCAGTGCAGCGAGAACCCGGGAAGGATCAGGTCGGCCGCGATGAGGCCGAGCGCCGCCGACACGAGGAAGATGAGGGCGCGGATCAGGAACGTGAGCACGCTCGAAGCCTAGCGGCGCGGCACCCGTCCCCCGCGGCATCCCCGTCAACGACCGACCGTTGAACCGGCGCAGCCACGAGGAGGCGGGGTCAGGGGGTGTCGGCGAGGGCGGCGAGGCGCGCTTCCTCGTCGGCGCTGATCGCCGACTCGATGATCGGCTCCAGGGCGCCGTCCATCACCTGATCGAGGTTGTACGCCTTGTAGCCGGTGCGGTGGTCGGCGATGCGGTTCTCGGGGAAGTTGTACGTGCGGATGCGCTCGGACCGGTCCATGCCGCGGATCTGCGACCTGCGGGCGTCGGATGCCGCCGCCTCGAGCTCCTCCTGCTGCTTGGCGAGCAGACGCGCACGCAGCACGCGCATGCCGGCCTCGCGGTTCTGCAGCTGCGACTTCTCGTTCTGCATCGACACGACGATCCCCGTCGGCACGTGTGTGATGCGCACCGCCGAGTCGGTCGTGTTGACCGACTGTCCGCCCGGACCGGACGACCGGAAGACGTCGATCTTGAGGTCGTTCGGGTCGATATGGATCTCTTCGGGCTCGTCGACCTCGGGGAACACCAGCACGCCGGTGGTCGACGTGTGGATGCGCCCCTGCGACTCGGTCGCCGGCACCCGCTGCACGCGGTGCACGCCGCCCTCGTACTTCAGGTGCGCCCAGACGCCCTGCGCGGGGTCGGACGAGGACCCCTTGATCGCGACCTGGACGTCCTTGTACCCGCCCAGGTCGGACTCGTTGCGCTCGAGGAGCTCGGTCTTCCAGCCCTTCGACGCGGCGTACTGCAGGTACATGCGCAGCAGATCGGCGGCGAACAGCGCCGACTCGGCGCCGCCCTCGCCCTGCTTGATCTCCATGATCACGTCGCGCGCGTCGTCCGGATCCCGCGGGATCAGCAGCCGTCGCAGACGCTCCTGGGTCTCGCCGAGGCGCGCCTCGAGCGCCGGCACCTCCTCGGCGAACGCCTCGTCCTCACGGGCGAGCTCGCGGGCGGCATCCAGATCATCGGATGCCGCCAGCCAGTCCTCGTACGCCTTCACGATGCGCGACAGCTCGGCGTAGCGCCGGTTGACCCGCTTGGCGCGCGCCGCATCGGCGTGCACCGCGGGGTCGGAGAGCTCCTCCTGCACCGCGCGGTGCTCGTCGATCAGCGCCCGGACGGAATCGAACATCGCGGGTTCGACCATCGGGGATCAGCGGATGCTGTTGTCGTCCGCGTGGCTGCGTCCGCCGCTGTGACCGGTGGTGGGAGCCGGGATCGACTTCTGCATCTGCACGAGGAACTCGACGTTGGACGACGTCTCCTTGAGCTTGCCGAGCACGACCTCGAGGGCCTGCTGCGGGTCGAGACCCGCCAGCGCGCGACGCAGCTTCCAGGTGATCTTGACCTCGTCGGCCGAGAGCAGCATCTCCTCGCGGCGGGTGCTCGACGCGTTGACGTCGACCGCCGGGAAGATGCGCTTGTCGGCGAGCTGACGCGACAGGCGCAGCTCGCTGTTGCCGGTGCCCTTGAACTCCTCGAAGATGACGTCGTCCATCTTGGAGCCCGTCTCGACGAGCGCGGTCGCGAGGATCGTGAGCGATCCGCCGTTCTCGATGTTGCGCGCGGCGCCGAAGAAGCGCTTGGGCGGGTACAGCGCCGAAGCGTCGACGCCGCCCGTGAGCACACGGCCCGAGGTGGGCGCCGAGATGTTGTACGCACGACCCAGACGCGTGATCGAGTCCAGCAGCACGACGACGTCGCGACCGAGCTCCACCAGGCGCTTCGCGCGCTCGATGGCGAGCTCGGCGACGGTGGTGTGGTCCTCGGCGGGACGGTCGAAGGTCGAGGCGATGACCTCGCCCTTCACGGTGCGCTGCATGTCGGTGACCTCTTCGGGCCGCTCGTCCACCAGCACGACCATCAGGTGCACTTCGGGGTTGTTCGTGGTGATCGCGTTCGCCAGCGCCTGCAGCACCATCGTCTTACCGGCCTTCGGCGGCGAGACGATCAGGCCGCGCTGGCCCTTGCCGATCGGGCTGACGATGTCGACGATCCGGGTGGTGAGCACACCGGGCTCGGTCTCCAGGCGGAGCCGCTCGGTCGCGTACAGCGGGGTCAGCTTGTTGAAGTCCTGCCGCTGCTTGGCGATCTCGGGGTCCGCACCGTTCACGGTGTCGATCCGGACCAGCGGGTTGAACTTCTCCTTGCGCTCACCCTCCTGCGGCTGCTTCACCGCACCGGTGATCGCGTCACCCTTGC
>NZ_DATCVK010000088.1:0-34339 GCF_036566905.1 Microbacterium sp. | reverse complement strand
CCGTGGGACGTCACCGTTCTGACCGAAGCCGGCGAGTTCGTCGAGATCGATCTGGACGCCGAGTTCGCGGTGGTCGCCACTGGGGTCGAGAGCGACGACTGAGAACGGGGCGAGGTCGGCGGCCGTCTGACCACATCGGTCGGGCGGCCGTCGTTCTCCGTTCCGAGTCAGCTGCCGTCGCGCAGGTCGCCGAGGGTCGACTGCGCGAAGCTCACTCGGTCGAACCACACGGTGCATCCGTCGCCGGTCGGGCTCTGGCCCTCGAACCCGAGCTGCACGTCGCCGATGTCGTCGCCGAGCGCGAACGCGCGGACGAAGTGCCACCAGTCGCCGTCGGTGGAGGCGTGCAGGGCGAACACCCGGCCGATCCGCGAGACGCGAAGCCAGACCGCGTCGCCGTCGACCGTGAACGAGTTGGCGTCATCCGACACCCCGCGGGTGACGACCGACACCACCATCGTCTCGCCGGCCGGCGACCGCTCGAAGCACAGCTTCGCCCAGTGCCGCTCATCGGCCCAGATGAGCAGAACGGCGGCGTCGAACATCGCACGGAAGTCCGCGCCCACGCGGGCCGAGAAGACGAAATCCCCCGCGCCTGGCCGGCCGAGCAGCGTGACCGCGTTGAGCATCGTCTCCGCCGCGGTCCCGCTCTCGCCGCTCGGATCGACGAAGAGATCGCTGTGCGCGGGGGCGAGCACCTCCACCCGGTTGGGGGCGACGGTCCATTCCGAGCCCTCCGAGGGGGTCAGCTCGAACGGGACGCCCGAAACGGCGAGGGATGTCGACATCGAAGTGCTCCTGTGTGGCGGTGGGTCGGTCTGGGGCGGCAGCCGCGGTGGCGGCATCCGTCATCATCATCATGCCCGGCCGGTCGACTGCGGATCAGAAGGATGGGGGTCCCGTCTCACCGAGCACGGGGTGGCGCGACGGACTCGCGCCAGATGACCTTCTGCAGGGCCTCCTCCTGCACGGGGGACTCCGTTCCGCGGATGGCGGCGAGGAGACGCTGCATCGAATAGGCGCCGAGACGCTGGCGGTCCTGGAACACCGTGGTGAGGGAGGGGATGAAGTGGGCGCTCATGGTGAGGTCGTCCCAGCCCGTCACGCTCACATCCCCGGGAACCGTCCATCCGCGCGTGATCGCGCCGCGGATGGCGCCGGCAGCGAGGACGTCGTTGGCGGCGATGATCGCCAGCGGCGGCGTGTCGTCGGGCAGAGCCTGCACACTCTGGTTCGCGGTGGCGCCGCTCCAGTCGCCGCCCACCGCCCCGAGTGACTCGAGGCCGAGGCGATCGACTGTCGCGAGGTATGCGTCTCGGCGTGCGACCGCGGCCGGGTAGTCGGGCGGTCCTGCGATGTGCAGGAACCTCCGGTGGCCGATCTCCGCGAGCCTCTCCATCATCTCGGCCACCGGACGGGCGTCACTGAAGGCACCGGTCGCATGCATGTTCTCGTCGAATTCCGAGAGCGACAGAAGCACGGGAGCGGAGTCCGACGTCGGCTGCGGCGTCCGGATGGGGGAGAACGAGAGGATGCCCTCGTACTCACCGGACTCGGCGACAGAGGCGAGGTCGTCCGCGCGCTCCTCTGGTGAGGACGCGAGGCTGATCACCTCGACGACGTAGCCGGCGTCGCGCGCCGTGGCGGACGCCCCCTCGAGCACCGGGAAGAGGTTCAGGCCGGAGACGGGGATGACCACGGCCAGCCGCCCCGTCCGCTGGGTCCGCATGGAGCGGGCGGCAAGATTCGGGCGGTAGTTCAGCTCGGCGGCCGCCTCCAGCACGCGCTCGCGCGTGGCGGCCGAGATGCCGCTGCGGCCCGTGAAGACGAACGAGACCGTCGTCTGCGAGACGCCCGCGCGACGGGCGACATCGTGACTGGTCGGGCGCTTCCCCATGAGTTCATCCCCCATCTCCGACATCCTGCCCGGAAAAAGTACTTGACCGTGCGGACGTGTCCTCCATACTATCTACTACGTCTTAGTAATACGTAGTAAAGACTTGCGAGGAAGCAATGCTCAGAATCGGAATCATCGGCACCGGCAGTATCGCGAGTGCCCACATCAGTGGGTATCTGGCGTTCCCCGGGCAGTGCGAGATCGTCGCACTCGCCGATGTCATGCCGGGCAAGGCGGCCGCGAAAGCGGAGGTGTTCGGACTGACGCACGCGGTCGGCTACGACGATCCGCTGCGGATGATCGCGGAGGCGCGACTCGACCTCGTGAGCATCGCGACGCCGCCCTCGTCGCACGCGAAGCTCTCGATCGCCGCGCTGGACGGGGGCGTGAACGTCCTCGTGGAGAAGCCGATGGCCCCCTCTCTCGAGGAGTGCGATGCCATGCTCGCGGCGCAGGAGCGTTCGGGGAAGATCCTCTCGGTCGTCGCGCAGAACCGCTTCCGCGACGACCTCGCCACTCTCAAGAGCGTCGTCGATTCCGGGCTTCTCGGCTCGATCTCGCACGTGCGCGTGGATTCCGCCTGGTGGCGGGGTCTGCCGTACTACGACCTGTGGTGGCGCGGCACGTGGGAGAAGGAAGGCGGAGGCAGCACGCTCAACCACGCCATCCACCACATCGACCTGCTTCTGTGGCTGCTGGGCCGCCCGACAGAGATCACCGCGATGCTCGCGAACGCACAGCACGACAACAGCGAAGTCGAGGACCTCTCGGTTGCGGTGTTCCGCTACGGGCGCGGCCTCGCTCAGCTGACGAGTTCGGTGGTGCACCACGGCGAGGAGCAGGAGATCGTCATCCAGGGCGAGAACGCCCGCGTCTCGCAGCCGTGGAAGGTGGTCGCCGAGCGGGCCGACGGCGGGGGATTCCCCGCGAAGGGCGGCGACGCCGAGCTCGTCGCGGCCATCGAGGCCGTCGCCTCGCATCGCGAGCCGCTGCGCCACCGCGGACACGAGGGGCAGATCGGCGACCTGCTCTCGGCACTCCGCGACGGCCGCGCGCCGATCGCGGACGGGAGGGATGGCCGCAACGCGATCGAGGTCGTCACGGCGATCTACAAGGCGGGCATCGAGCGCACCTTCGTGTCGCTGCCGCTCAAGGCGGACGACCCGTACTACCGGGCCGGTCAGCTCGTCGCGCACGCGCCGCGCTTCTCCGAGAAGAAGGCGTCGCTGGTCGAGGCGGCCGCGTCATGAGCACCTCGTCGTTCCCCGGCGGCACCTCGCTGTCGCACCTCGACATCTACGCGGATGCCGCCCCGGACGGCGTGTGCGGCGGAAGCCCGCACATGCACCTCGTCTCGACCGAGGCCTACGTCGTCGTCGAGGGTCGCGGGGCACTGCAGACGATCGACCGCGAGGGATTCCACGAGACGGAGCTCGAGCCTGGATCGGTCGTGTGGTTCACGCCCGGCACGATCCACCGCGCCGTGAACCGCGGGGGTTTGAAGGTGATCGTCCTGATGAGCAACGCGGGGCTGCCCGAGGCCGGCGACGCGGTGATGACCTTCCCCGCCGACATCCTCGGCGACCCCGACGCGTACGCCGCGGCGGCGTCCCTCGGCGAGGCGGACGGTCGCGAGGAGCGTGTGTCACGACGTCGCGATCTCGCGGTGGCCGGCTTCGAGGCGCTGCGCGACGCCGTCACCGCGGGGGATCGGGGACCTCTCGAGGACTTCCACGCGGCGGCCGGCGCACTCGTCGTTGGCAGCGCCGGCGCATGGGGCCGGCTCGTGCGGGAGCGCCCGCTCGCCCAAGCCGAGCAGTCGCTCGCGCTCGCGGAGGCAATCGCGCGCGGCGATGTCGCGCATCTGCGCGACGCGCGGGTGCACCAGGCGCCTGCCCAGGCCGCAGACCGCCGATACGGCATGTGCGGACGCATCCGCGCCTATGACGTCACCGATCTCGAGGAGAGCCCCCGATGAACCATCCGTACACGTTCGATCCCCTCCCGCAGCCGGTGGTGGCCGCCGGTGAGTTCGTCTTCGCGGCCGTCGGCCTCGACCATGGGCACATCTTCGGCATGACCGACGGCCTCATCGGCGCCGGGGCAGTGGTGAAGTGGGTGTTCGACGAAAGCCCCGACCGGATCGCGGCTTTCACGCAGCGGTACCCGACCGCCCGCGTCGCATCGTCGGAGCAAGAGGTGCTCGATGATCCCGAGGTGCGCCTGGTTGCGACAGCGGCCATCGCCTCGGAGCGCGCACCGATCGGGCTGCGCGCGATCGAGGCAGGAAAGGACGCATTCGTCGACAAGGCGCCGCTGACCACGTTCGCCCAGCTCGAGGCCGTCCGTGAGGCGACAGCGCGCACCGGTCGTAAGTACGCGGTCTACTACGGCGAGCGCGTGCACTCCGAGGCTGCGATCCTCGCCGGCCAGCTCATCGAACGAGGCGCCATCGGTACGGTCCTGCAGGTGGTCTGCTTCGGACCGCACCGCATCGGCGGAGGACGACCGGACTGGTTCTACGACCCCGAGCAGTACGGCGGCATCCTCTGCGATATCGGCAGTCACAACTTCGAGCAGATGCTCTTCTACACCGGCGCGACCGACGGGCGCGTGTCGACCTCGACGGTGGCGAACTACGCGCACTCCGACACGCCGGGTCTGCAGGACTTCGGCGACGCGCACGTCGTCCTCGACAACGGCACGACCGGCTACGTCCGCGTCGACTGGTTCACCCCCGACGGTCTGGGCGTGTTCGGCGACGGGCGCACGCTCCTGCTGGGGACCGACGGCTACATCGAGCTGCGCAAGTACATCGACATCACGACCGACAACGGCGGCGGCCAGGTCATCCTCGTCAACCAGGAGGGCCAGTACCGCTTCGATGCGAACGGCATGACCGGATTCCCCTACTTCGGGCAGCTCATCCGAGACTGCCTCGACCGCACCGAGACCGCTATGACCCAGGCCCACGCCCTGAAGGCCGCGGAGCTCAGCCTTCAGGCGCAGGGCGAAGCGCTGGTGCTCGCTCCGTAGCACGCATCTGAACCACGACGATGTGGAGTTCTCATGACACAGTCCCTTGAATCGCCCCTGTCACTGGTGGGCGATCCGCCGCCGGTCAACGAGACGCGGGTGATCACGACCGCACGGACGAAGCGACGGCTCTTCCGAGGCGAACCGGCGCCTCGGGCGAAGCAATCGTGGCGTCGAGCTCTCGCCCGCGACTGGCGGCTCTACACCTTCCTCATCGCACCGCTGATCTTCCTGCTGGTGTTCAAATACGTCCCGATGCTGGGCAACATCATCGCCTTCCGTCGATTCCGTCCCGGAGGATCGATCTTCGGAGACGAGTGGGTGGGGTTCTACTACTTCCAGACGTTCATCTCGAACCAGCAGTTCTGGACGGTGTTCTGGAACACCGTGATCCTCGGGGCTCTCACGCTGCTGATCACGTTCCCCCTGCCGATCATCCTGGCTCTCATGCTCAATGAGCTGCGGTCCCGGCGGTTCAAGCGGATCGCGCAGACGATCTCGTACCTGCCGCACTTCATGTCGGTGGTCATCGTCGCGGGGCTCGTGCTCCAGCTGACGGCACTCAACGGAACCGTCAACCAAGTGGTCGAGGCCATGGGCGCCGACCCGGTGCCGTTCATGCAGCGGCCGGAGTGGTTCCGTGCGATCTACGTGTCCTCCGAGGTGTGGCAGACCGTCGGCTGGGGCACGATCCTCTACCTCGCGGCCCTCACGACAATCGACGACCAGCTCTACGAGGCGGCGCGGATCGACGGCGCGAACCGGTGGCAGCAGACGTGGCACATCACACTGCCCGGCATCCAGCCGACGATGATGGTGCTCCTCATCCTGAACATCGGCTCGTTCATGTCCGTCGGATTCGAGAAGGTGCTGCTGCTGCAGAACCCGCTCATCTACTCCACGGCCGACGTCATCGCCACCTACCTGTACCGCGTCGGCATCCAGTCGGCCCAGTTCTCCTACGGCACCGCCATCGGGCTCTTCGAGGCCCTCATCGGGCTGGTGCTGGTGCTCGGCGCGAACGCCCTCTCCCGTCGAATGGTTGGAACCTCGCTATGGTGACCGAATCGCTGCCCCAGAAGCCGGACATCGCCCACGTCCGGAGGGAGACCGGAGTCATCCGGGAGTCGCGAGGGACCCAGGCGTTCCGTGCCGTCAACGTGATCTGCCTGCTGCTGGTCTGCGCCGTCACGCTGTACCCGTTCGTCAATCTCGTCGCGAAGGCGTTCTCTTCCGAGGGCTACATCGCCGCCGGCGAGGTCAACCTCATCCCGCGCGGGTTCAACCTCGACACCTTCCGCGTCGTGCTGAGCGATCAGCTGTTCTGGACGAACTACGCCAACACGTTCCTCTACACGATCGTCGGAACGATCATCGCGATGGCGTTGACGACGACCTATGCATATGCGCTCAGCAAGCCGTATCTCAAGGGGCGCACGTTCTTCGTCGGCGTCGCGGTCTTCACAATGTTCTTCGGTGGCGGCCTCATTCCGAACTACATCCTCATCGCCAATTACCTCGGCTGGCGCAACAGCATCTGGGCCATCGTCGTGCCGGGTGCCCTCAGCGTCTTCAATCTCCTCGTCATGAAGTCGTTCTTCGAGAACTTCCCCGCCGATCTCGAGGAAGCGGCAGCGATCGACGGGCTGTCGACGTACGGCATCTTCTTCCGCATCGTTCTGCCCCTGTCCAAAGCAGTGATCGCGACGATGACCCTCTTCTACGCGGTGAGCCTCTGGAACTCGTGGTTCAGCGCGTTCCTCTTCATGGACGACAAGAGCCAGTTCCCTGTGACGGTCTACTTGCGCAACCTCATCGCTGCGGCGACGGGAACGCAGGAGGCCACCGGTGGCGAGGCCGTCCAGATCGCGTCCAACATCCAGGCCGTGACGATGCTGCTCACGGTGCTTCCGATCATCTGCCTCTACCCCTTCATCCAGCGCTACTTCGTCTCGGGCGTGATGCTCGGGTCCGTCAAGGGCTGAGATGCACCTCTCTCGAATCCCATCCCCGTCGAACGACGACGTTCAAGAACAGGAGACAAATCATGACCATCACCCGCAAGGTGCTCGCGGGCTTCGCAGGCCTCGCCGTATGCGCGGTGGCGCTCGCCGCGTGCTCGAACAGCCCCACCGATGAGGCCGTCGCGAATGACGGCGGAGTGACCATCGACGAGGCCCACTCCGTCGGAGCCATGGAGGACTTCGGTGTCGACGTCACCTTCACGGCGACCGAGCCCGTCGATTTCTCGATCATGTACCGCGACCATCCGAACTACCCGGTCAAGGACGACTGGTCGGTGTTCCAGCACCTCGCGGAGGACCAGAACGTCACCTTCTCGCGCACCGACATCCCGATGGCCGACTTCGACCAGAAGAAGGCCCTCCTCATCGGCAGCGGTGAGGCGACCGACATCATCTCGTCGAGCTATGCGGGCAGCGAGACCCAGTTCGTGTCGGGCGGCGCCCTGCTGCCGGTGTCGGACTACTTCGACTACCTCCCGAACTTCATGCAGAAGATCGAGGACTGGGGTCTCGAGGAGGACCTCGACAACCGCCGCCAGGCGGACGGGAAGATCTACCATCTTCCGGGCCTGCGCGAGGCGCCGGACGTCCAGTACTCCGTCGTGATCCGCGAAGACCTGTGGGAGAAGGCCGGGATCACCGAGGACCCCGCCACCTGGGACGAGTATCTGGAGCAGCTCGAGAAGGTGAAGGAGGCCAATCCCGAGATCGACTACGCGATGTCGGACCGCTGGACGGACTCGCAGACACTGGGCTCGCTTCTGAACGTCATGGCCCCGAACTACGGCACCGCTGCCGGATGGGGGTATGCGAACACCTGGTACGACGAGGAGGCGGGGGAGTACGTCTTCACGGGAGCGACCGACGAGTACAAGGAGGTCGTCTCCTACGCCGCGGACCTGGTGGCGGCCGGGGTGCTCGACCCCGAGATCACGCAGAGCGACGACCAGGCGGTCCAGAAGTTCGTCTCCGGCCGGTCGGCCGCCATCTCGGGGAACACCCAGGCCCTCGCCGAATACCGGGCGAAGCTGGCGGATGCCGGTCGGGGTGACGTCCCCATCCGCCTGATCTCGGTGCCCGGTGGACCGGCTGGGTCGAATATGGCGAGCGGGCGCTTCACGTCGGGGCTTCTCATCGGCAGCGAGGCAGCGGACAAGCCGTACTTCAAGGCGCTCCTTCAGTTCATCGACTGGCTCTACTACTCCGACGAAGGGCTGGAGTTCGCCCAGTGGGGCGTCGAAGGCGAGACCTTCACCCGCGAGGCGGACGGCACGCGGAAGCTCAACGACGACATCGCCTGGAGCTCGATCAACGCGGGGGCGCCGAAGCTGCTCAATGCCGACTTCGGCTACAGCAACGGCGTCTTCCTGCTCGCCAACGGGTCCTCGCGCGACCTCGTGCTCTCGATGATGACCGACGAGATCGCGGCCTGGACCGAGGAGCAGCTCGACGCGAAGGAGCAGCTGCCGACCGCACCCGCTCCGCTTCTGAACGAGATCGAACTCGAACAGACGTCGCTCCTCCAGACGCAGCTGTCGGACGCTGTGCAATCCGCGACCGCGTCGTTCATCACCGGTCAGCGATCCATCGACGACGACTGGGACGCGTACGTCAGCGAGATGGAGAGTCTCGGCGCGAGCCAGCTCATCGACACGATCAACACCGCGCTGGAGCGAGGCCGGAGCGAGTCCGGCGAGTGAGGCCGGTGGGCCGGCTTCCTTTCGCGGCCGGCCCACCGTCCCCTTCCGAAGGAGAAGAACATGAGCGTCGACCATCGCCCGCGCCGGGCCGACATCGCAGACGAGATCGGCCGCGGACCGCTCTCCCGCGCCGCAGCCGTGGCGTATCGGATGCTGGTCCTCGAGGTCCAGCTCCTGCTCGCGACGCTTCCCACGGTCGGTGCCGTCCTGCTGCTCGACCGCGACCCTTCGAACCTGCCCCTGTTCGTCCTCGCGCTGCTGCCGGTCGCTCCGGCACTCGTCGCGGGGGTGTCGGCGGTGCGCGCGGGTGCCAGCTCCGACGACCTGGCACCCGCGAGCCACTTCTTCCGCGCCTATCGTCGAGACCTCGGTGCGACGCTCGTCTGGGCTGTTCCCGTGAGCCTCGTCCTCGCGATGCTGACGTTCAACCTCATCCATCTCGATGCCGTCGACGGCGGAGCGGCGATGCGCCCCTTCCTGCTGTTCCTGGGCTCGCTCGTGATCGTGTGGGCCGGCCACATGCTCATTCTCACGGCCGGGTTCCGGTTTCGAACCCGCGATGCCGCACGCATCGCGCTCACGCAGATCGTTCCTCGCTGGGGCTACTCGCTGGGCGTCCTGTCGCTCGTCCTGGTCGCCGCGTTCGTCGTTCTCATCGCATCGGAAGTGATGCTGTTGCTCTTCCTGTGGGCGGTCGTCGGTCTTCTCGCACTGATGGCGCGCCCTGTGTTCCACCACGTCACGAAGAGGTTCACGGACGATGCCTGATCTGCGACCGAGACCACTCCCCGAACTCACGATCCTGCAGCATCCCGCAGCGAAGCCGGCTGCGGCCCGTCTGCCCGACCTCGACCACCTCGCCTACGGCGGAGACTACTCACCCGAGCAATGGCCGGGTGAGACGTGGGACCGCGATTACGAGGCCTTCGACGCCGCGCGCATCACGACGGTGACCGTGGGGGTGTTCACCTGGGCGCTGACGCAGCCGGAGGAGGACGTGGTCGACTTCTCGATGCTCGACAGGATCGTCCAGCGGGCATCCGATGAAGGACGGTCGATCTGCCTCGGCACGGGGACGGGGGCGCTTCCTCCCTGGATCGCGCGGAAGTACCCCGACACCACGCGCGTGGATTTCGAGGGACGACGGCACTGGTACGGACAGCGGCACAATGCATGCTGGAGCTCGCCCGACTACCGGCGCCTCGCCGCCCGGATCGCCGAGCGCCTCGCAGAGCGCTACGGGTCGCACCCGGCCGTCGTCGCGTGGCACATCGGGAACGAGTACGGGGGTCGCTGCTACTGCGATCTGTGCGCGGCCGAGTTCCGCCGCTGGCTCACGGCGCGATACGAGACGCTGGATGAGCTCAACGAGGCGTGGAACACGGTGTTCTGGTCGCACCGCTTCACCGACTGGGGCGAGATCGAACCCCCGAGCGCGCTCACCGAGCACTGGGGAGGACTCGGCAAGACGGCCTTCCAGGGCATCACGCTGGATTTCCATCGGTTCTCGACCGACAACGCGCTGCGCCAGTTCCGCGACGAGAAGGCTGCCATCCGCGAGCACTCAGAGCTGCCGGTGACCACGAACTTCATGGGCTTCTTCCAGCCCCTCGACTATCACCGCTGGTCGGCCGACCTCGACTTCGCGTCCTGGGACAACTACCCGCGCCGGTACGACGAGCCCTGGGCGACCGCGCTCGCCCACGACCTCATGCGTGGGCTGAAGGACGGCGCCCCGTTCTGGCTCATGGAGCAGACGCCGTCCGTCACCGCGTCGCGCGACGTCAATCCGGTGAGACGCCCGGGCGTCGTGCGTCTCTGGTCCTGGCAGGCGGTCGCCCATGGCGCGGACTCGGTCCTCTACTTCCAGATGCGGGCGTCGCGTGGTGCGTGCGAGATGACTCACGGCGCCGTGCTGGACCACTCGGGGCGGCTCGACACGCGCGCCTTTCGAGAGGTGGCCGGCATCGGCAAGGAGCTGGAGACCGTCGGTGACATCCTCCTCGGTGCCCGGACTCCCGCACGCTGCGCGCTGCTCGTGGACTGGGACTCGTGGTGGGCGGTGGAGATGGCCGACGGCCCGAACCGCCACCTCCGATATCTGTCGACCATCACCGATTGGGCCCGCCCGTTCTGGGAGGCCGGCGCTCAGCTCGACGTCGTGCCGGTGACCGCCGACCTGAGTGCCTACGACGTCGTGGCCGCGCCGCTCCTCCACCTCGTCAAGGGAGACACCGCTGAGCGCCTGCAGGCCGTGGCCGAGCGCGGCGGCACGGTCATCACCGGGTGTCTGTCCGGTCGCGCGGATGAGGACGACCGCCGATTCCTCGCGGATGCGCCGGGCCCGCTCGCCCGGCTCGCCGGCGTGCAGGTCGCCGAGACCGATGCCGCCGAACCCGGCGTCCAGAACCCTGTCATCTTCGACGCCGAGGAAGGTGCCTCTCGCGCGGCGGGGGAGATGGTCTTCGAGGTGCTCGTCGCCGAGGGTGCCGAGGTGATGGCCCGCTACGGAGCCGACTTCTACGCGGGTGAGCCTGCGATCACTCGCCGCACCCTTCGCGTTGACGACGACCGGGAGGGCCATGTGTGGTACGTCGGGACTCAGCTCGACACGGTCGGGCTCGAGCGCATCTTGACCCGTGCGCTCGAGCGGCACGACCTCGTCGGCCCGTACGCCGGCGTCCCTGGGCTTGAGTTCGCCACGCGCGTCGCACCAGATGGACAGGCCGTCGACTTCCTCCTGCATCACGGGCCGCTCGACGCGACGATCCGCCTCCACGCCGATGGCACAGACCTGCTCACGGGTCGTGACCTGGATGCCGGTGACCTCGTCGTCCTGCATCCGACCGACGTCATCGTGCTCCGCCGCACGCAGCCCGCACCGCGCTGAACAGTCCCACGCCCGAGAGTCCCCTCTCGCTCCCGTGCCCGGTTGACGTGGGGGCGCGCATGAGCAATAGTTAGGCATATGCCTAACTATTCCGCGGAGCTGGACGCGGTGCTCCGCGCTCTCGCGGATCCCACTCGGCGGATGGTCGTCGAGCGGCTAGCGAAGTCCCCGGCGGTGGTGTCCGACCTCCTGGAACTGGTCTCTATGACGCTGCCGTCGCTGCTTCAGCACCTGCGCATCCTCGAGGACGCGGGAGTCATCACCTCGAACAAGCAGGGGCGCGTCCGCACCGTGAGCCTGCGACCGGGCGCGCTCGATGTCGTGCACGTCTGGCTGGGCGAGCAGCGAACACCCGCCGAGCGACAGGCAGACCGCCTCGGCATCCACCTGACCCGCATCTCTGACAAGGAGACCTCGCAATGACCCGAGTTCGCATCGACCTGTTCTCGTCACTCGACGGATACACCGCGACTCCCGACCCCACGGCCGACAACCCCATGGGTGAGGACTGGGGACCCCTCACGGCGGCATACGCCGCCACCCGCACCTTCCGGCAGAAGGTCTTCGGCGACACGAGCGGCGCGGGCAGGACCGGCGTCGACGAGTCGTATGCCGCAGCCTTCTTCACCGGCGTGGGCGCCGAGATCATGGGCGCGGCGATGTTCGGTCTGCACGCGAATCCCGACGACCCGGACTGGCAGGGGTGGTGGGGCGATGAGCCGCCGTTCGGCTGCCCGGTCTACGTGCTCACGCACTCCGCACCCCGCCCGTCGATCGCGATGGCCAACGGCACGACTTTCCATTTCCGAACCGGCGCGATCGAGGAGGTGCTCGCGGAGGCCACCGCCGCCGCCGGCGGGCTCGACGTCCGGGTCGGGGGCGGCGTGCGCACCGCGCAGGAGTTCCTGCGCGCCGGCCTCGTCGATGAACTGCACGTCGGGATCGCACCGATCGTGCTCGCCCGGGGCAACCGCGTGTGGGACGGCCTTCGCGGTCTCGAGCACACCCACCGCGTGACCACGGAGGTCGCCGAAAGCGGCACCATCCACGTCACCTTCACCCGATAGGAGCAGCGATGACGATCGAGCGCCGACTCGCCCACGCCGGGTTCACCATCACCCGCGACTATCCCGTACCCGTCAAGAACGTCTGGCAGGCGTTCGCCGACGAGAGGCAGAAGCGCAGCTGGTTCGGCGACAGTGACGCTTTCGACGCGCGCGAGTGGGCATTCGACTTCCGTGTCGGCGGACGCGACGTCGACGAGGCGCAGTTCCACGGCGGACCGCTGTCACGGTACGAGGCCGTCTACACCGACATCGTCGAGCACGTGCGCATCGTCACGACCTACGACATGTGGCTCGACGGCATCCACATGTCCACCTCGGTGGCATCTCTCGAGTTCGAGCGGATTCCCGAGGGCACCCGCTTCACGCATGCCGAGCACGGAGTCTTCTTCGACCGGTTCTGGGCAGACGGGGCAAACCGCGAACAAGGAACGCGAGGCCTGCTCGAAGCCCTCGCCCGACACCTCGGATAGACGCGATCCGAACGTGCCGCTGTGCTGTCGCCGGCGGTTCGCCGTCAGGCGAGGTACGGGTCGACGAGCAGTGGTCCGCGGATGTCTCGGAGCGTGTCGATGAGGCGCTCGAGGGCCTTCCGGTTCCAGGCCGACATCTGCAGGTCGAACGGGCCCAGCGGTTCGAGCTTGCCCGTCCGGATACGGACGACCTCCCATCGCGCAGAACGCAGCGCGCGGTCTTTGCGGAGGTCGGCGTCCTCGCGCTTGCCGACGTGCTCGAGACCGTGCCGGCCGGTGCTGTCGTACTCGACGGCGACACGCAGCTCGGGAAGCAGGATGTCGGGCCACACCTCCACGTGGTCGAAGAACGGCCGCGCGACGCGCACGGCGTTCAGGCCGGTTGTGGCCGAGAGGCGGGAGAAGAGGTCGGCGCGCAGCTGCGCTTCGACCGCGGACGCAGGCTTCGGCGCGCATTCCGAGTGGAACGGCTCGCCGACGGGCAGATCAGGCGTCTTCGCGCACACCTGCAGCCTGCGTCTCGGCGTGCGCGGCCGAAGGACCGCGCGCCCGGTGGGGTTGGCGACGGCGGCGGGGACGGGGGAGTCGGGAGGGGTCACCGCGTCCCGCATCGGCAAGGCGCGGGCGGGCCGGGCGAGGTCCGCGCAGTCGGGGCACCAGGCGGAGCGGCGGCGTTCGCGTCCGGGCCGGTTGCGCTGCTCGTCGGGGGTGGCGGCGAACTTGTGGCCGGCCTCGCACTGCCACAGCAGCAGCACGTCAGCCGCGGGCGGGACCTGGCTCAAGACGATGCCGGCGTTGAGCTCCGGATGGTACTGGCGGATGAGCGCGGGGAACGGTGCCCAGGCCTCGCGATAGCTCCCCACGGGGTAGGGGACTTCCGACCCTTTGGAGAACTGGCGGCGGGCCCACCACAGTTCGACACGCTCCGCCATGGGAGCAGGGTAAGCGCGGCCGGCGACATCGCCGCCGGTTCCCTCGGATGGCGGTCCGCGGTCACTCGTGTTCGGGAAGCAACGGTGTCGACCAGCCCGGATCGCGACCGAGTTGCGCGGCACGGGCCACTGACGCCGTGCCGAAGCGGTCACGAACCGCATCGAGCACCCCATCGAGGCGCGACCCGTCTTCCCAGTCGATGGGCAGCTCGGGCGGGACGCTGTCGGCGCGGCCGAGCTGCGACAGCGAGACGCCGATGAGGGTGATGCCGCGCTGCTCGATCTCGGGTTGGGCGGCGGCGAGCAGCCCGCGCGCGACCTCGAGCAGCAGGGCGGTGCGATCGGTCGCGAAGCGGAACGTGCGGGATCTGGTGGCCTTCGCGTAGTCGCCGTACCGCAGGCGCAGCACGACCGTGCGGCACACGCGGTCACGCTCGCGCAGGCGGCGGGCGAGCCGATCGACGATCTGCGTCAGGAAGAGGTCGAGCTCTTCCGCTGTGCGCGGATGATTGCCGAGTGCCCGCTGAGAGCCGATCGAGCCGCGGCGCCGCGTGGTGTCGACGGGGCGCGGGTCGCGCAGGCGGGCGAGCGCGTGGAGGTGCACGCCGGTGGCCTTGCCCAGCAGCCTCTCGGCGGTCGCGGCTTCGAGTTCGGCCAGCTGCCCGACGGAGTGGATGCCGAGCCGGTGCAGTTTCTCCGCGGTCACGGCGCCGACGCCCCACAGCCGTTCGACCGGCAGCGGCAGCAGGAACGCCTCTTCCTGGTCGGGCTCGACGATGAGCAGACCGTCGGGCTTGCTCACCGCGCTGGCGACCTTGGCGAGGAACTTCGTCCGCGCTACCCCGACTGAGATCGCGAGTCCGACCTCTGTGCGGACCCGTTCGCGCAATCGCACGGCGACCTGCTCGGGCGTGCCCGCGATGCGTCGCAGACCGCCGACCTCCAGGAAGGCCTCGTCGATCGAGAGCCCCTCCACGAGCGGTGTCGTATCGCGGAAGATCGCGAACACGTCTCGGCTGGCCGCGGAGTACGCGTCCATCCGCGGCGGCACGACCACCGCATCCGGACAGAGCTCGCGGGCCTGCCGGCCGCCCATCGCCGTGCGCACGCCGCGGGCCTTCGCCTCGTAGCTCGCCGCCAGCACCACGCCACCGCCGACGATGACGGGCCGTCCGCGCAGCGCGGGGGCGTCGCGCTGCTCGACCGAGGCGTAGAAGGCGTCGAGGTCGGCGTGCAGCACGGTCGCCTCGCCCCGCATCGCGCCCTCCCGCCGATCGTCCCCGTGCGGATCATCGCACCTACCGGCGACACCACACCTCGCGCGTCAGGTCAAGCCCCCAGACGCGGTGGCGTCCAACGGATATGCCTGTTCCACAGACAACCCCCCACTGCTTGAAGGTGAGCAGACATGATCACATTCGGATCAGCTCTCCGCTCCGTCGGAGACACCCTGAGGAAGCTCTTCGACCGCCGGCGCCCGCGGCGGAGCACCTGGAAGGCGACGCTCGCCGACGTCCGCCGTGCCGAGGACCACCCGAATCCGTGAGCGCTCGCGCGCAGCACCGCGGAGACGGGAGGCCTCACCCGCCGTCAGTGGACCGGACAGCGTGACGACGTCCCGTCGGCCCGCACCCGTGCTCCCGACCTTGGCATCGTCGGGAGCCGGCGGCGGTTCACCGAGAGACCGGAGTCGAGGACCGTCAGCCGGGCATCGCTCAGCGCGGCGATCGCGGCCGCGAGGCCGGCGATGGCGATCTTCTCACCGGGGCAGCGGTGGCCGGTCGCCACATCAGCGCCGCCGTGCGGGATGAAGGCGGACAGCGCCTCATAGTCCTCGACGCCGCGGAAGCGCTCGGGATCGAAGGCGGCAGGGCTCTCCCAGGAGCGGGCGTCCGTGTTGGTGCCGAGGATGTCGAGCACCACCCGACCGCCGGCGGCGAGGTGCTGACCGTCGAGCTCGACATCCTGGGTCGCCCACCCGGGCAGCATCGGCACGAAGGGCGCGGTCCGCCGGACCTCCTGAGCGAACATGATTGCCAGGGGACCGCCCACCAGCGTCGCCCGCTCCGCCGTCTCGGCGGCGATGTGAGCCCGCCACTCGGGCCGGTCGTGCAGCTCCTTGGCGGCGAAGGCGACGAAGCGCGCGACGGCGATCATCGGCCGCATCGAATTCTGCAGCTCCACTCCCGCGAGCTGTGCGGGCAACAGCTCACCGGCGCGGTCGCGGTGCCGGGCCCAGGAATGGAGCGCCGTCCCCTCCGCCGCGGCGAGGTCGCCTTCGCGCACGGCCTCGATGAGGCGTCGCGCATGCCGGTCGGACCAGCGTCGATTCACCGCCGCGGCGACGTAGGCGGGAGAGTAGGGTGCGCCGAAGCCGTCCACGATCTGCGCGAGGCGCGCCGCCCAGCGGGTCTTCGCGGCGGGCGTGCCCGGCAAGCCTGCCCACGTCATGATCGCGCGGCCCAGCGCACCGACTGCGGCGTCGTAGGCGGAGCGATCGCCGCCTTCGAGCCACGCGTCGAGCTCGTGGCGCCACTCCCGCTCGAGCAGCGGCTGGAGGCGTTCGACCTCGGCATCCTCGTAGGCGACGTCGACGAAGGTCGCCTTCCGGTGGCGGTGCTCGTCGCCGTCGAGACTGTGCACGGAACCGTGTCCGAACAGCGTGTCCTGCACGATCGCGGGCATCGCACCGTGCCGGGCGATGCGCGTCTCGTCGTAGAAGACCGCCACGCCCTCGGAGCCGCGCACGAGGAGCGCGTCACGGCCCAGCAATCGCATCGGGGCGGACCGCGCACCCTCGCGGACCCGTCGCCAGATCCGCTCGCCGAAGTCGTAGCCCCGGACGAGGACGGACAGCGAGTCGTCGGCCAGTACCGGCCTCATCGCGGCAGTCGCATCAGCAGCGCTCGGGCTTCACCGGCGGACGATGCGGGATCGGTATCGGGCGGGTGGTCCCGGAGCTGCGGCGACCGTGCCGGATCACGTCGCGCAGCACCGCGTCGGCGGTGCGGTAGTGGGTGGGCAGGCCTACCGGGTGCAGCCAGAGCACATCGACACCGTCCAACGGGGCCTCGCTGACGCAGGCGACGACGCTTCTCGCGTCCGTCGTGGGGACGTGCGCGTCGCGGATGATCCACGTCGACTGATCCACGCGCTGCAGGTCGTACTGCCGCCCTGCCGGACGAACCTGGGGTTCGAGCATCACCATCGTTCGCTCACCTCTCCTGTCCGGTGCTGGACCACGGCGATGCGGATATCGCTGTTCTCATTTCGGTGCCTCCACGCTGATGCAGCGAGTCGATTCTCACCGACAAGGAGCCTGGTGTTCGCGGGGTTGACAAGCCCCGCGCGGGGATTCATCGCAGGCCAGGACGGGGGTCTGCCACCATCGGCTCCCCAGGCGGCGGTGTCGGGGCGGCTATTTCCTGGGGCCGCTGTCGATCCGCTGCGCCGCGATGGGCAGAGCCACCGCCAGCGAGATGCAGAGGACTCCGGCGACGAAAACCAGAGCCGGCAGGAACGGGGCCGCGAAGGCCGAGCCGACGAGGTACATGCCGCCCAGGAGCAGGATGAGGTAAAGGACGAAGAGCATCGCGGACCCTCTCTCGAACCACCTCCGTCGCGTGCGCGCGGAGCTGCTACCTGCCTATCGCACCGCAGACCGATTCACCAGTGGCAATGGTGCGCCGTCGGCGACGCGCGGGAGAATGACGCCATGAGACTCGTCCAGGTCGCCCAGCACGCCGACGATCTCGAGCGCGCCGCCGGCTTCTACACCGACCTCCTCGGTGTGGCGCCCGCGGCGCTGTTCGATCCGCCGGGACTCCTCTTCTTCGACCTCGACGGCGTCCGGCTGCTGCTCGACCGCGGGGCGCCGGCGGCCCTGCTCTACCTGCAGGTCGACGACGTGCGGGTCGCCGTCGAACGCCTTGAGGAGCGCACGCACGTCGTCACCGCCCCTCACGTGATCTTCACGCACGAGGACGACACACTGGGTCCGGCCGGTCACGAGGAGTGGCAGGCGTTCGTGGAGGACTCCGAGGGCAACACCGTGGGTCTGGTGTCGTTCCATCCACGAGGGTGAAGTCGGCAGACTGCCTCGCCGCATCACCCTCATCGAGGCATCCTGCCCCTCACGACTCGGTAACGGCGTGCAGATCGCACCGGCTGCGGCGTTAGCCTGGTGGCGATGAGCGCCTACGTCTCGGCGTTCGAGCTGTTCTCCATCGGCGTAGGACCCTCGAGCTCCCACACGGTCGGCCCCATGCGGGCCGCCCACGACTTCGTCGTCCGCCTGCGCGAGACCGGCGTGCTGCCGCAGGTCGGCCGGGTGACCTGCACGCTGTACGGCTCGCTCGGCGCCACCGGCATCGGCCACGGCACGCCGGACGCGATCGTCGCCGGGCTTCGAGGACTCGAACCCGAGACGGTGGATCCGGATGCCGTGCGCTCGGCGTGGAGCGCCTGGCCCGAGGGGCAGCCGCTCGAACTCGCCGGCGTCCAGGCCGTGCGCTTCGAACGCGGCGACATCGTCTTCGCACCGCGCACGCGGCTCCCCGGGCACCCGAACGCGATGACGCTCGAGGCGTGGGCCTCTCCCGCCGACGGGCCGGCCCGCGCGGTGGCCCGGGCAGGCGTCCGCGAGACCGGATCGTCGTCGGTGACGGCTGTCGCTCCTGCCACCGATGCCGGACTCCTCGTCCGCGAGACCTACTACTCGGTCGGCGGCGGATTCATCCGCCGTGAGGGCGACCCGTCGACGGGTGCCGGGCCCGCCGGCGCGGGGGCCGGCGCTGGCGCGTTCCCCCTCGATTTCTCGAGCGCCGAGGAGCTGCTGGCGCTGTGCGATGAGCGCGGCATCACGATCGCCGAGGCGGCACGGCTCAACGAGGAGGCCCGGCGACCCGACGAGGAGATCGCCGCGGGCCTGGACGCCATCTGGGATGCGATGGCCGCCTGCGTCGAGGCAGGCCTCGGATCCGGCGGCGTGCTCCCGGGGACGCTGGGCGTCAAGCGGCGCGCGGCGTCGATTCGCGAGCAGCTCGAGGCTGCGGAAGCCGACGGCCGACGTGAGCTGCCGGGGGAGTGGCTGGGCGCGTTCGCGTTGGCCGTCAACGAGGAGAATGCGGCCGGCGGCAGGGTCGTCACCGCTCCCACCAACGGCGCTGCCGGCATCGTGCCCGCGGTGGCCATGTACTGGTGGCGCTTCCTCGCCGACTCCGGGCTCGGCGCGGGCAACGCGGTCACTCCGTACGGCGAACTCGTGGGCAGTGCCCTGCACGGGTACCCCGGCCACGGCTCGGACGTCGGCCGGCCGTCCCAGTGGAACGACGAGCAGAGGGCGGAGGCGAACCGTCGCCGCGGCATCCGTCGCTTCCTCCTCACCGCCACCGCGCTGGGCTCCCTGTTCAAGGCCAACGCCTCGATCTCGGGCGCCGAGGGCGGCTGTCAGGCCGAGGTGGGGTCGGCCTGCGCGATGGCGGCCGGTGGGCTGACGGCGGTCATGGGCGGGACCAACCGGCAGATCGAGAACGCGGCCGAGATCGCGATGGAGCACCATCTCGGCCTGACGTGCGACCCCGTCGGCGGTCTCGTGCAGATCCCCTGCATCGAGCGCAACGCCATCGCCGCATCGACGGCCGTGACGGCGGCGCGTCTCGCGCTGCGCGGTGACGGCTCGCACTACGTCTCGCTCGACGCCGTCGTCGAGACCATGCGACAGACCGGCATCGACATGTCGCACAAGTACAAGGAGACGAGCGAGGGCGGCCTCGCGGTCAATGTCATCGAGTGCTGAGAAGGCGGTCCGTTCGTTCAGAGCGAACGCCGGAGGTCTTAGCACTCCCATGGGGAGAGTGCTAATCTGAACGTAGTTGAGCCGAGTTGGCTCAACTTGCAGACAGAGAGGAGATTCTCATGGCCACCTACGACCCGTTCCGTGACCTCGACCGTCTTGCGTCGAGTCTCTTCGACACGCGCCGGGGCCCGCGCCGCATGCCGATGGACCTCTACCGCGACGGCGACCACTACGTGCTGACCGCCGACCTGCCGGGCATCGACCCGGGCTCGGTCGACATCGACGTCGACGGCCAGCTGCTGACGATCCGCGCCGAGCGCACGCTCACCAGCGGCGAGGACGTCAAGTGGATCACCCGCGAGCGCGAGGCGGCGAGCTTCCTGCGCCAGCTCAACCTCGGCCAGGGCATCGACACCGAGCGCATCTCGGCGAGCTACGACAACGGCGTGCTGAGCGTGACGATCCCGGTGAGCGAGAAGGCCAAGCCGCGCAAGATCGAGGTCATGTCCGAGGGCGGTACGCCGACGATCCAGGCGCACGAGTCAAACGACGCGCCGCAGCCGATCGAGCAGTAGTGCTCTGACACACACGGATGCCTCGTCCCGGCCGGGACGAGGCATCCGTCGTTCTGGTGCCTTATGTTCGCACCGCACCCGTGAAGTGCCGTCGGCATCGCGCCTGATACGACTCGATGCCTCCCACCTGGTCGCCCGTCGGAGTGAGCGGATCGCCGCCGCCGTCGGCCGACAGTCGCTGATGGAATGCCGCGTCCTCGCCGCAGACCGCGCATACCGCCGTGAGCTTGAGGACGTCCTCGGCGATCGCCATGAGCGCCGGCAGCGGCTCGAACGGCCGGCCGTCGAAGGTGACGCAGAGGCCCGACACCACGACGTCCACTCCTTCCGCCACCAGCGCGTCCACCGCGTCGATGAGGCCCGGCCCGAAGAACTGCGCCTCATCGATCGCGACGAGGTCGAGTCCGCGGCCCTGGACCGAGGCGACCAGCGCCTCGACATCGGGCACCGAGCGCGACGGCACGCTGAGCCCGGAGTGGGAGCTGACCTGTCCCTCGCCGCGACGGTCGTCGAGCGCGTGGCTCACGACGTCGACCGACAGGCCGGCGATGCGGGCGCGGCGGACGCGACGCATGAGCTCCTCGGACTTGCCGGCGAACATGGGACCTGCGACGACCTGCAGCCTCGCCTGAGTACGCGTGTGCATGGCGCCCAGACTACGTCCGACCGGAATCGGATCACGTGGCCCCCGGTCGAGCGCCGACGTAGGCTGACCCCGTGGTGGAGTACGTCGTGCCGGCGCCGAAGCGACGTCGTGGTCGCCCGCGCGCCGGGCAGTCCGATGCGCGCGAGCGGATCCTCACCGCCGCCATGGACGAGTTCGGCGAACTCGGGTACGACGGCGCGACGATGCGCGGCATCGCCGGGCGGGCGGGCGTCGACTCGGCCCTCGTGCACCACTACTTCGGCACCAAGGCCGACCTCTTCGGCGAGACGGTCGGCGCGCCGATGCGGCCCGACCTCGCCATCCCCGAGATCCTCGCCGGACCCCGCGACGAGGTGGGGGAGCGCATCGTGCGCTACCTGCTGGAGACCTGGGAGGACGAGGACGTGCGCCGTCGCGGCGTCGCCCTGCTGCGTACGACCATCGGGAACAAGCTCACCACGCCGCTCCTGGCCGGGTTCATCTCACGTGAGCTGCTCTCGCGCATCGGCCGTGCGCTGGACGTCGAAGACGCCGAGCTGCGCGCGGCGCTCGCGGCCTCGCAGGTCGCCGGACTGCTGATCGCCCGCTACGTGCTGCGACTGCCGGCGCTGGGCGAGGCATCCGTCGATGAACTGGTCCGGCGCGTGGGGCCGACGGTGCAGGGATACCTCTACGGCTCGTGAGAACGGGCGGGTGACCGCCGGACCCCTTGACCCGGGGCCGCCACGGGCGCATTATTCATCACGTGATGAATAGCGGGGGGACGGATGCCGTCAGCGTGCGTGATCTGCATGTGCGGCGGGGCAAGACCGAGGTCTTCACATCGCTCGATCTCGACATCCCGCGCGGTCAGATCACCGGCTTGATGGGTCCCTCGGGGTGCGGCAAGACCACTCTGATGCGCGCGATCGTCGGGGTGCAGAAGATCGCCGGCGGCTCGGTGACCGTGCTGGGCGAGTCGGGCGGATCGCGCGCACTGCGACGGCGGGTGGCGTACGACACGCAGGCCGCGTCGGTGTACGGCGACCTCACGATCCAGCAGAACCTCCGCTATTTCGCGCGGCTGGTCGGAGCGCCCGGCCACGACGTCGACCGCGTCATCGATCAGGTCGGGCTCGCCGACCAGCGCGATCAGACCATCGACTCGCTGAGCGGCGGGCAGGAGAGCCGCGTCTCGCTGGCGGTCGCGATGCTCGGGGTTCCCGAGCTGCTCGTCCTCGACGAGCCGACGGTGGGCCTCGATCCGGTGCTCCGCGCCGAGCTGTGGGACGTCTTCCGCGCCCTGGCCGACGCCGGGGCGACGCTGGTCGTCTCGAGCCATGTGATGGACGAGGCGGCGCGGTGCGATCGGCTCGTGCTGCTGCGGGCGGGTCGCATCATCGCCGATACGACGCCGGACGGCCTGCTCTCAGACACCGGGATGTCCGATCCGGATGCCGCGTTCCTCGCGCTGATCGAACGCGACGTCGTCCGGCAGACTCAGGCGACGGACGCGGCAGGCCGTGGGCTCGCCGAACCGCATCCGCTCACCCGCCGCGAGCTTCGAGAAGGGCACGTGCCCGAGTCGCACGCGAACCCCACGGACGAGGGGAGCGCGCCGTGAACGGCGTGCTCACGCTCGCCACCGCCGGACGCGTGCTGCGCCAGCTCAGCCACGACCCGCGGTCGATCGCGCTCATGCTCGTCGCGCCGAGCCTGCTGGTCGGCCTGTTCGCGTGGCTGTTCAGCGACCAGGAGGGCGTGTTCGACCAGTTCGGCGGGCCGATCCTGGCGCTGTTCCCGTTCATCGTGATGTTCCTCATCACGTCGATCACGACGCTCCGTGAACGCCGGTCGGGAACCCTCGAGCGACTGATGACGACTCCGATCGCCAAGGCCGACTTCATCGTCGGATACGGCCTCGCCTTCGGGCTGATGGCGACGCTGCAGGCGGTCATCACCGTCACGTTCGCCGTGTGGGTGTGCGGCCTGGAGGTCGACGGACCGCTGTGGCAGCTGGGACTCGTGGCCGTCGTCGACGCGATCCTCGGCAGCGCGCTCGGGCTGCTGGCCAGCGCATTCGCCCGGACCGAGTTCCAGGCCGTGCAGTTCATGCCGCTGATCGTGTTCCCGCAGATCATCCTCGGCGGTCTGTTCATGCCGCGCGAAGACATGCCCGAGGCGCTGTACCAGATATCGAAGGTGCTGCCGCTGAGCTACGCCATCGACACGATCAACGCGGTGACGGACGGCGACGAGGGCTGGGACGTGTTCGGTCCACTGCTCGTCGTGGTGGCGTTCGCCGTCGGCGCGCTGATCCTCGCCTCGCTCACGCTCCGGCGCCGGACCCCGTAGCGGCGGGCGGGAGCCACCGGTCGTTGAGCGAGCGAGGAACGAGCGAGACGAAACGCCTGGCGTGCTCAGTGGCCGGAAGCCACCGGTCGTTGAGCGAGCGAGGAACGAGCGAGACGAAACGCCGCAGCGCTCAGCAGCTGGGCTGCTTCTTCCGCAGCTTGGCCGTGAGGTCGCGCAGCTGGCTGAGCTCATCGTCGGAGAGCAGCGACATCCGCTCGGCGATGGCCCTGCCGTGCGCGCTCGCGATGCGGCGGAACAGCGACGCGCCGGCATCCGTCGCATGGACGAGCGCCCCGCGCCCGTCGTCGGGGTCGGCGCACTTCGTGAGCAGTCCGCGCGCCACCATGCGGTCGACGAGTCGCGACACGCTGGGCTGGCTGATGAGCATGTTCGCGGTGACGTCGCGCAGCCGGGCGGTGAGGTCGTCGGAGCGAGTGACGGTGAGGAGCACGTCGTACTCGGCCTGACTCAGCATCTCTTCGTCGAAGTCGCCGTTGATGTCGCCGAACACCTCGTGCTGGGCCCGGAAGAGGCTCTCCCAGGCGTCGATGGCGAGACGGCGGTCGGTCATATCGTCAAGAGTAGGGCAGGCCGCGGACCCTAGGCTGGCCCCATGGCGTCTTCTGCAATCGCGTCGTGGCGCGCGCGCCGTCTCGGGGTCTCAGCGCTGCTGCTCGCCGTCTTCGCGGGCGTGCTCCTCGCGGGCGTCGTCGCTGCTCCCGCTCGTGCGGACGTCGAGGACTTCTCGTTCGAGAGCCTCGATGTCGAGTACCAGCTCGGCCGTGCCGAGGACGGCACAAGCACGCTGACCGTCGTCGAGACGTTCGTCGCGCTCTTCCCGGAGTCCGACCAGAACCACGGCATGCGGCGGGTCATCCCCGACAACTACCAGGGCGCGCCGCTGAACCCGCAGCTCGTCTCGATCACGGAGGAGAACGGTGTGGCGCGCGACGCCGAGACCGAGGCGGAAGACGGGGTCTTCTCCATGACGTCGCGTGCCGACGCGTTCGTCCACGGTCGCCAGACGTACGTCTTCACCTACACGCTCGAGAACGTCACGCGGTACTTCGCAGACACCGGCTCCGACGAGTTCTACTGGGACGTGAACGGCACCCTCTGGCCCCAATCGTTCGGCCGCGTCACCGCACGCGTGATCATGCCCGGCGACGTGGATGCCGCGCGCACGGGTAGGCAGTCCTGCTATGTCGGCTACCAGGACGACACTCGGACGTGCGCCATCGGCGACTCCGATACGGCGGTCGTGGCAACGGTCGAAGGGGTCCAGCCGTATCAGACGATGACGATCGCGATCGGGTTCGAGCCCGACACCTTCACCGAGTTCGACGCGTCCTATCTGGCGTCGCCGTGGGGCTGGCTGCAGGGGACAGTGGCTCTCCTCGGACTCGGCACGGCGCTGGTCTTCGCCGGCGTCACGCGGGCGCGGCACCTGCGCGACGAGACCGGGCGACCGTTCATCATCGCCGAGTACACCCCGCCGCGCGGGATCGACGCTCTCGAGAGCGCGGTGCTCCTCGGCCACACGTCCAAAGCGATCCCCGCCGAGGTGCTCGAGCAGGCGGTGGTGGGCAGCATCCGCATCGAGGAGGGCCCGCAGAAGTGGTTCGGCGGCACCCGGCTGAAGGCCGTGCTCCAGAACCCGTCTCTCGCTGACGGAGATGGACGGATGCTGCTTCCCGGCCTCTTCCCCTCCGGCATGCCGGGCGAGGAGTTCGAGTTCGGTCGCACCGACACCAGATTCTCGTCGACGGCGCAGAAGGTGCTGAAGGCGGCGACGTCGGAGCTGACGACGCGGGGGCTCCGTCGAAGAGTGCCCGTCGGCCCGCGGGCGTGGCCTGTGGTGATCGCGATCGTCTCCGCAGTACTCGTCCTGCTCTTCGGCATCGGTGCGCTCGTCGCTTACGTGACGCCGTGGGTTCCGGTGGTGCTCATCATCGGGGCTGTGCTCGTCGTGCTGGTGGTGGCGGGTTTGGTGTCGCACAAGCCGCTCACCGCCGCCGGAGCGGAGACCCGCGACCATCTTCGGGGCCTGAAGCAGTTCATCGAGTGGGCTGAGGCCGACCGCATCCGGATGCTGCAGTCGCCGCAGGGCGCCGAACGGGTGCCCGTTGACGTCTCGGATCCGCGGGTGAAGCTGAAGCTGTACGAGACCCTCCTTCCGTACGCCGTCGTCTTCGGCCAGGAGAAGCGGTGGGCGGAGGAGCTCGCCGTCCTGTACGGCGAGGGGAACTCGCCCACTTGGTACGCCGGATCGTCGGGCTTCCATGCGGCGGCCTTCTCTGCGGGCATCTCGACGCTCTCGTCTTCGGCTTCCGCATCGTCGTCCTCGGGCGGGTCGTCGGGCGGCGGTTCCGCCGGTGGTGGCGGCGGTGGGGGCGGCGGCGGAGGGGTGTGACACCTCGCGTCGCATCTGAACCACGCCCGGGTCGGAGCACGCGGAGCGCGGCGCTACATGGTCAGGCGGATCGCGCGCGCTGCAGTTCGGTGTGGAGCACCCGGTTGGCGGATCGCCATGGTCTTCGCGGATCAACCCAGGTCGGCGGCCGCACCTGAGGGATGCCCTCGAGCATGCGGATCTCCCACCCGCTGGTCTCGATCTTGCGGTGGTGATGCCAGCAGAGCATCACGCCGTTGTCGACCTGGGTCGGCCCGCCCCTCGCGTACTCGACGACGTGGTGGATCTCACACCACGCGGCGCGGACCCGGCATCCGGGGGCGACGCAGCCGCCGTCGCGGGCTGCGATGGCCCTGCGCTGCCAGTGGGTGAACACCCGGTCGGTCACCGCGAGGGCTTTGATCCGGCCGTTGGCGCCGAGTGTGACGCGATGGATGGTGCCGTGGCATCCGATGTGACGCGCGAAGGCAGCGGGAACCGGCACCTCGCCGTCCGGCCCGTCGACGAAGGCGACGCCGTCTGCGCGCTCGAGCTGATCTGCGGCCACCGTGACCACGAGGGTGGGCGCGGCTCCGCCCAGCGTGGGGCTGTGGGTGGATGCTGCCGCCGCCGCGAGGATGCCGGCGAACGCGTCGTGCCGCTTCTGGTCGGCGGTCCGCGGATCGTGGACGTGCGCGTCCGCGGCCGGCTCGCCGGGGCCGGGCGGCTCGACGTCGACGAATCGCGGAGTGCGGTCCTGGACGCGGGGATTGAGGTGGGCGTCGAGCAGCCGTTGCAGGGTGGCGGCGACGTCGGCGGTGACGTTGCCGTGCACGGGGAAGAGGCTGTTGCGCTCGCGTCCGAGCCGGAAGGTGCGCAGGCGCTCGCTGTCCTCGTCGGGCAGCGTGCCGTCGGGATCGAGGAACAGCGCCCACGTCTGCGCCATGATCCGCAGTTCGTAGATGGTGCAGGGCAGGGCACCGGCTTCGCCGACGGCAGCCTGCACGAGCTCGGCTTCGGCGGCGGCGAGGTCGTCGGCGCTGCACCTGCGTTGAAGGGGCCGGAGCGCATCCACGATCGTGGTGACGGCGTCGAGACTGAGCCGATCGGTGGCGAGTTCTCGTCGCGCGTGATCGAGCGGTGCCGGGCGATCCTGTCCGGTCAGCGTCGGTCGTGTCGTGATGGCGCGAGCGGTGCGAAGGCGCGCGCGAGCCGTCGCGTTCGAGACGTGAGCGGCACGCTCCAGCAGTTCGATCGGGCTGTCGCATCCGAACGCCGCCGTCAGTGTGACGTCCGCGGCACCGGGTTCGCTGCGTCGCCCGACCTCTCCGGCGATGCCGAGGCGGGCGGCATCCGCCCATCGGCCGATCTCTTCCATGACCTTCACGGTCTCGACGAGATCGTGGTCGGAGAGCGCACGATGCCCTTCGCGATCGAGGGGCTGCCTCAGCGCGTCGCCGAGCACCGCTGCGATGTCGCGGAGGTCGGCGAGCGGGAAGGTCATGTTCCCATCATGCCCGGGGGTTCCGACATCCGCGCGGGGTGAAATCGCAGATCAAGGTGCATTTCTGTGGAAAACTCACTGCGACGCGTGGCCGGTGTGGGTTGTGGAGGAGAGGCGGCCGTCGAGGGCAAGAGTAAGGGCCGGTCGGAGAGGCTACCGACCGGCCCTTGTCCCTTGCACCAAGAGTGTCCTGCAATCACATGCCGGTAGCTGCCACAGCAAAACAACTACCGTGCAAGCACTCTATAACGGCGAGGTAACGAAGGGAAGGGTTCGTTGTTATCTTTTTGTGATTCATTTCCTGTGAGTCCGCCTGCGCCCTCATCCGGCTCTTTTCGTCGCTCGCCCACACCCCGCGTCGCCCACACCCCCGCGTCGCCCACAATGGTCAGACCGAAAGGAGGCGCCGTGATCAGCATCCGGCCGAATCGCCACGGAGATTCATGAACGCCGGCCGCCGCATCCTCGTCGCGACGGATCTCGACGGGACCCTCGTGCCCAACGACACCGTCGTGCTGCCGCCATATACGGCGAGCGTGCTTCGGCGCCTCGACGATGCGGGGGTGCCCGTCGTGTTCGTCACGGGCCGGCCACTGCGATGGATGTCGGGGTTCTGGCCGCACGTCGGAAGCCACGGCCTCGCGGTCGTCTCCAACGGCGCCCTGACGTTCGATGCCCACGCCGGCGCGATCATCGCGCTGACAGGCATCCAGCCCGCCGAGGGCTTGGCGATCTGCGCAGCCATCGAAGCGGAGCTTCCCGGCGCATGGTTCGCGATCGAGTGTGCGGACGGCATCCGCTTCGCTCCCGAATATGTCGAGCCGTACCCGTCGCCGGGTGCGCCGCGCGGCACGCTGGCCGAGATCTGGACCGACCCGGCGCTCAAGCTGCTGGTGCGGCATCCGGACGTGCCGCCAGAGGAGCTGCACGACCGGGTCGAGGTGATCGTGGGGGACCGGGCGACCGTGACGTGGTCCGTGTCGGGGTTGGTCGAGATCAGCTCCGCGGGCATCACGAAGGCGAGCGCACTCCGCCATCTGTGTGACCGCCTCGGAATCGATGCCGCGGACGTCATCGCGTTCGGCGACATGCCCAACGACATCCCGCTGCTCACCTTGGCCGGCACCTCCTACGCGGTCGCGAACGCGCACGAATCGGTGATCCGTGCCGCTGATCACATCGCGCCACCGTGCGCCGAGGAAGGCGTCGCACAGGTCCTCGATCGACTTCTGGCCGAGTGACCGACCGTGGAATCGCGGCCGAAGGTTCAATCTGCGGCAGGAAGGGGCATCCGCATGCTTGGCTTGTCGGGTGGATCTGCAGCGGGTCGGACCCGACGATGTGCCGGCGCTGGCTGCGTTCCTTCGCACGGTCGACCTCACGGTGAGCGGACTCGATGCGCCGACCGTGCGCCTCTGGGTGCTGCGTGGCGCTGACAACGAGGTGATCGGAAGCACCGGCTACGAGATCGGCGACGATCGTCGACACGTGCTGATCCGCAGCGTCGCCGTCGATCCGAGTGGAAGGGCTGCGGGGCTCGGCACCGAGCTCGCCCGGTTCGCATTCGACAGGGCCACCGCCGAAGGCGCGAAGCACGCGTGGCTCTTCAGTCGACGTTCCGGGCCGTTCTGGCAACGGCTGGGGTTCGAGCCCGCCGACAGGCAAGCCCTCGGCCGGGTGCTCGCCGACACCCAGCAGGTCCAACTGTTCCACCGCACGGGGCAGTTCGAGCGGGAAGTAGCTTGGTCGCACGCACTCACGGCCGCGACACCGTCCGTCCGCGACAGCACCACCGGCACAACACCGCAGCGCTGAGGGGCGGCCGGCGACGCGCGTCGCCGACCGCCCGCCCGCTCAGCCGATCCGCTCCCAGGGGCCGTTCTTCTTGGCTCCCGGCTCGTCGCCGCGGGTCCACCACCGGGCACGCCAGATGCCGTCATCCGTCCAGGCGACATCGCCGGCGTCGAAGATGCGCGACGCCGTCCAGAGGGCGACACCGGTCGGAGTCGCGGCGATCTGCTGCCACGCCCCGTTCTTCTTCGACCCCGGTGCCTGGCCCTTCGTCCACCACGACGCCGCCCACACGGCGCCGTCGTACGTCACGACGTCGCCCTCGTCGTACACGGTCGTCGACGACCATGCGGGTGGAGCGGTCGACGCGGTGTCGTCGCCGACGACGATGCCGCGACCGTTGGTCGCGATGTACACGCGGCCGAACACGTCGGGATCGCCCTCGATGTCGGCGCCGATCCAGCCCCACTCGTGGGTGTCGTCGTTGATGCGCGTCCACGTCATGCCGTCGTCGGTGGAGCGGTAGACGCCGCGCACGCCGTCGCGCGAGGCGGCGGTGTAGATCGCGGGCGACGTCGCTCCGGGTGCTGCCTTTCCGAAGCCGACCGTGTCGGCCTCGTCGAAGCCGGCGACCGCCGTCCATGTCGTGCCGCCGTCGTGCGATCGCCACAGCCCGTAGGCGCCGCCGTCATCCGCGCCGCCCGCGAGCCACACCTCGCCGATCGCGCCCGGTGTCGCGGCGAAGCGCACCGGACCATCGACCGGGAGGGTGCCCTGGCTCACCGCGCCGAACGTCGTGCCCCCATCCTCGGATCGGTAGAAGGTGCCACCTGCGAAGGCGTACACCCGCAGCGGATCCACCCGGTCGCTCTCAACGCGCGCGCCCAGCGGAAGCCCCGCGACCCCGGCGAACGTCGCCCCGCCGTCGACCGAGTGACGCACCGCGGCGCCATCCGGCGCCCACACGATGCCCGAGCCGTCGGCGTTCACCGTGACGGTGCCCGATCCGCTCGCGCCGTCGGCAGCCTGCGAGGTCGTCCAGCTGTCGCCGCCGTCCACGGATGCTGGGACCACGCGTGCACCGTCGCCGTCGGTTCCCGCACGCACGATGACGTCGGGTTCCAGGCCCGCGACGTCGACGCTCGTCCCGCCGCCGAAGTAGGGCGCCTGGAAGCTCTGCGGAACGGTGGCGAGGTCGTCGTGGACGAACCCGCCGAGATCGAGCATCGCCGACACGAGATCGACGTCGCCCGCGGGGGCGGCGAGGTCCTGGATGGCCGTCTCCTCGATGCCGAACGCCTCGGGAGCCAGATGGATGACGCCGCCGGGCTCATCCCATGCGGTCAGGTCGTCGCTGCGGTAGATGGTCGCGCCTGTGCCGTACATCAGCTCGTCGGAGTCGAACGGGTCGATCTCCAGCGCCGACACCATCCAGCCCAGCTTCGGCGTGGGCTCCGCCCAGGGCACGGGCCCGCTCACGTCGCGACCGAATGCGAGCCAGGGCACCTCGTCGATCGACTGCGAGTAGCGGGCGGCGACATGCGCGCCGGCGTCGTCGTAGGCGTAGTCCCAGATGGGCGTCCACGTCTGCCCGCGGTCGGTCGAGCGGAAGATGAGGATGTCGGGCCACCACTGGATCTGCGACGCGACCATGATCGTGTCGGGATCGCCCTTGTCGACGGTGAGCCCGCCGAAGCCGAAGTCGCCGCCTACGGGACGGAGGGTCGGCGTGATGTTCGTCCAGACACCGTCGTCGATGCCGTACCGCCACACCTCGCCGTCCGACCCGTCGTAGGGGCCGGAGGCGTTGCTCGTCGTGATGTAGAGGAAGCGGCCGGCCTCATCGATCACGCCGTGATGCGCCAGGAACCCCGTCGGCGCACCCTCCACCGGACGCCAGGTCGCCCCGGCGTCATCGGAGCGGTAGAGGATGTCGTCGGTGTCGGCCACCGCCGTGAAGACCGTCTGCGTCGGGGAACCGGCATCCGTCGACCAAGCGTCGAACGCCGTCCACAGCACGCCGAGATTCTGCATCAGGTAGGAGTTGCCCGACCCGACGTCAGGCACGAAGTCGCCCGCGTTGGGGAACGAGTCGACGCGCGAGAACGTCACGCCCGCATCCGTCGACCGCCACAGCCCCTGCCCTTGTTCGGCGCCGTAGTAGAGCACATCGTTGTCGCTCGGGTCGACCTGGAGGCGCTCGCCGATACCGCGACCCGGCATGTTGCCACCCACCTTGAACGGGAGCGGCGTGGTGTCCCAGGTGGCGCCGTAGTCGCTCGAGCGGAGGATGGCCCCGTTGCTCGGGTCCCACTCGTTCGTGTACATGCCGGTCGCGACGTAGACGCGGCTGGTGTCCACCGCGTCGGTGGCGAGGCTGAGCACGCCCAGCCGGTTCCAGTCGTCCCAGCCGACGTGGTCGAGCAGGGGCACCCACTTGTCGGTGTCGCGGTCGAGTCGATACGCGCCGCCGATGTCGGTGCGCGCGTAGACGAGGCCTGGCTCGGTCTGGTTGTACACGATGCCCGGCACGTACCCGCCGCCTGAGATGGCCGCGTTCGACCACTCGTAGTCGGGCGCGGGCACACTCGCAGGCGGGGTCGGCTCCTGCGCCGCGCCGGCCGGGGCGGCGATCGCCAGCGGGACGACGACGCCGGTCGCGACGACGAGTCCGACGGCTGAACGTCTGAATCTCACGATGAAACACTCCTGTCGTGTTCGGTGATGGTCTCCTTCGACCGTTCGCGACGATATCGAAGCGCTTCGAAGATGTCGAGGATCCCGCGGAACTTCTTCGCCCCGCGCACGCGCCGCGACCGGTCGCCGGATTCCGACGGAGGGACCCTTGACCTCGGCATCCTGATGTGTACAGTGTGAACATACCCAACTCGCACACTCGGAGGTTCCGATGCAGAGCACGACCCAGCAAGCCCTTCCGCCCGTCGTCGACGCCGAGACGTGGCGCCGTGAGCTCGCCGACCTCCGCGTTCGCGAGAAGGCGGCGACGCGGGAACTCGACGCGATCGCCGCGCAGCGACGCAGGCTGCCGATGGTCGAGCTGCCGGACTACACGCTCGTCGGCAAGGACGGCCCCGTGCGCCTCGCCGACGTCTTCGAGGGCAAGTCGCAGCTCATCGTCTACAACCACATGTGGTTCGAGGGCAAGGAATGGCACTGCCCCGGCTGCACCGGCCTCACCTCGCAGTACACGCGTCTCGAGTTCCTCGAGGCGTACGATGCCCGCTTCGTGATCGTGACCCAGGGCCCGATCGACGAGGCACTGGCGTACCGCGAGAAGACCGGCAACCGCATGGAGTGGTACTCCACGGCCGACAGCCCGTTCGGCGCCGACATGGACGCCCCTGCGGGCGGCGGCTTCGCCGTGAACGTGTTCCTCCGCGACGGCGACACCGTGTACCGCACCTGGCACACGAACGGCCGAGGCACCGAGCAGCTGAGCCACACCTTCCCGCTCATCGACCTGCTGCCGTTCGGCAGGCAGGAGGTGTGGCAGGACTCGCCGGAGGGGTGGCCGAAGTCCGACACCTACGACGGCTGGTTCACCTCGCAGAAGATCGCGGAGCTGTACGGTCCGGGTTCGGCGCGCGACTGAGAATCGGATGCCGCGTCCCGCGACTGCGGCCGGGGCGCGGCATCCGCCAGTATGAGAGGCGATGCGCACTCTCGCCCCCCGCCGCCTGCTCGCATCGAGCACGCTCGCCGCGGCACTCTGGATCCTGGTCGTCGGCGCCAGATGGGCGTTCTCGCAGCTCCCTGACGGGGCCGCCCAGCTCGGAAACCTCGTGCCCGACCTCGTCTCGTCGTCGCTGCTGTGGGGTCCGATCGGCGGATGGCTGATCGTGATCGGGCTGGGCGGCGCGATCGCCGTCGCGCTCTGCCATGCGCTGTTCACCGCGCTCGCCGCGCGTCGCGGCGCGCTCCTCGTCGGCGCGTGGTTCGCCGCCGTCGCCGCGGGCGCGGTCGTCGGACTCGCCTTCGACGTCGCCGCGGCGTGGAGCTCCGTCGCGATGTCCGGACCACGCGGAATCCTGGTGGGCGAGTTCGGTGCTTCGGCGGCGGCGGGCGCCCTTTGGGGTCTGGTCGTGGGATGGATGCCGGGCCTCGTCGCCCGCACCCCCGCTCCGGCACGCGCCGACGCTGATGCGGCACCGCAGGCCCGGGGTCCGGTCTGGCTGCTGCCGGCGGCGGCCGTCGCGGTCGTGGCCGTGGTCGCGGGCGGGGTCCTGGCCGACCAGGCGCGCACCGACGCGATCCAGGCGGAGGTCGACGCCCAACGTGACATCGAAGCGCAGAACACCTTCGGCGCGCTGCCCGACCCGCACGCACCGGGGGAGCCGGTGCCCACGGCGGCTCCGGCATCCGGCGATCTCGACCCGCAGTGGTGCACGCCCGACAAGGCGACGCCGTTGCTCGGCGAACCGGACGCAGCGACCGGACATCGCGGCTTGCCGATCCGGCTGATGAACTTCTCGGATGAGCCCTGCGTCATCGAGGGCTACCCCGACGTGGCATTCGGCGACCAGAACCAGCACCTGCTCGCGGTCACGATCGAGCGGGGCGGCTCGTTCATGACGCAGGACCCCGGTCCGCAGCGCATCGAGGTGCCGGCCGGCGGGTACGCCGTGACCTACCTCGGGTGGGACGCGGCTTCGCCCCACGGCGCGCTCGTGACGAAGACGGTCTACGCTGCGCCCACCGCCGGCATGGAACGTGGCTCGTGGGGGCTGGACTTCGACCTCGACATCGTGGAGGGGTCGACTGTCGCGATCACCGCGTGGGCGCTCGACCCGAACCCGTTCCCCTCGCAATGAAGGAACGCGGATGCCGCACCCGGCCGGGTGCGGCATCCGCGTGTCGCTTCACACGCTCGCTCGGTGACCGAGCGCAGCGGATCAATACCAGTCGGTGGCCTGCGAGTGACCCCACGCGGCGCAGGGGGTGCCGTACGAGCCGGCGATGTAGCCGAGGCCCCAGGCGATCTGCGTCGTGGCGTTGGTCTGCCAGTCGGCGCCGGCGCTGGCCATCTTGTTGCCCGGGAGCGACTGCGGGATGCCGGTGGCACCGCTGCCGGAGTTGTAGGCCTGGTAGTTCCAGCCGGACTCCTTGTTCCACAGCGACTCGAGGCACGAGAACTGGCCGTCGCCCCAGCCGTACTGTGAGGCTGCCATCTGGCGTGCGGTCGCCTTGGCGCCGTCGGGCGTGTTGGCGGCGGCGAGGGCGGCGGCGGCCGCCTCGGCCTGTCGCTGCGCCTCGGCGGCGGCTG
>NZ_DATCVK010000087.1:0-2069 GCF_036566905.1 Microbacterium sp. | reverse complement strand
ACAGCAGCTGCGCTGGGAAGCCCGCCCGGGAGGCCCCGCAGGATTCCCTCCTGGACGAGGAGCACCCCGATCGCGCCGAGCGGCGCCGCCAGCGCCAAACCGGCGACCACGCCGGCGAGCAGGCCGAGGGTGATGTCGGTGTCCATACGACGATGATCCGCTCAGGCGCGCAGCAGACTGCGCAAACAGCCTGTCTGCTGAGAGAATGTTCTGCATGGATGCCGTGGACGACAAGATTCTGGACGTTCTGCGAGTCGATGGGCGCGCTTCGTTCAGTGAGATCGGCCGCCAGGTCGGCCTCAGCACGAACGCGACCGCGGCGCGAGTCCGTCGTCTGGAGAAGACGGGCGTGATCGTCGGGTACCGGGTCGTTCTCGCTGCGGATGCACCGGAGAACACCTCGGGTCTCGAGGCATTCATCGACGTCCGCCTCGATCCGGCGGAAGACTCCGAGGCGTTCCTCGCATGGACGCAACAGGTGCCGGAGATCCGTGATGCCGTCCACGTCACCGGCGCCTACGACTACCTGCTGCACATCAAGGTCCGCGACACGGCAGCACTCGACCGACTCCTGCGAAGCCTGAAGAAGGACGGAGGCGCTGCTCACACGCAGACTCGACTGGCGCTCCGCTGAGCGAGTCCGGATCGCAGTGCGTAACAGATGGCACGATCCGCGACTCGGATGCTAGCCTCGGCCCTACCAGCGCGTACGGCGGCGGCTCTGTTTCGGGTACTCTGCCTCCTCTTGACCGGACGCGTTGAGTCGGACGAAGAGGTCAGAGGGGGGCAACCACTCTTCGCCCCTGAAATGACGCGAGCGCGAGTGCGTGCGCCATCGATGGAACCGCGACCCTACCCGCGTAGGACATCGATGGCCGGGCCGGTGAGACCTCTTCACCGGCCCGGCGGCTCATCTCCGAAGATGTGCGATGTCGGATTCGAGCGACGGCGGCGATCCGAATGGCAACGTGCGGGCACCCAGGTGTCATTGGGGCTACAGTTTTCCGGTGACCACTCGCGCACCGGCAGCTGCAGGACGGCAACGGCGCCGACTCCTGCGGCTGCGGCTGCGGCTGCATCCGGCTCAGACGGTCGTCACGGGCTTCGCGCTCGCGATACTCACCGGAACCGCATTGCTCATGCTGCCCATCTCGAAGGTCGGCCCTGGCGGCGCCTCCTTCATCGACGCACTGTTCACGGCGACGTCGGCGGTGTGCGTCACCGGGCTGACGGTCGTCGACACACCCACCTACTGGACTCCGTTCGGCCAGGTCGTGATCATGGCGCTGATCCAGCTCGGCGGGCTCGGCATCATGATCTTCGCCTCGCTCATCGGTCTCGTCCTCGCACGCAAACTCTCGGTGCGCTCGCGGCTCAACACCGCGGCCGAAGCGAAAGCGGTCGGCTTCGCCGACGTCCGCGGGCTGGTGCGCGGAATCCTGAAGATCACCGTCCTCATCGAGCTCGGCGTCTTCATACTCCTCGCTGTGCGGTTCATGCTCGGATACGGGTACGGCGTCGGCGAGGCGGCCTGGCATGCCGCGTTCCTCGCGGTGTCCTCGTTCAACAACGCCGGCTTCGCGCTCTACACCGACAACCTCATGGGATTCGTCGCCGACCCGTTCATCTGCCTCCCGATTTCGGCGGCGATCATTCTCGGCGGGCTCGGCTTCCCCGTCATCATGCAGCTACGCAAGGAGTTCACGAAGCCGCTGCACTGGTCGATGAACACGAAGCTCGTGCTCTGGGGCACCACCGTGCTGCTCATCGGCGGCACTGCCTACATCACGCTCATCGAGTGGAACAATCCCGCGACGCTCGGAACCCTCGACCCCGGCGCACGCCTGCTCGCGGGCTTCTTCCAATCAGTGCAGACCCGCACCGCCGGGTTCAACTCCATCGACATCGGCGGGATGCACGACGCGAGCTGGCTCGGGATGGATGTACTGATGTTCATCGGCGGTGGGCCGGCCGGCACGGCGGGCGGCATCAAGGTGACCACGTTCGCGGTGCTCTTCTTCATCATGCTCACCGAGCTCCGCGGCGAAGGCTCGGTGAACATCTTCGGC
>NZ_DATCVK010000086.1:0-6340 GCF_036566905.1 Microbacterium sp. | reverse complement strand
GCGCCGGTGGCCTACTGGATGGCCTTCAAGGTCAAGCCCCAGCGTCGCGGCATCCTCATCGCCCTGGTGCTCGTGCCGTTCTGGACCAACTTCCTGGTGCGCACGATCGGGTGGCAGGTGATCCTCGCGCCCGAGGGCTGGCTGTCGTCGCTGCTGCAGGGCATCGGCGTGCTCGACGGCCCGCTCGAGCTGCTGTACACGCGGACCGCGGTCATCATCGGCGTGGTCTACAACTACCTGCCGCTGATGATCCTGCCGCTGTTCGTCGCGTTCGACCGCGTCGGCCCCGCCCTCCGCGAGGCCTCCAAAGACCTCGGCGCCGGCAAGCTCACCACCTTCCTGCGCGTGACCCTGCCGCTGTCGCAGCCCGGCATCATCGCCGGCGTGCTGCTGGTGTTCATCCCCCTCATGGGCGACTACATCACCGCGACCGTGCTCGGCGGCGCCAAGGGCAACATGGTCGGCCAGCTCGTCGCGAGCCAGTTCCAGACGGCGCAGAACTGGGCGCTCGGCTCCGCGATGGCGGTGCTGCTCATGCTCGTGATCATGCTGACGATCGGCGCGTTCGCGGTGATCATCTGGCTGATCGCGCTGCCGTTCCGCTCCCGCAGCCGGCTGGTGCTGGGGCCGGTGGCCGACACGGTGAAGACGGATGCCGCGCCGGCAGGCGCGCTGGAGGCGACGACGTGACCACGCAGACCGAGACGATCCTGCAGGCCCAGGCCCGTGAGGCGGGCACCACCGCAGCGCCCCGCCGGCGCGCGCGCAAGTCGTGGTCGGACGTCGCCTTCGGCGTCTGGGGCGTGCTGGTGATGCTCTTCCTTTTCCTGCCGATCATCGTGATCGTCATCTACTCGTTCAACAGCGGACGCCTCCTCGTGTCGTGGGACGGCTTCGGGTTCGATGCCTTCAGCACGATCCTGGTGAAGCCGGCCATCCAGAACGCCGTCCGCGTGTCGCTGATCACGGCGCTCATCGCGGCGATCATCGCTACCGTGCTCGGCACGCTCGCCGGCATCGCGATGGCGCGTCATCCCGGCAAGTGGGTGTGGTGGTTCCTCGGGCTGCTGCTCCTGGTGTCGGTCACGCCCGAGATCGTCGACGCGGTGGCGCTGCTGCCCTGGATGGTCTTCCTCGGCCAGGATCTGGGCATCTCGATGTTCAACGACGGCATCGTGCGTCTCTCGGTCGGATCTTCGCTGTTCGCGACCGCCGTGGTCTCGTACATCGTGCGCGCACGCCTCGTGGGTCAGGACATGAACCTCGAAGAGGCCTCCGCCGACCTGTACGCGAAGCCGCTCACGACGTTCCGTCGCATCACCCTCGCGCTGGCGATGCCGGCGGTGCTCGCCGGCTTCCTGCTGGCGTTCACGCTCAGCCTCGACAACACGATCGTCGCGGCCTTCGTGCAGGTCTCGGGCACGACTCCGTGGCCGGTGTACGTGCTGAGCGCGCTGCGCTCGGGGCTGCGGCCGGAGATCGCCGCCGTGTCGACGATCATGCTGGTGCTGACCCTCATCGCGCTCGCGCTCGTCGCCCTCGTGCTCAGGCGCGCCGGCGACTCCGCGACGCAGATCGCCCGCACGATGACCGGCGGCTGACCGGACGTCTCAGCGAGAGGAGACCCATGCCGCACGCCGACCTCGTCTTCACCGGCGGCCCCGTGTTCACGGCGGACACCGTGCGGTCGCATGCGACTTCCGTCGCGGTCATCGGCGGGCGCATCGTGGCTGTCGGCGGCGATGACGTCAGTGACCTCGTCGGGCCGTCGACGGAGGTCGTCGACCTCGGGGGACGGATGCTGATCCCGGGCTTCCAGGACGCGCACGTGCACCCGGTCTGGGGCGGGCTCGACATGCTCCGCTGCGACCTGTCCGAGCTCAGCACCGCGTCGGAGTACCTCGAGGCCATCGGCCGCTACGTCCGCGCGCACCCTGACGACGAGTGGATCCTCGGCGGCGGCTGGCAGATGTCGGCGTTCCCCGGCGGCACGCCGACGGCATCCGCCCTCGATGCCGTCACGGGTGACCGCCCGGCCTTTTTCCCGAACCGCGACGGCCACGGGGCGTGGGTGAACTCGGCGGCGATGCGTCGCGCCGGCATCGACCGTGACACCTCCGATCCCGCGGATGGGCGCATCGAGCGCGACGCCGACGGCGCCCCGTCGGGCACTCTGCACGAGGGCGCGATGGCGCTGGTCAACCGCCTGCTGCCGGAGGAGCCGCTCGAGCGTCTCACCGAAGCACTCCTGCTGGGCCAGCGGTACCTGCACTCCTTCGGCATCACCGGCTGGCAGGACGCGATCGTCGGCTCATACGGGGATGCCGGCGACCCCGGCCCCGCCTATCTCGCGGCGGCGGCCGACGGCACCCTCACAGCGCGCGTGGTCGGAGCGATCTGGTGGGACCGCACGAAGGGGCTCGAGCAGATCCCGTCGATCCTGGAGCGCCGAGAGCGGTACCGCGGCGGACGCTTCGCCGCGACCTCCGTCAAGGTGATGCAGGACGGCGTCGCCGAGAACTTCACCGCATCCATGCTCGAGCCGTACCGCGACGGCCACGGCCACTTCACCGACAACTCCGGCATCTCGTTCGTCGCGCCGGAGATCCTCAACGATGCCGTGCCGCTCCTCGACGCCGAGGGCTTCCAGGTGCATTTCCACGCGATCGGCGACCGCGCGGTGCGCGAGTGCCTCGACGCGGTCGAGCACGCCATCGCCCGCAACGGCCGAGGCGACAACCGGCACCACATCGCGCACATCCAGGTCGTGCACCCCGAGGACGTGCCGCGCTTCCGCCGGCTCGGCGTCGCGGCCAACATGCAGTCGCTGTGGGCGACCTACGAACCGCAGATGGTCGAGCTGACGCTGCCCTTCCTCGGTGCGCCGCGCAGCGCCTGGCAGTACCCGTTCGGCGACCTGCTGCGGGCCGGCGCGGTGCTCGCCGCCGGCAGCGACTGGTCGGTGTCGACACCGGATCCGATGGCGGCCATCCACACCGCCGTGAACCGCACCGCAGCGCCCGGCCAGGAGGAGGGCGAGTACGACGCGTTCCTGCCGGAGCAGGCGATCGACCTCGCGGCGTCGCTCACCGCCTATACAGCCGGATCGGCGTGGGTGAACCATCTCGACGAGACCACGGGCACGATCGAGGTCGGGAAGCTCGCCGACCTGGCCGTGCTCGACCGCGACCCGTTCGCCGGACCCGCGGACCAGATCGGCGCCACCCGCACACTCCAGACCTTCGTCGAGGGCACGCGCGTCTACGCCGCGCCGGATGCCTGACACGGCCGCCCCTATGCTGTTGCGGGTGACCCGACTCCTGCTCCTCATCGACATCCAGCGCGACTACTTTCCGGGCGGGCGGCATCCGCTCGTCGACCCGGATGCCGCGGCCGATGCCGCCGCGCGGCTCCTCGCCGCGTTCCGCACGACGGGTGAGCGCGTCGTCCACGTCCAGCACGTGTGGGACGGTCCGGATGCCGCGTTCTTCGCCGCCGGGACCCCTGGCGTCGAGTTCGACCCGCGCGTCGCGCCCGACGGTGCCGAGCACGTCGTGGTCAAGCACGAGCCGAACGCCTTCCTCGGCACGGGGCTCGAGGCTCTCCTGCGCGCCGCAGCACCCGACGAGATCGTCGTCGCCGGGATGATGTCGAGCATGTGCGTCGATGCGACCGTGCGCGCGGCATCCGATCTCGGCTTCCGCCTCGCCGTCGCACAGGACGCGTGCGCGGCACCCGACCTCGCCTACGGCGGCCGCACCGTGCCGGGCGCCCAGGTGCACCTGGCGTTCATGGCGGCGCTCGACGGCACCTACGCCCGTGTCGCCGACGTCGACGCGCTCGCCACGGAACTCGCTCCCGCGGCCTGACCCGATCGGGGCCGCCGCACGACAACCTGTCCGGCCGACGCACAACTTCCGACACGCGAGCCCCGCACCGCCGCCGCCGACGGGCGAGGATGGGAGCACCAGACACCCGCATCGGAGTTGATAACCGTGGGCACGACCGTCTTCGAACGACAGCGGCCGGCAGCATCCGTCGTCCAGCAGTCCCTCGCCGGCACCAGGCACTCCGTCTTCTGGCGCGACGACCTCCCCGAGAGCCTGAGGCCCGACCGGCCTTCTCTCGTCGGCACGCATCGCGCCGACCTGGTCGTCGTCGGCGGCGGCTACACCGGCCTGTGGACCGCCCTGCTCGCCACCGAGCGCGACCCGGCCGCCAAGGTGGTCGTCGTCGAGGCGCAGCGCGTGGGCTGGGCTGCCTCGGGGCGCAACGGCGGGTTCTGCGAGGCGAGCCTCACGCACGGCCACGAGAACGGGATGGCGCGCTGGCCCGACGAGATGCCGGTGCTCGACCGGCTCGGTCGCGAGAACCTCGACGCCATCGAGGCGTCCGAGGCCCGTTACGGCATGGACTTCCAGTTCGAGCGCACCGGTCAGCTCTCACCCGCCGTCGAACCCCACCAGGTGGAATGGCTGAAGGAGTGGGCCGCCGAGGGCGAGGAGGGCGTCGTCTATCTCGACCGGGCCGAGGCACAGGCATCCGTCCACTCCCCCACCTATCTCGCCGCCGTCTGGGAGAAGCACGCGTGCGGCATGGTGCACCCGGCCCGCATGGCGGCCGAGCTCGCCCGCGTGTGCGAGGAGCGCGGGGTCGAGATCTTCGAGCGCTCCCACGTGACGGGGCTCGACACGACAGGCCCCGGGGTCGTCGTTGTCACCGCCGACGGCCGGGTCGAGGGCTCTCGTGCGGCGCTCGGCACGAACGTCTTCCCCTCGCTCGTCAAGCGCAACCGGCTCATGACCGTGCCGGTGTACGACTACGTGCTCATGACCGAGCCGCTCACCGACGCGCAGGTCGCCTCGATCGGCTGGCAGGACCGCCAGGGCATCGGTGACTTGGCGAACCAGTTCCACTACTACCGGATCACGCAGGACAACCGGATCCTCTTCGGCGGCTACGACGCGATCTACCACTACGGCCGTCGCGTCGACCCCGCCTACGAGCAGCGACCGGAGACGTGGGCGAAGCTCGCCAGCCACTTCTTCACGACGTTCCCGCAGCTCGAGGGGCTGCGGTTCACGCACCAGTGGGCGGGTGCGATCGACACCTCGACGCAGTTCACGGCCTTCTTCGGCACCGCCCGTGAGCGCCGCGTCGCCTACGCGGCGGGGTTCACCGGGCTGGGCGTCGGGTCGACGCGCTTCGCCGGCGAGGTCATGCTCGACCTGCTCGACGGCGTCTCGAACGAGCGCACCGAGCTCGAGATGGTGCAGAAGCGCCCGCTCCCCTTCCCGCCCGAGCCCGCCGCCGCGATCGGCATCAACGCGACGCGGTGGTCGCTGGACCGCGCCGACCACAACCAGGGCAGGCGCAACCTGCTGCTGAAGACGCTCGACGCGGTCGGACTGGGGTTCGACTCGTGAACCCGGGAGTCGTGACGGATGCCGCGTCCGTCGTGCTCGCGCTCGAGCCGCTGCCGGCCGAACAGGTCCTGGAGGGCTCGCCGCAAACCGGCTACGTCGAGCTGACCGACACGATCGGCGTGTGGGAGCACACGCCGGGCGTCTCGACCGACGTCGAGGCCGACGAGGTGTTCGTGGTGCTCTCGGGCTCGGCGACCGTGTCGTTCGACGACCCCGCCCTCGCACCCATCGAGCTGAGCGCCGGCTCTGTCGCCCGTCTGACCGCGGGCATGAGGACGGTGTGGACCGTCCGCGAGACGCTCCGGAAGGTTTACGTCGCGGGCTGACTGCCGGCGCGTCAGCGGCCCGCGGAGCGCCGCACCAGGAGCGCCAGATGCAGCGCGGTCTGCGTCTCGCCGTCGTCGAGGTCGGCGCCCAGCAGCTCCTCGATGAGCGCGATGCGCTGGTAGAACACCGACCGGGAGAGATGGGATGCCCCCGCCGCCGCCGTGCGGTTGCCCGGGTGCGCGAGCATCGCCTCGAGGACGTCCAGCAGATCGCCCGAGCGCGACAGGTCGTGCGCGATGAGCGGCGCGAGCATGCGCTCGCCGTGGTCGAGCACGCGGTGGTCATCGCGCAGGGCGGCGACGAGCTGCACCAGCGGGCGGTTCTCGGCGCGACGCAGGTGCGGGCCTCGTCCTGGCCGGCGACGTCGGCCACCGGCCAGATCGACGGCTTCGTGCACCGAGGCGAGGGCTGCGTCGATGCCCTCGGCGCCGCGACCGACCGACACGGTGACACGCTCGACATCTGCGGCGTCGACGAGCGCCCGCACGAACGCCACCACGGCGGCATCGTCGAACACGGCATCCGGCGGCAGCGATACCAGCATCGTGGCCGCGGGCGCGGCGACACCGGCAGGCGCCGACCCCGCG
>NZ_DATCVK010000085.1:0-8063 GCF_036566905.1 Microbacterium sp. | reverse complement strand
CGATGGTCCTGAGGGTGTCTACGGCTTCGTGGGCGACGGCGTGCGCAGCGACTACCAGCCGATGAACTCCGGCTCGGGCCTCGCGCTCGGCAACCCGACGAACCTCAACTTCGCCGGCGGCCAGCCGTTCGCCCCGGACTTCAACCAGCCGATCGGGCACTTCCAGGCGTATTCGCACTACGTCATGCCGGGCGGCCTCGTGCAGTCCTTCATCGACACGATCGGTACGGAGGACGACTTCCGCCGGGGCGGCACGCTCGCCCCGACCGTGAAGATCGACATCGATGGCGCCTCGTCAGCCGTCGACTACACCTACGGGAACGACGGGCTCGGCGGCTATGCCGACATCCCGGCGAACATCGACGTCAACTCCGGCGGCAAGGTGCAGTAGCTGCGCCCACGACGCGATGCCTCGGGACGCGATCCCGAGGCATCGCGTCGTCGGACCGTGGGGGATCGGCCGTGCATCCGGCGAGGAGCAGCACTTAGCTGACGAGGACGCCCAGGGCGAGCCTCATTCCACGAGCGCCGTGAACAGCTCGTAGACCATGAACGCCGGCCAGAAGAGGCCTTGGAAGAACGCGCCGATGAACTCCCAGAACGCATCGGCCTGCTGGAAGAAGAACACCCACGCGCCGATGATGCCGAGCCCGTAGATCGCACCTCCGCCGGCGAAGCATCCCGCGTTCGAACCCCTGTCGTTCATATTCGACCTCCCCACGGCACACGATACGCCGTCGAGGCGGGTTGGAGCACGGGATTCCCCGCCGCGATCGACTTCTTTCCGGAGGCGACGGCGCAGGAACGCGGTACTTTGGGGCGACTCGAAGGTGAGGGGTGCCCCATGGGCAAGGTGGTCATGTACGGCTCGGTGTCGGTGGACGGCTTCATCGCGGACGAGACCGACCAGCCCGGACCGCTGTTCGACTGGTTGACGAGCGGCGACGTCCCGTTGGACGAGAGCGGCGTGCTGAAGGTGTCGCAGGCGTCCTACGACCACACCCGGCCGTACTGGGACCAGATCGGGGTGACGATTGCGGGCCGCCACGTCTTCGACCTGACGGACGGCTGGGACGGCACGCCTCCGAGCGGGATCGACCACGTGGTCGTCGTGACGCACCGACCTGAGCCCGAAGGTTGGGACCCTGAGGCGCCGTTCACCTTCATCGACGGCGTCGAGGCAGCCGTGGCCACCGCCCAGGCGCTTGCGGGTGAACGCATCGTCGAAGTCGCCGCTGGTGACGTCGGCGGCCAGGTGCTCGCCGCGGGCCTGGTCGACGAGGTGCGCATGGACGTCGTACCCGTCGTGTTGGGGTCCGGCAAACGTTACTTCGGGTCGGTCCACGCGCAGCACCTGTTGGAGGATCCCGACGTGGTGATCCAGGGCGACCGAGTGCTTCACCTGCGCTATCGGGTGCGCCGCTGATCCATCCCCGCACCTCCTCCGCATAGTGCACTTCGTGCCAGCAGGCAAGGCCTCGACGCCGCGACGGCGGCACGCCTACGGTCTGATCATCGAGTGAACGGAGGGACGACGATGAGTGACCGCGCAGATCGGCCCGACCGGAGCGGTGAGATCGTGAGCCCGGAGGATCTGCCGGCGCAGATCGAGTCGACGGAGCGGGCAGGTGTCACCCGTATCGACATCGCAGAGGACGCCACCACTCGCCCTGGCGATCCCGGCACGCCCGAGGACGAGCATGCTCGCGAGAGGTCATCACCGACCGAACGACTGGCGCCCGCACTCGACATCGACGCACGGCTCACCGAGATCGAGCGCCGCGTGAACCTGCTCGTCAACGTCACGCCGCTCAACGCGGCGGAGGCGTGGGCGGACTTCGAACGAAGTGACTTCGGCACGGCCCCCACCCTGCGGCTGCGGCCGTTGGACTTCGACCCGGACCTGCTGCAGCGCGACCTGTACGACCTCGAGGTCGAGGACGTGGACGACCCAGCGCTGCACACGCTCTTCCGGGCGAAGCGGGATGAGATCGCCCGGCAGATCACCGCGTTGGAGGACCGCGACACGTCACGGTTCCTCTACGGGTCTCTCCAGCTCTACGGCACGGTGGCTCCTCCGCTGGCCGCGGCGGCGGAGGAGCTGCTCGAGACCATCCCCCCGCAGGCGCCCAGTACCAAGACCATCACGGCCGGGGCGTTCGCCGACGCGGCTCGGGTGGAGTTCGAGCGCTACCGCGCCGTGTATCCGGACTTCCCGGTCAGCGTCGAGGTGCGGGATGACGTCTCCGAGCTGATGGTGTCGTTCGGCCGCCTGCTCATCCCGGAGTCCGCCGCCTTCCGGGCCGACCGGGTCGAGCCGCTGCTGCACCACGAGGTCGGCACCCACGTGGTCACCTACCAGAACGGTGCCCGGCAGCCGCTGAAGATGCTGACCATCGGCCTGCCCGGCTACGACGAGACCCAGGAGGGCCTCGCCGTGCTCGCCGAGTACCTGACGGGCGGGTTGGACCCGCGGCGGCTGCGCGTGCTCGCGGCGCGAGTGGTCGCGGTCGGCAAGATGCTCGACGGCGCCGGCTTCCTGGAGATCTTCGAGTCGCTGCGGGCCGACCATCGCATACCGGCGCGGACCGCGTGGTCCATCGCCATCCGGGTCGTCGTCGGGGGCGGTTGGGCGAAGGACGCGATCTACCTGCGCGGGATCACGCGCATCCTCGACGCCCTCGCCGAGGGCAGCCGTCTCGACGTCCTGCTCGTCGGCAAGCTCGCGTTGGACCACATCCCCCTGGTGCAGGACCTGCTCGATCGCGAGGTGCTCCACGCGCCGTGGGTTCGGCCGCGCTGGCTGGACGTTCCCGGTGCACACGAGCGTCTGGAGAGGCTGCGCGCGGGCGCGACGGTCACCGACCTCTACGAGGGAGACGTGGCGGCATGAGGCTCGCATTTCTCGTCAACGACGTCGACACCGAGGTGGACGAGTACACGACCACGCGACTCGCCAGGGCCGCAGCCCGGGGCGGGCACGAGACGTGGTACGTCGGCGTCGGGGACCTCGAGCACGGCAGCAGCGACGGGCAGTTCGCGGCCACGGCTCGCGCCGCGAAGTGGGAGAGCGACGACACCCTCGCAAGCTTCATGGAGAGGATCAAGGCGCGCGACGCCGAGCGGATCATCATGGACGACCTGGATGCGCTCGTCCTGCGCAACGAGTCGATCGACGACCTGCAGGAGCGCCCTTGGGCCAGCCCGATGGGCGTGGTGTTCGGACAGATGCTCGCGGAGCGAGGTGTGACGGTGGTCAACGACCCGGACACACTCCATCGAGCGACCAGCAAGCTCTACCTGGAGGAGTTCTCCGAGAAAGTTCGACCACGGTCGCTGGTGACACGGAACAAGGAGGCGATCGAGCGGTTCGTCGACGAAGTCGGCCACTGCGTCGTCAAACCGTTGTACGGGGCGAAGGGCCGCAACGTCTTCATGATCGAGGGCCCCGGAGAGACGAACCTCGCGCAGATCACGGAGGCGGTCCTGCAGGACGGCTACGCCATCGTCCAGGAGTTCATCGACGGAGCCGAGGACGGCGATGCCCGGATCTTCCTGCTGGAGGGCCGCATCCTCGAGCGCGACGGCAGGCCGGCCGCCTTCCGACGCGTGCCCACCGGCAACGACCCGCGCGCCAACATCAGCACCGGTGGTCGGTCGGTGCCTCTCGAGTTCGGTGAGGTCGAGCTGGGCATCGTCGAGGCGATGGGTGCCAAGCTCGTCGCCGACGGCATGTTCCTCGTGGGCATCGACGTCATCGGCGGCCACGTCGTGGAGATCAACGCGGAGAGTCCTGGCGGGTTCCAGAGCGTCGAGAGGCTCTACGACATCGATGTTGCCGAGACCGTCATCGAAGCTCTGGAGCGCCGCGCGAGCCCGGGGTCCTGAGCCGCGCCGCCGGTCGAGGTACTTGAATCCTGGCCGCAGCGGGCGCACAGTAGAAGGAGCGAGAGGGGGCCCCATGCGCGACTGGATGCCTCGACCTGACGTCATGCCGATCCTGTCCCCGGGCCGGCACCGCTCGCCACGCCGTGGGGCCTGCTTCATGGAATTCGCGTCGTACCTCGCGGGGGAGCGGTGGAGCGATCATCCTGAATGCACGCACCGCACTCTTGCGCTGCTCGCACGGATGGTGAACGACCGGACGAGCGAAGCCGGCCGCGCCCGGCTCACGCCGCTCATCCCGATGGTCATCGGCCTGACAAGCGTTGACCCGCTGCTCGACGTGCTGCTCGCCGCACGAGCGGCCAGTGCCGCCTTGCCCATCGCCGCTGAAGAGCGTCAACGTTCGCTGGCGGTGGGGCTGCGAGTCGCCCTCAAGGTCCTCGAGGACCGAGACGACGTTCCCGCGCCGGAGTTGCGCGAACTGGGGAAGGCCGCCCTCCGCGCCGCCCCCGCCGCCGATGCCTGGGCTGAACGGTTCATCGATGAAGTCGGTCCGGGCCGCGCCGGCATGACGGTGCGGCAGTGCTCCGCTCTCGTGACCAGCGCCGTCGATGGGATCGCTCGGGCGTGCGTCATGGATTCCGATGATCATCTCGTCGCTCTGCTCACTGCCGCCGTGTCGGACACTGCGCGCTTCGTGGGTGCGGATCGAAGCGGCCCCATTCCGCGAGGTGTGCACCCGGTTCGCTTCGCCGGTACGGCAGTCGATCTCGCTTCGATGAGCTGATCCGCGCACGCCTCGCCAGATCGGCGTGCTGGACCGGCGCGACGACGCGGCATCCTCGGCGGGCGTCACTCGTGTTCGGCCAGCAGCGGCGTCGACCAGCCCGGATCGCGGCCGAGTTGCGTCGCTCGCGTGACGGCCACCGCGCCGAAGCGATCGCGGACAGCGTCGAGCACCGAGTCGAGCTTCACTCCGTCGTCCCAGTCGATCGGCAGCTCCGGTTGGAGGCTGTCGGTGCGCCCCAGCTGAGACAGCGAAACGCCGATCAAGGTGATGCCGCGCTCAGCGATCTCAGGCTGTGCGCCGGCGAGCAACCCTCGTGCGACGGTGAGCAGTACCGCGGAGCGGTCGGACGCGGAGCGGAGGGTGCGGGATCGGGTGGCCTTCGCGAAGTCGCCGTAGCGAAGTCGCAGCACGACCGTGCGGCACATCCGGTCCCCGTCGCGGAGGCGGCGGGCGAGGCGATCGACGATCTGGGTGAGGATGAGGTCGAGTTCTTCGGGGGAGCGCGGGCGGCTGCCGAGTGCGCGCTGAGAACCGATGGCGCCGCGGCGGCGCGTGGTGTCGACCGGGCGGGGGTCCCGGAGCCGGGCCAGCGCGTGCAGGTGCGCGCCGGCCGCCCTGCCGAGCAGCTTCTCCGCGGTCGCGGATTCGAGCTCGGCCAGCTGCCCGACCGTGCGAATGCCCTGCCGATGCAGCTTCTCGGCGGTCACGGCGCCGACTCCCCACAATCGCTCCACCGGCAGGGGCAGCAGGAACGCCTCTTCCCGGTCCGGCTCGACGATCAGGAGCCCGTCGGGCTTGCTGACTGCGCTGGCGACCTTCGCGAGGAACTTGGTCCGCGCGACCCCGACCGAAATGGCGAGACCGACCTCCGAACGAACCCGCTCACGCAATCGCACCGCGATCTGTTCGGGCGTGCCCGCGATGCGTCGGAGGCCGCCGACTTCCAGGAACGCCTCATCGATGGAAAGCCCCTCCACGAGCGGCGTGGTGTCGCGGAATATGGCGAACACTGCTCGACTGGCCGCCGAATATGCGTCCATCCGTGGCGGGACGACCACGACATCCGGGCACAGGTCGCGGGCCTGCCGCCCGCCCATCGCAGTGCGCACCCCACGCGCCTTCGCCTCGTAACTCGCCGCGAGCACGACACCGCCGCCGACGACGACAGGCCGCCCGCGCAGCTCGGGCGCGTCGCGCTGCTCGACGGAGGCGTAGAAGGCATCGAGATCCGCGTGCAGCACGGTCGCCTCGCCCCGCATCTCGTCCTCCCACCGATCATCGTCCTGCGGATCGTCGCACGCACCGGCGACACCGGATCCTCCGTCCCCTCCCTCCCTGGTGAGGGTCGATGGGGCGGGAGAGGATGATGGACCCATGCCTGCCGCCCACCGCCCCGGTCTTCGGGTCGACTCCGGACTCACGATCCCAGAGTCCGAACTGTCGTGGCGGTTCTCGCGGTCGTCCGGGCCCGGTGGGCAGGGTGTGAACACTGCCGACTCCCGGGTGGAACTCGTGTGGGATGCGGCACACTCGCCCGTGCTCTCGACGCTCCAGCGGGAGCGGCTCCTCGAGCGGCTGAGCGGTCGCCTCGTCGACGGGGTCCTGACGATCGCGGCATCCGAGCACCGTGCGCAACTGCGCAATCGAGACGCGGCGCGCGCTCGGCTGGCTGCGGTCGTGGCCGACGCGCTGCGGCCGCCGTCGCCGTCGCGACGACCGACGAAGCCGAGTCGCGGTGCCAAGGAGCGGCGCTTGGACGCGAAGAAGCGGCGCACCGACGTCAAGCGATTGCGTCGCCCACCTCACGATTGACCACGAGATGGCAGCCGGGACGGTTGTCGAGGGTGCATCGGCATCACGAGTCGACCTGCCGCGTCGGCGGTGGGCCGTACACTCGCCTCGTGCCGACCCTCGACGATCTCCGCCGCACCGCCGCTCAGCTGCCCGGCAGCGAGGAGCGCTCGACGACAGGCGGCGCCGCGTGGTTCGTACGCGGCAAGCTCTTCGCGTGGGAGTGCCACCCGTGGCCGAGCATCCCGGCCGATATGCGCGCGATCATCGCGGCCGAGCTCGTCGTCGGAGTGAAGGTCGCCGACCCCATCGATGCCCTGGCCCTCGTCGAGATGGCGCCCGACGTGTTCCTGCGCACCACGACGAGGTGGGGCGAGCCGAAGGTCGCCTTCCGCATGGCGGGCATCGAGGAGCAGCATCTCGCCGAGCTCGTGACGGAGGCCTGGCGCGTGCAGGCGCCGAAGTACCTGCGGGCAGAGTTCGACGCGGGCCGCCCGAGCGGGCGCTGACATCGCGCGCGGCCGGCCGAGGTTCGCTACCGGGCTCGCGTTCAGCCGATCGGCTCGAACTCGTTCAATCGCCAGGTCTGATCGAACCAGGGCTCGAGCGGGCCGTAGATCCGGAGGATCGGGAACCAGGACTTTCCCGGCACCGTCTCGACCCAGTTCGACTCCTTGCCGGCGGGCGCGCTCGGGCCGAAGTACAGGTCGAACGATCCGTCCTCGTTGGCCTGCATCTTGCCGTCGTTGCTGGCGAGAGCGGGATACGGGGTCGATGGCACGACGAGCAGCGATCGCGTCTGCGTGTCGTAGACGTCGACGGCCCAGAAGTTCTTCGCCGGGGGATTGGCTTCGACGTGCAGATGGTACGTGCGCGACCCGTCGAAGACATCGCCCGCAGCATCGTGCACGGTGTACGCGTACGCCGAGCCCGCACCGACCTGGGCATGCGCCATCGCCGGGGTGATGACGGTCGCGATGTAGTGGAACTGGGTGCGGGCGTCGAGGAGCCGTGCTCCGTCACGGAGGAACTCGTAGTCGCCACCGACGAAGGCGTTGCGCCACGATCCGTAGAGCACGGCCTCGGGGTCGCGGGGGGCGTAGCTGACCGTCCGAGCGAGCCCGGCGGCGATCGGCGCCGCCTGCTCGAGGATGCCGCGCAGGCGTGCATCGGGGGCGAACGGCTGACCGCTCACGATGCCGATCGCGGCCAGCTGCCCGGCACGCTCCGGGTCGAGTGCGGTCGCAGGCTCCTCCTGCACGAGCTCGGCCACTTCTTCGAAGAACGAGAAGTCGTTCGCGTGCACCGTGTTGAACGGGGTCTCCGCGAGGTTGATGAACTCGTTGTCCGCGGGGTTCGCTGCGTCGGCGAGCGGGTAGATGCGCGTCTGCTTCATCGCGGGCACGCCGCCGAGCGCGCGCAGCACGACGAAGTTCGTGTACGTCGGCGTGCGGGAGACGAAGTAGCCGTCGGGCACGTCTCCTTCGTAGCCCGGCGGCAGGAAGAGGTACTTGCCGCCCGCCCCACGGTCGGGTCCGGCGATGCCCATGTCGGCGACGTAGCGGAACCAGAAGTCGTCGACCACGCACAGCGACTG
>NZ_DATCVK010000084.1:0-2928 GCF_036566905.1 Microbacterium sp. | reverse complement strand
CGTTCGGATCCGAAGGAGTTCCTGTTCTTCAACCGCGACACGGTCGGCAAGCAGGCCGGGAAGGCGTTCGTGGAGCGCCTGAAGGAACGCACGATCGATCGCGACCAGCCGATCAAGAACAAGGCGTTCAGCACCCAGCTGAAGGCGATTCAGCGCTTCGGACGCTCCACGCCGTCCGACCTTTCGATCATCACGCAGCCGACGCTGATCGCCAACGGCGACAACGATCGCATGGTCCCCTCCGTGCTGTCCGAGGACCTGCACACGCGCATCAAAGGCTCCGAGCTGATCATCTACCCCAATTCCGGGCACGGCGGGATCTTCCAGTACTGGGAAAAGTTCGCCCCCGTTGCCGCGAAGTTCCTCAACAGCTGACGCGCCCCACCTCTGACCGTCACATCGAAGGAGTCATCATGAGCGACCCCCCGACCACGAAGCCGGACGTGTCCAAGCACTTCACCTCTTCGATCCTGCTGTGGATGCGCCCCGACCAGCCCCGCCCGGTCGGCATGGACCGTTGGAAGGGACCGCACTCCGGCATCATCGCAGCCACTCCCGGCCTCTATGAGTACCGGCAGATCCATCTCGCCGAGAACAATCCCGGCCGCTGGCCCGAGACTCCCGGTGTCGAGACGACGATCCCCGACGATCGGAAGATCGACGGCATCGCGGAAGTCACCTTCGAGAACGCCCTCTCCCCGTTGGCGGGTCGCAAGCAGACGGCGTTAGCGTTCGAGGACGAGGTCAACATCTTCCGTAGAACTCTCCTACACGCGGGCCCTCCCGGAACCTCCCGCTGGTACGACGTCGCCCCCGGACAGAAGCCCGGCTCGCGGGCAATCATCTACCTGCGCCGCGGCAAGGACGAAGGTACGGTCGGGTTCCACAGGTTCCTCAAGAAGGAGCTCGCCCCCGCGCTCATCGCGACCGGGGAACTGAAGGAGCTGCGCACGCAGGTGTTCTTGCCGTGGAACGAGAAACTCTGGGACACCCCGAACGTCGCCCACGACAACTCCGTGGACCAGCACCTGCACGCCTCCGTGATCCTCGGGTTCGTCGACGATGACGCTCGCGACGCGTTCTACACCGATCACGCCGCACACCTCACCGAGCTGATCGCCCCGCACGTGTCCGCGGTCCACGCCTACGACGTGACCGCCGCACTCACCTACGTGTAGAACGGTGAGGTCCTGCCTCACCACGAGGCTTGACCGGCCCGGGCGGGGGTCGCTCTCGGTGAATGCAGCCCGGTGGGCGCTCCTGGCCGCCGGGTACCCCGAGAGCGTGCCAGGGGTGACCGTGGATCGGCAGTGCGGGTCGAGCCAGCAGGCCCTGCACTTCGCAGCGCAAGGCGTCATCGCCGGCGCCTACGACGTCGCGGTCGCCTCCGGTGTCGAGTCGATGTCGCGTATCCCGATCGGGTCGCAGTTCGCCGGGAAGAACTTCGCCGGCCCTGCCGTCACCGAACGGTACGCGCCAGGTTTGATTCCGCAGGGCATCTCGGCGGAGCTGATCGCTGCGAAATGGGGCTTCTCCCGCGCACAGCTCGACGACTACGCCTCCATTTCCCACCAACGTTCAGCCGAAGCGTGGAAAGACGGCCTCTTCGAGGGTGAGACAGTCGCCGTGAACGAGCTGAGCATCGACGAGACCATCCGGCCCGACACCACGAACGAATCCCTCGCTGGGCTACGTCTGGCATTCCAAGACGAGGCGTGGGAGCAGCGGTTCCCGCAGATCGATTGGAAGGTGACCGCTGGGAACAGTTCCCCGGTCAACGACGGCGCCGCCGCCCTGCTCGTCACCTCCCGCGAAGCCGCCGAACGGTACGGCCTGCGCCCCCGTGCACGCGTACATTCTTTCGCCGTTGCCGGGGACGACCCGATCATGATGCTCACCGGGATCATCCCCGCCACCCGGAAAGTGCTCGCCCGCGCAGGACTGAGTATCGATGACATCGACGCGTTCGAAGTGAACGAGGCGTTTGCGTCCGTGGTGCTCGCCTGGCAGGCCGAAACCGGGGCGCCGCTGGAGAAGGTGAACATCAATGGCGGAGGGGCCGTCGTCGGGTGAGGGTAGCAGCGCAGTAATCGACGCTGCAGCGACAGTGAGCAGGAAGATGTGGCTCCATACCAGCGGCAGGTACTCGGCGAAGACGCAACTGATGCGCAGAGCAAGTGTGAGGCCGGTGGAGGTTGCGACCGTCGCCATGGTGCTCGCGAACCGTGGACTACACGATCGTGTGGTTCGATGCCCCCCGGCCTGTCTGTCGTCACCGTCACCCCCTCGCCGTCAACCGCGACGGCCCGGAGGGCGTCGAATACAGCGGGGTCGCAGGGGCGTGGGGCGTCAGAGAGGGAGGATCGCCGCGACCTGGGTGCGGATGGCGTCGACGATCTCATCGATGCTGCTGTCAGTGTGCTCGCTGGAGGCCATAGTCAGGAACTGGATGGCTGAGATCACCCGGGCCAGTGTCGAGGCCTCAGGTGCAGAGAGCCGTGCCAGATCGGTTAGGATGCCGACGATGGCCTTCTCGGTTTGCGCGACGATTGACAGCGCTTCCGCGTGGTGGGGTTCGGTCGGGTCGCCGAAGACCATCTCCCGCAGGTAGGTGCGGCCGTTGTCGATTTGCACGCGGTTGCACGCCACGATCGGCGCGACCAGCCCCATCGCCCCGTCCAGGGAGTTCGTCGCGTCCGCGGCCGCGGTACGTCCGCGCTCGAGCGCGTCAGCGTAGTGCGTGTTCTGAACCAGAAGCAGCAGCTCGCCCTTGGTCTTGGCGTACAGGAACAGGGTGCCGGTGCCGATATCCGCCGCATCGGCGATCTGCTGGGTGGTGACCTCGTCCACGCCGCGCTCGGCAAAGAGCTCGTCGGCGGCCGTGATGATGCGTTCGAGCTTGGCCTGCTTGTTCCGCTCGCGTCGCCC
>NZ_DATCVK010000083.1:0-17329 GCF_036566905.1 Microbacterium sp. | reverse complement strand
CTTCTGACGGATGCCGCCGATCGGCCCGACCTCGCCGTCCGCCGTGATCGTCCCGGTGCCGGCGACCTGCTCGCCGCCGTTCAGCTCGTCGGGGGTCAGGGTGTCGATGATGCCGAGCGCGAACATCATTCCCGCGCTCGGCCCGCCGACGTTGTTCAGCTGGATCGTGACGTCGATCGGGAAGTCGTAATCGGTGATGAGGTTGACCCCGAGCACCCACGTCGTCTCGCCGCTCTCATCAGTGAGCTCCTTCGGCGTCACCTCAACCGTCTGCTGCTCGCCGTCGCGCTCGATGACGAGCTCCACCGGTGCGCCGTCGCCGTCGTTGATGACGCTGCGGAGGGTCGACACCTCCGTCACCGCCTCGCCGTCCGCCTCGAGGATGATGTCGCCGTCCTCGAGGATGCCCTCGGCGGCCGCCCCGTCGATGACCGAGTAGACCGACAGCTGAGCGCCCACGTCGTAGCCGAGCTCGGTGAGCGCGGCCGCCGTCGCCTCGTGCTGGGAGTCGACCATCATCTGGGCGCTCTCCTCGTTGCGCTCCTCGGTGGTCTGGTCGGCGGGGAAGATGGAGTCGATCGGCATGACGGCCCGGCTGGGGTCGAACCACGCCATCGCGAGCTCGAACCACGACGGCGTGTGCTCGCGGTTGCCCTGCACCTGCACGGTGAGCAGGTCGAGCGAGCCGTCGGTCGGGAAGGTCTCCGCGCCCTCGACCGAGATGAGCGGCACCTCCTCGCCGTCGGCGTTCTCTGCGGTGCCCAGGGTGTTGTAGACCGGCCCGGGCCGCTGGATGACGTACGAGGTCGGCAGGAACGTGATGATCAGGAGCACCACCATCGCGACGGCGAGCGCCCACACTCCGGCGACGGTGCGGCGCGACATCCGCTCTCGCGTGGTGGGCTCGATCGTCGTGTTCTCGTCGAACAGGGCCACGCGGGACCTCTCTTCCGTGCCTTGTCGATGGGTGCCGGTCGTTCGCGACCGGCGTAAGGCGTTCGGGGTCCCTGCCGGGGAGTGCGACGGATGCTGCGACTAGCGTAGAGCGCAACGTCATCGACCGGCTGAAAGGCGGCTGAAGTGGCAGACGACGACACTCCTGGCGACGGGCCCAGCCCCGAGGACGACTTCCAGGAGCTCATCCGCCAGTTGTTCGGCGGTTCCGCGGGCGATTTCGACCCGGAGCAGCTCTCGCGGCTGTCGGGCATGAACATCGATCCCGCGATGATGCAGGCGGTCATGCGCCAGCTGCAGGGTGCGTTCGAGAACGCCGACGAGAGCGGCATCTCGTGGGACATGGCGAAGCGCCAGGCGCTGCACATCGCCAACCAGGAGGGGCTGGGCGTCACCGCCGGCCAGCGCACCGACCTGGATCAGGCGTTCTCGCTGGCGACTCTGTGGCTGAGCGAGGCGACCACGATCTCCGAGCTGCCCGCTCCCCCGGTGACGCTGACGCGCGGCGCCTGGGTGGAGGCCACCCTGCCGGTGTGGGAGGAGCTTGCCGCACCGGTCGCCACGAGCATCGCCGATGCGCTGACCACCGCGCTCAGCGAGCAGGCTCCCGAAGACATGCAGGGGCTCGTGCAGGGCGCGGGACGCCTCATGCGGACGGTGGGCGGGTCGCTCTTCGCGTCGCAGCTCGGCCAGGTCGTCGGCAACCTGTCCAAGGAGGTCGTGAGCGGCGGCGACGTCGGCATCCCGCTCATGCCCGACGGCGAGGCCGCCATCCTCCCCCAGAACTTCGCCGACTTCGGGCGCGATCTGGAAGTGCCCGACGACCAGCTCGCGCTGTACGCGGCCACGCGCGAGCTCGCGCATGCCCGCCTGTTCCGTCACGCGCGGTGGCTGCGTCTGCACGTGATCTCGCAGGTGACCGACTTCGCGCGCGGCGTGCACGTCGACACCGACGCTCTCGAGGACCTCGCCACGCGGTTCGACCCGTCCGAGCCCGAGGAGCTCCGCAAGGCGATCGAGAGCGGCGCGCTGCTGCCGGCGCGCTCGGAGGCGCAGGACGCCGCACTCGCGCGTCTCGAGAACCTGCTCGCGACCATCGAGGGCTGGGTCGAGGTCGTCACCGAGGATGCGACGTCGCGGCTGCCCGCCGCGCAGCGCATCGCCGAGGCGGTGCGCCGTCGTCGCGCGGTCGGCGGCCCCGCCGAACGCGCGCTGGGCTCGCTCGTCGGCCTCGAGATCCGTCCGCGGCGCATGCGGGAGGCCGCGGCGATGTGGCGTGCGGTGACGGATGCCGTGGGCCCGGCGGCGCGCGATGCGCTGTGGGACTACCCCGACCTCATGCCGGCCTCCTCCGATATCGACGACCCCGCGGCTCTCGTGGCCCGCCTCGAGGCGCGGGCGCGGGGCGAGGAACCGGTGCGCGACGAGATGGACGACGCTCTGGCCCGTCTCCTCGCCGGCGAGGAGCCCGTGGCGCCGACAGCCGAGGGCGGGTCCGAAGGTCCCGCGCCGGAGGACGAGCCGGGCGAGGACGACGGGAGCGGCGCTCCCGACGATCACCGACCCGTGTGACCCGTCCGGTCTGGGGAGGCTCCTCCCCAGACCGGGACAGTCGGCTGGACACGGGCTGCGCCTGTGGATACCGGCCGAGGGCGAGAGCACATGCGGCAGGATCGGGCGCATGCTCCGACTCGACCCCTCGTATCCGCCGGTGTGGCGAACCGACACCGCCCTCCAGTTCGGCTCCGAGCCCGTCGCGATCCTCGACGATCCCGAGCCGTGGCAGCTTCGGGTGCTGCGCGAGCTCGAGCGCGGTGTCCCCGACGGCGCGTTCGTCTCGTTCGCGCAGGCGCTCGGCGCCCCTGACGCCACCGAGGCCGCCCGATTGCTCGCCCGTATCCGACGTGCGTTGACGACGGATGCCGCAGCCCGGCGCCGCGTCGCGCTGCACTGCGCGCCGGATGTGCCCGATCACCATCGCGATGCGGTGGGCACCGGTATCTCGGCGGCGGGCTACGACGTCGACGTCGCCCACCGGTTCGACCCCGTCGACCGCGCCGGCACCGACGACGCCGCCGTGGTGTTCGTGGTGCACCGCCTGGTCGCGCCCGGTGCGGCCGCGGCGCTGATGGGAGCCGACATCGCCCATGTGCCTGTGGCGCTCACCGGCTCGGGGGCGGAGATCGGCCCCTTCGTGGAACCGGGGCGCACCGCCTGCCTCGCGTGCGTGGCCGCGCAGCGGCGCGACGACGATCCGTCATGGCCGGCCGTCGCGGCGCAGCTGCTCGGACGCCCGGTCGAGACGGAGCCGGCGGTGCTGTGGGAGGCGGGGATCGTGGCGGGGCGGCTCATCGCGGAGCGCGCGCGGAACCCCTCGGCGTCGCGGACGCGGTCGGTGACCCTGCGCGCCGGCTCGCTCCACCGGAACGTCCGGTCGCACCGCCCGCACGCAGAGTGCCGCTGCCGATCTCTCGCAGGAACCGCGACGGCTGCCGCTCCCGTACGCCTCGTGACCAGGTCAGAGACAGCGTTCGCCCAGCCCGCGTGATGCCCACGTACGCCAGCCGCCGCTCTTCGTCGACCTGCTCGAAGGTCGTCGCGTACGAGATGGGCAGCAGCCCCTCCGCGACGCCGATGAGGTGCACGTGGTCCCATTCCAGACCCTTCGCCGCGTGCAGCGTCGCCAGGGTCACTGTGCGCATCGCCGGCTCGTCATGGACCTTCGCCCGAGCCGTCAGCTCATCCGTGAACGCGCGCAGGGTCGTACCCGAAGGCGCCTCCTGCGCCAGGCGCAGCAGGGCGGCACGCGCCTCCCACGCGTCGCGCAGCGCACCGCCGGCTTCGGGCGGCTCGTCGGTGAGACCCCGGGAGCGCAGGATGTCGCGCACCGTGTCGACGAAGCCGCTCTCGATCGGCGCGACCGACGCCGCTCGCAGCTCCATGACCGCCTGCCGCACCTCCGGCATGTCGAAGAAGCGCCTCCCGCCCAGCACGCTCGTCGCGATGCCGGCGTCGGCCAGCGCCGCCACCAGCTCGGCCGACTGCGCGTGCGCGCGGTAGAGCACCGCGATGTGGCCGGGGTCGGCGCCGGCCGCGATCTGCTGGGCGATGCGCGTGGCCACGGCGCGAGCCTCGGAGCGGTCGTCCTCGAACGCCGTCACTGTGGGGACAGGCTCATCCGCTCCGGTCTCCGTGGATCGCCGTTCAGCCGCCGTCAAGTGGAGGGCTCCCGGGCGTCCGCGCATCAGCTCGTTGGCGACCGCCAGGATCGGCGTATCCGATCGGTAGTTCGTCTCGAGCCGGACGACGCGGGCGCCCTCGTACCGCGACGGGAAGTCGAGGAGGAACGAGGCATCGGCGCCGGCGAACGAGTAGATCGTCTGGCTGGCATCGCCCACGACGCAGATGTCGCGCCGGTCCCCCAGCCAGAGTTCGAGCAGTCGATTCTGCAGCGGCGAGACGTCCTGGAACTCGTCCACCGTGAAGTGGCGGTACTGCTCGCGTACGGCCTTGGCGACCTGCGGCTCGGCTTCCAACATGCCCGCACAGGCGAGGAGGACGTCCTCGAAGTCGAGTTGCCGCCGCTCGTCCTTGAGCTTCTCGTACGCGTGCTGCAGTGCGACGACCCGATCCACGCCCAGCCGTCCGACGCCGTTGGGCCGCGCCGCGACGTAGCCGTCGACGCTGAGCATCGAGACCTTCCGCCACTCGATCTCGGACGCGACGTCGCGCAGCGTCGCCACGTCGGGAGAGAGCCCGATGCTGTCGGCCGCGTGAGCGAGCAGACGCACCTTGTTGTCGATGATCCCCGGGGCGCTGTCACCGGCCAGCGTCGGCCAGAAGAAGTTGAGCTGTGCGAGCGCCGCCGCGTGGAAGGTGCGCGCCGCGACGCCGCCGACGCCCATCGCCCGCAGCCGACCACGCATCTCGCCGGCCGCCTTGGTCGTGAAGGTCACCGCCATCACGCGTCCGGGCGAGTACGCGCCGGTGTCGACGCCATGGGCGATGCGGTGCGTGATGACGCGGGTCTTGCCGGTGCCGGCGCCGGCGAGCACGACGACCGGCCCGCGCAGCGCGGTGGCCGCCTCCCGCTGGTTGTCGTCGAGCCCCGCGAGCACATCGGCGCTCATGCGCGCTCCGTGTGCCAGTCGGCGATCAGGCGATGCGCGATGGAGGCGCGACCGGGCAGCACGATGTCGCCCTCACCCGCGAGCGCCCGGCCGATCTCTTCGCGGGTGAACCAGCGCACCGCTGCGATCTCGTCGCCGTCCGCCTCCGCCGCACCGTCGTCGAGCGCGGCAGCGAGGAAGCCGACCATGAGCGAACGGGGATACGGCCACGCCTGCGAACCGCGGTAGGTGACCACGCCTACCTCCACGCCGGACTCCTCGGCCACCTCGCGGCGCACCGCGCCTTCGAGCGACTCCCCTGCCTCGACGAAGCCGGCGAAGCACGAGAACCGGTCGGCGCCCCACAGCGCGTTGGAGCCCAGCAGCAGCAGGTCGGGGTCCTCGGCGCTCGTGATGGCGACGATCACCGCAGGGTCGGTGCGCGGGAAGTGCTGGCGCCCGCAGTTCGGGCACCGGCGCGACCAGCCGGCGTCGCCGAGGGTCGTCCGGTGGCCGCACGCCGGGCAGAACGGGGCGTCCAGCAGCCACCGCCCGAGGCTCAGGGCCTCGACGAAGGCGCCCGCCTCCGTGGGCGTGAGCGCCGCCCCGGCTGAGCGCAGACCCGCCCAGCCCGCCGGCGCGGAGAAGAGTTCGTCGTCCTGCGTCGGGAACACCGCCGCCAGCAGAGCGCCACAGTCGTCGTGCCGCCCGAGGAAGGCCCACTCAGCGCCGTCAGGCACTTCCGCGGGCCCCCGCCACAGCAGTGCGTCGGGGGTTGCCAGCGGGGCGGAGTCCCCCGCGATCACGAGCACGCGCGTCGCGGCATCCGTCTTCAGTGCATCGACGAGGCCGGGAGTGAGTCGCTCCTCGGCCGCGCGGTCAAGGCCCGGGCGTGCCAGCGGAGGAAGGCTCGTGCTGTCAGGCGCCGTCATCGAACATGCTCCGCTTCGTCGTTCAGGGCCGGGCGTGGCGCGGGGACGGACGAGCGCGACCGACCTACCCTGGGCACATGGCACGCTCACCCCTCACTCTAGCCGCGTCGGTCACGTCGGCTCTGCCTCGGGTCGGCGTCGTCGGGGTCGGAGCCCTCACCGAGGGATCGACCGGTCGCTACGACGCCGCGGTCGCCGACCTGGACGACGGCCGGCGCGTCGTCGTGCGGGTTCCCGCCGACCCGTCGGCGGGATCGGAGCTCGCCGCCGAGGTGCGCGCGCTGCGCGCGCTGACCCCGGGCGTACGCGGTCTCCTCCCCTTCCGCGCGCCGGAGCTGCTCGGCGAGGCCGGACTCGGCGACACGCGCGTCGTGGTCGTCGACTTCCTTCCCGGCTACCGGGTCGATGCCGCGCACCTGCCGGCCGGCCGCGGTGCCGCCACCTCGCTGGGTGCCGCGCTCGCCGCCCTCCACGCACTGCCGCAGTCCATCGTCAAAGGCGAGGGGCTGCCTGCCCGCACGCCGCCCCAGGTCCGCGCCGATGTCACCCGCCTCATCGAACGCGCGGTCGCCACCCGCCGGCTCCCGGTGAGTCTCGCGCGTCGCTGGCACCGTGCGGCCGACGCCGACGAGCTCTGGCGCTTCGAATCCGCCGTCGTCCTCGGCGGCGCGGGTGCGGCCTCGTTCCTGTTCGAGGACCTCGACGGCGTGCCGACCGTCACCGGTCTGCTCGAATGGCACGGCCTGTCGATCGGCGACCCGGCGACGGACCTGCAGTGGCTGGCGTCCGCGCCCGAGGCGGCGGACGACGTGTACGCCGCCTATGTGGCCGGCAGCGGTCGCGCCCCCGACGCCCGTGCCCGCGAGCGCTCGCGCCTGTACGCGGAGCTCGAGTTCGCGAAATGGCTGGTGCACGGTCATGACGTGGACCGCGACGACATCGTCGCCGATGCCGTCGAACTCCTGGAATCGCTGGCCGCAGGTGTGACGGGAGACGACATCGTGTCGGATGCCGCTCTCGGCGTCGACGACGCCATCGCCCTCCTCGAGCGCACCCCCGACGCGACGCCGTCGACGGTCGACACCTCGATGCACACCGACGCGTACGATCCCGAAGAGCTCGCGCAGTGGGTGGCCGACGAAGCGGCCGACACCGGCCCGGTCCGGGAGAACGCGGCACGCTTCGACACCGAGGAGCTCACCGAAGCCGACCTCGCCGCCTTCCGCGACGTGGTCCACGAGACCGACCGCGGCCCCGCCACCGCATCGGCGGCGGGGGTCCATCCCCCCGACGACGTCTCCACGGCACCCATCGCGCTGCCGCATCTGGCGCCCGCGCCGTTCCCTGCACCGAAGACGCACGACGATGAGACGGGGACGGATGCCGCGGCCGAGGCGGAACGCGCCTCCGAGGCGGCGCTGCGCCGCTGGCGAGCCGACTGACCTCGACGTCGCCCGACGCGACGGTCGCCGCCGTTCGAACTGCGCCGCGACGCCGAGGTGCCGCGCTCCGCGACAGCGACGCCACGCGCCCGCACCGCGGCGACGGACTCGGCCCGCCGTCCCGGCGTCAGCCTCGAAGGATCACGTCCTCCGCGACGTAGTAGAGCGTGACGTCGATCTCGTCGAGCGGGACGCCGTGCTTGGCGTGGTAGGCCTGACGGTAGAGCTCGAGCTGCAGCATCCGCTCGTCCTTCTCGGCCGGCGTTCGCGGCGCGACGCCCGTCTTCCAGTCGACGATCTCGACGCGGCCACCGCGGTCTTCGCGCCGGTACACCGCGTCGAGCTTGCAGATGACGATGTGCGGCAGCCCGTCCGGCCCGATCGTCGTGAAGTCGATCTCGGTCTCGACCTCGATCGGCTGCCGCGACGCCCATTCCGACGCGAGGAACCGCTCGCGCAGAGCCGCCAGCGCTGCGGCGTCCTCGACGGATGCCTCGGTGCCGGGGACCTCTTCGTCGGTCTCCCACAGTGCGTCGTCGAGGGAGCCGCCGAGACCGGCGCGTCCGGACCGCTGCTCGACCCAGGCGTGGAAGAGCGTGCCGAGCCGGGTCTGCCGGAAGGGACGTTCCGGCATGGGCCGCGCGATGCCCGCCAGCGTTCCTTCGAGGTCGGCCACATACTCCTTGTACCGGGATGCCGCGATGCGGGTGGGCGCGGTGTGCACCGGTCGCGCGCGGCGGGCGTCGCGCTCGGCGAGGAGCAGCGCCGCCTGCGGGTCGAGCTCGCCGCGCGGCGCGGCCGAGGCGGCCTCGACGGCGCGGGCCGCATCCTCGACCGCCGCCCGGCGGCCACCGAGCGGATCGATCGGCCACTGCAGCACCCGGCGCTCCCCCTGGTACGGATCATCCCCGGCCTCGTCATCCGGCAGCGCCACGCCGAGCGCCTCAGCGATCTCGGTGAAGAACACGCTGCGCGTGCGCGGGCGCTTGGTGCCCGACCACGTCCCGCCGGTGAGGAGCAGGTGGTCACGGGCGCGGGTCACCGCGACATAGGCGAGCCGTCGGTCCTCCTCGAGCTGCCGGCCCCGGTTCGCCTCGACGAACCCGTCGATCGCCTCCTTGAGCTCCTGCTGCGTCTGAGCGGACTGCCAGCCCAGGGCCGGCAGCCATGCCGAGTCCCCGCGGAACGCGTAGGGCAGCACGCCGAAGCCCAGCCAGGCCTTCGTGTCGCGCGGCGCGCTCGGCAGCTCGTCCTTCACGAGGCGCACAACCGCGACGGCATCCCACTCGAGGCCCTTGGACCCATGGATGGTCAGGAGCTGCACGACGTCGTCCTCGGGGGGCTCGGTGCGAGGCGCGAACTCGTCGAGCTGCTCGGCGTGGTCGAGCCAGGCGAGAAGGCTGGAGAGTGAACCGGTCTCGTCCGCGGCGAGGAACGCGTGCACTTCGTCGACGAACGCCCGCAGCTGAGCCGACGCGATGCGCGCGGGACCTCGCGTCTCGTTCGCGGCGAGCTCGATGTCCAGGCGCAGCTCCAGTTCGATCAGCCGCACGAGTTCGGGGATCGGCATCCCGCTCGCCTGTCGGAGCCCGGCGAAGACGGATGCGGCGTCGCGCAGCCGCTCGCGGGCCTCGGGCGTGAATCCGGACAGCCAGCTGTGGTCGGGCTTCTGTCGCAGCACGAAGTCGAGCGCGTCGACGAGCGAACCGTCGTCGTCGCCGGCACTGCCCCGGATGCGCTCGACGACCTCGGGGGCGAGCGGCTGGAGGGCGGTGTCGTGCCGCGCGAGGCGTCGGGAGAGGGCCGCCAGCTCCCGCAGATCCGGCAGGCCGATCGACCAGCGCGGACCCGACAGAAGGCGGATGAGCGCCGAGCCCGCGGACGGATCGCTGATCACGCGCAGGGCGCAGACGACGTCGACCACCTCGGGTGTGGAGAGCAGTCCGCCGAGGCCGAGGATGCGGTGCGGGATGCCGCGCCGCCCGAGCGCGTCGCCGAACCGGACCATGTGCTTCTTGCTGCGGAAGAGGATGGCGCCGGTCGTCGACCGGCCGTCCTGCGCGCGCTCCGCGCGCACCCGCGCGAACCATTCCGCGACGCGGTCGGCCTCGGTGTCTAGGTCGGCGTCGAAGCCCAGCTCGACGACGCCCGCCGGGGCGCCTGGTCGAGCGCGCAGTTCTTCGACGGCGACCGTTCCGGCGGATGCCGCGAGGGGCGCGAGCACCGCGTTGGCCGCCGTCAGCACGGACGCACTGTTGCGCCAGCTCGTGAGGAGCGCGTACCGCGCGCAGGGCGAGCCCGGGGAGAACGCGTCGGCGAAGCCGCCGAGGTTGCCGGCACTCGCACCGCGCCAGCCGTAGATCGCCTGATGCGGATCGCCGACGGCCATCACGCCGGTGCCCGCGAAGAGGGCTGCCAGCAGGTCGGTCTGCGCCACCGACGTGTCCTGGTACTCGTCGAGAAGGACCACCCGGTAGCGGTCGCGCAGGTCGTCTGCCACCGCGGGATGACTGCCGACGACTTCGAGCGCGCCGGCGACCTGGTCGGAGAAGTCGATGACCCCGAGCCGCAGCTTCTCGGCGGCGTACTCCCGGGCGAGAGCGGTCAGGAGCGCCAGGGCGTCGACCCGTTCCACCGCATCGGCGACGTCGGCGTAGACGGTCGTCCGCCGGTTGGTCGACGGCAGCTCGCGGACCGTGCGGAAGCGCTCGGGGAATGCCGCGAGGGCGTCGAAGTCGACGAGATTGTCGACGCCGTCGCGCGCGATCCGCAGCGCCGCGTCGACGATGGAGCGGACCGCCTCGCCACGCGCCTCGAGCCGCGGATCGTCGGAGGCGAAGACGACGCGACGCATGAGCAGCCATGCCGCCGACTCCGAGAGGACCGCGGCCTCGGCATCCCGCCCGATCCGTAGGGCGTGCTCGCGGACGATCTGGTCGGCGAAGCTGTTGTACGTCGCCACCGTCGGTCGGTGAAGAAGCGCGTCGTCGGCGGAATCCTGGGGGGTCGCGTCCACCGCATGCGCGAGCGCATCGAGCAGCCGCTGGCGCTCGGCGGTCGCGCGAGCGCCATCGGCTCCGGACCGCTCCAGCTCGCCGAACGGGGCAAGGGCTCCGGCCTCGGCCAGGCCCGGCAGCGCAGGAAGCAGTCCGCGGCGCTCGAACTCGGCCAGCCGCGCGAGACGCTTCTGGATGCGCTCGGCCAATTCGCCGGCCGCCTTACGGGTGAAGGTCAGGCCGAGCACCTCGTCGCGGCGCACGATGCCGTTCGCCACCAGCCACACGACCCGCGCCGCCATCGTCTCGGTCTTTCCGCTGCCGGCACCCGCGACGACGAGAGCCGGCGCCAGCGGCGCCTCGATGACCGCGGTCTGCTCGTCCGTCGGGGGGAACTGGCCGAGCGCGGCCGCGATGACCCGTGCCGACAGCAGCGGCGCTGGTGCGCCGGGGTCCGCGAGCATCGGCTGCGTGGAAACACCCTGCACGACCGTCACGAGGCGCTCACCGCGCCCACCGTGTGGATGCGGCACAGCCCGTAGGAGTGCTCGTCGCGGCAGTGCTCCTCGTAGGGTGCGGTGAAGCTCTGCCCGCGCATGACCGCCACGGCCGTGCGGATGCGGCCGAGGAACGCGTCCCTGCGCTCGTCGTCGAAGGGAGGCTGCCACGGCGCCGCATAGTCGGACTTCGTCGCTGTCGGGCGGAGGACGAGAAGCTTCGCGCCGCCGGCGGGGTGTCCGTTCGCCTCGGCGATCGCGCCGGACTCGAACGCCAGCTGGTACGCCGCGAGCTGCGGATTGTCGAGCACCTTGGCATCGGTCTGCGGCTCCCGCTTGCCCGTCTTGAGATCCATGATGACCACGGTCCCCTCCGGTGTGAGCTCGACGCGATCGATGTATCCCGACAGGATCACGCGATGGCCGTCGGCGCCGCTGCCGTCGGGTGCGAGATCGGGAGGCGTCGCATCCAGGCCCTGTGCGACCTCGCCGTCGAGCAGCGGTATGTGCACCTCGAAGTGAGGCTCGGCCCCGATCAGCGTGCCGCCGGCGTCCTCGAAGCGACGAAGATACAGGTGCAGGCGCCGCACCAGGTCCCGCGCGCGTGTCTGCTCGGCGCGGTCCCGCCACGCGGCCTCGAACGTCAGCTCGCCCCACCGCGCCTCGACCTCGGCCCAGAGAGCCGCTTCGTCGTGACCCGCAGCGTGCTCGAGCGCCGCGTGGATAATCGTGCCGAGGCCCGCGGTCGTCCCGCCCGGGTCGCCGCCGAGATCCCCGATGACCCAGTTCAGCTCGCACTCCTCGAGAGCGTGCAGGCGCGACGGCGAGACGCGTACGTCCTCTCGTGACAGGTCCCGGAGGGGGCCGGTCGAGGTCGGACCGGAGACGCCGTACCACTCGCGCGGAGCGGCACCCGGAACTCCGGCATCCGCCAACAGGGCGAGCTGCTCGGCGGCGCGTGCCGCGGAGGTCGCCCACGGACCCGCCGGTGCCGTGCTCGGACGCGGCCCGGCCGCCGTGAGCACCCGCGATCCCTGCTGGGTGAGCGTCCGCCGGTGCCGCGCCACGAGTCCACGCAGCGACACCGGGTGGTCGAGCTCCAGCGGCTCGGGGTCGGGCAGCAGCTCGAAGAAGACGCTCGGGCCGGTGTCGTCGTCGTCCACGGCGGTCACGATCAGCTGGGCGGTGGCGCGCGACAGAGCGCGCGCGAGCAGCCGCAGCTCGTCGTGCATCGCCGCGCGGCGACGGTCGAAGGCGCCCAGCGTCTCGCCGTCGGAGCGCGTGGCGGCATCCGCCAGTCGCCAGGTGTCGAGCAGGCTCCCCCGCAGGCGGGTGTTGGGCCACACGCCGTCCTGCACACCGGCGACGACGACGGTGTCGAATTCCAGGCCCAGGGCGCCGGCCGGCGTCATGATGCGGACGCTGTCGTCGCGCGTCGGAGCCTCCAGGCGGTCCTCCGCGACGCCGCTGTCGAGGATCGACCGCACGAACACGCGCGGATCGGCGTCGAGCGAGCGCTCCACGAAACGCTTCCCGGCCTGGAACAGCGCGACCACGGCGTCGAGGTCGCGATGGGCCTGCTCCGCGAGAGGACCGTTTCCGCGTGCGAGCTCCGCCCAGGATCGCGCGAGCCCGCTGCGGTCCCACGCGGTCCAGAGCAGCTCGTGGGCGGTCGCGCCGCGCTCGAGGTCGTCGCGCAGCGCCTGGAGGGTGCGCGCCAGCGAGCCCGCGCGGCGCGCCTCGCGCGTGTCGAGCAGGTCGAACTCCAGCGGCTGTCGCATCGCCGACAGCACCAGGTCGCGCCCCGAGCGCTCCGCCACCTGCGCGTCCTCCGCGTCCTCCGGGCCCGTCTCGAGCACGCGGCGCAGCTCGGCATGGCGCAGGGCCGAGCGGAGCCGGCGAAGCTCGATCACGTCGAGCCGCCCGTACGTGCCGACCAGGGCCGTCGACACGTCCTCGAACGTCCAGTCGTCACGGGAGGAGAGTTCCACGAGCCGCAGCAGGTCTGCCACGGGCCGCACCGCGCCGAGCGCCCTGCCCGGGCCGCTCGAGCGCGCGGGCACCTCCCTGGCCGACAGCTCGGCCTCGAGCGCAGCCACCTGCCGCGTGTCGTGGGCGATCACCGCGCACTCCCGCCACGGCACGCCGTCGTGCACGTGACGCTCGCGCAGCACGCGGGCGACCGCGTCGTACTCTTCGGCGGTCGAGTTCAGGGTGAGCACCCGCACCGACGCGTCGGGCTCGGCGTGGGCGGCGGCACCGCGATGCGCGACCACGCCGACGGCGCCGATGCGCTGGGTCACCCGCCCCACGAGCTCGCGCTGCCACACCGTGCCGCGATGTCCGCCGGCGAGCACGTGCACCGTGCCGAGCGACGCCGCCAGTCTCGCGAAGTTCTCGGGTGTCGCGCCGCGAAACGAGCCGGAGCCCACATCGGGATCGCCGAACGCGAGCACCGCGGCACCGCGGGCGCGCACGGCCTCCAGCAGTTCGACACCGCCGAGCGTCAGCTCCTGTGCGTCGTCGACGAGGACGACCCTCACCCGGTCGACCGCCGGACTGCCGGCCGGCGCGGTGCGCAGCAGGCCGACCGCCTCGCGGACGAGTCCCGCGGCATCCCGATGCGCGCCGCGCATGCCGTCTCGCACCTGCAGGTATTCGGCGAAGAACGAGGAGAGCGCGACCCAGGCGGGCAGCTCGTGGCGCTCGCCCAGCTCGCGCAGGCGCTGGGGCGCGATGCCGAGCGTGGTGCATTCGGCGAGGAAGGTGCGCACCTCCGTGCGGAAGCCGGCGGTGCCGCGGATCGCGGCGCCGAGCCAGTCCGGCCAGCGCACCGCCCCGGCCGCCTCGTCCTCCTCGTCGCCTTCGAGGAGATCGCGGATGATCTGGTCCTCGTCGCCACCGGTGAGAAGCTGCGGCGGGTCGGCGTCGACGGCCACCGCGTGCGCCCGCACGATCTGGAACGCGTACGACGCGACCGAACGTGCGAGCGGACCGGTCGTCGCCACCTCGACGGCGAGCCCGAGCCGGTCGCGCAGGGCGGTCGCGGTCTGGCGGGAGGGGGTGAGCACGAGCACGGTGTCGGGGTCGACGCCGGCCTCGACGAGTGCCGCCACCCGGGCGACCAGCGTCTCGGTCTTGCCCGTTCCAGGGGCGCCGACGACGACACCCGATGCCTCGACGGGGAGGACCAGCACGGACCGCTGCGGCGCGTCCGGCGCGTATGTCGCGCGCTGCTGGCTCCCCGAGTTCACCCTTCGACGGTAGCGCGGCCGGCCGACATCGGCCGTTCGCCCAGAGCGTTTCCAGGGCGGGCGGATGCCCCTCCGCGGTGTCGTAGAGTTGCCATGCGTCCGGGGAGCCCTCAGCCTTTCGGCTAGTACACCGTCGCCCCGCGCAGGAGGTCAGTCACGTGGAGATCCGCATCGGCATCGCGAACACCGGCCGCGAGCTCAACTTCGAGACGAACGAGCCGGCGGCCGACGTGAAGAAGTCCGTCGCCGCGGCGCTCGACGCCGGCGCGACGCACGTGACGTTCGCCGACGCCAAGGGCAACTCGTACATCGTCCCCACCGCCGGCCTGGCGTACATCGAGCTCGGCTCCGAGGAGTCCCGCCGCGTCGGCTTCGTGGCCTGAGCGGACCCGCGACGTGCAGATCCTCATCGCCTTCATCGTCGGCGCGGCCGTCGGCCTCGGCATCCACTTCCAGCTGCACCAGCGCCTCACGCGCGGTGTCGTGCTGGCGCCGATGATCGGCGCCGTCTCGGCCGGCCTCGCGTGGGCGATCCTGACGTGGGTGGGGGTCGGCATCGACACCCCGTGGCCGTGGCTCGCGGCTCTGATCGTGCCGATCGTGGTCACCTACCCGGCGATCGTCGCGATCTCCCGCCTCCGCGTCGCCCACGACGCGCGGGAGAAGACCCGCCTCGGCATCGGCTGACCTGGAGCAGCGCTGCCGACATCGGACCGACCGCGACCGCGGGAGAACGCCCCAGCAGTCCCGCGGCCTGTCACCAGAGGTTCAGGCGGCCAGCCCCATCGCGTCCATACGGCGCGAGTGCGCGGCCATGAGCTCGGTGAAGACGGGCTCGACCTTCTGCTCCTCGGCACGACCCAGTGACAGCGGCCGCAGGGCGGCGCGCGCGATCAGCAAGGTGTCGCCGACGAGCCGGCGGCCCCACAGGGCCAGCAGCGACTTCCACTCGGGGTCGCTCGCGATGGTCTCGGTGATCAGCTCCACGATGGCCTGCCGGTCGTCGTCTGCCTGGAGGATGCGGGCGACGCGGTCCCCGGTCTCGCCGTAGCTCGCCGACAGCGCAAGGTAGAAGTCGTCGAGCATGCCCGCGGTGATGTGCACCGACAGCATCGTCTCCTGCGAACGCACCCCGTGGGTCGCCGCGCGGAAGCCGTCGAGCGGCTCGCGGAACGGCCGCATGATCTCGGTCGGGTCGTCGCCGCGCTCCCGGATCAGCGCGACCAGTGCCTCGTGCTTGGTGAGGGCGGCACCGGCGGCGCGCGAGACCGCCTCCTTCTCTCCGAGCTCGGGAGTGGTCTGGATCAGCTCGGTGAGGGTCTCGAAGAAGCCCAGCTGCAGATAGGCGGCCTGACCGAGGAACGTGTCGATGTCGGGGGCGAGCTCCTCGAAGTCCACACGATTGCCGCCGCCCAGCTCGTCACGCGAGCGCAGCTGCAGCTTGCGGCCGGTCTCCCGCCGCTCCCAGAACCACTTCACCATGCACGAAAGCCTACGAGGCGGCGCCCTCTACGTGTTCACGCCGGATACCTCCGGTATCGTGGGTGACGTCCCCGGCGTCGGATCGGGGCGCCCGCGCCTGTGGGAGAGAAGGGCGTGGATCGCACTTCCGCCCGCGCGGCGACCTCGACGAGGCCGGAACCGCGCCCGGGCAAGAACCCAGGCAGCATCTCACTGCCGGACAGGCACACATCGTGACGACCTTCGCCGAACTCGGCGTTGATCAGGACATCGTCGAGGCGCTCTCCGCAAAGGGCATCGTCGACGCCTTCCCCATCCAAGAGCAGACCATCCCCCTCGGCCTCCCCGGCCAGGACATCATCGGCCAGGCCAAGACCGGCACCGGCAAGACCTTCGGCTTCGGCATCCCGGTCGTCCAGCGGCTCGGTCCGACCCCGGCGCCCGGCGTCAAGGCGCTCATCGTGGTGCCGACGCGCGAGCTGTGCGTGCAGGTCTACGAAGACATGGACATGCTCACGTCGGGGCGCCCGACCAGCGTGGTCGCCATCTACGGCGGCAAGGCCTACGAGGGCCAGATCGATCAGCTCAAGGCCGGCGCCCAGATCGTCGTCGGCACCCCTGGCCGCCTGATCGACCTCAACAACCAGCGGCTGCTCGACCTCTCGCACGCGACCGAGGTCGTGCTCGACGAGGCCGACAAGATGCTCGACCTCGGGTTCCTGCCTGACATCGAGAAGATCTTCTCGAAGGTGCCGGCGATCCGTCACACGCAGCTCTTCTCGGCAACGATGCCCGGCCCGATCGTCGCCCTCGCCCGCCGGTTCATGTCGAACCCGATCCACATCCGTGCGACCGATCCCGACGAGGGCCTCACGCAGGCGAACATCAACCACCTCGTCTACCGCGCGCACTCGCTCGACAAGGACGAGGTCATCGCCCGCATCCTGCAGGCGGACGGCCGCGGCAAGACCGTGATCTTCACGCGCACCAAGCGCGCCGCGCAGCGGCTGTCCGACGAGCTCGGCGACCGTGGCTTCAACACCGCGTCGGTGCACGGCGACATGAGCCAGGAGGCGCGCGAGCGCTCGATGGCCGCCTTCAAGGCCGGCAAGAAGGACGTGCTGATCGCCACCGACGTCGCCGCGCGCGGCATCGACGTCGACGACGTCACCCACGTCATCAACCACACGATCCCCGACGACGAGAAGACGTACCTGCACCGCGCAGGTCGCACCGGCCGCGCGGGCAAGACCGGCATCGCGGTCACGTTCGTCGACTGGGAGGACCTGCACAAGTGGGCCCTCATCAACCGGGCGCTCGAGTTCGGGCAGCCGGAGCCCGTCGAGACGTACTCCTCCAGCCCGCACCTGTTCAGCGATCTCGACATCCCGGCCGGCACGAAGGGGCGCATCGTGACCGCCCCGAAGACCCAGGCCGTCCGCGTGCAGCCCGAACGGGCAGCGGATGCCGCGGCCGAGGTCGAGACCAACGGCGAGGCTCCGGGCCGCCGGCGCCGCCGGCGCCGCGGGGGCGACTCCGAGCGCGTGGGATCGACCTTCGAGCCCGCCGACGCCGGCGCATCCGCCTCGGCGGGGCACAGCGGGCCGTCGACCGACGGCGACCGATCCAACGACGGCGGCGGGACCCACGACGGCGGCGGCAAGGAGCACCACGACGGAAAGCC
>NZ_DATCVK010000082.1:0-12159 GCF_036566905.1 Microbacterium sp. | reverse complement strand
GCCGCCGTCACCGACGCGGCGCCCACCGACCCGGGCGAAACGGCCGAGCGTCTCCGGGCACTGCTGGCGCAGTCCGAGGAGGCGATGGCAGAGATGCGGCGGCTGCTCGCCGGCGCCACGCCGTAGCGCCCGGCGGGCGGCGCTCCGAGTGGCGCGGGAGCGTCGTCAGCCGCCGGTGCTGTCGCTCTGCGGGCGGGTGGAGCTGCGCACGATCAGATGCGTGGGAAGCGGTGTGTCCTCGGTGACGCTGTCGGGCTCCTCCACCGCGATCAGCACCTTCTGCATCATGAGTTCGCCGAGGGTGGCGAAGTCCTGGCGCACGGTGGTGAGCGCGGGGTAGAGATAGCCGGCCTCGGGCACGTCGTCGAAGCCGACCACGCTGACGTCCTCGGGCACGCGCAGTCCGCGCTCGCGCAGCGCCGACAGCAGACCGATCGACATGTGGTCGTTCGATGCGAACACCGCCGTGCCGGGGCCGATGTCGAGTTCGGCGCCCAGCCGGTAGCCGCTGGCGGCGGACCAGTCGCCGTGCCTCGGCTCGACGACCTCGAGGCGACGCGACCCGAGCTCGTCGCGCCAGCCGCGGATGCGCTCGACGGCGTCGGGAGCGCGCTGGGGTCCGGCGAGGTGGAGGATCCGGGTGTGGCCGAGCTCGGCGAGGTGGCGGACGGCCGATCGGGCGCCGCGGTACTGATCGATCGAGACGATGAGCGGGCTGCGGCGCGCGGTCGCGGCGGCCGCGACCACCGGGATGCTGAGATCCAGGCCCCGCACGACCTCGAGCACCCCGATGTCGACGACGATGAGCACGATGGCGTCGACGCGCTGGCGGAGCAGCGACTCGATCACCTCTCGCACGGCGGCAGGATCAGGATCGAGCGCGCTCACCGTCTCGACGCTGTAGCGCTCTGCCCGGGCCGCGAAATTGAAGGCCGTGGCCACCGATGTGGGGCCGTAGTCCGAGACTCCGGGCGCGACGAGCCCGATGGTGCGGGTGCGGCGCGTGACGAGCGCGCGCGCCGCGGGGGAGGGGCTGTACCGCAGCTGCGCGATCGCCTGCTCGACCCGTGCGCGCGTGGCGGGGCGGACGTTGGGCAGGTCGTTGAGCACCCGAGAGACCGTCTGGTGCGAGACCCCCGCGAGCCGGGCCACGTCGAAGATGTTCGCGGAGCGCGCCTGCTTCTCGTCGGTCACCGCGCTCCCTCCTCGTCGGCGTCGTCGGCCTGCGCGACGAGCGCCATGAGGGATTCGACGGTGAGCGAGTCCGACGGCAGCGTATCGACCACCCGGCCGCCGCGCAGGATCGCGACGCGGCTCGCGACGCGCAGCACCTCCTCGAGCTCGGCCGAGATGAACACGACCGAAAGACCGTTGTCGGCGAGCTCACCCACGAGGTTCTGGATCTCGACCTTGGCGCCGACGTCGATGCCGCGCGTCGGCTCGTCGAGGACGAGCACACGCGGCGACAGCGCGAGCAGTCGTGCCAGCAGCACCTTCTGCTGGTTGCCGCCGGAGAGCGTGCCCGCGGGGCGGTCGGGGTCGGCCGGCCGGATGTCGAGCGCCTCTATCCAGCTCATCGCCAGCTCCCGGCGACGCTGATCCCGCATGCGCCGGAACACGCCCCGCTCCGCCTGCAGCGCGAGCGTGATGTTGTCCTGCACGCTGAGCTCGCTGATGATTCCCTCGGTGCGGCGATTCTCCGACGAGTAGACGATGCCGAATGCGATCGCCTCGCGAGGGGTTCTCGGGTTCACGGGTCTGCCGCTGATGGTGATGATCCCGGCGTCGAGCCGCTCGGCGCCCGTGATCGCGCGCGCCAGCTCGGTCCGTCCCGAGCCGAGGAGTCCTGCGAGCCCGAGCACTTCGCCCTCATGCAGCGCGACGTCCGCGTCGGCGATGCCGGGAGCGACCGTCACGCCCCGAGCGTCGAGGAGAGCGGATGCCGCCTCCGGCGCGGCGTCGACCCGATCGCGTGTGCCGAGATCCGAGACGCTGCGACCGAGCATCTTCTCGACCAGGTCGATGCGCAAGAGCTCCGTCGGCAGGTACTCGCCGACGAGCCGGCCGCCCCGGAGGACGGTGATGCGGTCGGCGATCTCGTAGACCTGGTCGAGGAAGTGCGAGATGAAGATGATCGCGACGCCGCGCTCCTTGAGGTCGCGCATGACGCGGAAGAGCTCGGCCACCTCCTCGATGTCGAGGCTCGAAGTGGGCTCGTCGAGCACGAGCACCCGCACGTCGATCGAGATCGCCCGAGCGATGGCGACGAGCTGCTGGACGGCGAGCGAGTGGCTGCCGAGCATCGACGCCGGATCGATCGTCAGGCCGAGTCCCGAGAGCACCTCCGCGGCCCGCTCCCGCATCGCCGACCAGTGGATGGTGCCGAGGCGACGCGGCTCCCGGCCGAGGCAGATGTTCTCGGCCACCGTGAGATTCGGCAGCAGGTCGATCTCCTGGTAGACCGTGCTGATCCCGGCGCGCAGCGCATCGGCCGGTGTTCCGAAGCGGACGGGGTGCCCGTCGAGCTCGATGCGTCCGCTGTCGAGGTGCAGGGCCCCGGTGAGCGCTTTGATGAGCGTCGACTTGCCGGCGCCGTTCTCTCCCATGAGCGAGTGCACCTCGCCGGGGAAGACGCGGAAGCGCACGTCGTCGAGCGCGGTCTCCGCGCCGAACCTTACCGTCGCCCCGGTGAGTTCCATGAGCGGACGCCGCTCGTCCATCACGCCATTATGTCGTGAGACGCGAACGGGTCCGCTCATGGCACTCGGGTCATCGGCGACGGTCGGACCGGGTGACGATGAACCGCTGCACGACGATGAACACCAGCAGCAGCCCGCCGATGATGATGCGGGTCCACGACTGCTCCGCGCCCATGAACGCGATGATGGTCTTGATCACGCCGTACACGAGCACGCCGATCATCGAGCCGATCACATAGCCGGATCCGCCCGTCAGGAGCGTGCCGCCGATGACCACCGCCGCTATCGCGTCCAGCTCGGTGCCGACGCCGTTGAGCGGGTAGCCGGCGCCCGAGTACGCCGTGAGGACGAGGCCCGCGAGGCCGCCGCAGACGCCGCTGATGACGTAGACGAGGATCTTCGTCCGGGCCACCGGCAGGCCCATCAGCCGCGCCGACTGCTCGTTGCCCCCGATGGCGTAGATCGTGCGGCCGAAGCGCGTCCACTGCGTCACGAAGACGCCGATCGCGACGATGAGGAGGGCGAGGATGCCGGTGGGCGTCAGATACCAGTCGCCCACCGTGAGTCGCGTCCGCTGCAGCCACAGCACGGCGGGGTCTTCGACGCGGATCGACGAGAGGCTGACCACGAACGCGAGGCCGCGCGCGAGGAACAGGCCCGCGAGCGAGGCGATGAACGGCTGCACGTCGAAGTAGTGCACGAGTACGCCGATCAGGAGCCCGATCGCGGCGCCGCCGAGCAGCATGAGCGGAATCGCCACGATCGCCGGAAGCCCCTCGGCCAGCAGCTTCGCGCACAGGATGCCGGTGAACGCCATCACCGACCCGACGGACAGGTCGATGCCGCCCGTCAGGATCACGAACGTCAGGCCGACGGCGAGGATGAGCAGGTAGGCGTTGTTCAGCAGCAGCGCCGAGAGGTTCCGAGGCGTGATGAAGTTGCCGAACGCGAACTGCGCGCCCACGAGGAGCACGATCAGGATCACGATGGCCGCGAACATCGGCATGAGCGACGAATGCCGGCTCATGAAGGTCGCGTAGCGCGCGCCGAGCGTCGGGCGCCCGGCCTCGGTCTGAGTCGTCGTGGTCATCGGACCGCCTCCGCCTTCGTCGGCTCCGTCGTGGTCGAGGGTGTGGGTGCGGGCGTGTTCGGACCACCGTCGCCGGAACGGCGTGAGGCGATCAGCCCTCGCGCCCATCGGTGTAGCCGCGGCGACTGGACGAGCACGACCACGACCACGACCGCTGCGAAGAAGACGGGCGCCTGCGCCGACGGCACGCCGAGGAACAGGATGGTGGACTCGAGCGTCTGGATCGTGAGGACGCCGACGACCGTTCCCGCGATGGTGAACTTGCCTCCCATGAGCGACGTCCCGCCGAGAACGACGGCGAGGATCGCGTAGAGCTCGATGTACAGCCCCGCGGCATTCGCGTCGGCGGCCATGATGTTCGAGCTGTAGAGGACGCCTGCCATGCCGGCCAGCACGCCGCTCGCGGCGTAGGCGCCGAACACGATGCCGCGGGCGCGGACGCCCGCCAGTCGGCTCGCCTCGGGGTTGATGCCGACGGACTCCGTCAGGACGCCCAGTGCGGTGCGCCGCTCCAGCAGCGCGATGACCGCGATCGCCGCGATGGAGATGAACAGGGCGAACGGGAGTCCGATGACGTAGCCCGTCGCGATGAACTTGTAGGGGGCGCTGGTGACCGTCGTGATGAACCCGTCCGTGATCAGCAGCGCCACGCCGCGGCCCGCGAGCATGAGCACGAGGGTCGCGATGATCGGCTGGATGCCCAGTACGGCGATGAGGAAGCCGTTCCAGACGCCGAGAACCAGGGCCACGAGGATGCCGATCAGGAGCGCGACGGCGACGGTGGCACCGCTGCCCGGATCGCCGGAGGTGTCGATGATCGTCAGCGCCACGGCGCCCGAGACGGCCATGATCGCGCCGACCGAGAGGTCGATGCCCCGGGTGGCGATGACGATCGTCATGCCGAGGGCCACGAGCATGAGCGGCGCGCTGTTGCGGAGGATGTCGATCAGCGCCCCGTACAGCTCGCCGTCGCGCACGGTGATGCTGATGAACTGCGGCCGCGCGATCGTGTTGACCACGATCAGTGCGAGCAGGGCCGCGACCGGCCAGAACAGCCGATGTGTGACGAGCTTCTTCACGCTGCGCTCCCCTCGCCCTCGTTGGCGATGTAGTCGATGAGCAGATCGAGGTCGACGGTGCTGGAGTCCAGCTCGCCGATGCGGCGTCGGTCGCGCATGACGACGACTCGCTGTGCCAATCGAAGCACTTCTTCGAGCTCCGATGAGATGAAGATGACCGAGAGCCCCTGTGCCGAGAGCTCCGCGACCTTCCGCTGGATGTCGGCCTTCGCGCCGACGTCGATGCCGCGGGTGGGCTCGTCGAGGATGATCAGCTGTGGTGCGGTCGCCAGCCAGCGGGCGAGCAGCACCTTCTGCTGGTTGCCGCCCGACAGATTGCGCACCAGCATGTCGGGGTCGGCCGGGCGCACGCCGAGCGCCGTGATGTACTCCGAGACCACCTGGTCGCGCTCCGCGCGGCGCACCGGCCGCATCCATCCCCGCTTCGCCTGGATGCCGAGCACGATGTTCTCGGCGACGGTCAGGTCGGCGATGATCCCCTCGGCGCGGCGGTCTTCGGAGGAGAATGCGATGCGGTGGTCGATCGCGTGCCGGGGCGAGGTGAGGCGTGCCGGCCGGCCGCCGATCTCGACGCTGCCCGAGTCGGCCTTGTCGGCGCCGTACAGCAGTCGCACGAGTTCGGTGCGGCCGGACCCGAGGAGCCCGGCGAGGCCGACGACCTCGCCCTCGTAGATGTCGAGGTCGGCAGGTTCCAGCATCCCTCTGCGTCCGACTCCGGTGGCGCGCAGCACCGGCGCCGCCGTCCGGTCGATCACGCGATCGGCGGTGCGCGAGATCGCGGCGAGCTCGTCGAGCTCGCGCCCGATCATCTGGCTCACGAGGCTGTCGCGGGGCAGATCCGCCGCGACGTGCTCGCCCACGAGCCGGCCGTTGCGCAGCACCGTGATGCGGTCGGAGATCTCGTACACCTGGTCGAGGAAGTGGCTGACGAACAGGATCGCGACGCCGTGATCGCGGAGTTCCCGGATCACCGCGAACAGGCGTTCGACCTCGCCGCGGTCGAGGCTCGAGGTGGGCTCATCGAGGATGAGCACCTTGGCGTCGAGCACCATGGCGCGGCTGATCGCGACGAGCTGCTGGATCGCGATGGAATGGCTCGAGAGGATCGAGCGGGTGTCGATGGTGAGACCGAGGCCCGCCAGGTGCTCGGCGGCGAGCCGGTGCACCGCCTTCCAGTCGATGCCCGCACGGCCACGCGGCTCGTGCCCGAGCATCACGTTCTCGCCGACCGACAGGTTGGCGCAGAGGTTGACCTCCTGGTAAACGGTGGATATCCCTGCTGCCTGCGCATCCGCCGTGGCGGCGAACACCCGCTCCTCGCCGTCGACCGCGATCGTGCCGTTGTCGATCTGGTACACGCCGGTCAGCGCCTTGATGAGGGTCGACTTGCCGGCGCCGTTCTCACCCATGAGGGAGTGGACCTCGCCGCGGCGCAGCGTGAAGTCGACCTGATCGAGGGCGAGGACGCCCGGGAAGCTGATGGTGATGCCCCGCATCGCGACGGCGGGGATGTCTTCGTTGACGGTCATGCGCATCCGTGTCTCTGTCTCGTCCGGACTTTGGTGTCGAGCCCGGCGTCCGGCGGGAATCGGCCTCAGCCGATTCCCGCCGGATCCGGGAACGGGGATCAGTACGCGCGGGAGTCGATGACCTCGGCGGCCTGCTCCTGCGTGAAGGACTGGTCCTCGACGTAGTTCTCCTTCTCGACGTCCTTGTCGGCGAGCACGTCGGTCACGAGACCGGCGGCGAGCTCGCCGAGCAGCGGGTTGCACTCCACGATGAAGTTGATCTTGCCGTCGACCAGCGCCTGCATGCCGTCATGCACGGCGTCGATCGAGATGATCTTGATGTCCTCTCCGGGAACGCCGCCGGCGGCCTCGATCGCCTCGATCGCGCCGAGCGCCATGTCATCGTTGTGCGCATAGAGCAGGTCGATGCCGTCCAGGCCGTACTTCTGGAGGAAGCCCTCCATGACCGTCTTGCCGCCGTCGCGCGTGAAGTCGCCCGTCTGGGAGTCGATCGTCTCGATCGCCGTGCCCTCGATCGCCTCGTTGAAGCCCTCGGCGCGGTCGTTGGCGGGCGCCGACCCGGTGGTGCCTTCGAGCACGACCATCTTCGTCGGGGTGTCGCCGAAGTTCTCGGCCGCCCACTCGCCGGCGGTCACGCCCTCCTTCTTGAAGTCGAGGCCGACCCAGCTGGCGTACAGATCATCGGACGAGGTGACCGTGCGGTCCTCGAGGATGACCGGGATGCCGGCATCCGATGCCTCCTGCAGCACGTCGTCCCAGCCGTCCTCCACGATCGGGGCGATGACGATCGCGTCGACGCCCCGGCTGATGAAGTCGCGGACCGCCCCGATCTGCGCCGCCGGGTCGTTGTCGGCGGCGTTGAAGACGAGCTCGAAGCCGTTGTCCTCGGAGAACGCCTCCTTCATGGACTCGGTGTTGGCACTGCGCCACCCCGACTCCGAACCGGTCTGCGCGAAGCCGACCGTCACGAGCTCGTCGCCGCCGTCGCCGCCTGCGCCGGCTCCGTTGTTGGAACTCGCGCAGCCTGTGGCCACCAGTGCCAACGCTCCCAGAAGCGCTGCACCGGCGAGAATCCTGTTCTTCATTCCCAAAACCTCCTCGTTCGGGTCCGGCGTCGACGCCGGTATCACTGTGCCGCGGGCCGCACTCGTGCCGCCCGTCCGCCTGAATGTTAGCCTTCACATTCCGGGGTTGCGCAAGATGTGAGCGGTAACATTTCCGTAACGCGGGCACTTCTGCGGATCTTTGCAGCCCGCGATTCCGCGCAATCTTGCGCAAAGTGAGGGATCACATCCGTCGCCCGTGGCCGATACGGGCCGTCGGTGTTGCTGTCGGAGCGGATGAGCGCGTTCACAACGCCCCGGCAGCGCGCACGCGTCCGCCCGGGATGCCGGGGTTCAGCGGCGCGAGGCGACCGCGTTCCAGACGCCCGCACCGAAGACGACCGTGGCTGCGACCAGCGGCGCGACCAGGGCGGTCCCCGCCCCCGACGTGTCGGCCACGAGACCGGTGACGGCCGATGCGGCGGACTGGCCGACGACGACGGCCGAGCCGAGCATCGTCATGACGGTCGCCGAGCGCCCGCGGGGGCTGAAGGCGGCCGCGAGGCTGTACTGGGTCACGAGCGTGGGCCCGATGCCCACGCCGATCACGAGCAGGCAGATCGCCATCGCGCCGACGGTGCCGACGAAGGGCAGGGAGACGGCTCCCGCGACGAGGATCGCGGCGAACGTCAGCCACCGCGCCCTCAGGGAGAAGCGCGCGGGGAAGAGCGCGACGCCGAGGGCGAGCGCGGCGGATCCGATGCCCATCGCGCCGTAGACCAGACCGGCCTGCTCGGGCACGCCGCGCTCGGCCATGAACGCCGTGAGCGAGGTCAGCATGGCGCCGAAGAACAAGCCCATGCCGAGTGCCCCGACGACCGGCGCGAACACGCGCGCGCGGAAGAGCTCCCGCAGCGGCGCCTGTTCGGGTCGGACGCCTCCTGCGGATGCCGCCGCCTTCGCGGCGGTGGGGTGCAGGGCGAACGCGGTCACGAAGACCAGGCCCAGCACGGCGGCGCCGATCACCGGCGCCGCAGGGTTGAGCGTCGTCGCCAGCAGGCCGACGATGACCGGACCGAAGACGAACACGATCTCGTCCGCCGCGGACTCGTACGCCATGGCGCCGTTCACGACGGGCGTGCGGCGCTCCTTCGGATAGGCCCGCCCGATGATGCCGACCAGGCGGCTCCGCGAGAGGGGTGCGACCTGCGGCATCGACGCGCCGATGAAGAAGGCGACCGCCAGCAGCGCGGCATCCGGGACCGGCGCGAAGGCCAGCCATGCGAAGGCCGCGAGCATGACGCTGTTGGTGGCGCCGGCGATCAGCAGCACGCGCCGTTGGCCGAAGCGGTCGGCCGCGGCCCCCAGCAGGGGGCCGACCAGGGCGGTGCCGAGGCCGGTCATCGCGCTCGTCGCACCGCCGAGCGCGAGCGATCCGCGCGCCGACACGACGAGCGTCAGGATGCCGACCACCATCATTGCGAACGGCAGGCGCGCGATCAGCGCGATGGGGAAGTACGCGTAGCCGGCCTCACGGATGAGGCTCGGGCGCCGGACGGCGGGTGCAGGGCGCTGTCGCGCGTCGGTGAGTGTCGTGTGCATCGTGGTTCGGGGCTTTCCGGCCGCACGGGAGCGGCATTGCGTGCCGCCTTGTCCGCAGCGGAGAGGGCCGCAGGCAGGTAGATGCACATCGAGGATGGCCCGGCCAGTCTACCGATGCCACCTGAGCGGCGCCTGGCGGCGGGTCATCCGGGGAGGCGGGGTTCAGAGCACCGCGCCGACCATCGCCTCGCCGAGCGGTGTGCGGCGGTGCAGTACTCGCGCGCCATCGCGCGTGCTCGCGAGAAGGCCCGCATCGCGCAGCACGGTGAGGTGGTGCGACGCGGTGGAGACGGCGAGGGCGGTGTCGCGCGCGACCTGGGAGGTCGTCCTCGGCTCGTGCGCGTCGAGCAGGATGCGGGCGCGTGCCGGCCCGAGCAGGGCGCCCAGGGCCGTGGTCACGTCGGCGGGGTCGCGCGCCCACGTCGCCGTCACTCCCTGGGCCGGGTAGAACAGCGTCGGCTGCGCGGGCGGCTCGGTGAGCACGAAGCACCCGGACGTGCCCATCACCGACGGCACCAGCACCAGCCCGCTGCCGCGGCAGTCGACGACCTCGCTCCAGATCCGCATCGTGACGCGCACCGCCCCGTCGGTCCACGCGACGCGATCGTGCAGCGTCTGGATCATGGCGCCGATGCCGCTCTCGGCGATGCGCCGCGACCGCACCGCGATGTCGGCGCGGAGCAGTCGCTCCAGCTGCGTCCACACCGGGGCCACGCCGGAGTTCCAGACCGACAGCCACGCCTCCGCGATCATGGCCCGGGCGCGGTCGGGCTGGTCGAGCATGCGCTGCACGGCGGCCTGGCGCGCGCCCTCGGTGCGTACGAGCACCTTCGTCATATCGACGCGGAAGCGCTCGTCGTCGATGTCGCGCAGCCGCTCCGCCTCCGCCTCGGGCGTGAGCTCCCATGTCGGGGTGGTGGTGAAGAAGTCGGGGAAGTAGCCCTCGTCGCGGATCAGCAGCGCGAGCACCTCGAAGTCCTCGCGCGGGATCGCGCTGCGGGTCGCCTGCATCCATCCCCACTGCAGCGGGTACTCGTCGGGTCGCAGCAGCGCGCGCACCGCGTGACACAGCTCGTGGCCGGGTGAGACGCCAAACCGGATCGCGGTGAGGTCGTCCGGCGCGAGCTGGAAATCGACGAACTTTCGATCCACATCGAAACTATAGGCCGACTCATGGACGGCGAGGAGGCTGAAGCCACACCACCTGCAAGCGGATGGAGCACCTCATGACCACCACCATTCCGGCCATCGTCCCCGCTGCCGACCTCGTCGTCGGCACGGGCCGCCTGCGCCGATTCATCGGCGTCGAGCACGGCGCGGCCGTCTCCTATTTCTTCGTCGACAACGAACCCGGGCAGGGTCCCGACATCCATCGCCACCCCTACGCCGAGACCTGGGTGCTGCTGGAGGGCGAGGCGCGCATCACGATCGACGGCGAGACGCTGGATGCCGTCGCCGGCGACACGGCCACCGCCCCCGCGGGCGCGTGGCACGGCTTCAAGAACTCCGGAAGCGGCCGGCTGCGTGTGCTGTGCATCCACGCCTCGGATCGCATCATCCAGGAGTGGCAGGACGAACCCGGCGTGCTCGACATTCCCACCAGCGACTGATTGGATCCGGTTCATGACATTCCAGGCATACCTCGACAACATCGAGGACAAGACCGGCCTCACGCCGCGGCAGTTCATCGAGCTCGCGCATGAGAAGGGCTTCGACGAGAGCACGAAGGCCACGCCGATCGTCGAGTGGCTCGCCGCGGATTACGGCCTCGGCCGCGGGCACGCGATGGCGCTCGTCCACGTCATCACCAAGGGTCCGCAGATCAGCGACAAGCACGTCGGCACCGGCACCGCCCACTCCGATCCGTCGAACACGCTGTGGCTCGACGGCAAGGCGACGAACCCCCACCCCTGAGTCAGGTCGCGACGGGGATCCAGACGCGCATCGTGGAGGGGCCCCGCTCCGCCCACTCGTGGTACGGAACGAGCGGGACCTGCACGGTCCCGACGCCCTCGTTCCACGGTGACGTCGCAGTGCGGCGTGCCTCGGGGCGGGAAGCGCCGGCGGTCTCGCGCGGCTCGTCGCCCCGGCGCGAGTACGGCCAGACGCCGGTCTCATCCGGGTCGTCCGGCACCACGACCTCGACCCACACCCGGCCGTCGCGCCACAGCGGCGCTGCACCGCGGGCGAGCGAGACGCCGGCGACATCGTCGGCGCCGAGTCCATCGACGTCCACGGATTCGAGGGCAAACACCTCGGGTCCGCGTTCGATCGCCAGGCACCCGCGCACGGCATCGATCCGGGGGTCGGGCGACACGATCCGCGGCGCCATCGGCAGGTGCAGCTCCACGACGTCTCCCGCGTGGAACGCCCGGCGCACCTCGACGAGACCGGGCGCGACCTCGCTCTCGTCGGCGGTGTGGCCGGCCGCCTCGACCCGCAGACGCGCTCCCGCCGCCCATGCCGGCACGCGCAGCGTGAGTGTCCACGGGGCGCCGGGCGCGGCGTCCGACTGCGTGATCACGCGGATCCGCCCCGACGCGGGATAGTCCGTCTCGACGTCGAACGCGACGACCCGGCCGTCCGGCAGCCTCGTGCGCACGCTCGCGGGGGCGTACTGATGCAGCTGAACGCCCTCGTCGTCGGAAGTGGCGAGATAGGCGTCGAGGCTCGCGAGGGTCCGCGCGACGTTCGGCGGGCAGCACGACACCTCGAACCACGGCGCGCGCAGCGACGACGAGGCGCGCGGCGAGGTGGCCTCCTGGTCGGCCGGCACGCCGGGCACACGCTGGTGCAGCGTGTTGGCGTAGAAGAACGCGCGACCGTCGGGCGCGGGAGAGGTGGCTACGACGTTGTACAGGGTCCGCTCGATGAGGTCCGCGTGGCGAGGGTCTCCGCCCGCCAGCAGCAGGCGCCACGAGAACATGACCGATCCGACGCCGGCGCAGGTCTCGGAATAGGCGCGGTCGGCCGGCAGCTCCCAGTCCTCGCCGAAGGCCTCGTCCTGGTGGTGCGAACCCTGGCCGCCGGTGACGTACGTCCGCCGCGCGACGGTGCGGTCCCACTGCCGGCGGAGCGCCGCGAGCAGCTCGTCGTCGCCGGTGTCGACCGCGACGT
>NZ_DATCVK010000081.1:0-2108 GCF_036566905.1 Microbacterium sp. | reverse complement strand
CCTGGTACCTGCACCTCGCGAAGCGTCGCCCCGAGGTGATCGCGAACATCGGCAACACCGAGACCGACGCGCTCGAGGGCGTCGGCTAGGTCGCGTCGACCGATCCCCGGGCCTCGCCGTCGTGTCAAGCCCGACGGCGGGGTTCGGTGCAGACCCCGCGCCTCCCTGGGCTCCCCCTACAGCCATCAGGGAGGCGCGGTTCCGTTTCCGGCGCTTCCCGTTCTGCGCTTCGCGCCACGCCCGCGCAGCGCGTTCGTTGACTATCGTCGGCTCATGGGGATCTTCACTCGCGCCGAGGCGGCACCGACCGAACCGCCGCTCTACCCGGGTCTGGCCGGCCTCGAATCGGCCGACGCGGGCGAACTCGCGACGCAGCTCTTCCTCCGCGTGTTCACCAGCGGGCAGTCGTCGCACGTTCGGCCGGAGGCGGTGCTCGGCGCACTGCAGCGGCTCTCGGGCGTCGACGAGGTGCCCGGCATGACCGTGCGCGGCACCCTCACGACGCCGAGGGCGCGCTACACGCTCGACCCGGTCTTCCTCCAGTGCGTGCTCGTGTGGGAGCGAGCGCTCATCGCCGGGCGGCTCTCCCGCGGCTCAGAGGCGTATCACCACCTCGTGCTGCTCCCGATGGGGGCGCGGGCGCTCGCCGGAGCGGACCCCGAGGCGGCGGTGCGGGCCCTCATCGACGCGCCGGCGTCCTGAGGCTGGCCCCGGGAGCGCGCTTCAGCGGTTCGCGGGCTGAGCGCAGGGCGACGTCGCCTAGGCTTCGGGCATGTCGCTCGACGCATCGGTTCGTCCCGAGTCCGCCATCATCGCTGCCGTGTCGCGGCTGCACGAACTCGGTTTCCAGGGGGTGCGTGTGGCGGCGAACCACTATGCCACCGGTCACTGGCGGTGTCGCGTTCTGGTGCCGGAGCCGGGCGACGCGATCGGCCCGGCTGACGAACGGAACATCCTCCTGGCGTACACGAACGGCTCGGGTCGGGATGTCTTCGGGGATGGCCGCACCGACTGGGACGTTGTCGCGCTCGCCGACCGGCTCGCCCGAGCGGCTCAGGAGGTTCCATCGGCCATGCGGCTCGACCCGCAGTACGCCGCCTGGCTCGCCGAGCTGCGGCGCCGCACGGCGGGCGGCTGGTTCGTGATGTGGGAAGACGCATACGTGCCGGAGCAGATGTGGGAAAGCCGAGGACTGGTGAGGCTTGTCTATGCGGATCGCGCCGCCGCAGAGGCGGACGCCGCCGATCCGGCGCATTCCGGCGTGGACGAGAACGGCTGGTCGCTCTCCGGCACGATGCCGGCACCGCCCATGCCGTGATCGGCCCGAGTCGGAGTGACCGCCGATCGATCCCGAGGTGATCGCGAACATCGGCAACACCGAGACCGACGCGCGCTCGAGGGTGTCGGCTAGGTTCCGCCGACCGGACTCCGAGCCCTCGTCGCCGCCTCAAGCCCGGTTTCCGGCTGCATCAGAGCTGTCGCCGCAGCACGTCGTAGGCCCAGGAGGCCAGCGTGGTCGGCGTGGTGCTCTGCGCGGATCGCGGTTGCTCGGGAACGAAATCGTCGCGAAGCCCGGTGGACATGCCTATGAGTGCGTCGACGAGGGTGTCGGGCATCCCGGCGCCGAGCATCCCGTCGCGCATTGCGTCATCCGGGATCCGTTCGACGCGGAGCGGCCGACCGGTCGCAGTCGACACGATCTCGGCGACCCGTCGCCAGGAGAGGTCTTCCGGTCCGTGCACGGCCTGGACGTGCCGGCCGTGCCACTCCGTCGAGAGCAGTCGGGTGACGGCGACCTCGGCGATGTCGCGCGGCGCGACCCAGGCCATCGGATGATCGACGGGAAGGACGATCTGCAGGCTGCCCGACCGCACCTGGTCGAGCTGGAGTTCGAGGTTGCTGAAGAAGTAGCCGCAGCGCAGATGGGTGACATCGGCTCCCGTGGCATCCAGCGCGACCTCGGTGGTGGCGAGCCCGTCGATCTCGCCGGCTCCGCGGCGCTTCTCGGCACCGACGCTGCTCTGGAAGACCACTCGGGCGATGCCGTTGTCGTCGATCGCTCGCACCACGGCGGCCGTGGCGCGACGGTAGTCGTCGAGCGGATCGGC
>NZ_DATCVK010000080.1:0-2197 GCF_036566905.1 Microbacterium sp. | reverse complement strand
TTCCCGGCGGCGCCGGGGCCGATCACGGTGACCCTCGACCTCCGCGGCAAGGATGCCTCGCGCCTTCCCGAGGCGGGCTGGCTCGGCTTCCGTCCGCTCACCGGGCCCGGCGACTGGCGGCTCACGAAGCTCGAGACGGCGGTCGACCCGCAGTCCGTCGTGCGGAACGGCAATCGCAGCCTGCACGCGGTCGCCGACGTCACGCACACTGCGGCGAAGACCTTCTCCCTCCGCCCCCTCGACGCGGCGCTCGTCGCGGTCGGCCGGCCCGCGCTCTACCGGTTCGACAACGAGGTGCCCGACCCGAGCGACGGCCTGCACGTGAACCTGCACAACAACATGTGGGGCACGAACTTCACGATGTGGTTCGACGACGACCTGCGGTTCCGCTTCGTGCTCGAGTTCGGCGTGGGCGCGGGCCTCGGCGTCGGCACCGACCTCGGAGGCGCGCTGTGACCGCGTCGATCGTGACCAGCCCCCCGGTCGTGATGGCGCCGCGCTCCGACGGCTTCGAAGTCGTCTGGGGCGTGCGCGGACTGAGCCGCGGCTGGATCGAGTGGGAGGCCGCCGATGGCTCGAACGGCACCGTGACGAGCGACGCCTTCGGCATGGTGCCCCAAGACCATCGCGTGCTGCGGGTGCGGGCCGGTGGGCTTCCCGCCGGCACCGCCATCCGTGTGCGTGCGATCACCGAACCGGTCGACCGGCGCCTCCGCCGGCACGAGAGCGAGTGGAAGACGGTGCGCACGCTCGACGCGGCATCCGACACCGCCCGCTTCGCCGTCTGGAACGACACCCATCAGCGCGACGACACGTTGCGCGCGCTGCACGAGGCCACCCCCGAGGTCGACGTGCTCATCTGGAACGGCGACCTCTGCAACGACTGGAAGGATCCGTCGTGGTTCACCTCGACGGTGCTGAACCCGGCGGGCCTCGACGTGAGCGCCGGCCGCCCACTCGCGATCGTCGTCGGCAACCACGACGTGCGAGGCGCCTGGGCCTACCAGCTCGAGGATTTCGTGGCGACGCCCGAGGGCCGGCCGTTCACCGCGTTCCGCATCGGCCCGGTCGCCTGCATCGTGCTGCACACCGGCGAGGACAAGCCCGACGCACACCCGACCTTCGAGGGTCGGGTCGCGTTCGAGCCGCTCCGCGCCGAACAGGCGGAATGGCTCCGCGACATCACGGCTCGGCCCGAGTTCGCGGATGCCCCGTATCGCGTCGTGTTCTGCCACATCCCCCTGCGCTGGATCGACGAGACCGTCGTCGACTACGACGCCGACGGCTACGACTGGTTCAGCCGCATGAGCCGCGACGCCTGGCACGACGCCCTCGTCGAGTGGGGCGCCCAGATCGTGGTGTCGGGGCACACCCATTACCGGGCGTCGCTCCCCGCGACCGTGGAGTTCCCGTACGCGCAACTCATCAGCGGCGGGCCCGACGCCGAGACGACCTCCGACGAGGCGGCCGCGTGGATCGACGGCGTCGCCTCCGCGGAGGAGCTCGTGCTCACGATGCGGGATCTCGGTGGCGAGGTCGTGCACGAGGTGCGGCTCGGACCGCTCGCCTGACGCCCCGATCACCTGACGCCCCGAACGCCTGACGACGGCACGAACGAGGGGCCGGATCGCGACTGCGACCCGGCCCCTCTGTCATCCGCCGATCAGCTCAGCGGCTTGCAGAGCAGCGCGTCGGGCACGCCGCCGTGGTTCCATCGGTAGGTGAACGCCACGCCGGCGATGTACTCGCTGTCCTTGCACTGGCCCTTGTAGTTGCCGGGGGCCCAATCGCTCGCGGTCGAGCCACCACCGACAGGGCGGTTGTCACCCTTGTCGAACCAGATCAGTCGGCCCTGGCTCGCCGGCAGCGCCGTGGTGCTCGTCGCGCAGACGAGGTTCCACATCGCGGCCTTGGTGCCGCCGCCGGTGCCCAGGCTGTAGCCGACTGCGACCTCGCCGGGGTTGCACTGCAGCTTGCTGTAGCCCGCGGCCCAGTCGCTCGTGATGTTGCCCTCGCCGCTCTGCACGCGCGGGTTCGAGGTGCTGATGCCGCCGATGTCGGTGCAGAGCGCCCGGTTGGTGCTCCGCGCGATGCCCTGGAGGCGCTGGCTGTCGGGGCAGGTGCCCTTCCACTGACCCGGCGACCAGTCGCCCGCCTGCAGCATTCGCAACGACGACTGGCTGTCGACGAAGCTGCC
>NZ_DATCVK010000079.1:0-22684 GCF_036566905.1 Microbacterium sp. | reverse complement strand
CGCGCGGCCGCGCCGCGGCCCCACGCTCGTCGCGGTGCCGGTCAGCGTCGACGTCAGGTGCGTGCGGCCCTCGGTCGCGGTGGACGAGACTGTGCGGGTGATGCGCGGCTCGAGGGTGCCGAGGGCCGCGCTCGGACGCTGCGGGGTGCTCATACCGCTTCGCGTCTCGCGGGCGGCGCCACGTCGAGCAGCACCTGGCCGACCACGGTCTCCTGGGTGACCCCGTCGAACTCGGCCTCGGGGTGGAGGATCAGCCGGTGCGAGAGCACCGGCACGGCGAGCGTCTTGACGTCGTCGGGCGTCGCGTAGGTGCGGCCCTGCGAGGCGGCGCGGGTGCGCGCCGCGCGCGTGAGGGCGAGGGCGCCGCGGATGCTGACGCCCAGGCGCACCTCGTCGGCCGTGCGCGTACCGTCCACCAGCCGCGCGATGTAGTCGAGCACGAGTGCGTCGACGTAGACCTGGGCCGCCAGGTCGGCCATGCCCACCAGGGCCTGTGGCGTGATGATCGGCGCGAGGTCGGCGGTCGCGATCGCCGCGCCGTCGAGGATGCGGACCGTCGCGGCGTGGTCGGGGTAACCGAGCGACGTGCGCATCATGAAGCGGTCGAGCTGCGCCTCGGGAAGGCGGTAGGTGCCGGCCTGCTCCACCGGGTTCTGGGTGGCGAGCACGAGGAACGGCACACCGGCCTCGCGTGAGACGCCGTCGATCGTGACGCGCCCCTCCTCCATGACCTCCAGCAGCGCCGACTGCGTCTTGGGACTCGCGCGGTTGATCTCGTCGGCGAGCACGATGTTGGCGAAGATCGGGCCGGCGTGGAACTCGAACACGCCTTCCTTCTGGTCGTAGACGCTGAGCCCCGTGATGTCGCTCGGCAGGAGGTCGGGCGTGAACTGGATGCGCGTGTTGGTGCCCTGCACCGACTGCCCCATCGCCCGGGCGAGGGAGGTCTTCCCCGTGCCCGGCACGTCCTCCAGCAGCACGTGGCCGTCGCTGAGCATCGCCGTGAGGACGAGCTCGACGACGTGGCGCTTGCCGAGCACGGCGCGCTCGACGTTGTCGGCGATCTGCCCGAACGTCTGCGCGAACCAGTCGGCCTGCTCCTGGGTGATCGTCATGTGCTGTCCTCTGTCGTGTGGGGATGCGGGGTTCGCGGGGAGCGGATGGATGCCGGTGGTCAGGGACCGGGGTTGCCGTTGTTCGGCTGGCAGTCGGCGCCGAAGGTCTTGCTCACCGGGGCCAGCCCCCAGCCCTGGGCGTCCCAGTTCACCGCCACCGTGATGCCTTCGACGCGCACCGCCTTGATGGGCACGTCCCACGTGTCGGCGGTGTGGGTAAGCAGCGCGCCCTGCGCGTCGAAGTAACGCAGCCCGGCGTTGCCGAAAGTGAACGCCGCCGAGGTCCCGTCCGGCGCGTTGGAGGACTGTCCGCGAGTGCCGAGCGTGCCGCCGCCGACGCAGGAGGTGACCTCCCACGTGGCCTGCACCTGGTACGGGGCGCTGCCCGCGCGTGCGGTCACGGTCGACCACCCCGTGGCGGTGCTCCACCACTCGTGCACGTAGCGCACCTGGATGCCCGGGGTCCTCCCGAACACCGTGGTGCCCGGGCCCCAGCCCTGGAACTCGACGCGGTTGTGGTTGGGGATCTTCTCCGTCGTCGTCGGATCGGCGCGGATCACCCAGTCCGCGCGCAGGTCCTGCACATTCGGCGTCGCGTCGACGGCGAACGTCCAGCCCTGCGGTGCACGGCCGGACTGATGCGCGCGCACCGTCGCCGTGGTCTCGGCGCGGCCGAACGACGTGTCGTCCCACCACGATTCGACGCACATCTCGAAGGCGTACTCCTCGCCGTCGGCAAGCCCCGGGAACGTCGCCGTGGGGCCGTCGTCGGTCACCGTGCAGCGCTGGCCGTCCGGGACGATGCCGTAGCGCAGGCGAGACCCGTCACCGTTGCGTACAGCGGACGCCGTCGCCGTGATCGTCGCCGTGCCGTCGTCGTTCGACACCGAGCTGAGCGTCAGCTGCGGCGACAGCGGACTGCCGATGCCGTTGGCCTGCGTGGTCGCTGCGGCGCCCGACGCGCTGCCCCCGAGCCCGGGCGGCAGGTCGAAGCGCGAGTAGGGCGTCACGGTGATCAGCGACGCGGTGTTGCTGCCCACGCGGTACCCGCGCACCTCGACGCGCGTCTCGTTGCGGCCCACCGGCACGCGCACCACCTCGCCGGCAGGGCTCGAGATCTCAAGGCTCCCCGTCTCGCCGGTCTCGATGCCGTTGATCACGAGCGACACGATGCCGCCGGCGCCGTCGCCGGTGACGACCGGGGCGGCCGTCACGCTCGTCGGTGCCAGGGGCGCGTCGTACGCCCACGCCAGTGTGCGGACGCTCCCCTTGGACTCCCCCACGCCGTTGACCGCCCACGCCTCGTAGCTGCGCTGCTCGCCGTTCGGCGCGGCGACCGGCGGGCAGACGCCGTCGGCAGAGCACCGCGCGACCTCCTGGCCGCCTGAGCGGACGACGAACCCGGAGAGCGCCGGATACGCCAGACGCGCCTGGCCCGGGTCGACGCGCAGCGTGACGGTGCCGTCGGCGTAGGCCGCCTGGCTGATGCTCGCGGGGGGCTTGGGGTACCCCAGCAGATCCAGCAGCACACGCCCGTCGCGCTCGGCGTTCGTCACCCTGCCCTGGGCGTCGCGCACCGAGAACGTGGCGGTGCACGTCGCCCCCGGGGCATCCGTCGTCCACGTCGCCGTGATCGACGTCGCCGACGCGACCTGGAACGCGACGCCGGCGCACGACCCCGTCGGTCGCACGCCGACGACCTCGAGCGGGGTGCGCGGGAGCGGGTTCACCTCGCCGCCCGCGCCGATGACCGGGATGGTGCACGACGATCCGGACGCCTGCGAGCACTGCTGCACGACGGAGCCGCCCTGCGGCAGCGTCGAGGGCGCGGCGCCCACGCGCAGGATGAGGCGCGCGGGCGTCACCGAGGGATGGCTCGTGACCGACACCAGCACGGCCTCCTCCGACCCAGGGACGGCGCGATCGGCGCCGGTCACGGTCACGATGGAGCCCTCCTGCGTCACCTGGAACGCGGTGCCCGAGTGCTCGGTCGCGTAGACGATGCCTGCCCAGTCCTCGCGCAGCTGCCATGTCGTCATGTTCTTCAGGTCGAACGACGCGGTCTCGCCCGGACCGACCGTGATGGAGCCGGGACGCAGCTCGGGCTGGGGATCGCGCGGGTGCACCACGATCGGGACCGAGAGGAACGTCCACTCCTCGTCGCCCGACAGCCGCACCGGCACTTGGCAGGCATCCACCCAGGGAGCACCCGCTCCCGCGTCGTAGCGGATGACCGTGCCGGAGTCGATCGCGCACGCCGCCTCCGCACGGGCACCGGATGCCCGGACGTCGTCGCCGATCTCGATGACCGCGCCGCGCGGGCGTGCGACGAGGCTCGCCATGTCGAAGGTCCCCGACTCGAGCTCGGTGACTTCGGGGGATGGCGCACCCGCGCGGAGCGTCAGCGCCAGGTCGTCGTCACCCGGCACGCGGAGGAACCCGTACGAGGTGACCTCACCGGCAGCGCTCTCGCCGCTGACGGCGAAGGGGATGAGCAGCGTGGTCTCGGGGAGCGCGCCGCGCAGACGCGAGCCCTGCACCGACACCCCCTCCGGATCGCCCCACAGCGAGAGTTCGAGGTCGCCGACGTCGCCGCCCGACCACGCGACCTTGCCCGCCAGCACGTCGACGCCGCGCGGGAAGTCCTCGCGGCTCTCGACGGTGAGGCTGGTGTCGGCGACGACGGGGTAGTCCGGCACGCTCTCGCGCACCACCCGCACCACGATGAGGCCGCGCCCGGTGTTGCCCGACGAGGACTCCACGTCGTAGAGGAACGACATCGTCGCCGGCTCGTCGCCCGCGGCGATGCGGACGGTCGCGTCGTCGAGGGCGACGATCTGGTCGCCCAGCCGCTCGTACTCCGGGTTGTCGCTGCCGTCGACCAGGGTCGCGGGCACGTCGGGACGGATGTCGGTCACGCGCAGCTCGCCCATCGTCGGATCGACGTCGTTCGAGAGCGGGCTCACGCGGATCGTGTTGCCGTCGCCCGCCTGCACCTGCACGTAGTCGGTGAAGGTGACAGGGCTCGGGTTGGCCTCGCTGTCCAGCACGCCGACCCGCACGGTGCCCTCGGCGGTCTCGCCGAACGCGTCGACGACGCGGTACCGGAACGACACCTGCCCGCTGTCGCCGGGAACGCTCGTGTACATGATCGACGCGCCGTCGGCCGTGATCGTGGCGGCCCCGCGCTCAGGCTGCGCGACGATGCGGTCCAGGGTCACGACGTCGCCGTCGGGATCCATGCCGAAGCCGTCGAACTCGATGAGCGCGGACTGGCCGCTCAGCACGCGGCCCTCGAGCGTGTCGGCCGTCGGCGCGCGGTTGGCATCGGCGTCGATGACCCGCACCCGGACGGCCGCGGTGTCGGCGAGCGCCGGCGCACCGGTGGTGAACACCGAGTACTCGATGCCGTACTCCCCCGGCTCGCCGGGCGCCAGGTAGCGCAGCAGGTCGCCCGACGCGAACGCCAGCGCGGCATCCGAGGACGACCGCACGGACGCGGGGTTGAGGGTGGGCAGGCCGCCCGACGGCGAGATGTCGTTGTCGAGCACCGGGATGTCGATCTGCGCGCCGGCGCGGACCACGACCGTGTCGTCGACGGCGATCGGCGCGAGCTCGGGCGCCGGAGGCAGCAGGTACACCGTTGCCTCGCCCTGGATGCTCGCGCCGGTGTCCTCGGTGCCGTCGCTCACCACGTACGAGACCGTGCCCAGCCGGCCGGCTGCGCCGTCCGCCGTCGTGCCCGACACCCGCAGGTGGTTCTGACCGACGGCGTCGACCGACAGCGTCGCCCCGTCGTCCGCTCGCGCGGTGACGTCGCTCAGCAGCAGCACGCGGCGCGTCGGGTTCGAGACCGCGTCGAAGACCTCGAGCGTGGCGTCCTGCTGGGGGTGCACGAACGCCACCACCGGCGAGGTCGAGAGCTGGGCGGGGGCGTCGGCGGGCAGCAGGGTGATCCGGGCCGTGCCGGCCGCCTCGCTGACGCCGTCCGTCACCGTGAAGTCGACACGGAACGTGCCGGGGTTCTGCGCCGTGAAGTCGAACGACGTCGAGCCGCCGACCACGGTGGCGGTGGCCGCCGCGTCGTCGAGCACGCGCACCGACTCGAGCGAGAGCGTGCCTGCCGTGCCGGTGACGTGGTCTGCGACGTCGACGGTCATGCCGGATGCCACCGTGTCGGTGACGGCGAACGACTGCGCGGCCAGCTGCGGCTGCGGCGACACCTTCACGATGAGCGACTTCACCGCCGTCTGCCCCTGCGTATCGGCGACGGTGACCGCGAGCTCGATGAGCTGCTCGCCGCCGTCGCCGGTGTCGCTGTGCTGGTAGACGACGTCGCCGCCCGGGGTCGACGCGACGCTGCCCGTCCCCGTCACGTTCTCGACCGACAGCAGCAGCAGCGGGTCGCCCTCGGGGTCCACCCAGCCGGGGAGCACCGGCACGGTCACCGTGCCGCCGCGCGCGACCTCCGGCTGCGGCCATTCGACGAGGCAGCGTTCGACGCCGCACCACTCCGGTGCCGATTCGGCTGCTCCATCCGCCACGGTGACGGTGACCGTCGTCGTCTCCGACATCAGGCCGTTTTCGGCCGTGCCGTCGGTGACGGCGTACGAGAAGGTGGCCGAGCCCGTCGCACCGGTCTGCACGCGCACCGCGAGGCGCTGGTCGTCGTCGGTCACGGTCACAGTGCCGAAGGCGGGATCGAGGCCGGTGACCGATCCGGGGTCGATCGTGAGCACGTCCTCGTTCGGGTCGTGATCGTTCATGAGCACCGGCAGCGAGGCGAGCGCTCCGGCGCGCACCCCGAAGGCGTCCGGCTCCGCGATCGGCGGCTTCGGGTCGAGCACGACCTGCAGCTGCTCGCCGCTCGGCACCGCGTCGGGGTCGGTGCGGTCGTCGAGGCTCCAGTCCTGGCTCGAGGCGATGAGGGCGCCGTCGGGCACCGACCACGCCCATCCCGACCGCGTGTCGTTGAGGATCACGGAGTTGTCGCTCGCGACGAAGACCGGGCGGACCTGGTCACCCAGCGCCTCGGCGCCGTAGTCGAGCACGACCGTCGCGCCGTTCGAGCGCCACAGCAGCCCGCCCGCGTCGCCGGTGCCCAGCCAGGCGGCGTACGTCTCGCCGTCGTGCGTGACCGGCTGCGCGGGCGTGCCGAGCACCGGGCCGGCGCCGCCGCCGACCTCGGTCGCCATGCTGGAGCCATCTGCCGGCACGCGCACGAGCGCGGTGTCGTCGGCGAGGTACACGTCTGTGCCGCCCGCGTCGGGCGCGCCGACGACCACGGTGCCGGTCGTCGGCGTCCGGACCGGACCGTCCTGGCCCCGTAGCCAGACGTCACCGTCCTCGGTGTCGACGACGGCCCACGTGTCACGCGCGGCGGTGATCGCCGGCACGGCCAGCCCGTCGGCGTCGAGAGCGTCGCGCCCCCGCACCTGGCCGTCGCGGACGTCGTAGCGCAGCACCGAGCCGTCGGCGCGCGAGTACGCGAACAGCACGCCGCGCGCGTCGACCGCGATCGCCTCGGCGGTGTACTGCGGCGCGTCTTCGTCGTCGGTGCGGAACGGATCCAGTTGGGATGCCGAGCCGCTGGAGAGCCGGCCCGCGAACACGGCCCCCGAGTCCGTGAGATACGCCACGTAGTCGCCCGCGGTGACGACCTCGGTGGTGCCGGGCGGTGTCTTCTGCGACGCCTGCAGCGCCTCTTCGTCCAGATCCGCGGGCATCGCCGCGTCGATGCGGGTGAGCGTGCTGTAGCTGTCGCTGAAGAGGTACGCGGCATCCCCCGTCTGCACCACCTGATCGGGGTTGCTGATGCTGCGGACGGTGTCGAGCTCGCCGACCGAGGTGTTCACCCGCGCGTAGCGCCTGCCTTCGCCGGTCTGCAGCGCCCACACCGCCGTGTCGACGTCGGGTGTCTCCTGGGCGTCCAGGCCCGGCCACACGATGCTGACCCCGATCACGGCGGCCACGGCCGCTCCGGCGGCGACGAGGCCCGTGATCGTGCCGCGGCGGATCACAGCACCCCCGCCGCCAGCAGCGCCACGACGACCGCGCCGGCGCCGGCGACCACTCCCGCGCCGATGCCGACGACCCACGGCAGCGCGCCGCCGCCCCGTCTCCGGCGCGCGGCGGCGGAGATCTCGGTGTCCTCGTCACGGGCGAGGGCGGCGACCCCGGTGCCCGCCCGGGACTTGCGGGTGAGGTCGCGCTCGATGTGGGAGCGGGCAGGTCCGCGCAGCGCCGAGTCGCCGAAGTCGACCGGGCCGGATGCAGGTGACCATTCCGCGTCGGGGATCTCGAGCGGCGTCGGCGAGAGGCCGAGCCCCGCCTGCACCTCGCGCAGCGCCTCGCCGAACGCCCGCGCCGAGTCGTAGCGGCGACCCGGGTCGCGGCTCATCGCCGTGGCGAGCACGGTCTGCAGCGATGCCGGGACGTCGGCGCGCGGGATCTCGACGTACGTGGCGCGCGCGATGCGACGCCGCAGCAGGTCCTTGGTGTTCTGACCGCGCTCACGCCGCTCGAACGGGCTGTGGCCCGCGAGCAGCGAATACACCGTCGCGCCGAGGCTCCACACCTCGCTCGTGACCGTGCCGCTGGTCTGCTCCGCCACGACCTCGGGCGAGCTCCACGGGATCGACATCGCCAGGACCTCGCCGCCGCTCTTGCGCTGCAGCGAGGCCGAGATGCCGAAGTCGGCGAGCACCGGGGTGCCGAACGTCGTGATGAGGATGTTGCTGGGCTTGACGTCGCGGTGGATGAGGCCGGCACGGTGCGCCGACTCCAGCGCGCTCGCCATGCGCACGCCGATCGCGAGCACCTCCTCGACGGGGATGCGCTCCACCCGGTAGCGCTGCGCGAGCGAGCCGGGGCAGTACTCCATGACGATGTACGGCCGCCCGTCGGCCGAGATGCTGGCCTGGTAGACCGTGACGATCGAGGGATGGGCGGACAGGTGCGCCAGCACATCGGCCTCGGCGTTGAACATCCGCCGCAGCTCGGGGTCGCGCACGTCGCTGGGCATGACCTTGACCGCGACGTTGCGGCGGGGCATGTCCTGCTCGTAGAGGAAGACGTCGGCGAATCCGCCGGAGCCGAGAGGGCGGATATAGGCCAACCCGGGAAGTAGCGGGGGCGCCGAGGGAAGCCGTGTGGCCACCACACCTCCCCCGCAGTCCGCTACCTTGACACGACCCGTGCCGTCGTGACGGCAACAAACCTGGCCATGCTAACAAAACCAGCTGCGCGAGTCAGTCCAGATGGGGGGCGTCGCCGGGGTCGTGCGGGTCGAACGGCGCGTCGAGCGACTTCGTGAGGTCCGCGAGCATCGCCTCGATCTGGGGCTCGACGAACTCGCCGACCGCGGCCTGGATGCGCAGGCGATGGTGCAGCAGGATGGTGCACACCTCGCGGCCGACCATGTTGGCGTAGTCGTCCGCGAGGCCGACCTCCTGGCGGAGCGCGGCCTTCGCCTCCTCGGTCAACGGCGGCAAGTCCGGAACGTGCGCGTCGGCCTCCTCGGCGAGACCGGCGATCGTGAAGAGGAACGGCGCACCGGGCACCGGTTCGGGATCCAGCGGCAGCCCCTCGAACTCGGGGTCCAGTCCCTCGCCCGGGCGATAGCTGCGCGCGCGGTTGCGGGCCGCCTGCTGGTCGAGCTCGGTCTGCAGCATGGGGAGGTTCAGCGCCGTGTACTCGGCGACCGAGCGGTCGACGATGGTCTTGATCCGAGTGGAGAGGCCGTGCTGCACACCGTGCGGGACATCGGCTCCGAGCCCCGCGGCCGACAGCACCGGCGACCCGAAGCAGCGCCGGCACGGAGCGGTCCGGCCGCGATGCGTCGCGGGCTCCCATCGCGGCAGCCAGGCGAGCCAGGCGTCCACCGCCTGGCTGACCTGGGTCTCGAGCGACCGCTCCACCCGGTCAACGCTAGTACCCGGCATGTGTTTTCGCCCGGATTCCCGCGGTTTCCGGCGGTGCCGGCATCCGGATCACTCGTCGAAGTCGTCCTCCCAGGGCCACCGAGGACGGTGGGCTCGCGTGCGCACGAGCGCGATGCCCGCCCACGCCGACACGAACGCGGCGGCCGCCACCGACACCCCGAACCACGACGTCGCGAGGCGCCCGGCGACGGCCGTCGCCACCCCCAGGTCCGCCCCGGTGAACACAGCCGCGAACCACACGGCTCCGACGTACGCGAGGAACGCCGCTGCGGTGGTCCACGCGGCCCCCCAGTAGGACGGATGCCGCGCCGCGGCGCTCCCGCCCGCCGGACCGCTGCCGGCGCGGGCGATCGCCGCCCACAGGCCGCCCGCGAACGCGAGCGTCGCGCACACGACGCCCGCTGCGCCGGGAATCTGCCCGAGACCGGGCGTCGCGATCACGTCCTCGGCGAGGATGAGGCTCGTCATGCCGAGCCCGAAGATGGTGAGCGCGACGAAGCCGATCGTCGCGAACGCGAGGGCGATCGGCGGCCGCACGGGACCCGCCGACGCCGCGCCTTCCCCGTCACCGGCCATGCCGCCAGCCTACGTCGGCGGCATCCGGATCGTACGGGGTGGGGCTACGCGCGGACGAGCTGCGGCCCCGCCTCGAGCGTGCGCTCGTACTCCCGCTGCGCCTCGATGTTGAGCTCGGTGACACGCTTCGCACGCGATGCCGCCCACGCCCCGAACCAGATGGTCAGCTCGCGCCCGATGACGAACGCGGCGATCGCCAGCGGCGTGAGCAGCTCGGCCTCGGCGAGGTCGCCGCCCTCGGTCGCCGTGAGCTCCCAGAACGGCGCCTGGAAGAGCGCGCCGAGGATGTGCCCGCCGTACGCGGCGACGCCGACCAGGATGCCGAAGACCACCCATGCGCCCCACCGGCCGCGGTTGATGATCGCGCCCAGCAGCCAGAACGCGAAGAAGAAGACGACGACCGGCACCCACAGCGACCAGGTGCCCAGGGCGCCGACGACCGTCGTGCCGACGTTCTCGCCGGTCAGGTCGCCCTCGATCGCGTCGATGCCGAGCCAGACCGCGAGGTACAGCACGGCGAACGCGAGGGCGGCGAGGAGGCCGATGGCACCGGCTGCCGCGCGGTTGCCGCGCGGTCGGGGCGCTTCCGGCGCCTGGACGAAGATGGGCTGCGGCGCAGCGGCGGCGACGACCGCCGGCTCGGCGACGACGGGCTCGCTCGGAGTGACGACGGGCGCGGCGACGACGGTCGGGGCGTCGTCGGCAACGGGTGCCGCCGTGGAGGAGTAGTCGAGGGATGCCGCCTCCGGCGATGCCCACGGGTCGGGCTCCGCGTCCGCCGGGGTCGTGGTGGCGGGGGCCACCGCCTCGTCGGCCGGGACGGCGGCGGGCTCGTCGGCGACCGCCGGAGCACTCGCGTCGTGCGCATCCGAGGGGGCGGATGCGGCTGCGGTGGGGCTGTCGGCGTCGACCGCGTCACGGCGGGCGGCCTCTGCATCGGCGAGGCCTTCGTTCGCACGACCGACGACGTCGTCGACGCCGTTGGGCTCTTCGACGGGCTCGCCGTAAGACGACTTGGGGTCACTCATCGCAGGCACTCCTCACGCAGGGCCAATCCCCGCAGTGGCAGAGTAGCCCGCGGGCCCACGCAAGCCGCGGAGGCGTGCCGGAGGAATGCGCGCCCGCGTCGCGGCGTCCGCCGGCGGGCGGCGCCACTACCCTGGGCCCATGGCAACACCTGCGCGAACGCCTCGAGGCAGCCGGCGGGCGGCGGCAGCGGCATCCGTCCTCCTCGCGCTCGCCGTGCTGACGGCATGCGCACCCGACGACGCACCCTCCGGCGACGGTTTCACGTACTCCCCCACCCCCACGACGGACGCGTCTGCGACGGCGACCCCGACACCGTCGGCGACGCCGGTCGCCGACATCCCCGACGACTGCCGCGCGATCCTCACCGCCGACGTGCTGGCGCAGCTCGAAGGCATCCCGCTCAACGACCCCGCCTTCGGGTCGTCCGGCCCGCAGCCCGACGGCGGCCTGGTGTGCGTGTGGCGCGACCCGGCCACCGACACCACGGGACTCGTCACGACCATCACCTACATGTCGCGCGGCCCCGCGCTCGACATGCTCAACAAGCTCGTGACCGACGAGGGCTACACCTGCTACACGCCGGACGGCGGCACGCGCTGCGAGAAGACCTGGCAGAACGAGACCTACCCGGTGACCGACGGGCGCACGCTGTTCTGGCGCGACGACGTCCTCATCGACACGACGTATTCGAATCTCGCCCCCAGCGGCTACACGGCCGCGGTCGTCGCGAGCATCTTCGGCTGACGCCCGGGCTGCCGGATCAGCCCCACACGGTGCGGTCGAGCCGCGAGCCGTAGTCATCGGGGTGCCACTGCGTCTCGACGCTCACGAGCCAGAGCCCGTCGCGCAGCGTGTGCTCCTCCCGCACAGCGCCCTGCGTACGCACACACACCGTGGCTTCCCCGGCGGTACGGCACGAGAAGCCGTCGCCTGAGAGCGCTGCCTCGGCGATGGAGGCGGCATCCGGGTCGACCCTCGACAGCGTCGTGACGATGCCGCCCGAGTCGAACCGCCAGGTGCAGGTCACCAGCACGTCGGGAGCGGCCGCGTCGGCGAACGAGGTCGCCGTGGTGGCGGGCGGGCCCAGGGACTGGCCGAGGAGCGAGCCGGGCCGCCACGTCAGCTCGTTCCACAGGTCGTCGGCGTACAGCGTGCGGCAGTCGATGGCTCCGCCGTCCGCCACCGTCTGAGCGGGAGTCTGCTGGGGCGTGGCACTCGGCCGGGGCGCGGTCGCAGTGCGCAGCGTGTCACCGACCCACGCCGCCGTCACCGGCAGCATCGGCAGCGACAACCAGACGAGCGCCCCGACAACCGCTCCGCACAGGATCCCCGCGGGCACGGCGATCCACGCATTGCGACCGCCGATCCGTGCCATGGGGCCCCCACCTCCGCTTCCCACGGTAAGCCGGAACGAACGGATGACCTCGACCCACGCCGCGGAACCGCCGCCGCCGCTCCGGCGAGCGGTGCAGGATACACTCCCGCCGCGCTGAGTTCGACCCCCTCTCCACAACCGCCCCGGATGACGGACGGTTTTCTCCCACGGCGGATCCCCCGGGCCCGGCACAGCGCCGGACCGACACCGCACGTGAAAGTGGAGGAGGAGGAGCATGTCGACTTACGACACCGATCCGTATACGAACCAGAGCACGGGCTCAAGCCAGAGCACGGGCTCAAGCCAGAGCACAGGCTCAGGCCAGAGCACAGGCTCAGGCGACGTCAAGGAGCGCGCGGTCGAGACCGTCGCAGAGGTGGACGCGGGTGCCAAGTACGTTGCCGGCGTCGCCGGTGAAGAGGCCAAGGGCGTGGCGCACGACGCGAAGGATGCCGCTCGCGGGTTCCTTCACGAGACCCGCGCGCAGCTGACGGACCAGGCATCGACCCAGCAGCGCCGCGCCGCGGGAGCATTGCGCAGCACGAGCGACGAGCTCGCCGGGCTGGCTGACGGCACGGCCACGGGCTCGGGAGCAGCGACGAACGCCGTGCGCGCCGTCGGCGAGCAGACCCGTCGCGTCGCCGACTGGCTGGAGCAGCGCGAACCTGCCGACGTGGTCTACGAGGTCCGGACCTTCGCGCGGCGGCACACGGGAGCCTTCCTGGCCATCGCGGTCGGAGTGGGCCTCGTCGCCGGTCGCCTCACGCGGGCGCTCGTGTCCGACGCCCGCGACAATGATCGGACCACGGGCGGAACGCCCCGTCCGTCGGGCCGCGCACAGCCGGCCCTCGTCACGGGCTCGCCGACGGTCGCAGGCGGCACCACCGCCGGCCTCGGCGGCACGGCAGCTGGTGCCGGCACGGTCGGAACGACCGGTTACGAGGAGGGTGACACCCCCATCGGCGACGCCCTCGCGGGCGACCCGCTGACGACCGGCGCCGGCCCCGATGCCACCGGCGGAGCAGAAGACGAGTGGTCCGCCACGGGAGAGGTACGACGATGACGGACATGCCCACGCCGTCTCAGCAGAAGGCGGCCGAGACATCGTTGGGCGACCTCGTCGGCGAGGTCTCGCGTGACCTGTCGGCGCTCATGCGCAAAGAGCTCGAACTTGCGAAGGCCGAGCTCTCGGAGTCGGCCAAGCGAGCCGGTGCCGGCGCAGGGCTCCTCGGCGGCGCCGGATACGCCGGCGCGATGGCCATCTTCTTCCTGTCCGTCGCCCTCTGGTGGGGTCTCGGCGACCTCATCGACAGCCTCGGCTGGTCGGCCGTCATCGTGGCGGTCCTCTGGGCCATCGTCGCCGCCATCCTCTACGCCGTCGGGCGCAAGCGACTGAAGACCGTGCAAGGGGCTCCGAAGACGGTCGAGACCGTCAAGGAGATCCCCGACGCGCTCAAGAGAAATCAGGAGAACCGATAATGAGCAATGCAGATCAGATACGCGCCGACATCGAGGTGACGCGCGATGAGCTGGGCCGGGATGTGGACGCACTCGCCGACAAGGTCTCGCCCCCGAAGATCATGGAACGCCAGAAGACGCGGGTCCGGCAGGTGCTCGGCGACGTCAAGGGCCGCGTGATGGGAGTCGCTGACGACATCGGCGACTCGGCATCCTCGGCCGGCCACACGGTGGGCGACAAGCTCGGCGCGGCGGGCGACGCGGTGAAGGACCTGCCGAACAGGGCCAGGCAGACCACGCAGGGCACGCCGCTCGTGGTCGGCCTCCTCGCCGCCGGCGTCGGCTTCCTCGTCGCGAGCCTCATTCCCGCGACGGACGCTGAGAAGCGCTGGAGCACCCAGCTCCGCGACCAGGCGCAGCCGCTCGTCGACAAGGCCGTGGACAAGGCGAAGGATGCCGCGCAGGAGGTGGCGGAGAACCTCAAGGAGCCGGCGAAGGACGCCGTCGACCAGGTCAAGGATTCGGCCGTCGCGTCCGCCGAGACCGTGAGGGAGGAGGCGCAGAGCACCGCCGAGCGGGTCAAGGAGAACGTCGCCCCGAGCAGCGGTTCGACCGGCACCACCGGCACGACGGGCACCACCGGCGCGACCGGTACCACCGGCGACACGGGGCTGCCGACGCAGTACTGAGTCGCGGCATCCGTCCGCAGCGAACGACGAAGGGCCCCGGCGTGATGCCGGGGCCCTTCGTGTTGCCTCGTCTCAGTCCGATCGCTCGGCGACCGGACCGACGACTCAGTTGTAGTCGGTCGTGAAACCGTCCGTCGAGAAGCTGTCGAAGTCGACGTAGCTCAGGTCGGCGTCGGTGTACGCGCCGTCCGAGGCGAAGATGCGGTTGGGGTACCGCTCGCTCTTGGCCTCCTCCGTCGCCTCGACCGTGACATCGCGGTACTTCGCGAGGCCCGTTCCGGCGGGGATGAGCTTTCCGATGATGACGTTCTCCTTGAGGCCGACGAGCGGGTCGCTCTTGCCCTCCATGGCCGCCTGCGTCAGGACGCGGGTGGTCTCCTGGAACGACGCGGCCGACAGCCACGACTCGGTCGCGAGCGACGCCTTCGTGATACCCATCAGCTCGGGACGACCCGACGCGGGGCGCTTGCCCTCGGCCACGGTCTCGCGGTTGATGTTCTGGTACTTCTTGAAGTCGACCAGCTCGCCCGGCAGCAGCGTCGTGTCGCCGTGGTCGACCACGGTGACCTTCCGCAGCATCTGACGGACGATGACCTCGATGTGCTTGTCGTGGATCGGCACACCCTGCGAGCGATACACGCCCTGGACGCCGTTGACGAGGTACTTCTGCACCTCGCGGGCACCCTGCACACGCATGACCTCCTTGGGGTCGAGCGTGCCGACCTGGAGAGGCTGACCGACCGTGACGCGCTGACCGTCCTCGACCAGGAGCGTCGCGCGCTTCAGGACCGGGTAGACGTGCGGCTCGTCGCCGTTGTCGGGCGTGAGGATGACCTTCTTCGACTTCTCGGTCTCGTCGATCGTGATGCGGCCATCGGCCTCGGCGATCGGCGACGCGCCCTTCGGGGTGCGGGCCTCGAACAGCTCCTGCACGCGGGGCAGACCCTGCGTGATGTCGTCGGCCGACGCGGAACCACCGGTGTGGAAGGTACGCATCGTCAGCTGCGTGCCGGGCTCACCGATCGACTGGGCCGCGATGATGCCGACGGCCTCGCCGATGTCGACGATCTTGCCGGTCGCGAGCGAACGGCCGTAGCACTTCGCGCAGACGCCGACCGCCGAGTCACAGGTGAGGACCGAGCGGACCTTGATCGACTCGACACCCGCACCGACGAGCTTGTCGATGAGCACGTCGCCGACGTCCTCACCGGCGGAGGCGACGACCTCGCCCTTCGGGTCGACGGCGTCGGCCGCGAGCGTGCGGGCGAACACCGAGTTCTCGACGTTCGCGTCGCGCACCAGCGCACCGTCGGCGCCGGGGGCGGCGATGGTGAACTCGAGGCCCTTGGTCGTGCCGCAGTCCTCCTCGCGGATGATGACATCCTGCGAGACGTCCACGAGACGACGGGTCAGGTAGCCCGAGTCGGCCGTACGGAGGGCCGTGTCGGCCAGACCCTTACGGGCACCGTGCGTCGCGATGAAGTACTCCGCCACCGACAGACCCTCGCGATACGAGGAGATGATCGGACGCGGGATGATCTCACCCTTGGGGTTGTTCACCAGGCCTCGCATACCCGCGATGTTGCGGATCTGCAGCCAGTTACCACGAGCACCCGACGAGACCATCCGGTTGATGGTGTTGTCGGCCGGGAAGTTGTCCCGCATCGCCTTCTGGACCTCGTCGGTCGCCTCGGTCCAGATCTTGATGAGCTCCTGACGACGCTCGGCGTCGGTGGTGAGACCCTTCTCGAACTGCGCCTGGACCTTCGCGGCCTGCTTCTCGTAGCCCGCGACGATCTCGCCCTTGTTCGGGGGCGTGAGGATGTCGCTCAGCGCCACCGTGACACCCGAACGGGTGGCCCAGTAGAAGCCGGCGTCCTTGATGCGGTCGAGCGAAGCCGCGACCTCCACCTTCGGGTACTCCTCGGCGAGCTTGTTCACGATCTGCGACAGCTTGCCCTTGTCGGCCTGCTCGCGAACGAACGGGTAGCCCTTGGGGAGCGTGTCGTTGAAGATCGCCTGGCCGAGCGACGCGTCCACGAGGCCGTGGCGCTCGTAGCCCTCGGGAGCCTCGCCCTCGAGGAAGGCGAGACCGGGGATGCGGATGCGGACCTTGGCCTGCAGGTCGAGGGTGCCCTCGTCCTTCGCCAGGATCGCCTCGCCGACCGAGCCGAACACGCGACCCTCACCGGCAGCGCCCTCCTTGACCGTGGTCAGGTGGTGCAGGCCGATGATCATGTCCTGCGAGGGCAGGGTGACCGGGCGGCCGTCCGACGGCTTCAGGATGTTGTTCGACGCCAGCATCAGGATGCGGGCCTCGGCCTGAGCCTCGACCGACAGCGGCAGGTGGACGGCCATCTGGTCGCCGTCGAAGTCTGCGTTGAACGCGGCGCAGACAAGCGGGTGCAGCTGGATGGCCTTGCCCTCGACGAGCTGAGGCTCGAAGGCCTGGATGCCGAGACGGTGCAGCGTGGGCGCACGGTTGAGGAGCACGGGGCGCTCGCGGATGATCTCCTCGAGCACGTCCCAGACCTCGGGACGCGTGCGCTCGACGGCGCGCTTGGCCGCCTTGATGTTCTGCGAGTGACCGAGGTCGATCAGGCGCTTGATCACGAACGGCTTGAACAGCTCGAGAGCCATCTGCTTGGGCAGACCGCACTGGTGGAGCTTGAGCTGCGGGCCGACGATGATGACCGAACGGCCCGAGTAGTCCACGCGCTTGCCGAGCAGGTTCTGGCGGAACCGGCCCTGCTTGCCCTTGAGCATGTCGGACAGCGACTTGAGGGCACGGTTGCCGGTGCCCGTGACGGGGCGACCACGGCGGCCGTTGTCGAACAGCGCGTCGACGGCCTCCTGCAGCATCCGCTTCTCGTTGTTGACGATGATCTCGGGGGCACCGAGGTCGATCAGGCGACGGAGGCGGTTGTTGCGGTTGATCACGCGACGGTAGAGGTCGTTCAGGTCGGAGGTCGCGAAGCGGCCACCGTCCAGCTGCACCATCGGGCGCAGCTCCGGCGGGATCACCGGGACGACGTCGAGCACCATCGAGGCCGGGCTCATGCCGGTCTGCAGGAACGAGTTGACGACCTTGAGGCGCTTGATCGCACGGATCTTGCGCTGGCCCTTGCCCTCGGAGATCTGCAGGTGCAGGTTCTCGGACTCGGCCTTCAGGTCGAACGCCTCCAGGCGGCGCTTGATCGACTCGGCGCCCATGTGGGCCTCGAAGTACTGACCGAAGCGGTCCTGCAGCTCGTGGAAGATCTCGTCTTCGCCCTTGAGCTGGCCGACCTCGAGCGTGCGGAAGTCCTCCCACACCTTCTCGAGGCGCGTGATCTGGTCGTCGGTACCCTTGCGGATGCCGGCCATCTCCTTCTCGGCGGCGTCCTTGACCTTCTTCTTCTGGTCAGCCTTGGCACCCTCCTCCTCGAGCGCGGCGAGCTCCTCCTCCAGCTTCTGGAGGCGAGCGGCGACACGCGCGTCGCGGCGGTCCGCGAGCGTCTTCAGCTCGAGGCGGATGTTGTTCTCCTGTGTCGAGAGGTCGCGGTGGCGAGCCTCCTCGTCGACGGAGATCACCATGTACGCGGCGAAGTAGATGACCTTCTCGAGGTCCTTCGGCGCCATGTCGAGCAGGTACCCGAGGCGCGACGGGACGCCCTTGAAGTACCAGATGTGCGTGACGGGCGCGGCGAGCTCGATGTGGCCCATGCGCTCACGGCGCACCGAGGACTTGGTGACCTCGACGCCGCAGCGCTCGCAGACGATGCCCTTGAAGCGGACGCGCTTGTACTTGCCGCACGCGCACTCCCAGTCGCGCGAGGGTCCGAAGATCTGCTCGCCGAACAGACCGTCCTTCTCGGGCTTCAGGGTGCGGTAGTTGATGGTCTCGGGCTTCTTGACCTCGCCGTAGGACCAACGACGGATGTCGTCAGCGGTGGCCAGGCCGATGCGAAGCTGATCGAAAGTGGTTGATTCGAGCACTGGTTCTCCTGTGTCGGAAATTCGTTCGTTACCTGGCGCGCTTAGATCTCGTCGATCGACGACGACTCGAAGCGGCTGGAGATGTTGATGCCGAGCTCTTCAGCGGCACGGAAGGCGTCGTCGTCGGTGTCGCGGAGGTTGACCGCCGTGCCGTCGGCCGAGAGGACCTCGACGTTCAGGCAGAGCGACTGCATCTCCTTCATGAGCACCTTGAACGACTCGGGGATGCCGGGCTCCTGGATGTTCTCGCCCTTGACGATCGCCTCGTACACCTTGACGCGGCCGAGGATGTCGTCGGACTTGATCGTGAGGAGCTCCTGCAGCGCGTACGCGGCGCCGTAGGCCTCGAGGGCCCACACCTCCATCTCACCGAAGCGCTGACCGCCGAACTGCGCCTTACCACCGAGCGGCTGCTGGGTGATCATCGAGTACGGGCCCGTCGAGCGCGCGTGGATCTTGTCGTCCACGAGGTGGTGCAGCTTCAGGATGTACATGTAGCCGACCGAGATCGGAGCCGGGAACGGCTCGCCGGAGCGGCCGTCGAACAGCTGCGTCTTGCCCGAGGAGTCGATCAGCCGCTCGCCGTCGCGCGTGGGGAGCGTCGAGTCGAGCAGACCCGCGATCTCCGCCTCGAACGCACCGTCGAACACCGGGGTGGCGACCTTGGTGCCGGCCGGCGCCTCGAAGGCCTGCTCCGGCAGCTGGGCGGCCCACTCCGGGATGCCCTCCACCTTCCAGCCCTGCTTGGCGATCCAGCCGAGGTGCAGCTCGAGGACCTGGCCGAAGTTCATTCGACCCGGGATGCCGAGCGGGTTCAGGATGACCTGGACCGGCGTGCCGTCCGCCAGGAAGGGCATGTCCTCGACGGGAAGGATCTTCGCGATGACGCCCTTGTTGCCGTGACGACCGGCGAGCTTGTCGCCCTCGGTGATCTTGCGCTTCTGGGCGATGTAGACCACGACGCGGCGGTTGACGCCCGAGCCGAGCTCGTCGTCGCCGTCCTCGGCGTTGAACTCCTTGACCGCGATGATCGTGCCCTGCTCACCGTGGGGCACCTTCAGCGACGTGTCGCGGACCTCGCGGCTCTTCTCGTTGAAGATCGCGCGGAGCAGACGCTCCTCGGCCGACAGCTCGGTCTCGCCCTTCGGCGTGACCTTGCCGACGAGGATGTCGCCGGGGCGCACCTCGGCGCCGATGCGGATGATGCCGCGCTCGTCGAGGTCCTTCAGCAGGTCGGGGCTCACGTTGGGGAGATCACGCGTGATCTCCTCCTTGCCGAGCTTCGTGTCGCGGGCGTCGACCTCGTACTCCTCGATGTGGATCGAGGAGAGGGTGTCGTCCTTCACCAGGTCCTGGCTGAGGATGATCGCGTCCTCGAAGTTGTGACCCTCCCACGTCATGAACGCGACGAGGAGGTTCTTGCCGAGGGCGAGCTCGCCGTTCTCGGTCGCGGGACCGTCGGCGATGACCTCGCCGGCCTCGACGCGCTCGCCGGCCGAGACCACGACGCGCTGGTTGTAGCTCGTGCCCTGGTTGGAGCGGTCGAACTTGCGCAGGAAGTAGTCCTGGGTGCCGCCCTCATCGAGCTGCACCGTCACGACGTCAGCCGAGACCTCGACGACGACACCGGCCTTGTCGGCGGTGACGACATCACCGGCGTCGATCGCGGCGAAGCCCTCCATGCCCGTGCCGACCACCGGCGACTCGGAGCGCAGCAGCGGCACGGCCTGACGCTGCATGTTCGCACCCATGAGGGCGCGGTTCGCGTCGTCGTGCTCGAGGAACGGGATGAGCGAGGTCGCGACCGACACCATCTGGCGCGGCGAGACGTCCATGTAGCCGATCTCCTCCGAGTGGAAGAGGTCGACCTCGCCGCCGTTGCCGCGACGTGCGAGGACGCGGTCCTGTGCGAAGCGGCCGTCGGCCTTCAGCTCGACACCGGCCTGCGCGACGATGTAGTCGCTCTCCTCGGAGGCGGTCAGGTAGTCGATCTGGTCGGTGACCTTGCCGTCGACCACGCGGCGGTACGGCGTCTCGATGAAGCCGAACGCGTTGATGCGCGCGAACGAGGCGAGCGAGCCGATCAGGCCGATGTTCGGGCCTTCCGGCGTCTCGATGGGGCACATGCGGCCGTAGTGCGACGGGTGGACGTCGCGGACCTCGACACCGGCGCGCTCACGCGACAGGCCGCCGGGGCCGAGGGCCGAGAGGCGACGCTTGTGCGTCAGACCCGCGAGCGGGTTGTTCTGGTCCATGAACTGCGACAGCTGCGACGTTCCGAAGAACTCCTTGATCGCGGCCACGACGGGGCGGACGTTGATCAGGGTCTGCGGCGTGATCGCCTCGATGTCCTGCGTGGTCATGCGCTCGCGGACGACGCGCTCCATGCGCGACAGACCGGTGCGGACCTGGTTCTGGATGAGCTCGCCGACCGCGCGGATGCGACGGTTGCCGAAGTTGTCGATGTCGTCGACGTCGAGGCGGATCTCGGCCGGCTTGCCGCCGCGCACGCCGTCGAACGTGACGTCGCCACGGTGCAGGCGGACCAGGTACTTGATCGTGGCGACGATGTCGTCGACCGTCAGCACCGAGTCGCTGAGCGGCTTGTCGAGACCGAGCTTGTGGTTGATCTTGTACCGGCCGACCTTGGCGAGGTCGTACCGCTTCGGGTTGAAGTAGAAGTTGTCCAGGAGCGCGCGGGCGGCCTCGGCGGCGACCTGCTCGCCCGGACGGAGCTTGCGGTAGATGTCGCGGAGGGCGTCTTCCTTGCTGAGGATGGTGTCCTTCGACAGCGTCTCCTCGATGGAGTCGAAGCCGGCGAACTCGGCGAGGATGTCCTCGCTGGTGAGGCCGAGCGCCTTCAGGAAGACGGTGACCGACTGCTTGCGCTTGCGGTCGATGCGGACGCCGACCTGATCGCGCTTGTCGATCTCGAACTCGAGCCAGGCACCCCGCGACGGGATGACGCGCGCCGACACGATGTCCTTGTCGGACGTCTTGTCGGGGGTCTTGTCGAAGTAGACGCCGGGCGAACGGACGAGCTGCGACACGACGACGCGCTCGGTGCCGTTGATGATGAACGTGCCCTTGCCGGTCTGGAGCGGGAAATCGCCCATGAAGACCGTCTGCGTCTTGATCTCACCGGTCTGGTGGTTCATGAACTCGGCCTCGACGTAGAGCGGGGCCGCGTACGTCTTGCCGCGCTCCTTGCACTCCTCGATGGAGTACTTCTCGGGCTCGAGGTACGGGTTGGTGAACGAGAGCTGCATCGTCTCGCTCAGGTCCTCGATCGGCGAGATCTCCTCGAAGATCTCCTCGAGCCCGCTGATCTCGGGCACGTCGGTGCGACCGTCGGCCTTCGCCTGGGCGACGCGGGCCTTCCAGGCCTCGTTGCCCACGAGCCAGTCGAACGACTCGGTCTGCAGCGCGAGAAGGTCGGGGACCGTCAGCGTGTCGGAGATCTTGGCGAACGAGAGGCGGGATGCTCCGCGTCCGTTCTTAGGGGTGGTGGTGGGGTTGGATGCGTTGCGCGCAGCAGCCAAGGGGATTACCTCCGTGGGCCCGTAGGGCTCGTTTCCTTGTCGTCAGGTGGAGTGCTCTCTTCCCCGAAACCCGCGCGGCACTCCTCGCGTGAACGCGGGGGGGCGCAGGCACAGCCGACCACCATATGAGGGCAGGGGGAATCCAAGAGCGCAAAGACCCACTATACGTCGAACGACGCGCCGTGTCCAGTCGAATCCTTGACGACTTTTGGATGCTGCGGTATAACCCCGCGCAACGTCGCGCCCGCGCACCAGGCCAGTGGCCGGAGCGCGCGGGCGCGACGTGCTGCTGCCTACTTCTTGCCCAGGTTTCCCTTGCAGGCCATGCCCGGGTTCACGCCCACGTCGATGCCGGCGCTCACGAACATGCCGTAGCTCTGGATGCCTTTGTAGCCGTTCTTCTGGTTGCCCCGCATCGCGAGCATGTCGTCGTCGAAGCCTTCGGGGTTGCCCTCGACGCTGTCGATCGTGTCCTGCCCCGAGAACGCGCACTCCGATGCGGAGTTGTTGGCGCCCTGCGCCTCACCGCCGTTCCCGGTCGCCTCTCCTGCCATCGCGGCTCCGCCGCTTCCGAGCACCAGCCCGATCGCCACGACCGCGCACGCCAAAACCTTCTTCATCGCATTCCCCTCCCCGTGGTGACGCCCGAAGCCCCGGATCGGACGGACGGCGTCCCCTTCGGCGCCGTCACCGCCGCACCATACTCCTGCGAAAGGGCGAGCGGAAGGAGTCTTCATGCGCCGAGGATCGGCCGCTGCCGATACATCGATGCACTGAGACCGTGGCGGGAACACGCCTCCTGGGTCCATGATGTGGTCATGACTGGGGGACGATCCCCCGTGATCCGCACGCCCGACCAGCGGATCCGGGTGTTCGTGAGCTCGACCCTGCGCGAGCTCGCTGACGAACGTGAAGCAGTACGGTCGGCCATCGAGCGGCTCCGACTCGCGCCCGTGATGTTCGAACTCGGAGCCCGCCC
>NZ_DATCVK010000078.1:0-17089 GCF_036566905.1 Microbacterium sp. | reverse complement strand
GAGCATGTCGGCGACGCCGCGACCGTGCAGGGCAGAGACCGGGTGCGGCTCGCCGAGACCGAGGTTCCAGAGCGCAGCGGCTTCGGGCTCCTGGCGTGCGTCGTCGACCTTGTTGGCGACGAGGAACACCGGCTTCTTCGTCTTGCGCAGCAGCCGCACGACATGCTCGTCGGTCGCGGTCGCCCCGACCGTGGCGTCGACCACGAAGAGCACCACGTCGGACAGGTCGATGGCGACCTCGGCCTGCGCGGCGACGGACGCGTCGATGCCCTTGGCGTCGGGCTCCCACCCGCCGGTGTCGACGATCGTGAACCGGCGATCCATCCACTCCGCCTTGTACGTGACACGGTCGCGCGTGACGCCCGGGGTGTCCTCGACGACGGCCTCGCGGCGGCCGAGGATGCGGTTCACCAGGGCGGACTTGCCGACGTTCGGCCGGCCGACGATGGCGACGACGGGCAGCGCCGGGAGGAACTCGATGCCGTCCTCGCCGCGCACCAGCCCTTCGAGGAGCTCGGCATCCTCCGGGTCGAGGTCGTAGTCCTCGAGGCCGGCGCGCAGGGCTGCGGCACGCTGCTCGGCCAGGTCGTCGTCGAGCGCGGCGAGGTTCTCGGCGAGGTGGTCGTCGCCGGTGTCTTCGAACTCGTCGAAGTCGGTGGAGTTGTCAGCGGCCATCTCAGGCTCCTGTCTGCAGTGGGTCGACCGCGGAGGTGCCCTGGATCATCGGGGCCGGCTGCGCCGCCCGGATCACGCCGAGCACGGCGTCCACGGTCTGGTCGAAATCGAGGTGGGTCGAGTCGACGACGTCGACGCCGGGTGCGGCGGTGAGGAAGTCGACGACGGCGGAGTCCGAGGCGTCGCGCCGGTGGAGCGCGGCCGCGACGGCCGCGGCATCCTGAGTCGTCACCTCGGCGCTCCGACGAGCCGCGCGCACCTCGGGTGCCGCGGTCAGGAGGATGCGCACGGGGGCGTCGGGCGCGACGACCGTCGTGATGTCACGGCCTTCGACGACGACACCCGGACGCCCGGATGCCGCTACCAGCGCGCGGAACATGCGGTTGACGGACTCGCGCACGGCGGGTACGCGGGCGACGCCGCTCACGGCGTCCGACACCCGGGGCTCGCGGATCGCTTCGGTCACGTCGGCCGCGCCGACACGCACCCAGTACGCATCGGGATCCAGCGAGATCGCGTAGTCGAAGTCGCCGGTGACGTCGAGGACGGATGCCGCATCCGACGTGTCGGTGCCACGCTCGAGGGCGTGCCACGCGAGTGCGCGGTAGGCGGCGCCGGTGTCGAGGTAGCCGTAACCGAGACGGCGGGCGACCTGCTTCGAGACGCTCGACTTGCCGCTGCCGGCGGGCCCGTCGATGGCGACGACGACGACGTCGGCTGCACCGGCGCTCGCGTCCCCGGCCGTCGAGGGGGTCGCGGGGTCAGTCATTGGTGGTGCTCGCAATCTTCCAGCCGCGCGACTCGAGGCCGTCGACGGCCCGGCGCACGGCGCTCGGGACGACGCTGATCTCGGCGAGGCCGAACTGGGCGCCCGGCGAGTGCTCGAGGCGCAGGTCTTCGACGTTCACGCCGAGCTCGCCGAGCTCGCCGAACAGGCGGCCGAGCTGGCCGGGGGTGTCGTCGACCATGACGACGACCTGCTCGAAGCGGCGGTTCTGGCCGTGCTTGCCGGGCAGCCGCTCGACGCCGTCGTTGCCGCGCCGGATCGTGTCGGCGACGGCGCGGCGCGAGCCGGGGGCGTCGGGGGCGCGCAGCGCGTCGGCGACGGCTGTCAGGTCCGCCGCCAGGAGGTCGAGCACGTCCACGACCGGCGCCGCGTTCGCGCCGAGGATCTGCACCCACAGCTCGGGGGCGGATGCCGCGATGCGGGTCGTGTCGCGCACGCCCTGGCCCGCGAGGCGCAGCGACCCGTCGGGGGCGTCGACGAAGCGACCGGCGAGGAGGCTGGCGACCAACTGCGGCACGTGCGAGACGAGCGCGACCGCGCGGTCGTGGTCTTCGGGACTCATCTCGAGCGGCGTCGCGCCGAGATCGAGCGCCAGGCCCTCCACGAGGGCCAGGTCGGCCGACGGCGTCTCCTCGTCGCGGCACACCACCCACGGCCGCCCGACGAAGATGTCGGCGCGCGCCGAGATCGCTCCCCCGCGCTCGCGTCCGGCCAGAGGATGAGAGCCGATGTAGTGCGTGAGGTCGACGCCGCGTTCACGGAGCGTGCGGAGGGGCTCGAGCTTGACGCTCGCGACATCCGTCACGACGGCGCGCGGGTAGCGGGCGAGCTCGCGCTGGATGACGTCCGCCGTGACGTCCGGCGGCACGGCGACGACGACGAGGGACGGCTGGTCGGAGTCGGTGGCGTGCCGGCCCGCCCCGTAGTCGACGGCCAGGCGCAGCTGCGACGGCGAGGTGTCGTCCAGTGCCACGTCGACGCCCCGGGCGGTCAGCGCGTGACCGATGCTGGCGCCGAGAAGGCCTGCGCCGACGATCCGCACCGTGCCCTGCACGCGCGGAGCGAGCGCGGACTCTCCGGCGCGCTCGCGCGCCGAGGTCGGCCTCGTGTCGGTCACTTGCGTCTCCTGTTCGCCCCGCAGGGAGAGATCTTCACTCCGCGGACGGATCGCCATCGCGGGTATCGGGCGCGTCCTCCGCCGGCGTGGAAGAAGTCGCACTGCGCGCGAGAGTCAGCAGAGCGCCCTGCTCCACTTTAGTCAACTCGCGGGCGCGCCCGGCTGGCAGGGTTCCCAGGTGGAGCGGCCCGAACTGCCGGCGCACGAGCTCGACGACCGGATGCCCGACCGCGGCCATCATGCGGCGCACGATCCGGTTGCGCCCCGAGTGGAGGGTGAGCTCCACGAGCGACCCGCCGCCTTCGGCCGACGACGACAGCAGCCGGGCCTTGTCGGCGGCGATCGGGCCGTCCTCGAGCTCGACGCCGCGCACGAGCTTCTGAATGGTCTGCGGCGTCACCCGTCCGTCCACCTTCGCGATGTACACCTTGGTGACGCCGAACGACGGGTGGGCGAGCACGTGCGCCAGCTCGCCGTCGTTCGTGAGGACCAGCAGCCCGCTCGTCTCGGCATCCAATCGCCCCACGTTGTAGAGCCGCTCGTCCCAGTCCTTCGTGAAACGACGCAGGTCGGGGCGACCGCGGTCGTCCTTCATAGAGCTCACCACGCCGGTGGGCTTGTTGAGCATGACGTAGCGCTTGGACTGGTCGAGCTGCACGGCGGTGCCGTCGACGTCGACCAGGTCGTTCTCGGGATCGATGCGCGAGCCGAGCTCGGTGACGACCTCGCCGTTGACGCGCACCCGGCCCGCGACGATGAGGTCCTCGGCGACCCTCCGCGATGCGACCCCCGCGTTCGCCAGCACCTTCTGCAGGCGGACGCCCTCAGTGGATTCCGCGCCCGGTCCCTGTGATGCTCCGCCGGTCATCGACGTATCCCTTCGTCCAGGCTGTCGCCGACTTCGTCCGCCCCGTCCAGCAGCGGCGAGATGTGCGGCAGCTCGTCCAGTGAATTGATGCCGAGGTGCACGAGCAGTGCGTCCGTCGTGCCGTAGTTGATGGCGCCGGTCTCGGCATCCGCGAAGAGTTCGGTGATGAGCCCCCGCGCGAGCAGCGTCCGCACGACCGAGTCCACGTTCACCGCGCGGATCGACGCGACCTGGCTGCGGGTGACCGGCTGCTTGTAGGCGATCACGGCGAGCGTCTCGAGCGCGGCCTGCGACAGCCGCGACGGCGCCTGGCCGCCGACGAACTCGCTGACGAGGTCGTCGAGCTCCTCGCGGACGTACAGGCGCCAGCCGCCGCCGACCTCGCGCAGCTCGAAGCCGCGCACCGGCCCGCCCGACTTGCCGTCGTAGTCGTCGACGAGCGTCTCGATCGCCTGCCGCACCGCGGGCACGGGCGCACCGACGGCGGCCGCGAGGCTCACCAGGCTCTGCGGCTCCTCGACGATCAGCAGGATCGCCTCGAGCCGCCGCGCGACGTCCGTCGTGATCGGGGTGTTCGGCACAGCATCATCGGTCATAGTCGGCTCCCAAAGTGGCGAGGTTCTCGTCGCTCCAGCGCTGCGCGCTCCAGCGGAGGGTCAGCTCGCCGAGCGGCTCGAGCTGTTCGAAGGACAGTGCGGCGTGGCGATACAGCTCCAGCACCGACAGGAATCGCGCCACGACGACACCCGGCTGCCCGACGCCCGCGATGAGCTCGCGGAACGTCAGGGATCCGGCATCCCGCAGCAGAGTCACCACGATCGCGGCCTGCTCGCGGATGCTGACCAGCGGCGCGTGCAGATGGTCGAAGCCGATGCGCGGGATCTCTTTCGGGGTCATCGCCAGGAGCGCGAGGGCCGCGAAATCGTCGGGGCTCAGCGACCAGACCAGCTCCGGCACGGCCTGCCGGTACTTCTCGTCGAGCCGGACTGACCGCGTGTGGCGCACGCCCTCGCGGCGGAGGCAGCGCTCGAACCACGCCGACACCTCCTTGAACGCGCGGTACTGCAGCAGTCGCGCGAACAGCAGGTCGCGCGCCTCGAGCAGGGCGACGGATTCGGCATCCACCAGCTCGCCCTGGGGCAGGAGCCCCGCCACCTTCATGTCGAGGAGGGTCGCAGCGACCACGAGGAACTCGGACGCCTCGTCCAGGTCCTCGTCGGGACCCAGATCGCGCAGGTAGGCGATGAACTCGTTCGTCACCAGCGACAGCGACACCTCGGTGATGTCGAGCTCGTGCTTCGAGATCAGCGTCAGCAGCAGGTCGAACGGTCCGTCGAAGTTCGCCAGCGCGACGCGGAATCCCTGGCCCGGGTCGGCCATCGCCTCTGTCGCCGGCACCGTCGCCGGCACGGAGTCTTCGACAGCGGACGACGCGGAGTCTTCGAGCGCGGGCGCGGCGCCCTCGCCGTTCGCGGGTGAGCCTGTCGAGGCCTCAGGCGACAGCGCCACGGGCGACCAGCTCTCGCGCCAGCCGCAGGTAAGCCTGCGCGGCAGCGTGCTCCGGTGCGAATTCGGTGATCGGCATGCCCGAGACCGAGGCATCCGGGAACTTGACGGTGCGGCCGATGACCGTCTCGAGGACGTCGTCGCCGAACGCATCGACCACGCGCTCGAGCACCTCGCGCGAGTGAAGGGTGCGCGCGTCGTACATCGTCGCGAGCACGCCGTCGAGCGTGATCGTCGGGTTGAGGCGGTCCCGCACCTTGTCGATCGTCTCGATCAGCATCGCGACACCGCGCAGCGCGAAGAACTCGCACTCGAGCGGGATGACCACGCCGTGGCTGGCGGTGAGCGCGTTGACGGTCAGCAGGCCCAGCGACGGCTGGCAGTCGATGAGCACGACGTCGTAGTCGGCGGACACCTTGCGCAGTGCGCGCGACAACGTCTGCTCGCGCGCGACCTCGTTGACGAGGTGGACCTCGGCGGCCGACAGGTCGATGTTGGCCGGGATCACGTCGAGGTTCTCGACGCGCGTGTGGACGACGACGTCGTGCGGGTCGCGCTTGCCGTCGAGCAGCAGGTCGTAGATCGTCGGGATCTCGTGCGTCTGGATGCCGAGACCGGCCGACAGCGCACCCTGCGGATCGAAGTCGACCGCGAGGACCTTGCGCCCGTAGCTGGCGAGCGCGGCGGCGAGGTTGATGGTGGTCGTCGTCTTGCCGACGCCGCCCTTCTGGTTGCAGAGGGCGATGATGCGAGCAGGACCGTGCCCGTCGAGCTTGGGCGGAGTGGGGAAGCCCTGGTAGGGACGCCCGGTAGGCCCGATGGGAACCTCGGACTCCGAGGCCTTCCCCGATCTGGTCTTCGCCGTACTGTCAGCCACCGTGCTCCCGCTTCCTCGTGCTCGCTCGATCCTAGTGGCCACTAGGCGAATCCTTCAGCAAAGCGCCGCGGCAGCGGGACATGCGTGCGTCGCGGCGCCCCCGCAGAGCGCGGGCGCCGCGACGTCGATCAGCGCGCGGCGCCGGCGAGCGTGCCGGTCAGCTTCGCGCCCGACGGATCCCACGCGATGCACAGCACCTCGCGGTCGCCGCTCTCCCACGACCCGGTCGTCGGGTACATCGGCCAGTAGTCGAGCGTCGACGACTCGTACGCCAGGCCGATGAACGTCCCGAACTCCGCGATGCAGGTGGTGTCGGCATCCGCGATGATGGCGTCCTCGCCCGGGTACTCGCCGTCCGCCAGCGAGTACGAGTAGAAGACCTCGTCGTCGTGCGGCTCGTCGCACGGCACGACGGGCACGTCGCTCACCTCTTCTGTCGTGTCCATGTCCGCGGTGTTGAGGCAGTCGCCGACGCGGATGGCGAACACGTCCGCGTTGTCCACCTGCTCGGTCACCTCGCCGGTCTCGGCGTCGCGTACCGGCTGTGACGACGGCAGGAACTGGTCGATGATCGAGCAGCCGCTGAGCGAGACGGCCGCCGCCACGACGACGGCAGCCAGCGAGATGCGGGCACGTCTGTTGTTCATTCGATCCCCCGGAGATCGTTGGTCCGCCCCGGTGGCGGATCCCCAATCGCACAGTCTGGCGGACTTTCGAACTCCGTGAGAAATCTTTAACGTGCTCGCGGATGCGACGTGGCGTAGACGTCGCGCAGCGCGTCGACCGACACGTACGTGTAGATCTGCGTCGTCGCCACGGAGGCATGACCGAGGAGTTCCTGCACGACGCGCACGTCGGCGCCGCCCTGCAGGAGGTGGGTGGCGAACGAGTGGCGCAGCGTATGGGGCGAGACGTGCGCGGTGAGGTGGGCGCGCTCGGCCGCGGACTGGATGATCAGCCACGCGCTCTGGCGCGACAGCGGAGCGCCCCGCGCCCCGAGGAACAGCTTCGGCGTCGCGCGTCCGCGGAGCGACAGCTCGGGACGGGCACGGGTGAGATAGGCGTCGACGGCGGCGCGCGCATACGAGCCGACCGGCACGATCCGCTCCTTCGAGCCCTTGCCGCGCACGCGCAGCACGTCCCCGTGCGCGACGTCGTCGACGTCGAGCTGCACGATCTCCGACACCCTGGCCCCGGTCGCGTACAGCAGTTCCAGGAGGGCCCGATCGCGCGTCGCGAGCAGGTCGCCCGGCGCCCCGCCTGCGGTGCCCGCCAGGTCGGCGTCGGTCGACGGCGCCGGGCCGGAGGCATCCAGCAGCGACTCGACCTGCTCGATGGTGAGCGCCTTCGGAAGCCGTCGCGCCTGTTTCGGCGGACGAAGGTTCAACGACGGATCAGCCGGCTCGATGCCCTCGCGCGCCAGGAAGCGGTGCAGCCCCCGCACCGACGACTGCAGGCGCGCCAGCGACGATGCCGCGATCGGCGGCTGCCCGGCCGCCTTGTCGGCGATGAAGCTGGCCAGCGTCACCGAGGTGACCGCGGCCGTGTCGTCGATGCCCTGCTCGCGCAGCCACTCCGCGTAGCCGGCGAGATCGCGCCGGTACGCTGCGACCGTGTTCTCCGACAGACCGCGTTCGATCGCGACGTGGCGCAGGTAGGCGTCGACCGCGCGATCGATCCTCATATCAGGCCGTCTTCATCTCAGGCGCCCGCGCCCTCCTTCGCGCCGCGGAGCCGCTCCGCGGCGGAGAGCACGCCGACGGTGAGGATGCCGTTGCGCAGCCGCCCGGCGAAGATGCCGGCCACGGCGTCGGCGAGCGGCACCCACTCGAGGCGGATGTCGGCCTCCTCGTCCTCGCGCGCGTGCACGTCGTCGGCGGGCGTCAGGTCGCGGGCGAGGAACAGGTGGACGATCTCATCGTTCCCGCCGGGCGTCGTGAAGATGCTCACCAGCGGCTCCCACGACGAGGCGACCAGATCGGCCTCTTCCGCGAGTTCGCGGCGGGCCGTCTCGAGCGGCGACTCCCCCGCGATGTCGAGCAGCCCCGCCGGGATCTCCCAGTCGCGCAGGCGGATCGGATGCCGGTACTGCTGGATCAGCAGGACCCGGCCGTCGTCGTCCACCGCGACGACGGCGGCCGCCCCCGGATGATCCACGTACTGGCGCACGATCTGCCCGTCGCCGTAGGCGACGGTGTCGCTGCGCACGTCCCACACCCGGCCCTCGTAGACCAGCTCGCTCTCGAGGATCGCGGCGTCGACGGGCTCATCCGCGAGCAGCGCCGGTGTGGGCGTGGTGGTGGCGCCGGGCTGCGGCATCCGCTCGTCCGTCACGTCACCGCCCCGCGAGCTCATCGAACGGCTCGACCTCGAAGAGCTCGCTCGCGCGGTGGCGCTCGAGCGCCGCGCCCACCAGTCCGCGGAACAGCGGGTTGGCGTCCGTGGGGCGCGAGCGCAGCTCGGGGTGCGCCTGGGTCGCGATGTAGTACGGGTGGACGTCGCGCGGCAGCTCGACGTACTCGACGAGGTTGAGATCGGGGTTGATGCCCGAGAACACGAGCCCGGCCTCGGCGATCCGGTCGCGGTAGCGGTTGTTGACCTCGTAACGGTGGCGGTGGCGCTCCGAGGCGCGCGTCGTGCCGTACACCTCGGCCGCGATCGAGCCCTCGGTGAGGTCGGCCGGGTAGAGGCCGAGGCGCATCGTACCGCCGAGGTCGCCGTGGTCGAGGATGTCGACCTGCTCCTCCATCGTCGCGATCACGGGGTGCTCGGTGTCGGGGTCGAACTCGCTCGACGACGCGTCGGCGATGCCGGCGACGTGACGCGCGTACTCGATGACGATGCACTGCAGGCCGAGGCAGATGCCGAGCGTCGGGATGCCCTGCTCGCGCGCGAACTTCAGCGCCCCGATCTTGCCCTCGATGCCGCGGATGCCGAACCCGCCCGGGATCACGATGCCGTCGAGCGGGGCGAGCGCCTTGGCCGCACCATCGGGCGTCTCGCACTCGTCGGACGGGATCCAGCGGATGTTGACGTGCGTCTCCTGCGCGAACCCGCCCGCCTTGAGCGCCTCGGTCACCGAGAGGTAGGCGTCCGGCAGATCGATGTACTTGCCGACCAGGCCGATCGTGACCTCGTGCTTCGGGTTGTGCACGGCGCTGAGCACGCGCTCCCAGCGCGACCAGTCGACGTCGGCCGCCTTCGAGAGGCCGAGGGTGCGGACGATGTACTCGTCGAGGCCCTGCTCGTTCAGCATCGATGGGATGTCGTAGATGCTCGGCACGTCGACCGCGTTCACCACGGCGCCCTCGTCGACGTCGCACATCAGCGCGATCTTGCGCTTGTTGGACTCGGTCACAGGGCGGTCGCTGCGCAGCACGAGCGCGTCGGGCTGGATGCCGATGGAGCGCAGCGCCGCCACCGAGTGCTGGGTGGGCTTGGTCTTCTGCTCACCGGACGCGCCCATGAACGGGACGAGCGACACGTGCACGAAGAAGACGTTGCTGCGGCCGAGCTCATGACGGATCTGGCGAGCCGACTCGATGAACGGCTGCGACTCGATGTCGCCGACGGTGCCGCCGATCTCGGTGATGATGACGTCGGGCTTCGGCGTCGCGTCGGCCTGCAGCCGCATGCGGCGCTTGATCTCATCGGTGATGTGCGGGATCACCTGCACGGTGTCGCCCAGGTACTCGCCGCGGCGCTCCTTCGCGATCACCTGCGAGTAGATCTGGCCCGTCGTGACGTTCGCCGCCTGGCTCAGCTCGATGTCGAGGAACCGCTCGTAGTGGCCGATGTCGAGATCGGTCTCGGCGCCGTCGTCGGTCACGAAGACCTCGCCGTGCTGGAACGGGTTCATCGTGCCCGGATCCACGTTCAGGTAAGGGTCGAGCTTCTGCATCACAACGTGCAGACCGCGCGCCGTGAGGAGGTTCCCGAGGCTCGCGGCGGTGAGGCCCTTGCCCAAAGAGGAGACGACACCACCCGTCACGAAGATGTGCTTGGTGGTGTCGTTCGAACTGTCGCCGCGGGAAGAACCAGAAGTCTGCATCACGGGCTTTTATCCTATCAGGCAAGTATTTCGATGAGCTCCGCGGAAGCTGAGGACACGCGGAGGCGGGGCGGAGAATCTCAGTCGACCTCGGTGCGCAAGCTCAGCAACTCGCGGGCGTGCGTCAGTGCGGCATCCGAGTCGGGCATGCCCGACAGCAGACGGGCCATCTCAGCTTCGCGATCGGCTCCTTCGAGACGGCGGACATCGGATGCCGTCACCGAGCCGTCGTTCGCCTTCACGACGGTCAGGTGGTTGGCGGCGAACGCCGCGACCTGCGCGAGATGGGTGACGGCGATCACCTGCGAGGACTCCGACAGGCGGGCGAGTCGCCGGCCCACCTCGATCGCCGCGGCGCCGCCGATGCCGGCATCCACCTCGTCGAAGACGAACGTCGGCACCGGGTCGACGGCGGCGATGACGACCTCGATCGCGAGCATCACGCGGCTCAGCTCTCCCCCGCTCGCGCCGCGCGACACCGCGCGCGGCTCGGCACCCGGGTGCGGGGCCAGCAGGATCGCGACGTCGTCGCGCCCCGACGCCGTCTCGGCGCCGGCGGTGACCGCGACCTCGAGGCGGGCATCGGGCATCGCGAGGGCACGCAGCTCGGCCGTGACGGCGGAACCCAGACGCGCCGCCGCCTCGGTCCTCGCTGCGGTGAGCACGGCGGCAGTCTCGTCGAGAGCGGCGGCCGCGGCATCCCGCTCGTCGGTCAGCCGTTCGATCCGGCCGGAGTCGTCGTCCAGCTCCGCGAGGCGCGACGAGCCGGTGTCGAGCAGGTCGATCGCAGCGTCGAGCGTGCCGTGAGCGCGCACGAGCCCCGCCAGCACCGCGCGACGCTCCTCGACGGCGGCGAGCTCATGCGGCCCCGACTCGTCGAGATCTGCGAGATAGCCGGCGAGTGCGGCGGCCACGTCGGCGACGCGATAGCCCAGGTCGGCCAGCTGACCCGCGAGCTCCTCGAGCACCGGATCGTGCACGCGCTCGAGAACGCGTCGGGACTCCGCCAGCAGCGTGGCGGCGTCGGGCTCGTCACCCTCGCCCGACAACCCGTCATGGGCTGTCGCGGCGGCGACCCGCAGCTCCTCGGCGTTCGCCAGGCGCTCGGCGCGGGCGGCGAGCTCGGTGTCTTCCCCCGGCTGTGGAGCCGCCTGCTCGATCTCTGCCAGCTGCGCCCGCAGGTCCTCGGCCTCGCGGGCACGCGCGTCGCGATCGTCGGTGAGCTGCGACAGCTCGCGGTCGATCGCGCGCCAGTGCTCGAACGCCCGCCGGTAAGCGTCGCGTGCGGTGTGGACGGCCTCGCCACCGAACCTGTCGAGCGCGTCGCGCTGCGCCGCCGCCGAGCGCAGACGCAGCTGGTCGGACTGTCCGTGCACCACCACGAGCTCGTCGGCGAGGTCGGCGAGCACACCGGCCGGCGCGGCGCGTCCGCCGACGGAGGCCCGGCCGCGCCCCTCGCTCGAGATCGAGCGGCCGATGTAGAGCTCGGCGCGGCCGCCGCCGATGGGCTCGACGTCGCCGCCGGCCTCGCGCACGCGCGCGGCGACGCGTCCGTCCTCGGGCACGATCCACACGCCGTCCACCGTGGCCTGCGAAGCTCCGGCGCGCACGGCGCCGGAGTCGGCGCGCTGGCCGAGCAGCAGACCCAGGCCGGTGACGACCATCGTCTTACCCGCGCCGGTCTCCCCCGTGATCGCGGTGAAGCCCGCGCCGATGGGCAGCGTCGCCTCGGCGATCACGCCGAGATCGCGCAGGCGCATCTCCTCGATCACGGCGCGACCTCGGATGAGACGGGCAGCACGCCGGTGATCGCGGCCGGCCCGCGCCAGCCCTCGACCGGAAGGCGGAACTTGCGCACGAGACGATCGGTGAACTGCGCGGGATGCAGGCGCGCCAGGCGCACCGGACGATCGGAGCGACGCACCACTACGCGCGCGCCGGGCGGCAGGTCGTGCGACCGGCGGCCGTCGCACCACAGGATGCCCGTGCCGTTCGTGCGCTCGAGCACCTCGATCGCCACCGAGTGCTCCGGGCCCACCACGAGCGGCTTGGCGAAGAGCGCGTGCGCCGACAGCGGCACAACGGCGATCGCCTCGACGGTCGGCCAGATGACCGGGCCTCCCGCGGAGAAGTTGTAGGCGGTCGAGCCGGTGGGGGTCGACACGACCATGCCGTCGCAGCCGAACGTCGACAGCGGACGCCCATCGATCTCGACCACGACCTCGAGCATGCGCTCGCGGCTGGCCTTCTCGACCGTCGCCTCGTTGAGCGCCCACGTCTCGTAGATCACGGAGTCGGCGGTGTCTTTGACCCGCACCTGGAGCGCCATGCGCTCCTCCACCTCGTACTCGCGGGCGATGACCCTGCGTACGGCCTCGTCCATGTCGTCGCGCTCGGTCTCGGCGAGGAATCCGACGTGGCCCATGTTGATGCCGAGCACCGGAGCGCGTCCGTCTCGCACCAGCTCGGCGGCGCGCAGGATGGTGCCGTCACCTCCCAGTACGATCGCGAGCTCGACGTCACCGACCGGCACATCGCGTCCGAGCAGCGCCACATCGCCGAGCGTGGAACCCGCGGCCAGCAGCTCCTCGGCGTCGTCGGGCGCGAACACCGGCCGCGCACCCGCCGTGCGCAGTGCGTCGACCACCCGCTCCGCGGCGGTGACCGTCTCGGCACGATGCGCGTGCGCGACCACCAGGATGCTGCGCTCGGTCTGCGCGTGAGCCTGCGTGTCGTGCGGTGCGTCGGCGTTGTTCATCGGCTCCCCGCCAGTCGGTTCACAGTGCCTGACCATTCTGTCGGATTGCTCCCCCGTCCCGGCGCGAGGTGGGCGATGAACTCGGAATTGCCGTGCGTACCCGCGATCGGGGAGGAGACGATGCCGCACGTGCCGAGTCCTGCGTCCCACGCCGACCAGAGCACCCGGGCGACGGCGTCGGCGCGCAGCACCGGGTTGGTGACCAGACCGCCCTTCACCGCGGTGCGCCCCACCTCGAACTGAGGCTTCACGAGGAGCACCAGATCAGCATCGGATGCCGCCACCGCGGTCGCCGCCGGCAGCACGTGGGACAGCGAGATGAACGACAGGTCGCCCGTGATCACCGACGGTGCCGCCGCCACGCCGCTCGCTTCGGCGAGCGAGTCGGGCGTCATGTAGCGGACGTTGAACCCTTCGATCGAGACGACGCCGGGGTCGTCGGCGATGGGCGCCGCGAGCTGTCCGTGCCCGACATCCACCGCGATCACGGGCTCGGCGCCGCGTTCGCGGAGCACCTGAGTGAACCCGCCCGTGGAAGCGCCCATGTCCAGCGCCACACGGCCGCGGACGTCGACGTCGAACGCGTCCAGTCCGGCGATCAGCTTGTGAGCCGCGCGGCTGACGTAGTGGTCGGCGCCGGCGACCTCGATCAGGCTGTCGTCGCCCACCGGCGTCGAGGCCTTCACCACGGGGCGGCCGTCGACGGACACCAGGCCCTCGGCGATGAGCGTCGCGGCGTGGGTGCGCGAGCGCGCGAGACCGCGGGCGGCGAGAGCGGCGTCGAGCCGGCTCGTCATGACGGGGAGCCGGGCGTCGCCTCGAGGCGACGGGCGAGCGTGTCGTGCAGCGTCTCGTACGCGTCGGCGCGCGTGGCCAGGGGCTGCGCCTCGATCACCTCGAGCGTCGACAGGAGGTCGCCGGTCTCGTCGTCGTGCGGGCTGGCGTGGTCCATGCCCCCCAGAATACGGGGGCGCCGCGACAGTCGACCGGATTCGACGCGGCCGTGACCGGTCAGGGCCGGTGGAACGGGTCGGCGTACAGCCGCTCGGGCACACGGAACCCGAAGATCGCACGACCGGTCGACCAGATGGCGGCGGCGCCCGCTCGCACCAGGTCGATCGCGCGGTCCCCCTCGCTGAGGATGCGGATGTCGGCACCGTGGATCGCCACGCGCGCGTCGCGCACGGTGGCGACGCCGTCCTTCACCTGCACCTCGGGATACGGCTCGTGAAGCTCGCGAAGATCGCCGAGGATGTAGGTCGGCCGCGAGCTCTCCGGCGCCGCCAGGACGTGCTTGGGCCTGTCCACGCCCGTCAGCACGAGCGCCGACGGGATGCCCGCGCGATTCGCACCGAGGATGTCGGTGTCCAGGCGGTCGCCCAGGAACAGGGGATGCCGCGCCTCGAACCGCGCGACGGCCTCCTGGAAGATGGGCGTCTCGGGCTTGCCGGCCACGGTCGCGAGCCGGCCCACCGCCGTGTGCACCGCGGACACGAGCGTGCCGTTGCCGGGAGCGATACCGCGTGACTGCGGGATCGTCCAGTCGGTGTTGGTGGCGACCCACGGGATGCCACCCTCCTCCTCGGGAGTCTTCAGCGCGAACGCCGCTTCGGCGAGCTGCGTCCACCCGACCTCGGGGGCGAACCCCTGTACGACGGCCGCAGGGGCGTCGTCGGCGCTGCGCGTGACGACGAAGCCCGCCTTCTCGACCTCGACCACGAGCCCGTCACCACCGACCACGAGCACGGTCGACCCGGGCGCGATCCTCTCGGCGAGCAGCCGCATCGCGGCCTGCGGGCTGGTGACGACATCACGCGGCGCGGTCTGCAGACCGAGCTCGCTCAGGTGCGCAGCCACCGACGCGTCGGTGCGCGCAGCGTTGTTCGTGATGTACGCCAGGGACCGGCCGTCCCGCGCGCGATTCAGACTCTCGACCGCGTGCGGCAGCGCGCCCGCGCCGGCGTAGACGACCCCGTCGAGGTCTGCGAGCACGACATCCACGCCGTCGAGCGGGGCGGGCGTCGCCGCCCGCCTCCCGAAGAGCGCCATCAGCGCCCGGCCTCGTCGGTGTCTGCGTCCGCCTCCGCATCCGCGCTTGCGGCAGCATCGGACTGCGGCTCGTCGACGCCCGCCTCTTCGAGGATCTCGGCGACCTCGTCAGCGACCGAGAACTCCTCCTGCGGGCTCAGCTCAGGCTCCGGCGTAGGCTCAGGCCCAGGCTCGGCAGCGGCCTCTGGTTCGTCCTCGTCCTCGGATTCGGGCTCGTCCTCGTCCTCGTCCTCGTCCTCGGGCTCGTCCTCGGCGACGTCGAGGGCATCGACCTCGCTGAACGATTCGTCCTCGACGTGATCCTCGTCCTCGACGTCATCGAGATCCTCGTCCTCGTCGAACGAGTCGTCCTCGTCGTCCTCCTCGAGGACCTCCTCGACGAGCACCGTCTCGAGATCGCCGAGACCGGTCGCCGCGTCGATCGCCTCTCCGGCGACCACGGCGCGGCGGTGCCACTGCTCCGCCTCGTCGGTACGTCCGAGCTCTTCGAGCACAGCGGCGCGCGCGGCGAACAGGCCCGGGCTCCACTCGAAGGCGCGATCGGGGTCGAGCTCGGGGATGTCGAGTTCCTGGAGAGCGCGCTCGGGCTCACCGAGGTCGAGACGAGCGCCCGACATCGCGATGGCCAGCTCCACCCGGACGGGAGTGTCCAGCGTGGCGCGGTCGACGGAGCGGCCCACCTCGAGGGCACGGTCGGCGCGCCCGACACCCCGCTCGCTGTCGACCATGAGTGCGATCTGGTCGTCGCGGCCCGAGATGCGCCGGTAGGTGCGCAGCTCGCGTAGCGCCAGAGCGAAGTCGCCGGTCGCGTAGGCGGTGATCGCGAGGGTCTCGCGGACGACCGCGATGCGCCCGGCCCGGCGGGATGCCGACAGCGCATGCTGGTGCGCCAGCGCGGGATCCTCGTCGATGAGCTCCGATGCCATCGCAAGGTGGCGCGCGACTTCGTCGGCGTTCTCCTTGCTCAGGGTCTTCAGCTCGTTGCGCGCAGCCGGCGGCAGGTCGCGCGCGGTGACGTCGTCGGGGATGAACGGGTCATCGTGGCGCGGACGGACCGGTCGGATCTCACCCTCGCGGACCTCGCGATCGGGGCGGTTCGCCCCGCCGCGGGTCGGGCGCGCGCTGCGCTCGTACGGCTTGCGGTCGCCACCATCACGCGGCGCGTAGGAACGCTCACCATCGCGGGGAGCGTAAGTGCGGTCGCCGTCACGCTTCTGATACGGCTTGCGGTCCCCGCCATCGCGCGGCGCGTACGTGCGGTCACCGTCACGCTTCTGATACGGCTTGCGCTCCCCGCCATCGCGCGGCGTAGAGGAACGCTCACCGTCACGGGGAGAATACGGGCGATCACCCTCACGCTTCTGATAGGGCTTCCGGTCGCCATCGCGGGGTGCGTAGGGGCGGTCGCCATCGCGCTTCTGATACGGCTTGCGGTCCCCGCCATCGCGGGGAACGTGGGGCCGGTCACCATCGCGCTTCTGGTACGGCTTCCGCTCCCCACCATCCCGAGGCGTGTGCGGGCGGTCGCCGTCACGCTTCTGATACGGCTTGCGGTCCCCGCCATCGCGGGGAGCGTAGGGCCGGTCACCATCGCGCTTCTGATACGGCTTGCGGTCCCCACCATCACGCGGCGGGTAGGAACGCTCACCATCGCGAGGAGCATAGGTGCGGTCGCCGTCACGCTTCTGATAGGGCTTCCGGTCGCCATCGCGCGGCGCGTACGGGCGGTCGCCGTCGCGCTTCTGGTACGGCTTGCGCTCCCCACCGTCGCGCGGCGCGTAAGAGCGCGCACCGTCGCGAGGAGCATACGGTCGATCACCCTCACGCTTCTGGTACGGCTTCCGCTCCCCACCATCGCGCGGCGCGTAGGAACGATCGCCGTCACGCTTCTGATACGGCTTGCGGTCCCCACCATCACGCGGCGAGTGAGAACGCGCACCATCACGAGGAGCGTAGGCACGGTCGCCGTCACGCTTCTGATACGGCTTACGGTCGCCTTCGCGAGGCGCGTACGGGCGATCACCCTCACGCTTCTGATACGGCTTCCGGTCACCGTCGCGGGACGCGTACGGGCGGTCACCGTCACGCTTCTGGTACGGCTTACGGTCGCCGTCACGCTTCTGGTACGGCTTGCGGTCGGCTCTTGCCGGCGACTGCTTCCCGTCGGATCGTTCGCTCGGCGCGCGTCTGTCGTCGCGCGGCTCCTGCTCTGCCATTCTTCGATCCTCCTGGATGCGGTCTGCGTCGGCAATCCACCCTGTTAACGCGCAATGGCCACCCCATCAGGGGTGGCCATTGCGTGAATGGGTGTCCGGCGGTGTCCTACTCTCCCACAGGGTCCCCCCTGCAGTACCATCGGCGCTGAGAGGCTTAGCTTCCGGGTTCGGAATGTGACCGGGCG
>NZ_DATCVK010000077.1:0-31766 GCF_036566905.1 Microbacterium sp. | reverse complement strand
GCCGTCGTCGCCGCGCTGATCACCGCGAGCCCCGCCGCGGCGCTGCTCGCTCCCGCCGACGACGGTGCCTGGCGCTTCGACTTCGGCACGGCGACGAGCGCTGTGGCCGAGGGCTACCAGCAGGTGCTCACCACGTCGCGGTACACCGCGGACGCCGGCTGGGGCATCACGCTGCCCGACGGCGCGACGCTCTTCGACCGCGACCGCAGCACCGACGGCTCGCCCGCCGGGGCGATGGAGGACGACTTCGTCGCCGGCACGAACTGGGGCTTCCAGCTCGACGGCGTGCCCGCGGGCGACTACGAGGTGACCGTGACGGTCGGCGACGGGCTGAGCTCGGCATCCTCGACCAACGCGACTGTGACCCTCGAGGGCGTCGCGCAGACGCGCATGACCTCGGCCAAGGGGCTCAACGTGACGGCGACGTTCGCGACCACCGTCACCGACGGCCAGCTCACCGTCGGCTTCTCCGGCTCGGGCCTCGGCGCGTACGTGAACGGGCTGGTGGTCGCCCCCGTCGTGCCCGATACACCGACCGGACTCACCGCAACGCGCGTCGCGTGGAACGGCGTCGACCTGACGTGGACCGCCGTCGAAGGAGCCGCGAAGTACCGGGTCCTGCGCGCCGACGTCGTGAACGACGTCACCGGCGAGTTCGCGCAGGTCGCAGAGACGACCGAGCCCGCGTACACCGACTCGTCGGTCGCGGAAGCCGGCTCGTACGCCTACACGGTGGTGACCGTGGACGATGAGGGGCGCACCTCTGCCGCGTCGGCCGAGGTGCGTTCGGGCGTCATCCCCGAACTCATCGCCCCGACGGCACCCGGCGACCTCGCCGTCGCACAGGTCACCCGCGACACGGTGGTGCTGACCTGGTCCGCCGTCGCGAACGGCGACGAATACGTCGTCGAGCGCGCCGGGGCCGACGGCGTGTTCTCGGCGCTCGCCACCGTCACGACGCCGGGATACACGGATGCCGCCGACACGGCGCAGCAGTGGACCTACCGGGTCACCGCGCGCAACCAGGCCGGCTCGTCCGCGGCATCCGCCCCCGTCACCTCGCAGGTCTACACCGCACCCACCCCGCTCCCGGCGGGTGACGTGGTGACGTTCGACTTCGGGCCCGGCCAGGTGGCCGACGGCGCGCTCTCGGTCACGGCGTCGACGGCGTACAGCACCGAGTGGGGCTACGGTTTCTCGACGGCACCCACGGCGGCGACGCCCGACGTCGACCGCGGCGGCGACGACGCGCTGCGCGGCGACTTCGTCGCCGCCGCCGGCTCGACGTTCCAGGTCGACCTCGGCGCCGGCGACTACGCGGTGCGCGTGGTCGCGGGCGACGCACAGACCGCCACGACCACGACCGTGACGGCGGAGAGCATCGCGAAGGTGCTGGCGAACCCGCAGGCGGCAGGCGCCTACCTCGACATGTCGTTCACGATCGCACTGGTCGACGGCACCCTCACGCTGGTGTTCGGCGGCGACGCGCCCGTCGTCAACGGCCTCACGATCACGCGGCTGCCGGCGCGGGTCGCGGGCGCCATCCCGACGGCGTACATCACCGGCGACTCGACGGTGCAGACGTACGACCCGATCGCCTACGCACCGCAGGCCGGCTGGGGGCAGATGATCGACCGGTTCTTCGCCGACGACGTCGCCTTCGCCAATCACGCGATCGGCGGCCGCTCGTCGAAGAACTTCCTCACCCAGGGCCGGCTCGACGATGTGCTGCGGGGCATCCGTCCCGGCGACTACCTGTTCGTGCAGTTCGGTCACAACGACGCCACGCAGGGTGTCGATGACCGGTACGCCAGCCCCGAGGACTACAAGGAGTACCTGCGGGTCTACGTCGAGGGCGCGCGTCAGCGCGGCGCGACGCCGATCCTCGTGACACCCGTCTCGCGGCGCAGCTTCGACGCGGCCACGGGTCTCTTCAACGTCAGCTTCCCCGAGTACGTCGCCAAGATGACCGAGCTCGCCGCCGAGGAGGACGTGCTGCTGATCGACCTGTCGGCGTCGAGCCGCGCGTACCTGGACGAGATCGGGCCGGAGGCGGCGAAGGCGGTGTTCCTGCACGTGGATCCGGGCGTCTTCGCGAATCGCCCCGCCGGGACCGTCGACGACACCCACTTCCAGGAATACGGCGCCATCCAGATGGCCCGCCTGGTGGCGCAGGACGTCGCCGCGCTCGACACCCCGCTCGCGGCGAAGGTCTCCGACATCGAGCCGCCCGCCGAGGTGCCGATCGCACCCCAGAACCTGGTCGCCGGCGCCATCAGCAACGGCGGCGCGACCCTGCAGTGGGATGCCTCGCCGACGGCCGACATCTACAAGATCTACCGTCAGGGCGTCGCCGACCCCGCACCGGAGTGGACGCTCGTCGGCATGGTGACGCAGACGAGCTCGATCGTGCAGGGGCTCGCCGAGGGCACCGGCTACCGCTACCGCGTGGTCGCGGTGAACGGTCGGGGCGAATCGGCTCCGAGCGACGTGGTGACCTTCACGACCAAGCAGGCGCTGTACAAGTACGACTTCCAGCTCGCCGGCAACCCGCTGATGGCCGGCTACACCGAGATCGTGCCCGATCTGGCGTACACGGCCGAGCGCGGCTACGGCTTCCTCAACACCCTGCCCGCCGGAGCCGGCCGTGACCGCGGCGTCGCCGAGGGGTCGAACGACCTCGTGCGCGACTTCGTGCTCCCCGGCGACAGCTCGACGTTCGCCCTCGACGTGCCGAACGGCACCTACTCGGTGAAGACGTACTCGGGCGACTGGATCGGGTCGACCCGCACCAGCTTCCGCATCGAGGGCAAGGAGGCCGGCACGGGCAACGCAGGCCGCGGCGCGGTCAACGAGACCCTGCGCGGACCGTTCCTCGTCACCGACGGCCAGCTGAACGTCGAGGCCTACGGCGCCGCGGCGGGCACGCGCCTGAACGGCCTGGAGATCACGCCGATCCTCCTCGGCCCGGTCGGGCTGGAGGTCGTCGACCTCGACGCCGACCCCGCGGCTCCTCGCGTCTCGCTGGCGTGGGACTCCGAGCCCGGCGTCACGTGGAACGTCTATCGACAGTCGCCGTTCGACGCGAAGCCGGTGCTGATCGCCGCGGTCGGCGAGCCGTCGTTCGTCGACACCACCGCCCGGGTGGGACTCGACTACGAGTACCACGTCACCGCGGTCGACCAGACGAAGCTGGAGTCGGTGCCGTCTGCCACGGTCGAGGTCTCGTTCCTCGACCCCGATGTGACACCCCCGGCGGCTCCGAACGGGCTCGCCGTGGAGAGCATCGACAAGAACGCGGTCGAGCTCTCGTGGGCCCAGCCGCTCGGCGCGCTGTACTACCTGGTGCTGCGCTCCGAGGTGGAGGGCGACCGCGGCGAGCTGGTGGGCGTGGCCGACACGAACCGCTACTCCGACACCGATGTCCTCACCACGATCCCCTACTACTACACGGTGGTCGCGGTGAACGCGGGCGGCGCCGGTGCGGCATCCGCCCAGCTGAAGACCGAGGCGGTGACGGTGCTGCAGCGGCAGGCCGAGTACCTCGATCGCGCGCCCGCGGCGGTGTCGACGGATGCCGGCAACCTGGTGTCGTGGCGCATGCTCGGCACGGATCCCGACGGCGTGGCCTTCCACGTCTACCGCGACGGCACGCGCGTCACCACGACGCCGATCACCGACTCGACGAATTATCTCGACGAGACCGGGGACGCAGCATCCGTCTACTTCGTCACGAAAGTGCTGGACGGCGTCGAGACGACCGAGACCGACGGGTTCGGCGTGCAGGACGGCGCGTACCGCTCGGTGCCGCTCGACAAGCCCGCGGATGCCTACGGCAAGGACGGCCAGCCCTACACGTACTCCGCGAACGACACGAGCGTGGGCGACGTCGACGGCGACGGCCAGTACGAGTTGCTCGTGAAGTGGGACCCGTCCAACTCGCACGACAACTCGCAGGGGGGCTACACCGGCAACGTGTACCTCGACGCCTACCGGCTCGACGGTACCCGGTTGTGGCGCATCGACCTCGGCGTGAACATCCGGGCAGGCGCGCACTACACGCAGTTCCAGGTGTTCGACTACGACGGCAACGGTCGCGCCGAGGTCATCATGAAGACAGGTGACGGCACGATCGACGGCGTCGGCCAGCCGATCGGCAACGCCAGCGCCGACTACCGCAACAGCTCGGGCTACGTGCTCAGCGGACCGGAGTACCTCACGGTCTTCGACGGCGCCACGGGCGCCGCGATCGACACGGTGGACTACGTGCCGGCGCGCGGCGACGTCGGAGCGTGGGGCGACGCCTACGGAAACCGGGTCGATCGATTCCTGGCAGGCACCGCCTACCTCGACGGCGAGCACCCGAGCGCGGTGTTCAGCCGCGGGTACTACACCCGCGCGGTGATGGCGGCGTACGACTTCGACGGCTCGCAGCTCACCCAGCGGTGGGTGCTCGACTCCAACGAGGACGGCAACGAGGGCTTCTACGGGATGGGCAACCACAACCTGTCGGTGGCCGACGTCGACGGCGACTCGAAGGACGAGATCGTCTACGGCTCCGCCACGGTCGACGACGACGGCGAGCTGTTGTACTCGACCGGGCTCGGCCACGGCGACGCGATCCACGTCTCGGATCTCGTGCCTTCGAATCCCGGCTACGAGGTGTTCGCCGCCCACGAGGAGATGGGCGCATCGGGCAACCGCGGCGCGACCATGCGCGACGCGCGCACGGGCGAGGTGCTGTGGTCGATCCCGGCGGTCGAAGACACCGGGCGCGCGGCGGCCGGCGACATCGATCCCCGCCACGCCGGCGCGGAGGGATGGGCCATCGGCGGCGACGCCGCGTGGAACTCCCCCGTCGGCCAGCTGAAGTCGTCCACCGGCGAGCTGATCGGCGAGAAGATCCCCGCGGCGAACTTCCTCGCCTGGTTCGACGGCGATCCGCTGCGCGAGATCGTCGACCACGACTGGAACGCCACCACCTCCCAGGGTGTGCCGACGGTCGCCAAGTGGAACTGGCAGACGGAGTCCGCCGACCTGATCCTCACGGCGGACGGCGCGCGCTCCAACAACTCGACGAAGGGGACGCCCAACCTGCAGGCCGACCTGTTCGGCGACTGGCGCGAGGAGATCGCCTGGCGCTCGGCCGACTCGAGCGAGCTGCGGATCTACTCGACCACCGACGAGACCGACCTGCGCATCCGCACGCTGATGCACGACCCGGTCTACCGCCTGTCGGTCGCGTGGCAGAACACCGGCTACAACCAGCCGACGCAGACGAGCTTCTTCCTCGGCGACGGCATGGAGCAGCCTCCGGCACCCCGCATCGCGGTGACGGGCGACCCCTCGGGGGCGTCCGACACCACGGCCCCGGTGCTGGCGGGCGTTCCGGCGGACGGCACCCTGCTGCCGAGCACGGCGTCGTTCGCGGTGGCGGTCACCGCGGACGACCCCGAGTCGGGTGTGCGCAACCTCGACATCGCGTTCGACGGCGAGCCGGTCGCCCCGGGTCAGGTCATCGACCTCGAGGGCAGGGTCGGCGCGCACACGTTCACCGTCAACGCCGTCAACCACGACGGGCTGGTGACGGCGGCGGCTGTGCAGCTGCTGGTGTTCGACGACGAGGGCGCCACCGCCAAGCCCGCCCGCGGCACGCTGTCGACGAACTCGGGCTGGGAGGACGGCCTTCACGACGGCTCGTTCACGGTGTCGATGAACCTCTGGCACGGGGTCAACGGCGCGGTGCTCAAGCTGTACGAGAACGGCGCGCTCATCTCGACGAAGCTGCTCGACGCGAACTCGCCGAACGCGCAGGTCGCGACCGTCGACGTCGCGGGCAAGCCCAACGGCACCTACGTGTACACGGGCGAGCTGATCAACGCGAAGGGCGCCACCGCCACCACCTCGGTCACGGTGAAGGTGAAGGATGCCGCTCCCGCGGTGCCGGTGCTCTCGCACGACAACACCGACAGGGACGGCAACTACACGGTCACCGCCAACCTGTGGTGGGGCACCAACGCCACCGCGTACCGGCTGTTCGAGAACGGGGCGGTGATCGACGAGCAGACGCTGGTCGCGGCATCCCCCAACGCGCAGCAGGCGAAGACCGCGATCGCAGGACGCGCGCCCGGCACGTACACCTACGTCGCGGAGTTCGCCAATGCGGCCGGCGCGACCCGCTCGCAGGCGATCACGGTGACGGTGAGGTAGCCGGCACCGAGGGGCCAGGGGCGCATGCCTGCCACAAGACGTGGCGGGCATGCGCCCCTCCGCTTTGCGGGTCGGTGGGCCACGCGCGGCACCGGTCGCTGAGCGCGCGGCGAGGCGAAGCGGGCTTCAGCCTGCGAAGCCGCACCAGCCGGCGACCCACGTGAGGATGTGGCCGCGCAGCTCGTCGCCCACGAAGAGCTCGAACTCGCCGGGCTCCCCGTCGAGCTCGATCCGGACGTCGAAGATGGTGCCGCGCTTGTCCTCCTGCACGGCATGGGGGTCGCAGCGGAACGGAACGAGCGGGATCTCCACCACCACGGGCGCCGCCTGCGCCGCCGACACGTCGATGTCGACGTGGAACACCTCGTCCTCCGCGGGCGTGCCGGCGAAGTCCAGCAGGTTCGTGCGCTCCAGCCCGACGACGGTGCCCGCTCCGGCGCCGGTGGGAGTGACCGTCAGCTCGAGGGTCGCGGGCTCGCCGGGAGCCGACGGCCGGAAGCCGGTGAAGGCCAGCGTCGCGGCATCCGCCATCCGCTCCTGCAGGCACTCGCGGGCGTGCAGCGGCGCGAGGAAGCCCAGCGCATCGGGAGCGGATGCCGTCACCTCGGCCGACCCGGACTCGCCCACGAGCTCGAGCACCGCCTCGGAATCGCCTCCATCCGGCGTCGAACAGGCCACCGGCGGCAGCTGTACGCGGATGTCGACGGAGCCCCCCGCCGGGATCGTGCTCACCCGATCGGGGACGACACGCGTCGCAGGGCCGTCGAGTCGCGGATCTTCGACGCGCACCTCCCCCACCGTGATGGCGGCGTCGGACCCGTTCACCACCCGCAGCTGCGCCTGCCTCGGTGCGACGTCGGCCCGCAGCTGGGCGAGCTCGACGGTCACCCCGGACGGCAGGGTGGGGACGGGCGTCGCAGTGGGCGCGGCGCTCGGCGAGGGTGCGCAGCCGACGAGACCCAGCGTGACGGCGATCGCCGCAGCCGCCGCGATCCCGGGCCGCGCCCTCGACGACTCCTGAGCGCGGGAACGGTGATCGAGCGACGTCCGCACGAGACCTACCGCGTCAGCGTCTCGCGCACGACGGTGAAGTCGTCGAGCGCCACCTGGTCGATCTCGACGCCGAGGCCGTGACCCGTCGGCACGCGCACATGGCCGTCCTCGAGCACCGCCGGCTCGGTCACGATGTCACGCGTGTAGAAGCGGCTCGACGCCGACACGTCGCCGGGCAGAGTGAAGCCCGGCAGGGCGGCCAGCGCGGCGTTCGCCGCGCGGCCGATGCCGGTCTCGAGCATGCCGCCGCACCACACCGGCACGCCAGCGGCGAGGCAGCGGTCGTGGATGCGCACGGCTTCCAGGTATCCGCCGACGCGCCCGGCCTTGATGTTGACGACGGATGCCGAGCCCAGCGCGAGCGCGTCGGCAGCCGCCTTGTCCGAGACGATGGACTCGTCCAGGCACACCGGGGTGCGCAGCCGCCGGGCGAGTGTCGCGTGGTCGACGAGGTCGTCCTCCTGCAACGGCTGCTCGATCAGCAGCAGGTCGAAGCGGTCGAGCTCGGCCAGGGTGTCGGCATCCGCCAGCGTGTAGGCGGAGTTCGCATCGACCTGCAGCGGGATCGTGCCGAAGGCGTCGCGCACCGCGGCCGTGTCGCCGACGTCGCGGCCGGGTTTGATCTTGATCTTGATCCGGACGTATCCCTCGTCGAGGTAGCCGCGCACGGTGTCGACGAGGGCGGCGGGGTCGCGCTGGATGCCGACGGATACTCCGCTGGGAACGCGGTCGCGGACGGCGCCGACGTACTCGCCGAAGCCGCGCCCCTCCGCTCGCAGCGCGGCGTCGAGCACCGCGAGCTCGAGCCCCGCCTTCGCCATGCGGTGGCCTTTGAAGGGCTCGAGCGCGCCGGCGACCTCCTCCGGCGCCACGCTCCCCCGATCCAGCAACGCGGGCACGAGGAAGCGCAGCGCGACGTCCCACGCGCCCTGCGTGTACTCGCTGGAGTACAGCGGGTCGGCCTGCGTGACGATCTCACCCCAGCCGTCGCCGTCGCCGGTCAGCGCGCGGACCAGGATGACCTCTCGCACTGTCTCCGTACCGAACGACGTCGTGAACGGAGCGACGAGCGGCAGGTGCAGCACCCGCAGCTCGAATCCTTCGAGGGCGACGGATGCCGCCGGCCGGGCTATGGGCATGCGCTCAGCGTACGCCCGGCCGCCGTCGCGACGGCAGCCGGGCGCAGCGCGTCAGCCGAAGCGCGGGTCGTTGCGCGGCGCCGTGTCGACCTTGAGCCGCAGGGCGTCGGCGACCTCGCCCCACGACACGTACGAGAAGTTCGTCGCGTCGCGCTCGTCATCGACCTCGGGACCGCTGTCGGGCTCGTCGTGCGTGACCAGCAGACCCTCCCGGTAGTCGCCCACACGCCGGTTCGTGACGGCCAGTCCGTCGGAGCCCTGCACGTCGTCGACGCCGTCCACGCCCTCGATGCGGAACGTCCCGACGAGGTCGTTGCGGCCCTGCGTCCGGTAGACGGCATAGGTGTCGTCGCCCTGGCTCGACACGATCACGTAGCCGGTGGCACCGGGACCGTAATAGAGGTCGACGCCCTCCGCATCTGCCTCCAGCGCCGTGCCGCCGAAGCCCGTCGCCGCAGCATCCACCGGCTCGCACTCCTCGGTTTCGGGGTCGAACGCGTCGTGGATGCCGAAGTCGCGGACGCGGTCGATCAGCGTCGGCTCGCCCGAGCCGAGAGGCAGCTGCAGGCGCCACAGCCCGACGTCCTCCTGGGCGGCGTACAGCACGCCGGTGCGCTGGTCGACGCTCAGCCCCTCGAGCTGCGGCAGCACGCCGGGCTCCTCGCACGGCTCCCAGGTCGTGCCGTCGGGAAGCGGGAAGGATGCCGGAAAGTCGAAGGCGTCGATCCGCTGATAACCGACGCGCCCATCCGTGACGGTCAGCTCGGCGGTCGCCACGGTCGTGGTGCCCTCGCGCGTGACCACGGCCACGGCTGCGCCGTCAGTGGGCTGCCAGACGGCGAGTCCGTACGCCGTGTGGTCGTCGCGCACCTCGTCACGATCGGCGCTGAAAAGGAAGGGCTGCTCGGCAGCGGTGATCTCGTGCACCGGGGCCGCCGCCCGCGCGCCCGCCGGGTCGATCGCGAAGAAGCGCAGCTGGTCGTTGTAGCGGTCGGAGACGACCGCGACGTCGACGGGGCCGGCGCCGAGGTCGAGACCGTAGGCGATGTCGACGTTGTTGTAGCGACCCGCCACGCCGTCGGCGCGGGGCGCCGGCTCGGCTGCGAGGGACTGCAGCTCGGCGCCGTCGAGGTCGTAGATCCGCAGCCCGCCTTCCTTAGCGGTGGCGATGACGATCGAGTCCCGCGTGTCGCCGGGAGCGACCCAGATGGCCGGGTCGTCGCCCGAGGCGCTCCCGCCTTCGGCATCGTCGTAGAGCGCGGGCGTTTCCACGGCGGTGGTCACGACCGCCGGAGGCACCGGATCGCCGCCCGGGCGGGCGGTGGCGGAAGCGGGACGGAGGCGACGAGGACCGCGGCGAGCGGCACCGCGAGCAGCAGACGGCGAGACATGCGTCGAGGGTGACCGGGCCGCGCGAACGCCGTGTGGCCGCCGGGTGAACGTCCGCTGCGCGGGCGTGGAGTCCGCGCTCAGCCGGCGCGTCTCGCCGCCGCGACCTGCCGGACGCCCTTTCGGGCGGCGTCACCGCCCGAGGCACGCCGGGACCCCGCCGCTTGTCAGGGCCGGTATCAGTGCGCGAAGCGCGCCGCGACCGAGCAGCGTCGAAAGTCAGTGCGCGAAGCGTGCGGACACGTCGCGCCGCACCGGGATGTAGGTCGACCGGGCGACGCGGGGGCGCCGGCGGCGCGGCTCCTTGGGTGCGATGCGACCTTCGGTAGGCCGCGGCCCATTGGTCAGGGCGGTGATCAGGGTCTCGATGTGCTCGCGCATGGCTTCTCCTCGTTCCCAGGAGAAGAGGCCCATCCGACGGGGCTGATACGTCACGCGTACCGCGTCCATGTCCTCACGGTACGAGGGGGCTCCGACATAGTCGCCGGGCGGCGGACGCCCCGGTGCAGGCAGGACGTCCGCCTGCCGCAGGCCGCCGGCGCCCGGCATCCTGCGCCCGGACTCAGGCGGGGAACTCGGCGAAGGCGCGCACAGGGAACGTGCCGAAGCCTTCGACCGCAGGCGGTGCCGCCGTGAAGCGCGCGCCGCGCGGGGGCAGCTCGCCGAGGTTCGTGAGGTGCTCGACGACATGCACGCCGGCACCGAGCAGCAGGCTGTGCGCCGGGCGCTCGCCTCCCGACTCGGTGTCGTCGATGTTGAGCGAGTCGATGCCCACCAGCACCGCACCGGCGGCGATGAGCCACTGCGCCGCCTCGCCTGTCAGGAACGGCGCGCCGACGCCATACTCCGGCCGGCCGAACCAGCGGTCCCATCCGGTGTGCAGCAGCACCGCGGCACCGCGCACGTCGCGATCAGCGAGCGTGGCCGAACGGATGCCGCGCCGCGAGGCGTCCCACGCATCCTCGAGGTGGAAGACCTCCGCGCGGAGCCCCACCAGCGACGACAGGTCGAGCCCCGCCAGGTCGCGGCCGTCGGCGTACCGGTGGAACGGGGAGTCGAGGTAGGTGCCGGTGTTGCCGATCATGTGGATGACGTCCATCGCGAACTCGGTGCCGGGTGCGTACCGGGCGCGCGAGTCCTCGCGGGTGAGGTGCGGCGTGATCGTCGGCGCGGGCAGCCCGGGGTAGGTCACCAGGCCGGCCCGGATCGGGTGGCTGAGGTCGACGACGCGGCGGGCAGGGGCCTCGGCATCCACCGCCTCTTCCACGCCCCGGCTGCCGCGATGCGGCTCCTCGACGACGCGCAGTCCGCGCAGCGAGACCTCGTCCACGAGCGCGAGCCCGAGATGCGCGACCAGGAGGCGCGCGATCTCGTCCTCCGTGGCATCGGCCGTGGGCAGGTCGAGCCGGAATCCCGTGCCGGCGAGGCCGCCGCCGTTGGCGAAGCTGATGTCGAAGTCGAAGTGGGCGCGATACTCGGGCATGCGAGTGAGCCTAGGGCCGCGGCATCCGGGGTCCGCCGCCCGGGACCGCCATCGTCCGTCGGATTCCGGCCGAACCGGCACCCGCGTCTAGCGGGGCCGCGCGGGGCATGCAACCCCGTGCCCCGAGCAGTGCACGCCTCGTAGCGTCGGGCACATGGACACTTTCGACTTCGCGCCGCGGCACGCGATCGTGACCGCATCGGACTCGGGGATCGGGCAGGCGACGGCACTGGCACTCGCGGACGCCGGACTGGACGTCGGCATCACGTGGCACAGCGACGAGGAGGGGGCCGAGCGCACCGCGGCCGGCGTACGCGAACGCGGACGCCGCGCCGAGGTGACGCGGTTCGACGCGACCGCCCTCGACGAGGTCGCCGGAACCATCGACGGCCTCGTTGAACGCCTCGGCGGGCTCGACGTGTTCGTCAACAACGCCGGCGGCGGATCGGGCGGCCCGTTCCTGGACCTGTCGATCGAGGACTGGCGCCAGATCGTCGCCCTCAACCTCGACGGCGCCTTCGCCGGGCTGCAGGTGGCCGCGCACCACATGGTGCGTGCCGGCCGCGGCGGGCGTCTCGTGGCGATCACGAGCGTGCACGAGACGCAGCCCCGGGTCGGATCGGCCGCCTACGTCGCCGCCAAGCACGGCCTCGGCGGCCTCATCGAGACGATGGCCCAGGAGCTCGGAGAGCACGCGATCACCGTCAACGCCGTCGCTCCGGGCGAGATCGCGACGCCCCTCACGAACCAGGACCCAGAGGATGCCGAGCACACCCGTCGCCCCGGCATCCCGCTGGGTCGTCCGGGGAAGCCCGAGGAGATCGCGGCGGTGGTGGCGTTCCTCGCCTCGCCGCAGGCGAGCTACGTGACGGGGGCGAGCTGGACCGTCGACGGCGGGATGCTGCAGATGGGCCCGCAGGCCGGTTCGCATCTGAAGAGCGACGAGTGGCGGAAAGGATGACAATGAACGACCACGACCAGACCGACTCCACCGGCATGACCGACGAGGAGAAGCGGCGCGATCAGCTCACGTCCGCGCCGAACGCCGTCGAGTCCGACGCCGATCCGCGGATCGACGTGACGCACCGCGACGGCGTCACACGGATCGACATCCGCGACGACGCCGACGTGCGTCCCGGTGATCCCACGAAGGAGCCACCCGGTCGTTGAGCGAGCGAAGCGAGACGAAACGTCTTCGGCGTGCTCGATGCGTTTCGTCTCGCGCGCTGGCGCTCGCTCGCTCAACGACCGGGGATCGGGGCGCTCGCTCGCTCAACGACCAGGGACCAGCAGGTAGCCGCGTGCGTCGTCGAAGCCGCCGATCACGAGGCCGTCGGCGATGTGCCCGACGAGCTGCTCGCGCACGCGCGAGCGCCAGACCGCGGCATCCACCGGCGTCTCGCGCCGGAGGGTCTCGATGTCATGCGGAATCTCGACCGACGCGACCACGCGCTCGTCGTCGGGAGTGGGCACCGGCGGCGCGGCGAGCGCCCACGACACCATGATGCGGTCGGTCTCGTCGCCGCGGTTGACGCCGTCGTCCATGGGCCCGTAGTGGTTCACGAGGTATTCGGTGACCCGCGTGCCGAGCACCCGGAGGTTGAAGTGGGCGTTGCGGGCGACCAGCGGGTCGAACGTCCACGTGATGTGGCCGACGTCGCGCGCGAGCGCCCACTCGCGCTGGTGCTGCTTGAGCACCCGTCCGAGGCCCTTCGACTGGAGGCCCGGCAGCACGCCGGTGATGTGGCTGTGCATCGAGCGCGCCGCCGGCGCCGCGAAGAACGCGACGGATGCCCCGACCATGCGGGCGCCGTCGTACAGGCCGACCGCGTAGTTGCCGGAGTGGGCGAGGGCCCGCAGCAGGTTCGGCGGCATGCCGCCGCGGTCGCCGCCCCACACCTCGGCGAGCACGTCGGAGGCGCGGTGGACCTCTTCGACGGTGTCGAGCGGACGGATGTCGATGCCGGGCGGCGTCGCGGTCTCGGCCATGTGCCCAGTCTGCACCCGCCTTCGCCGCAGCAACTCCCCAGACTCGGCACGGACGGCCGGCATCTCTCCCCCGTGTCGCCGATCGCGGCGGGATCTGCGGAGTTCGTGCGGCTCGACGAGCGGAGCCGCGTGCCCGCGGCGCCGATAGCCTGAAGCGATGGGCACGGGTGATGAGGACGCGAGAAGAAGACTCACCCGGATGCCGCGTCAGGGCGCCATCGTCGCCGTGCTGGCGGTCGCGGGCCTGTGCTCGTCGTTCATGTTCACGCTCATGGTGCCGATCCAGTCGAAGCTGCCGGAGCTGCTGAACTCCAGCCGCGAGGACACCGCGTGGGTCGTCACCTCGACGTTGCTCGCCGCGGCCGTGATCACCCCGATCTCGGGGCGACTCGGCGACATGTACGGCAAGCGCCGCATCGTGCTCGTGCTGGTCGCGGTGATGGTGGCCGGCTCGGTCGTCGCGGCACTGTCGCCGGGCATCGTCGGGATCATCGTCGGGCGCACGCTGCAGGGCGCCATCGTCGGCGTCGTGCCGCTCGGCATCTCGATCATGCGCGACGTGCTGCATGAAGACCGCGTCGACTCCGCGATCGCCTTCATGAGTGCGACGCTCGGCGTCGGGGGCGCGCTCGGCCTGCCGATCAGCGCGCTCATCACCGAGCGCAGCGACTGGCACCTGCTGTTCTGGATGGCCGCGGGTCTCGGCGTCGTCGTCTTCGCCCTCGTCCTCTGGATCGTGCCGGTGAGCGTCCTGCGCACCGCCGGCCGGTTCGACTACGCCGGCGCCGCCGGACTCGCCGTGGGCCTCATCGGCATCCTGCTGGCGATCTCGCGCGGCAACGAATGGGGCTGGGGATCCCCGCCGGTGCTGGTGTGCGGGCTCGGCGGGCTGGTCGTGCTGCTGCTCTGGGGGTGGTTCGAGCTGCGCATCGACGAGCCGCTGCTCGACCTGCGGGTGGCCGCCCGACCTGCCGTGCTGCTGACGAACATCGCCTCGGTGGCGATGGGGTTCTCGCTCTTCGCCTCGAACGTCGTGTACCCGCAGATGCTCGAGCTGCCGGTCGCCACCGGCGCGGGGTTCGGGCTGTCGCTGCTGGTCGCAAGCCTGATCGTGATGCCCTCGGGACTCGTCATGATGGTGCTCTCGCCGATCGCCGGTCGCATCGCGTTCCGCACCGGCCCCAAGCTCCTGCTGCTGCTCGGAGCGATCTCGCTGATCGCCGCCTACGGCTTCACGCTGCTGTTCTCCTCCGAGGTGTGGCACATCCTCGTCGCGAACATCCTCATCGGCGCCGGCATCGGGTTCGGGTACGCCTCGATGCCGATGCTCATCATGCGCTCCGTCCCACAGAGCGAGACCGGCGCGTCGAACGGCCTCAATGCGCTGTTCCGCTCGCTCGGCACCAGCACGGCGGCTGCGGTGATCGGCGCGGTGCTCGCCACCTACACCGTCGACTTCGAGGGGATCCCGGTCCCGACGACGACCGGCTTCACGCTGTCGCTGGTCCTCGGCGGAGCGGCCGCGATCGTCGCCCTCGTGGTGGCGCTGTTCATCCCGCGCCATCACGCGCCCGAGGAGCGGCATCCGTCCCTCCGCGAGTGATCTACTGACGAGCTCCCATCCCGCCCGCTAGCCTGACGTCAACCGGGGCGACGGGAGCGAGCGATGGACGGGCGTGATCAGGGCTTTCAGGGGGATGAGCGGGATCCGCGCGGGCGGAAGCCGGACCAGGTCCCGGTGGTTCCGGTAGGACCGCCCGACGGTGCGACCGCCGCCGCCGACGCGACGAGGACGGGCACCGTGGCCGCGGCGAGCGGCACGGATGCTGCCGGCACCACGGCGCCGGACGACGGTGCGGACCACGACACGAGGTTCTTCGGTCAGCCGTGGTCGCTCGCGCACATCTTCGGCGTCGAGATGTGGGAGCGGTTCAGCTTCTACGGCATGCAGGGCATCCTGCTCATCTACATGTACTACTCCGTCGCGGACGGCGGGCTCGGCATCCCCGAGGCGACGGCGACCGGCATCGTCGGCGCGTACGGCGGCACCGTCTACCTGTCGACGATCCTCGGCGCATGGGTCGCCGACCGCCTGCTCGGCTCGGAGCGGGTGCTGTTCTTCAGCGCGTGGGTCATCATGGCCGGTCACATCGCGCTGGCCGTGCTTCCGAACGTGTGGGGGCTCGGCGTCGGGCTGGTCCTGGTCGCGATCGGTTCCGGCGGGCTCAAGGCCAACGCCACCGCCGTGGTGGGCACGCTGTACTCCCCCAAGGACCCGCGCCGCGACGCCGGCTTCTCGCTGTTCTACCTCGGCATCAACCTCGGCGCGTTCCTGGGGCCGATCGTGACCGGGTTCCTGCAGAGCAACGTCGGCTTCCACTGGGGCTTCGCCGCCGCCGCAGTAGGCATGGCGATCGGCCTGATCCAGTACTCGTTCGGGCGCAAGCAGCTGCCGGCCTCGTCGCGCGTCGTCGCGAACCCGCTCCCCGCGAACCGCCGGGTCGTGGCGATCGGCGTCGGCGTCGCCGGTCTCGTGGTGCTCGTGGTGCTCGTGCTCACGGGCGTCATCCGCGCCGACAACCTGGCCGGCGTCGTGATCCTCGTGACGCTCGCGGCGGCGATCGCCTACTTCTGCGTCATCATCGCGTCGCGCCACATCAGCGGCGACGAGCGCTCGCGCGTGATCGGATTCATCCCGCTGTTCATCGTCAATGTGGGGTTCTGGTCGCTGTACCAGCAGCAGTTCACGGTGCTGACGATCTACTCCGACCAGCGCCTCAACCGCTCGATCCTCGGCTGGGAGATGCCGGTGTCGTGGGTGAACTCCATCAACCCGATCTTCGTGATCATCCTCTCCGGCGTGTTCGCCGCGATCTGGACGAAGCTCGGAACCCGGGCACCGTCGGCGCCGGTGAAGTTCTCGCTCGGCGCGATGATCATGGGCCTCGCGTTCCTGCTGTTCCTCCCGTGGGCGAACGGCGCCCCCAATTCGACGCCGCTGCTGGCCATCGTGCTGATCCTGCTGGTGTTCACGATCGCCGAGCTGTTCATCTCACCCCCGGGCCTGTCGGTGACGACCAAGCTCGCCCCCGAGCGGTTCCACACGCAGATGGTCGCGCTGTACTTCCTGTCGGTGGCCCTCGGCACCGCGATCGCCGGCTGGCTCGCGCAGTTCTACGACCCCACGAACGAGGTGCCGTACTTCACGATCCTCGGCGTCATCGCGATCCTCCTCGGCCTCGCGCTGCTCGCGTCGGTGCGTCCCGTGCTGAAGCTGATGCGCGGCGTGCGCTGACGCGGTCCGGAAGGACAGCGCCGGTTCACATCCGCTGCGCCGCAAGCCGCTCGCGAGATCAAGAGACTTTTTCAGACCGTGGACAACTCCGATCCCAGAGCGCGTACGACCGTCCTGTGGAGGAGGAGCGAGGCTGTCGGGCGGTTTCCCGAGAGCGAGGTCATGCCCCGCCGAGCTGGATCACGTGGGTGCTGCGGCCCGGTTCGAGGGCCACGTCGACACCACCCGCGACGAGATGCGCTGACACCCCGAACGGCACGTCGACGATGACAGATGCCGCCTCCGCCGTTCGCGTCCACTCGACGGCGAATCGGCCGAAGGGCGTGCCGACGTGCGCGCGCACCCCGTCGACGCCCGCGTCGAAGTCGGGCTCGACCACCGCGGTGCGGTAGCCGGGTGAGGTGGAGCGGATGCCGGCGACCCGGCGGTACAGCCAGTCGTCGACGCTGCCCGGAGCGTAATGGTTGAACGACATCGGCCGGATCTCACCGTCCGGTGACATCGCATCCCACGTCTCCCAGATCGTCGTCGCTCCGCGGTCGACCTCGTAGAGCCACGACGGCATCTCAGACTGCCACAGGAGCGTGCGTGCGACGTCCGAGTAGCCGTTGTCGCACAGCACGTCGAGAAGATACGGCGTGGAGAGGAACCCGGTGTCGAGCCGGTTCCCCCGCTCGCGGATGAGCTCCACGAGCCGCGCCGCCGTGCGGGCGCGCAGCGCGGGCGGGACCATGTCGAAGGCGAGGGCCAGCACGTAGACACCCTGCAGACGCACCGGCAGGTCGCCGTCGGCGTCGATGTACTCGGCGGCGAAGGCCGCGCGCACATCGGCCGCCCGCGCGGCGAACGCCTCGGCATCCCTCTCCCGTCCGAGAACCGCCGCCGCCTGCGCGCTGATCGTCAGCGTCCGCGCCTGGAACATCGGCGCGAGGTACTCGCTCGTGAGCGCCGGGGCGATGCCGATCGCCTCGTGGGTCGGGCGGCCCTCCATCGTGCTCGGAGTCAGCCAGTCCCCGAAGTGCAGGCCGGTGTTGTAGAGGAGCGACTGCGCACGCCGGCGCTCGTCCGCGAGGTCCGTGCCGGCGAGCGACTCGGGCAGTTCCGCCGCGGCGGTCGCGCGCTGGTATTCGATCCACCGGAGCAGCGCGTCGTCGTTCTCCTCGAGCACCCGGCGGTCGCCGGTGCGCTCGTAGAGGGTCCACGGCACGATCGCGATGGCGTCGCTCCAGCCGGCCGCCGCGACGATCGAGCCGATGCCCTGCGCCGTGTCCGCCGCCTCGGCGTCGAACGGGGAGCGCGGCGAGAAGATCGGGATCCGCCCGTCGGGCAACTGGTCGGCACGCAGGTTGTCGAGCCAGCGCGAGAGGAACGGGACGACCTGCGCGTTGTCGGTCGCGGTGCCGACGAACGCCTGGATGTCGCCCGTCCACCCGGCCCGCTCCCGCTGCGGGCAGTCGGTGGGCACCGAGAGGAAGTTGCCGCGCTGACTCCACACGACGTTCTCGTGCAGGCGGTTCAGGCGGGCATCGGATGTCGCGAACGAGCCGGTCTGCTCCAGATCGCTGGCGAGCACCACGGCGACCACGTCGTCCGCGACGAGCGGGGACGTCAGCCCATTGATCCTCGCGTAGCGGAAGCCGTGGAACGTGAACTCCGGCTCCCATTCCTCGACGCCGTCGCCCGCACCCTCGCCCAGCCCACCGGCGGCGACATAGACATCGGTCTGCTCCTTGTTGATGCCGACGATGTTCGCGAACCACGAGCCGTCGGCGGTGAGCGTCTCGGTGTGCTCGAGCACGATCGTCTGCCCGGGCGCCGTGTCATGCAGCCGCACCCGCAGGCGTCCGACGACCACCTGACCGAAGTCCACGATCGTGCCGTCCGCTGTCTCGACGAGGGCGGCGGGAGCCACCTCGAGCACGCGACGAACGGGCTCGCCTCGGAAAGGCACGAGAAGCCGGTGGTCGGCGCCGGCCTCGGCCACCGGCATCCACTCGCCGTCGTCGAATCCGGGACGGCGCCATCCCGCCGGCTCGGCACGGCGGTCGAACCGCTCGCCGACGAACAGGTCGGCGTACGCCCAGGGTCCGGTCGTGCTGCGCACATCGGAACCGGATGCCACGACCTGCGTCGTGCCGTCGGCGTAGTCGATGTGCAGCTGCCAGATCGCCGAGGTGCGGGTGCCGAACTGCGCGCTCGACCCGGTGAGACCAAGACGTCCGGCCCACCAGCCGTCGGCCAACGCGACACCGAGCACGTTGTCGCCCTCGGTGAGTGCCGCCGTCACATCGGACGACGAGAAGGAGATGCGGTGCTCGTAGGTGTCGAAGCCCGGCGCGAGCACGGCGTCGTCGGCGCGACGGCCGTTGACGAACGCCGAGTACACGCCGCGCGCGGTGGCGAACAGCCGGGCGCGCAGCACGCCGGGGCCGACCTCGAACCGCTGGCGCAGCAGCTGCGGCGGTCGCAGCCGCTCGTCGGGCGGCGCCTCGGGGCCGAGCCCGCGGACCCAGTCCACGATGCTCCACCGTTCGACGACGGCATCCTGCTGCGCGGGTTCGACCCATGCCGCCGACCAGTCCGCGGCCTCGAACAGGGACGTCTCGAACGTCGATGACGCCCATCCCGACCATTCCCCCTCGGACGACCTGCTGCGCACCCGCCATCGGTAGGCGCTGTTCGAGGTGAGCCGCTCCCCCGCGTAGTCGATGAGCCCGCCATTCGCGGCCGCCACGGGGCCGCTCGTCCAGACGACCCGCCCACCCGTCGACACCTCCACCTCGAAGGTGTCCTGGAGGTGGTCGACGAGCCACGAGAAGCGGGGCTCGCGGGTTCCGACGCCGATCGGCGCGCGGAGGTACTCGACGCGCAGGTCGTACGGGGTCATGGGTCCTCGCAAGTTGTCGGGCGCTTCGACAGGCTCAGCGACCGGGCGGTCAGTCGGTCACCGCTCAGGCGCCAGGCTCACCGCTCAGGCGCCAGGCGATCGGTCAGTCGGCGGCGGCGGTGAAGCGCGTGGTGAGCGTGCCGATGCCCTCGATCTCGCTCACCAGCACGTCGTCGGCCGTCAGGAAGCGCGGCGGCGTGCGACGGTTGCCGATGCCGGCCGGTGTGCCCGAGAAGATGATGTCTCCGGGCAGCAGCGGGCAGACGGCCGAGAGACGGACCAGCAGCTCGGGCACGTCGTAGAGCATCATCGACGTGCGCGAGGACTGCATGGTCTCGTCCGACAGGCGGCTCGAGATGGCGAGGTCGTCGCGGTCGGCGAACTCGTCGGGGGTCACCAGCCACGGCCCGGTCGGACCGAAGCCGGGGAACGACTTGCCCAGGCTGAACTGGGGCGCCGCGCCCTGCAGTTGGGTGATGCGCTCCGAGAGGTCCTGGCCGATCGTCAGGCCGGCGACGTGATCCCAGGCGTGCTCGCGCTCGAGCCGGTGCGCCTCGCGACCGATCACGACGACGAGCTCGACCTCCCAATCCACGTTGCCCTCGGGCAGCTCGACCACCGCATCCTGCCCCACGATCGACGACGGGAACTTCGTGAACGTCACCGGCAGCGCGTCCGGAGGGTAGCCCGCCTCGGCGGCGTGCTCGGCGTAGTTCAGGCCGATCGCGAACACCTGCCGCGGGCGCGGCGCGGGAGCGCCGAGTGCGGCTTCGTCGAGGACGACGGATGCTGGGGCTCCGGCATCCGTCGTCACCGTCGACGCCCACTGCGCGAACGCGTCCCAGTCGTCGAACAGCGCCTGCGGGTCGGGACCGAAGCGTCCCTCGGATGCCGTGGCGACGTCGATCGCACCGCCCTCGACGATGACGACGGCACGGCCGGCGAGGTTGGCGAGCCTCACCAGTCGACCCGCTGCGGGGCCGGCTCGCCGTAGCGGTCCTCCCACGAGATCACGCGGTTGCGGAGCGTGCCGATGCCGGTGATCTCGGCCTCGATCTCGTCGCCGGGCTGCAGGTAGAAGTCGAACGGGTTGGGCTGCACCGCGGCCACGCCAGAGATGGTGCCGGTCGTGATGAGATCGCCGGCGCTGTAGGTCTGAGGCGAGTGGTACGCGACCAGGTGAGGGAACTTGATGCGCGTCTGGTTGGTGTTGCCCTGCTGGCGCACCTCGCCGTTCACCCGCAGCTGCATCGGCAGCTCGTGCATGTCGGGCACCTCGTCGCGCGTGACGACCCAGGGGCCGATGGGGCAGAACGTGTCGATGGCCTTCGAGAACGAGAAGACGCCCGACTCCATCTCCTTGCGCTGGATGTCGCGCGCCGAGATGTCGTTGAACACGGTGAAGCCGGCGATGTAGTCGTCCGCCTCGTCGGGGCCGAAGAACTTGCCCGACTTGCCGATGACGATGGCGAGCTCGAGCTCGTAGTCGAGCTCCTTCGTCAGCCCCTCCGGGTAGACGATGTCGTCACCGGGGCCGATGATCGCGTCGACGTTCTGGAAGAACACGATGCCCTTGTGGACCGGGTGCGACCAATCGACCGCCGCCAGCTCGTTGTGGTGGTCGGCGAAGTTGCCCGCGGTGTGGAAGAACTTCTTGGGACGGATCGGCGCCTCGAGCTTCACGTCGGCGTACGCCAGGCGCTCGCCGGTCTCGGTGACCTGGCCGCCGCGCTCGAAGTACTCGCGTGTCGACGGCACATCGAGCTCGATGACGACACCCTCCTCGAGTTCCAGACGGCCCACGCGGCCGCCGTCGAAGGTGATGAGCTTCATTGTTCTTGTCTCCTTGGTTCGTGCGTTTCGTCTCGCTGGCGCTCGCTCGACGACCGAGCGGTTCGGGCGCTCAGGCGCCGACCATGTTGAATCCGCCGTCGGCGAGCATGTAGCCGCCGGTCAGGTGGGCCGCCTCGTCCGTCGCGAGCCACAGGCACGCACCGGTGACGAACTCGGGCGGAGGGATGACGCCCATCGGCGTCTGCGAGAGCAGCACCTCGCGGCGGCCGTTCTTCCAGTCCTCGCGGTTCAGCAGCCGCTCGGTCTCCATGAAGCCGGGCGCGAAGGTGTTCACGCGCACCGCAGGGGCGAACGCCTTGGCGTAGGACTTCGTGATGCCGAGGATCGCGTACTTCGCGGCCGCGTACTGGGGAGCACGCGCGGAGCCGCGGACGATCACGGTCGAGCCGACCTGCACGATGCTGCCGTGCCCCTGCCGCAGCATCCGCTCGCCGAACTCGTGGGTCATGAGGAGCGTCCCCTTGACGTCGATGTCGATCACCGCGTCGAGGGCCTCCTGCGTGAGCTCGTCCCAGTTCATCTGCTCACTCGAGACGTCGCCGACGTTGTTGACGAGCACGTCGAGGGTGCCGAACGCCGCCCACACCTCGTCGGCCATGCGCTTGATCTGGTCCCACGAGCCGATGTCGGCCTGGACGAGGATGCCGTCGCTGCCGGCCTCGCGGATGCGCTGCAGCGTCGCCTCGGCGCCCGCCTTCGACGAGCGGTAGTGGACGGCGACCTTCGCGCCCTCCTGTGCGGCGCGGACGGCGATCTCGGCGCCGAAGCCGGTGCCGGCTCCGGTGACGAGCACGGTCTTTCCGGCGAAGCGCGGATAGATCTGCGGGTCGGTCATGGTGTCTCCTTCGTTGCGCCCCTCGACGAGCTCGAGGACCGCCAGTTGTCAGACGAGCGTGCGTCCGCCGTCGATGTACATGACATGGCCGGTGACGAATCCGGCATGACGTGAGGACAGGAAGAGCGCCGGACCGGTGAGCTCGTCCGGGGTGCCGAGCCGGCCCGCGGGGACGAGGCTCTCGAGCTCCTCGCGCTTGCCGGGCTTCGACAGGTGACCCGCGGTGAGCGGCGTCTCGATGTAGCCGGGGGCGAGCGCGTTGACGGTGACGCCCGCCGACGCCCACTCGCGCGCCATGACGCGCAGCAGCTGGTTGATGCCGCCTTTGGAGGCGGCGTAAGGACCGTGCGAGTGGTGCGCGAGGAGACCCGAGACGCTCGACAGCGCGAGCACGCGACCCTGGCCCTGGGCGACCATGTGCCGCCCCGCCGCCTGCGCCAGGCCGAACAGCGACGAGAGGTTGACGCGGAGGATGTGGTCCCACTCGTCCTCGGTGAACTCCAGGATCGGGCGACGGTCGTTGACGCCGACGGCGTGCAGCAGCACATCCAGCCCGCCCAGCCGTTCGATGGCCTCGGCCACCACACGCTCCCCCGCGCCGTGCTCGGTGAGATCCGCCTGGATCAGTGCGCAGGGTGCGCCGATCTCCGCGAGCTCCGCGCCGATCGCGTCGAGCGCGCGCTGGTCGCGGTCGACGACGGCAACGGATGCCCCGGCCCGCGCGTATGCGAGCGCGCAGGCGCCGCCGATGCCGCCTGCGCCGGCGACGAGCACGCGCGACCCGCCGAGCCCGAGCCAGTCGCCATTCATGCGTTCGCCTCGGCGGCGCGCTCGTTCAGGAAGCGCGAGATGCGGTCGGCGGTGCGCGCGGCGGCAGCGTCGCCGACCACGTTCAGGTATCCGTGGATCGCGCCGCGCTCCTTGACGTACTCGACGTCGACGCCGCTGCGGGCGAGGTCCCCGACATAGGCCTCGGCCGACGGCCGCAGCTCGTCGCCCTCGCTGGCCACGACGAGCGCCGGCGCCACCCCGCGCAGGTCGTGACCGCCGGGGAACGCGTAGACCTCGTCCGGCGACGCGCCGCCGAGGTAGTTCGCGTTGATCGCCCGCGTCGCCTCCGGCGGAAACCGCAGCGCGGGCGGCTGCTGCGCGAGGATCGCCGCGAGCTCCTCATCCGGCTCGGGCAGCACTGCGTGCAGCACCGGGTACACCAGCACCTGCGCCAGCAGACACGCCCCGTCCCTGTCGCGCAGCCGCAGTGCCGCGCCGGCCGCGAGGTTGCCTCCGGCGCTCGCACCGCCGATGGCCACGGCATCCGTCCGCCCGCCGAACTCCGCCGCATGAGCGCGCGCCCATTCGAACGCGGCGACGGCCTGCAGCGACGCGACCGGATACGGCGCCCGTGCCCGGTCGCCGCCGAACGACGCGATGAGCTCCTCGGGCGAGGGCATCCCCTCGACCGGCTCGGGTGCGGGCAGCGCCGCGATCGCGTCGGTCGGGGCGAGCGTGTAGTCCAGCGAGACCACCGTGGTGCCGCGGCGCGCGAGCTGCCGCGCCGTCTCGTCGGCCTCGGGCATATCGATGTCGCCGAACATGAAGGCGCCGCCGTGGAGCCAGACGAGCACGGTGCCGTCGGGCTGCGGAGCGGGATACACGCGCAAACGGAAGTCGTGCTCCGCGGCGCTGAGTTCGACGTCCGTGGCGGAAATGGTGTCGGCCATGACACTTCTCTCGGGTGAGTTCATTGGATGAAAGTCGGTTTCGTCTACCGAATGTATGCTGATCGGAGCGGTCCGTCAAATGAAGGAGCCCGATGTCCGAGCGCCTGCCCCCGTTCCCCCCCGGCGCCCTCACCGGCGCGCAGCGCGAGCTGTACGACGCCATCACGGGCGGACCGCGCGCGCAGGGTCCGCAGCACTTCGCGCTGACGCGCGCCGATGGCTCGCTGCGCGGCCCCTTCAACGCCTTCCTCTTGGCACCCGAGCTCGGCGGCGCACTGCAGGACGTCGGCGCGGCGATCCGGTATCGCAGTGCGCTCGGCTCCCGCGCCCGGGAGATCGCGATCCTGCTCGTCGCCGCGCGGTGGGACAGCGACTTCGAACGAGAGGCCCATGAGGCCGTCGGGGCCGCGGCGGGACTCACGCCCTCCGAGCTCGCCGCGCTGCGTGCCGGCGACACCACGCCGTTCGCGGGCGACGAGGCCGTCGTGGCCGCCGTCACCCAGCAGCTGCTCGACGGAGACCTCCACGACGATGCCTGGCACGCGGCATCCGTCGCCCTCGGCCCAAAGGTCGTGTTCGAGCTGACGGTTCTCGTCGGCTACTACGCCACGCTGGCGCTGCAGCTGCGGGTCTTCCGCGTGCGCCCCTGACATTGCAGCCGCCCTGACCAGGAGATACGGTTTCACACGATGAAAGCTCCGGACGAGTCGCCCGCCACCGGGGACGGCGACAAGGCCCCCAGTCGCTACCGCATCGAGGCGCTCGCGAAAGGCCTCGACGTCCTGCGGCTGTTCGACGAGTCGGTGACCTCGCTCAAGCTGCGCGAGATCTGCGATCGCACGGGCATCCCCATGCCGACCGCCTTCCGCGTCGTCGCGACGCTCGAAGAGGGCGGCTACCTGGAGCGCCTGCCCGACGGCAGCATCCGTCCCGGTGTCGCCGTCCTCCTGCTCGGGTCCGCCGCGCTGCGCGGATCCAGCCTCGTCCAGCTCAGCGAGCAGCCGCTGCGTCACCTGGCCGAGGAGTCCGGTGAGACCGTGAACCTCGGCGTCCTCGTCGGCGACCAGGTGCTCTACCTCGCGCGACTGCGCAATTCCGATCTCGTCACCGCGAACATCCAGGTGGGCTCGACCCTGCCCGCCGCCTACACATCGATGGGCAAGCTGCTGCTCGCGTACCTCAGCGACGCGGAGCTCGCCACGACGCTGGCAGGCCACGATTTCCGCACGGATGCCGGACCCAACGCCGCGACTTCGCTCGACCAGCTGCGCGAACGCCTCGCCGTGATCCGCGAGCAGGGCTACGCGCTGCAGGACGAGGAGGTCGCGGCGGGTCTGCGGTCGGTGTCGGTGCCGGTGTTCGGCCGCGAAGCGAAACCCGCCGCGGCCATCAACATCGCCGTCGCCTCGTCGCGCCACGACCTCGCGTCGCTGCGCGGCCCGCTGCTGACCCGCCTGCGTACGACCGCCGACGAGATCTCGCGGCTGCTGCGCGCGACCTGAGCGCACCGCCCTCACCCCGGCTGCGCGGGCGCGGTGACGCGCGCGGCGAAGTCGATGGCCCGGTCGAACACCGGCCCGGTGTCATCGAGCCCCTGCCAGAAGTGCCGGCCGCCGTCGACTGCGTGGAATTCGACGTCGGCGCCGGCGGCGCGCAGCGCACGGGCGAACGACGCGCTCTGCGCGAACGGCACGTGCTCGTCGTCGGTGCCGTGGGAGATGTGGAACGGCGGCGACCCGGCATGCACCTGGGCGATCGGGCTCGCCCGGAGCGCGGCATCCGGGATCTCCGTCGCCGGCGCACCCAGCCAGCGGGCCTCCCGCGTCTCGGCGGGCGCCTCGCCGGTGTCGTGCTGCGCCAGGGCGATCAGGTCCGCCGGGCCGAACCAGTCCACGACCCCGCGCACGTCGTCGCGGCCGAGCCCGGTGAGGGCGGCGAGCGTCGCTCCCGCCGACACTCCCCAGAGGACGAGGCGAGAGGCATCGACGCCGTGCTCCGCGCCGTGCGCGTGAAGCCAGGCCACCGCCGCCGCCACGTCGTCCAGCTGCGCCGGGAACAGCGCCTCGCCGCTCAGCCGGTACTCGCACGAGGCGACCGCGAAGCCCGCCGCCACGATCCGGTCGAACGACCCCGCAGCGCCGATGCCCGGCGTGAAGACCTTGCGGCTGCCGCGCAGCCACCCGCCGCCGTGCAGGAACACGACGACGGGGGCGTCCGCGGCTGGCGGAGTCCGCAGATCGAGCGACAACGGGCGGAACCCGGGCGGCTGGGCGAAGTCGATCTCGAGGATCGTGGACATGGCGCGGTCAATCGCGGAACTGGAACTCGGGCATGAAGATCGTCGCGTACTTCTCGCCCGCCGCCCGCATCACCGAGAAGTCGGGCACGAAGATGCCCTGCGGCTCGGTGGCATCGGTCTTCTGCCCGATGGCGTGGAAGAACCGCTCGAACCCCGCGGTGCCCGCGCCGAACACGGTCGTGGTGTTCTCGATCTTGAACGCGTGGACAATCCCCGCCGGGACATAGGCGAAATCGCCCGTCGTGAGGGTGGACTTGGAGTGGTAGCCGTCCTGGTCATCCATCCACACCGAGATCTCGCCGTCCACGACGTAGAAGAACTCGTGCGTCTTGAGGTGGACGTGCGCGGGGATGCGGTCGCCCTGACGCGCCTTCATCGTCCACGCCCCGAACTGGTCGTCGGTCTCGTCGCCCGACAGCAGGATCTCGAACAGCTGGTCGAAGACCAGGGACTTCTCCCCCTGACCCTCATCGAGGACGAACGGACGGGGCCCCGCGGGCAGGACACCGGTGAAGGCGACCTTGTCGGGGTCGTCGACGGGGAAAAGAGTCATGCTTACCTCCTCGTAAAGCAGTGCGTGCCGTTAGGCAGCCGGAACTGTCGGGCCATTCCGATCGGGTGTTCCGGACCTCTCCAGTCTCAGCAGGATGACGGGAGGAAGGAAGTTCGACATCCCTACCCGGCGTTAGCCGCAGGCTAAGATCCGAGCATGGATGTGCCTATCCACGTGATCCGGTACTTCTGCGTGCTCGCCGAGGAGCTGCACTTCGGCCGGGCAGCGGAGCGCCTCAGCATCACGCCCCCGTCGCTCAGCCAGCAGATCAGCCGCCTCGAGCAGCAACTCGGCGTGAAGCTGTTCGACCGGAGCCCCCGCAAGGTCGAGCTGACGCCCTACGGCCGGGACCTCCTGCCCCTCGCCCGGCGCGTGCAGGACGACCACGACCAGCTGCTCAGCTGGGCTCGCTCGGTCAAGCGGGACCGGGACGCACCGGTGCTTCGCGTGGGCGTCGTCGCGGCCGGCGCCGGCACCCTCACGACCGCCGCCATCGCCGCGACGATGCAGGCGATCCCGCAGGCGAGGATCGAGATGCGGCGCCTGGGGTTCTTCGATGTCGCCGAGGATCTCGAGGCCGGACGGGTGGACGTGGTCTTCGCCCCGTGGCCGATGCACCTGCCGCCGCGCGTGCGCGCCGAGCCGCTCTGGCGCGAGGCGCGCGTCCTCGTGGTCCGCTCGGACCACCCGCTGGCGCACCGGGAGTCGCTCTCGATCCTGGAGACGGGCGACGAGGTGTTCGTCTCCGTCGCGAAGGGCGTGCCCGAGGTCGTGGACTGGTGGATCGTGGATCCTCGCCCGGACGGCACGCGCCCCCGACGCGGACCGACGGCCGACAGCGTCGAAGGCCTGCTCGAACTCGTCGCGGCGGGCGCGGGCGTCAACATCGCGGGCGAGTCGGCGAGCCGCCACTACCGGCGCGAGGAGCTGGCGTTCATCCCGATCCACGACATCGAACCCGCGACGATCGTGCTCTGCAGCCTCACCGACAGCCTCAACCCCATGGTCGACACCTTCCGCGAGACCGCGCAGGCGCTCTCGCCACTCGTCGACGCGACGTTCCACTGACGGGCGCTCGGACCACTGGCCAGCGCTCACGCCGGTTGCCTCCGTTCACGCGGCGGCACCGGGAGCGGATCCCTTGAGCTCCCGCCACGCCTCGCGGCGGCGAGCCTGCTCGTCCGGATCGGGAACCGGCGACGCCGCCATCAGCACGCGCGTGTAGTGCTCGCGCGGGTTGCGCATCACCTCCAGCGTCGGTCCCTCCTCCACCACGCGACCGCGGTTGAGCACCACCACGCGCTGGGCGAGGAACTCGACGACGGCCATGTCGTGCGCGATGAAGAGATAGCCGAGATCCTTGCCGGCCCGGAGGTCGGCGAGGAGGTTCAGCACCTGGGCCTGGGTCGACAGGTCCAGCGCGCTCACGGCTTCGTCGCACACCACGAGCCGCGGATCGGTGACGAGCGCGCGGGCGATCGCGATCCGCTGGCGCTGCCCGCCCGAGAACTGGCGCGGGTAGCGCGCTTGCGACCCCGGCGCGAGGCCGACCGCGTCGAGCACCTCCTGCACACGCCGGTCCCGTTCCGCTCGCGGCACACCCGCCACGCGCAACGGCTCGGTGATCGCGTCGCCGATGGGGCGCCGCGGGTTCAGCGACGAGAACGGGTCCTGGAACACGGCCCGCAGGTCGCCCTGCAGGGCACGCCGCTGCGAGGCGCCGAGCCGGGTGATGTCGCGACCCTCGAACAGGATCCGGCCGCTCGTGACCGGCTGGAGGCCCAGGATGGCGCGACCGATGGTGGTCTTACCCGACCCGGACTCGCCGACGAGGCCGAGGGTCTCACCGCGCGCGATCGTGAACGACACGTCGTCCACGGCGGCCGGGCCCCTCCTGCCGTAACGGACGACGAGGTTGCGCACCTCGAGAAGCGGGGTGCCGACGGCATCCACTCGGTCCTGCACGGTGCTCACAGGTCTCCTCCTCTGACGGCGACGGGCTGTCGCCATTCCTCCTGGCGGCCCAGGACCTCGTCGCGGCGGACGCAGCGCACGCCACCCTCGCCCTCGGCGCGCGGCACCAGCGGGATCGCCGTCATGCACTCGTCGCGGGCGAAGCGGCAGCGCTGGGCGAACCGGCATCCGGTCGTCCATGATCCGGGCAGCGGAACCTGACCCGGGATCGAAGCCAACCTCGTCGTGCCCTCCAACTCGACGATCGCATGCGGGTCGGCTGCCAGGAGCGCCATCGTGTACGGGTGCTCCGGACGCACGAGCACGTCGCGGACGGTGCCGGTCTCGACGATCTGACCGGCGTACATCACCGAGACGTCGTCGCAGAGGTCGGCGACGACGCCGAGATCGTGCGTGACCAGGATGATCGACATGCCGCGTGTCGCGACGAGTCCGCGCAGCAGCGCGAGGATCTCGGCCTGGATGGTGACGTCCAGAGCCGTCGTGGGCTCGTCGGCGACGAGCAGCCGTGGCGCGCCGGCCAGGGCGAGGGCGATCGCGACGCGCTGCGCCATGCCCCCCGAGATCTGATGCGGGTAGCTCTTGAGCACCCGCGGCACGTCGACGATGCCGACGTCTTCGAGAAGGCCCGCCGCGATCCGCTTCGCCTCGCGCGACGCGACTCCGCGCAGTCGCTTGACCGCGGCGCCGAGCTGCCACCCGACCGTGAACATGGGATCGAGCGCACGACCGGGCTCCTGCGAGATGAACGCGATGTCGTGGCCGCGCACCTTGGCGAGGGTGCGCTCGTCGGCCTGGGCGAGATCGGTGGCGCCCCACTGGATGCGGCCGGAGCGCACCGCGAGGCCCGGTGAGAGCAGGCCGAGGATGGCGTAGGACGTCACGCTCTTGCCGCAGCCGGACTCGCCGACGAGGCCCATGACCCGACCGGGCTGTACGCGCAGCGAGACGCCCGTCACGAGCGCAGGCCCGCCCTCGACGCCGAGCACCAGGTCCTCGATGATGAGTTCGCCGTCCACGGCGGCGCGCGCGGGCGTGCGGTCGGTCAGATCCGGCGCGCTGGTGCCGATGTTGTCGGACGGCAGCGCGGCGACGACCTCGGGCAGGTCGGCGGACGTCTCCACGGGGAACAGCGCGGTGGCTTCGGCGGGGAGGGATGCCCCGGCACCCGCGGGCGACAGCGCCACGAGGTATTCGTCGTCCGACGCGGTCTTCTTCGTGCGCCGGCGCAGGGCGACGAGCGGGGGCGGTGTGGCCGCCCCACCTGAGAGCACATCGGCGAGCGAGTTCGCCGCGATGATCGTGAGGGCCAGCACGGCGCCGGTGGGCACCATCATCCAGGGCTGCTGGAAGATGAACCGGGCAGCCGTCTGGATCATGCCGCCCCAGGTGGGCTCGGGCGGCTGCGGGCCGAGACCGATGAACGCGAGGCCGGCCTGCATCATGATGCCGACGCCGAAGAATAGGACGAACTGCACGATCACCGTCGTGGACATGTTCGGCAGGACGTGGCGGAAGCTCGCCGCCGTCGGCCGCACGCCGTCGACCGCTGCGGCCTCGACGAACAGCTGCTTCTGCAGCGCCTTGGCCTGACCGAAGAAGATCCGGTAGAGGGCACCGAAGAGGAGCACGCCGAGGAGGGTCATCACGAGCGGCATGTTGGTGCCGACCGCCGCGATGAACGCGAGGATGATCACCGTCCCCGGCAGCGACATCACGATCTCGCTGACGCGGTTCATCGTCGCCTCGGCGCGTGGGCTGCGCACCGCCCAGAGCGTGACCGGAACGGTGATGAGCACCGCGACGATCGGCGGGATGCACCCGATCGCGAGGGTCGACGCGGCCGCCGTCACGATGCGCGACAGCAGATCGCGGCCGAGCTCGTCGGTGCCGAGGAGGTGCGCGGCGGACGGCCCCTGCAGCACGGCCGAGAGGTCCTGCTCGAGCGGTCCGTACCGCAGCCACAGCGGCGAGGTCAGCGATGCGACGACCAGCCCGATGAGCCAGACGAGCGCGAGGACGGCGGTCGGCGACCGGAACAGCCGGCTGCCGCGCCGCCGCTCGGAACGGCGGATGGTGAGGATGGAGGTGGTCGAGACCGTCATGATGTGCGCAGTTTCGGGTCGAGGGTGCGGTTGAGGGTCTCGAGGACCACGTTGACGATGACGACGACGAGCGTCGCGACGAGGACGAGGGCCTGGACGAACGGCAGGTCGGCCGAGCCGACGGCCGACTGCATGGCCTGGCCGATGCCGGGGAGCGCGAACAGGAGCTCGATCATCACCGAGCCGCCGAACAGCACGATGAACTGCACCGCGATGGTCGCGAGGATCGGCAGGCTGGCGCTGCGCAGCGCGTGGACGTAGATGATGCGCCCGCTCGGGGTGCCGACCGCGCGCAGGGTGCGGATGTGCTCCTGCGCCAGCGCCTCGGCCATCGAAGCACGCGTCTGCCGCGCGATGAACCCGGCCGAGGTGATCGCGATCGTGAGGACGGGCAGGACGAGCGACGTGAACCACTTCTCGGGGCTGACCTCGAATGGGACGAAGCCCGTCGCCGGCAGCAGCCGCAGCTGCACGGCGAAGACGTAGACGAGCAGGATGCCGACCCAGAACGCGGGCAGCGACAGCATGACGCCGGTGAGCACCGTGATGAACCGGTCGACGGCGCCGCGGCGGACGGCCGCGATCACGCCGAGCACGATGCCGAGCACCGCGCTCAGGATCGTTCCTCCGGCCGCGAGGGCCGCCGTGACCGGCAGCCGCTTCGCGATGTCGGGGCCGATCGGGCGCCCGTCGATCAGGGACGTGCCGAGGTTTCCCTGCAGCACCTGCCCGACCCAGGCGAGGTACTGCTGGATCCACGGCTCGTACCAGCCGATGGACTCGTTGTAGGCGACCACCTGCTCGGGTGTCGCGGACTGGCCGAGTGCCACGCCGCCGGGCGTCGAGCCCGAGAGATGGACGAGCACGAACGCGATCCACGACGCGATCAGCAGCGTGAGCAGGGCCCAGGCGACGCGCTTCAGGACGAAGATGAGCATCGGAACTCCTCCTGACGGCGGTGCCGGCGGGATGACCCGCCG
>NZ_DATCVK010000076.1:0-2838 GCF_036566905.1 Microbacterium sp. | reverse complement strand
CGACGGCGCATACTGGTCGGCCGAGCCGGAGACATCCGCTCACGACGCAGAGGAGCTGCACTGACTTCGCACGTATTCGACCTTCCCGACTCCCTCGCCGCCAAGGCCGCCCCGTCGCTCATCGCCGATGACGAGGCGCATTTCGCCGCCATTGCGGAAGCCCTCCGCCACTCCATCGCCGAGGTCTCCGACCGTCTCGCGGTCGAGCTGCGGTCTCCAGGCGGAAGCGGCCAGGCCGCGCTCGATCGCGACCTCGAGATCCACCGGCTCACGGGGCGGCTGCGGACGCTGCGCCGTTTCGGCCTCGACCTCTGCCTCGGTCGGATCGTCGCGGCCGACGGCGGTGAGCCCGTGTACATCGGGCGGCTCGGCCTCACCGCACCCGACGGCCGCCGGCTGCTCATCGACTGGCGCTCCCCCGCCGCGGAACCCTTCTTCGGCGCGACGCACGGCGACCCGATGAGCCTGACGAGCCGCCGGAGGTATCGCTGGACCCGCGGCCGCGTCACCGACTACTGGGACGAGGTGTTCACGCCCGACGCGCTCGACGGGCACGCGGCGCTCGACGAGCAATCGGCGTTCATCGCGAGCCTCGGCAGCACCCGCTCGGCCCGGATGCAGGACGTGCTCGGCACGATCCAGGCCGACCAGGACGCGATCATCCGCGCCGGTTCCCGCGGCGCCCTCGTCGTCGACGGCGGACCGGGCACCGGCAAGACGGTCGTCGCACTGCATCGCACCGCCTACCTGCTGTACTCCGATCCCCGGCTCGGGCATCGGCGCGGCGGCGTGCTCTTCATCGGCCCGCACCAGCCGTACCTCGACTACGTGGCCGACATCCTCCCGGGCCTGGGCGAAGAGGGCGTCGAGACCTGCACGCTCCGCGACCTCGTTCCAGAGGGCGCCTCAGCGGCGATCGAGGCGGATCCCGCCGTCGCCGGAGCGAAGTCCTCAGGCGAACTGGTCCAGGCGGTCGAGCGTGCCGTCGGGTACTACGAGCGACCGCCCCGGGCCGCCATGACGGTCGAGACCCCGTGGGCCGACGTGCTGGTCGATGCCGACGACTGGGCGGAGGCGCTCGACGCCCCCGAACCCGGAACGCCGCACAACGAGGCGCGCCTCCAGGTCTGGGAGGAGCTGCTGAGCATCCTGACCGACCGGCACGACGACGTCGAGCCCGAGGAACTGCGGGCCGCGCTCGCCGACAGTCGCGAACTGCGCACGACCTTCAACCGCGCGTGGCCGGTGCTCGACCCGGCCGGAGTCGTCGCCGACCTGTGGTCGGTGCCCGCGTACCTGCGGCGATGCGCCCCCTGGCTCGGCGACGACGAGGTGCGGCTGCTGCAGCGCCCCGATCCCCGCGCGTGGACCGTCGCCGACCTCCCCTTCCTCGACGCTGCGCGCCAGCGCATCGGCGACCCCGAGGCATCCCGCGACCGGCGTCGGCGCGAGGCTGCAGCGACCACTCAGCGAGAGGAGATGGCCCGCGTCATCGACAACCTGATCGAGGCGCAGGTGCACGACGACGGCGAGGGCGTCATGACGATGCTGCGCGGGCAGGATCTGCAGTACTCGTTGATCGACGAGGCCGAGCTGCCGAGCCGCGACGCCGACGAACTCGCAGGGCCCTTCGCCCACATCGTCGTCGACGAGGCGCAGGAGCTGACGGATGCCGAGTGGCGGATGGTGCTCGCCCGCTGCCCGTCGCGGAGCCTCACGATCGTCGGCGATCGCGCCCAGGCCAGGCACGGGTTCACCGAGTCATGGCAGGCACGCCTCGCGCGCATCGGGCTCGACCACGTCGCGCTCGCGCACCTCACCATCAACTACCGCACGCCCGAGGAGGTCATGGCCGAGGCGGAGCCCGTCATCCGGGCGGCGATTCCCGACGCCAACGTGCCGACGTCGGTGCGCAGCAGCGGCATCCCCGTCGCTCACGGCTCGGTGTCCGACCTCGACGCGATCCTCGAAACCTGGCTCTCCGAACACGCTGAGGGCACCGCGTGCGTGATCGCACGCGACACGGGCGTCGGCGCAGGCAGCGGCATGGATGCATCCGGGCGCCCCGTGCGCGTCAGGTCGCTGACGCCCGAGCTCGTGAAGGGCCTCGAGTTCGATCTCGTCGTCCTCATCGACCCCGCATCGTTCGGCGCCGGCATCGAGGGAGCAGTCGACCGCTACGTCGCCATGACCCGGGCGACGCAGCGCCTCGTCATCCTCACGAGCGCGTGAGCAGTTGCGGACTCAATCGATCTCGAACGGCTCCGACGCCTCGGGCTCCGGCACGAGGTGCAACCCCGCGGTGCTGCTGGCGGAGAGGATCAGCTCCTCGATCCAGAGCCGGTTGAGCTTCGGCGGCCGGTTGCCGCTGAAGACGAACAGCACCGGGATGGACGGGTTCATCCACATCGTCGTCCGCCCGCTGCCGCGTTCGACGCCGTGCTCCCACGTGAACGCGAAGCTCTCGGAGCGGCGCAGCTTGGTCAGGATCGCGACGCGGAGGTGGGCGAGGGCGCGGTCGTCGATCTCGAACTCGCGCAGGGACGTGCTGTAGATGAGCTTGCCCATGCCCGAAGCTTACGGCGCACGGAGCCCCGTGTCCCCACCTCCTTTCGGGGGCTCTACAGCGCGCGTCCGCCCGTGACCGGCAGGATCGCGCCCGAGACGTACGACGCCTCCTCCGAGGCGAGGTACACGTACGCCCCGGCGAGCTCTGCTGGCTGACCCGCCCGGCCGAGCGGGGTGTCGCGACCGAAGTCGGGCAGCTTGTCGGGCCATCCGGTCGCCGGAATCAGCGGAGTCCAGATCGGCCCCGGTGCCACGGCGTTCACGCGGATG
>NZ_DATCVK010000075.1:0-21323 GCF_036566905.1 Microbacterium sp. | reverse complement strand
GTCGAGCGCGCGGACGAACTCGGCGGCCAGCTGCGCCTCGCCCGCCGCGTGCCGGGGCGCGAGAGCGTCGGGCTGCTCGTGGACGACCTCGAGCGCGACCTCGCGGCCGTGGGCGTGACGGTGCGGCTCGGGGTCGAGGCGGACGCCGACCTGCTGCGCGCCGAAGGTGCGGACGGCATCGTGGTCGCGACCGGCGCCATCGCCCCGGTGACCACCTCGCTCGCCCTCGGCGGCGCGTACGCCGGAGGATTCCCCGCCGAGGGCACCACCGACGCCTTCGCTGCGGTCGCACCGGCGGCCGAAGTGCCGCTCGGCCGGCGGATCGCGGTGGTGGATGCCGACGGCACGGCGTACGCCGCCGGGATCGTGCTGACCCTGCTCGAGCGTGTCGACGAGCTCGAGCTCGTGACGCCGTTCGAGACCGTGTTCCCGCACATCGGCGCCGGATTCGACCGGCCGCTGCTGCTCGAGCGCCTCGGAGCGCACGGGGGTTTCCAGCGTCGCCCCGCACACCTCGTGGAGCGGATCGAACCCGGCGCCGTGACGGTGCGCGACACGCTGACCGGGGCAGTCGAGATGATCCCGGGGGTCGACGCAGTGGTGGCCATCGAGCCGCGGGCGTCGGTCGGCATCCCCGGCTCGATCATGGACACGTCAGCCGCACCGCGGGTCGTCACCATCGGCGATGCGTTCGCACCGCGCACGATCGATGCGGCGGTCTTCGAGGCCGTCGAGCTGGCGTACGACGTCGCGGGGCTGGCGACGCTGCGCGGCTGAAGCCGGGCCTCGGTCGCTGAGCCTGTCGAAGCGCCCTTCGACGGGCTCGGAACCGGGTCCGCTCCGCGAGGTCGGTGGCTACGCTGGGCGCGTGGACCCCGTCACCGCAACCCTCGTCATCCTGGTGCTCGCGGTGATCGCCTTCGTGAGCAATCGCGTGCCCATCGGGATCGTCGCGATCGGCGTCGCGCTGGCCCTGTTCTTCACCGGCGTGCTCACCCTGCCGCAAGCGCTGGCGGGGTTCGGCGATCCGACCGTGCTGTTCATCGCCGCGCTGTTCGTCGTGAGCGAGTCGCTGGACGCCACCGGAGTCACCGCATGGGCGGGGCAGAAGGTGATCGGCAGCGCCGGCACGAAGCGCACCACGCTGATCGTGGTGATCGCACTGCTCGTGGCCGGGCTGACGGCGCTCATCAGCATCAACGGCGCGGTCGCCGCCCTGCTCCCGCTGGTCGTCGTGGTCGCGGCTCGCGCCGGCATCGCGTCGTCGAGGCTGCTCATGCCGCTCGCGTTCGCGGCATCCGCAGGCTCGCTGCTCCTGCTCACCGGCACGCCGGTCAACATCATCGTGTCGGAGTTCGCCGCCGGCGCGGGCGGGCGGGAGTTCGGGTTCTTCGAATTCGCGCTCGTCGGCATCCCGGTGCTCCTCGGCACGATCGTGATCCTGCTCCTCGGCGGGGGACTCGTGCCGGATCGGAAGGGCGCGCTGATGCCCGTCGACCTGGTGCGGCACGCGCGGATGCTGCGCCGGCAGTATTCGCTGACGCTCGACACCGGCATGCTCCTCGGCCCGAACACCGGGGTGACCGAGGTCGTCGTGGCACCGCGGTCGCCGCTGATCGGTAAGCGCGTGTGCGCCGGGATGACGACGCCCGACGGCGACCTCGTCGTGCTGGCGGCGCGACGGGGCGACGAGCACCTCAAGGGCACGGAGTTCATCGTGCAGTCCGGCGACGCCCTGCTGCTCCAGGGGGCGTGGGACGACCTCACGCGGCGGACGCAGGACCCCGGCGTGCTCGTGGTCGACGACCCGGCGCAGCTGCGCCGGTCGGTGCCGCTCGGGCGGGGAGCGAAGCGCGCGATCGGCATCCTGCTGGCGATGATCGTGCTGCTCGCGACCGGCGTCGTGCCGCCGGCGGTCGCCGCCCTGCTCGCGGCGTGCGCGCTGGTGCTCACCCGCACGGTCACCGCGACTGCGGCGTATCACGCGATCTCGTGGACGACCGTGGTGCTCATCGCCGGCATGATCCCGCTGTCGACGGCATTCATCAGCACCGGCACCGCAGACCTGATCGCTCAAGGGATGCTGTCGATGCTCGGCGACGCCGGCCCTCACGTCGCGCTGCTCGCGCTGTGCGGGATCACGCTGGTGCTCGGTCAGCTCATCAGCAACACGGCGACGGTGCTCATCGTGGCGCCGATCGCCATCTCGGTCGCCCACGCGCTGGACCTGTCGGTGCAGCCCTTCATGATGGCGCTCGCCGTCGCAGGGGCGGCGGCCTTCCTCACGCCCATCGCGACGCCTGCGAACCTGATGGTGATGGAGCCGGCGGGGTACCGGTTCGGCGACTACTGGAAGCTGGGGCTGCCGCTCGCGCTGTTCTTCCTGGCGATCGCGGTGCTCTACGTGCCGCTGATCTGGCCGTTCTAGCCGTTCGAGCTGTTCGCTCGCCCGCCACGATCCGCAGAACGGCCTCGCAGATCGCGACAGGGGAGCACGTGGTGCGCGACGCCCCGGCGGCTCGGGTCAGCCGGGGCGTCGCGGGTTCTTACGCGGCCGACCAGCCGCCGTCGCTGGCGAGGTTCTGGCCGTTGACGTTGACGCCGTCGTCGCTCAGCAGGAACGTGATCGACGCGGCGAGTCGGTCGGGCATCACCGGCGGCACCATCACGGCCATGCCGGTCCGGACGCGATCGGCACCCAGCGGCGAGTTGAACTTCGCCTCGATGTTGGTGATCACGGCGCCCGGTGCGACCGCGTTGACACGGATGCCGCTCGGACCGTACATGAAGGCACTCGACTTGGTGAGGCCGACCACGGCGTGCTTCGACGCGGTGTAGGCGGCGCCGGCGGCCGAGCCGCGGAGCGATGCCTCGGACGAGGTGTTCACGATCGAGCCGCCGCCCTGCGCGAGCATGGCGGGGACCACGGCGCGCATGAGCTTCATGGTGCCGGTGACGTTGACGCGGAACACGCGCTCCCACACGGCGTCGGTGACGTCGCCCACGGGAGTCATGTCGTCCATGATCCCGGCGATGTTGGCCAGCCCGTCGATCCTGTCGCCGGCCGCCTCGATGATGCGGGCGACGCCTTCGTCGTCGGTGATGTCGGCGGTGAGCGCGACGACATCGGCGCCCGCGTGCGCGGCGACGAACTCGTCGAGGCGCTCCTGGCTGACGTCCACGGCGATCACGCGACCGCCCTCGCGGGCGACGCGCGAGGCGGTGGCACGGCCGATGCCGGAGCCGGCGCCGGTGACGATGACGGTCTGACCCGTGAAGCGCCCCGCGGTGACCTTCTCGGCCCACTCCGCCTTCGGGGTCTCGTCGGCGGTGGCACCGGCATCCGGGACGCCGTCGGGGTTGACCTGTGCGATCAGGGCATCGAGCGCGGCCTGCGGGAAGGCGCCGCCGCTCATCGCGACGAGGTTCGAGATCGGGAGCGAGACGATGGGGCTGAGCGCTTCCGCGCTCTGGCCGCCCTGGGCGAGGAGATCGCGCAGCACCGGCCCGCCGGCCGGGTCGTCGAGCCATGACTGGATGGTGGAGGCTCCGGTGAGGGGAGCGGTGGTCGTGCTCATGGGTGTTCTTCCCTTTCTTCGTGCATGCATCGGGGCTGCGGGTCCGGGGATGAGGATCCTTCGGGGCGGCTCCTACCGGACATCTTTGTCCGGTACTAGGCTACACCCGTGCCGAGCACCGCATCCCCCCATGCGCATCCCCGCCCAAATCGCGGCCCCGCCGCCGCGGCCGACAACCGTCGCGCCCTCATCGCCGCCGCGCGCGAGGTCTACGCCGAAGGCGGCCTGGGCGCGCCCTTCAGCGCCGTCGCCAAGCGCGCGGGCGTGGGCCAGGGCAGCCTCTACCGCCACTTCCCCGACCGCACGGCCCTCGCCGTCGCCGTCTTCGAAGACAACGTGCGCGACCTCGAGGAGTACACGTCGGCCCCCGAGCGGACGGTCGACGACCTGCTCGACCGCGTCGTCGACCAGGTGGTCGTCTCGACGGCATTCATCGAGCTCATCACCGCCGATCTCACCGACACGCGCGTGGCGGTGCTCGGGGCCCGGTTCCAGGCACTGGTGGAGCGTCTCGTCGCCCGCGATCGCGTCGCAGGCCGCATCGGCAGGCACATCGAGACCGACGACGTGACGCTGGCGGCCGGCATGCTGGCGACCGAGCTCGCCCGTGCCGACACCGCGCAGCGACCTGTCGTCGCGCGCCGCGCGCGGGCCCTCTTCGCCGCTGCATTCGCTCCGCGGTGATGCGGCACTAGGCTCCTGCCATGGGACGGTTCATCTACGACACGAACGCCAACTCGGTGGACATCGACGACCGCACGCTGGCCCACCTGCGCATCGTCGTGATGAACAAACTGCGCCGTTCCGAGCCATTCATGTTCGACGTCGAGATCGGCGACGGCAGCGGACGCCGCAGCTTCTGGATCCACCCGTCGGTGCCGATCCAGTTCCACTTCTTCGGCAGCCGTCAGCCGCGCATCAACCGCCGCTGGGTCGAGGAGCTGATGCTCGCGGCGAGCGGGCCGAGTGGCCTCACGATCCTCCCCGAGCCCGCCGAGGAAGACGAGTCGTCGCAGCCCGAGCTCTCTTGAGGGCTGCCCGGTGACGTTCCCCGGCGCGGGCGACGGAGAGGTCGCCTAAGACGTGACGTCCTCGGCTGTCACCTCGGTGCCGCCCACGGTGAGGCGGTCGACGTCGATGTGCTCCACGTCGACCTTGCCGAGTGACACGTCCACCGCGCCGCCGTCGAGGGCGGCCATGCCCGCGCCCTCGGCCACCGGAACCGGGCCCGTGTCGAAGTGCTCTGCGACGAGCAGGATGCCGCCGGTCGAGCTGGCGGAGTTCGCGAGCTCTTCGATCCACTCGCGACTGAGCTGCGCCGGCTCCGGGTCGTCGAAGACGAACCGGAGGGGGATCGACGGGTGCAGCCAGATCGTGCTGCGCCCGCGGGGCTGATCGTCGGGGTGGGTCCATGAGACGGTGAAGCTCTCATCGCGCCGGAGCTTGGTCGCAATCACGACCTTGAGGTGCGCCAATGCGCGGTCCTCGATATGGATCGGCATCGCGCCGCCGCCGTAGTAGATCGTGCCCACGGGCCAACAATAACCCTCGAGACCGCCCGGCGATGCCTCAGAGTCGTGTCCACGCCTCCGTGAGCACGCTGCGGAGGATCTGCTCGATCTCGTCGAACTCCTTCGGGCCGACCGTCAAGGGCGGCGCGAGCTGGATGACGGGGTCGCCGCGGTCGTCGGCGCGGCAATACAGACCGGCATCGAACAGCGCCTTGGAGAGGAACCCGCGCAGCAGCCGCTCGGACTCGTCGTCGTCGAAGGTCTCCTTCGTCGCCTTGTCTTTGACGAGCTCGATCCCGAAGAAGTAGCCGTCGCCGCGCACGTCGCCCACGATGGGCAGATCGTTGAGCTTCTCCAGCGTCGACCGGAACACCGGCGAGTACTCGCGCACCCGCTCGTTGAGGCCCTCCTCCTCGAAGATGTCGAGGTTCTCGAGCGCGACTGCGGCCGACACCGGGTGACCGCCGAAGGTGTAGCCGTGGTAGAAGGCGCGGTCGCCGTGGGCGAAGGGCTCGTAGATGCGGTCGCTCACGATGGTCGCGCCGATCGGCGAATAGCCGCTGGTCATGGCCTTGGCGCACGTGATCATGTCGGGCACGTAGCCGTAGGCGTCGCACGCGAACATGTGGCCGATGCGGCCGAAGGCGCAGATGACCTCGTCCGAGACGAGCAGCACGTCGTACTTGTCGCAGATCTGGCGCACGCGCTGGAAGTATCCGGGAGGCGGCGGGAAGCACCCGCCCGAGTTCTGCACCGGCTCGAGGAAGACCGCCGCCACGGTGTCGGGGCCTTCGAAGAGGATCATCTCCTCGATGCGGTCCGCGGCCCAGACGCCGAAGGTCTCGAGGTCATCTGCGGGCGCGCCCATGTCGGCAGCCCGATAGAAGTTGGTGTTCGGCACCCGGAAGCCGCCGGGTGTCACCGGCTCGAACATCGACTTCATGGCAGGGATGCCGGTGATCGCGAGGGCGCCCTGCGGGGTGCCGTGGTAGGCGACCGAGCGCGAGATGACCTTGTGCTTGGTGGGCTGACCCTGGATCTTCCAGTAGTACTTGGCGAGCTTGAACGCGGTCTCGACGGCTTCGCCGCCGCCGGTGGAGAAGAACACCTTGTTGAGGTCGCCCGGCGCGTAGTCGGCCAGACGGTCGGCGAGCTCGATGGCGGCGGGGTGCGCGTACGACCAGATCGGGAAGAAGGCGAGCTGCTCGGCCTGCTTCGCCGCGACCTCCGCGAGGCGCCGGCGACCGTGACCGGCGGCCACGACGAACAGTCCGGCGAGACCGTCGATGTACTGCTTGCCTTGGGAGTCCCAGATGTGGTGGCCCTCGCCCTTGACGATGATCGGAACGCCGGGGCCGTCCGTCATCACCGACTGGCGGGCGAAGTGCATCCACAGGTGGTCCTTCGCCATCTGCTGCAGCTCGGATTCGCTCCTCGCGGCGCGGTCGGTGCGGGCGTGGCGTTCGGTCGAGATCGACATGGGGAGCCTTCCGTCAGACGTGCTCCCACGCTACTCGGGTGCCCCGCGCACGCGGACGGGACGTTTCGTCCGGTTCGGATGCCGCAGTCGCCGGACCGTCCGGATGCCGCCGCCGCGGCATCCCTTGTCTTCCGGGAACGAGCGGGGACTCAGGTCGAGCCCCGCTCGATCAGCTGCGTCGCGAGCACGATGGGGGAGGGCGGCAGAGGAGCGCCGGCGGCGGCCTCGGTGAGCGCGGTGACGGCGGCTGCGGCCATCTCGCGGATGGGCTGGCGCACGGTGGTGAGCGGCGGGGTGAGCCAGCGCGCGCCGCGCAGGTCGTCGAAGCCCACGACCAGCACGTCGTCGGGGATGCGGCGCCCGGTCGCCGCGGCCGCGGCGTACACGCCCGCGGCCATCTCGTCGGAGCACGCGAAGACGCCGAGTCGTTCGCCCGGCCGGAGCCCGCGCAGGAGGGGCAGCGCGGCCTCGCGCGCAGCCGCCCCACCCCAGTCGGCCTGCACCGCGATCAGGTCGGCGTCCGGGCGGACGAGTCGCAGCGCCTCGCGGAAGCCGGTGTTCCGCGCGCGGCCGTAGCGATACGGCGGCGACCCGAGCACCACCGCGAACCGAGTGGCGCCGCGTTCGGCCAGATGCATCGCCGCGGCCGCTCCGCCCTCGCGGTCGGTCGTGCGAACGCTCGTGAGACCCCGCGACGTCTCGGCCTGCGGATCCATCAGAACGACCGGGATCTCGGCATCGTTCAGCGCGGCCAGCTGCGACGCCGTCGGCGAGATGAGTCCGAGCACCACGCCCGCCGAACCGCGCCTGCGGATGCGCATAGGCCAGTCGTCGTCGGGGGTGTCGCGCTCCTCGGTCAGCACGAGGTCGTAGCCGGCGGCGGCCGCGGCGCTGCGGGCGCCGGCGGTCACCTCGTCGGAGTAGGCGTTGTGGAACCAGCCGAGCACCAGGTCGACCAGGCGCGCGGATCCCGGCGGCCTCCCGCCGACGGCGGGGTCACGGGTATAGCCGAGGGTGCGGGCGGCCGCCAGTACGCGACGCCGGGTCGCGGGGGCGAGATCTCCGCGGCCCGACAGTGCGCGCGACGCCGTCGCCACGCTGACCCCGGCCGCCGCCGCCACCGCGGCGAGACTCACGCGCGCAGACACCGGCCGACTTCCCTGGACGTTTGCCCGTGAGGCGTCGCCTGACGGCCGAGACGGCGGGTGAACCCCTCGGTCGCGGCGATCAGAGGACGTCTCGGCGGCACCGCACCACTTTCGCGCACGCCGGAGGTTTTGCGCAACATTGTCGCGACGCCGACCGCGCGATGGCATCGTCTGTGCCTGGAAAGGGCACACCCGATGACGACGACGACATCGCCGCTGCGGATCGCACTGATCGGCACCGGCTTCATGGGCCGCATGCACACCCACGCCTGGCGCACCGCGCCGCGCTTCTTCGACCTCCCACTGACTCCGCGGCCGGCGCTGCTCGTCGGTCATCGCGCCGACGCGACCGCCGAGGCCGCAGCGCGCTGGGAGTGGCCGGAGCACTCGGTCGACTGGCGCGAGGCCGTCGAACGCGACGACATCGACGTGATCGACATCTGCACCCCCGGCCAGACCCACGCCGAGATCGCGCTCGCCGCGCTCGCGGCCGGAAAGCACGTGCTGTGCGAGAAGCCGCTGGCGAACTCGGTCGCCGAGGCGGAGGAGATGACGGATGCCGCATCCCGCGCCGGCGTGGTCGCCATGTGCGGCTTCAGCTACCGCCGCACCCCCGCGCTGACCCTCGCGCGCGAGCTCATCGCGGCGGGTCGCGTCGGCGAGATCCGGCACGTGCGGGCGCAGTACCTGCAGGACTGGCTGAGCGACCCCGACGCGCCCCACACCTGGCGGCTGGATCGTGATCGGGCGGGCTCCGGGGCACTGGGCGACATCGGCGCGCACAGCATCGACACCGCGCAGTGGCTCACCGGTCAGGACATCACGGCGGTCTCGGCGACCCTGCGCACCTTCGTCACCTCGCGGCCGCGCCGCGGGGCGGTGGAGGGTCTGGGCGGCGTCGCCGCCGACACCTCCGACCGGCTCCCGGTGACCGTCGACGACGCGGCGGCGTTCACCGCCCGCTTCGACGGCGGGGCCCTCGGCGTCTTCGAGGCGACGCGCCTGGCGACCGGACGCCGCAACGCCAACCGCATCGAGATCAACGGCGACCGGGGCGCGATCGCGTTCGACTTCGAGCGGATGAACGAGCTCGAGGTGTACGACGCGGCAGCCGATGTCGCCCAGGGCTTCCGGCGCGTGCAGGTCACCGAGGCGCAGCATCCGTACGCCGGCGCGTGGTGGCCCGTCGGTCACGGACTCGGGTACGAGCACCTGTTCACGCACCAGGCCGTCGACTTCGTGCGCGCCGTCGCCGGTGAGATCCCCGTGTCGCCCACCTTCGCCGACGCCACCCAGGTGCAGCGCGTGCTCGCCGCAGTCGAGCAGAGCGCCGCGCACGACAGCATCCTGACGACGGTCGCCGCCGGCGCCGTCGACGCCACCGAACACCCCGTGGAAGGGAACCCCTCATGACCCGCACCGCCCTCGTCGTCCGTGGCGGATGGGACGGCCACCACCCGGTCGAGGCGACCGAGCTGTTCCTGCCGTTCCTCCGTGACAGCGGCTTCGACGTCACCGTCGAAGAGGACCCGCAGGTGTACGCCGACGCCGACCGCATGGCCGCGACCGACCTCGTGCTGCAGTCCGTCACCATGTCGCAGGCGTCGAACGAGGCCGTGCGCGGTCTGCGCGACGCGGTCGCCGCCGGCACGGGTCTCGCCGGCTGGCACGGCGGCATCGCGGACTCGTTCCGCGCGAGCTCGGACTACCTGCAGCTCGTGGGCGGTCAGTTCGCCACCCATCCCTCGAAGCACCCGGACGAGGTGCACGGCGACCAGACCGACAACTACCTGGACTACACGGTCGAGATCACCGACCTGGGCCGCAGGCACGAGATCACCGCCGGCATCGACGACTTCCGACTCACCACCGAGCAGTACTGGGTGCTCCACGACGACCTCATCGACGTGCTCGCCACGACCACTCACCCGGTGCAGCCCTACCACCCGTGGCACCGGCCCATCACGTCGCCGGCCGTGTGGACGCGGGACTGGGGCCAGGGGCGCGTGTTCGTGTCGACGCCGGGCCACAGTCTCGACGTGCTGCAGGACGCCAACGTGCGCACCATCATCGAGCGCGGCATCCTGTGGGCGGCGCGATGACCGCCGGCACCGCGACCGACATCGGCATCGTCGGGCTCGGCGTCATCTCGCGCCAGTACCTCGACACGCTCCGCGCAGTGGAGGGCGTGAGGATCGCCGCCGTCGCCGACCTCGACGCCCCACGAGCGCAGGCCGCGGCCGACGGCATCCCCGGGTGCCGCGCGCTCGGCACCGACGAGCTGCTCGCCGATCCCGGCGTCGGCACGGTCCTCAACCTCACCATCCCCGCGGCGCACGCCGAGGTGGCGCTGGCTGCCATCGCGCACGGCAAGGACGTCTTCGGAGAGAAGCCCCTGGCGGCGACGCTCGCCGACGCGACGCGGGTGATGGATGCCGCAGCCGCCGCGGGCGTCCGCGTCGGGAGTGCGCCCGACACCGTGCTCGGCACCGGCGTGCAGACCGCGCGCGCGGCGATCGATGATGGGCGGATCGGGCGGCCGGTGTCGGCATCCGCGATGTGGATCTCGGCCGGCCACGAGTCGTGGCATCCGCATCCCGACTTCTACTACCGCGAGGGCGGCGGACCGCTGCTCGACATGGGCCCGTACTACGTCACCTCGCTCGTGCAGCTGCTCGGACCGGTCGAAGCGGTGTCGGGTGCCGCGTCGCGCTCGCGCGACGTGCGCGTGATCGGCACCGGGCCGCGCGCGGGGGAGAGCATCGGCGTCGACGTCGACACCCATCTCACCGGCATCCTGCATCACGCATCAGGCGCGATCTCGACCGTGACCATGAGCTTCGACGGCGTCCGGTCGACCGCGGCGCCGATCGAGGTGCACGGCGTCGACGGGTCGCTGATCGTACCCGACCCCAACATGTTCGCCGGTGACGTGCAGCTTCACCCCCGGGGCGGCTCGTGGGAGACCCTCGAGTCGTCGGCCGGCTACGCCGACGCCGGCCGCGGCATCGGCCTGCTCGACTTCGTCGCCGGCCCGGCGCGCGCGAGCGGGGCGATCGCCCTGCACGTGCTCGAGATCATGACGGCCCTCTCGGACTCGGCCGCGTCCGGCGTGCGCGTGGTGCTCCGCACCACGGCGGAGCGCCCGTCCCTCGTCCCCCTGACCCCCGCATCCGACTGGAGAAACCTGTGACCACGGCCCGCGCCGTCATCGACCTCGACGTCCCCGGCGACGTCATCAGCCGCCACCTCTACGGCCACTTCGCCGAGCACCTCGGCCGCTGCATCTACGGCGGCTTCTGGGTCGGCGAGGACTCGGCGATCCCCAACGTGCGCGGCATCCGCTCCGACGTCGTCGAGGCGCTGCGGGCGCTCGGCATCCCGAACCTCCGCTGGCCAGGGGGCTGCTTCGCCGACGAGTACCACTGGCGCGACGGCATCGGTCCCCGTGAGAGCCGCCCGCAGATGATCAACTCGCACTGGGGCGACGTGGTGGAGAACAACCACTTCGGCACGCACGAGTTCATGGACCTGTGCGAGATGCTCGGCGCCGACGCGTATGTCAACGGCAACGTCGGCAGCGGCACGGTGCGCGAGATGAGCGAGTGGGTCGAGTACCTGACGCGCGACGGCGACAGCCCGATGGCGCGGCTGCGGCGCGAGAACGGCCGCGACGAACCCTGGAAGGTGCCGTTCTGGGGCATCGGCAACGAGGCGTGGGGCTGCGGCGGCAACATGACCGCGGAGCAGTACGCGCTCGAGGCCCGCCGCTACGGCACGTTCTGCCGCAACCACGGCGGCAACGAGCTCTACCGCATCGCGGCCGGCGCCTCGGACGACGACATCACGTGGACGCGCGCGCTCATGGAGTCGCTCGGCTGCCTCACGTGTGGGTCGAACCCGTCGCCGGTGTTCCAGGGCATCTCGTTCCACTACTACTCGCACGCCGGCGCGGGCATCAACACCGAGCCGGCCATCGAGTTCTCGGCCGAGCAGTACTACGGCACGATGCGCAAGGCGATCGACATCGAGCGGGTCATCCGCCGGCACGAAGCCGTCATGGACTCGTACGACCCCGACCGCAAGGTGGGCCTCATCCTCGACGAGTGGGGCACGTGGTGGAACGTCGAGCCCGGCACCAACCCCGGCTTCCTGTTCCAGCAGAACACCGTGCGCGACGCCCTGGTCGCCGCCGTGCACTTCGACGCCTTCCACCGCCATGCCGGGCGGTTGAAGATGGCGAACATCGCGCAGACCCTCAACGTGCTGCAGGCGATGATCCTCACCGACGACGACGGCGCGATGGTGCTCACGCCGACCTACCACGTGTTCGAGATGAATCGCGGTCACCATGACGCGACGGCGCTCGCCGCCCATGTGCTGTCGTCGCCGGCGGCGGCGGACGACGTGCCCGGCCTGTCGGTGTCGGCATCGACGAGCGGCGACTCGGCGCTCGTGTCGCTGTCGAACCTGTCGCTCGACGCTCCACTCGATGTGCGCGTCGACCTGCGCGGCCGCACGGCCACCGTGCGACGCGCCCGCGTGCTGACGGGGACGGATGCCACCTCCCACAACACCCCCGAGAACCCCGACGCCGTCGCGCCGGCGTCGCTCGACACGTCGATCGACGCGGGTGTGCTGACCGTCTCGCTCCCGCCGCACTCCTTCGCCACGGTGGAGCTCGACCTGGCGTAACGGGCGCACATCGCCACGAAGAGGGCCCCGCGGCGCGATGCCGCGGGGCCCTCTCGTATTCCGGGTCAGCGCACGGGCAGGGCGTCCGCGCCGGTCCGGACGGTCGCCGTCGCGGCGCGCGGATCGGCCGCCGTGACGACGTGGACGTCGCCGGTCAGCTCGACCTGCACCTCTGCGTCGCGCTGCGCGCACGACGGGCCGACCCAGAGGTCGATCTCGCCCGGCTCGACGATGCGGCGACCCTCGCGTCCCGTGAACGCCAGGCGTGTGGCCGGCACGGCGAAGCTCACCGACACCGACTCGCCCGGCTCCAGCGACACCCGCTGGTACGCCAGCAGCTGCGCGACCGGACGCGTGACCGACGCCACCCGGTCGCGCGCGTACAGCTGCACGACATCCGTTCCCGGCCGGTCCCCGGTGTTGGCGACGACGACCGACACCTCCAGGATGCCGTCGGTCGCGGCATCCGTCGCGATCAGCGATCCGCGCTCGAACGTCGTGTACGTCAGACCGTGGCCGAACGGCAGGGCCGGGGTGTTGTCGGCGCTCGTGATCTCGGTCGGTCCGCCCAGCACCGGGTGCAGGTAGGTGTAGGGCTGCGCGCCCGCCGACCGGGGGAGCGACACGGGGAGGTGCCCCGACGGCTCCGTGCGGCCGGACAGGATCCCCGCGATGGCCGGGCCTCCCTCCTCGCCCGGGAAGAAGGCCTGCAGCACCGCGCTCGCGGCGCCCGGTCCCTCGAGCATCCAGCCGATCGCGTACGGGCGTCCTGAGACCACCACGACTGTCGTCGGCGTGCCGGTCGCGATCACGGCCTCGACGAGACGGCGCTGTGCGCCGGGCAGCTCGAGGTCGTCGACATCGTTGCCCTCGCCTACGGTCCCGCGGCCGAACAGGCCGGCCCGGTCTCCGACGACGACGATAGCCACGTCGGCGGCCGCCGCCGCCTCCGCGGCCGCGGCGATCCCGCTGGTGTCGGGATCCTCGACCTCGCAGCCGCGTTCCAGCACCACGTCCGCGCCGGCGAACTCGCCCCGCAGCGCCTCGGCGACGCTCGGCATCTCGAAGCCGAGCGGAGTGCCCGGGTGATGGGCGAGCACATGGTTCGCGAACGAGTAGCACCCCATGAGCGACTCGGCCGAGTCGGCGTTGGGACCGATCAGCGCGATCCGTCCGGGAGCCGAGAGCGGCAGCAGGCCGTCGTTGGTCAGCAGGACGACCGATTCCTCGGCGGCCCGGCGGGCCAAGGCGCGCAGCGCGGGACCGTCCAGGTCGATCTCGCTGGGCGCCGCCTCGAAGTCGGCGTCGAGCAGGCCGAGCCGCTCCTTCTGGGCGAGGACACGCAGCACGGCACGGTCGACGAACTCCACCTCCTCCGGATGCGCGGCGAGCCGGGCCCGCAGCGGCCCCGCGAACGCGTCGGCGGTGGGCAGCTCGACGTCGATGCCCGCCCGGAGGGCGAGCACGGCCGCCTCGCCGAGATCGGCGGCGACGCCGTGCAGCGAGTGCAGGAACGCGACGGAGAAGTAGTCGGCGACGACCGTGCCCTCGAACCCCCACTCGTCCCGCAGCAGAGCCGTGAGCAGGGTGGGGTCCGAGGCGACGGGAACGCCGTCGATCTCGGCGTACGAGTTCATGACCGACTGCACGCCGCCGTCGCGGATCGCCATCTCGAACGGCGGCAGCACGACATCCTGCAGCCGCCGCCGGCCCATCTGCACGGGGGCGTGGTTGCGGCCCGCCTGCGAGGCGGAGTATCCGGCGAAGTGCTTGAGGGTCGCATCGACCCCGGCCGACTGCAGTCCGCGCACGTAGGCGGTGCCGATCGTGCCGACGACGTAGGGATCCTCGGCGATGCACTCGTCGACGCGGCCCCAGCGGGGGTCGGTGACGACGTCGAGCACGGGGGCGAGACCCTGGTGGATCCCCAGGGCGGCCATGGACCGGCCGATCGCCGCGCCGACCTCTTCGGTCAGCTCCGGGTCGAAGGCCGCACCCCACGCCAGGGGCGTCGGGAACGTCGCGGCCTTCCAGGCCGCGAGACCGGTCAGGCACTCCTCGTGCACGATCGCCGGAATGCCCAGGCGGGTCTCGGCGCGCAGGCGCCGCTGCTCCGCCCAGAGCCACTCGGCTCGCGCGATCGGATCCACCGGCCGCGTGCCGTACACGCGGGTGAGGTGACCCAGGCCCTGGGCCGTCGCCTCCTCGTACGGGCCGGTGTTGCCGCGCTCGCCGGCCATCGGCGCGACGACCTCGCCGCCCTTGTCGACCCAGTACCCGACCAGCTGCGCGAGCTTCTCGTCCAGCGTCATCTGCGCGTGGAGGGATTGCACCCGCGGCGAGACCGCGGGCATCACGACGTCGCTCATCCCTTGACCGCCCCCGTCAGGCCGCCGACGATCCGACGCTCGAAGAGGCTGAAGAACACCAGTGCGGGCAGCATCGACAGCGACGTGAAGGCGAGCACCTTGGCCGTGTCGACCGAGTACTGCGACGAGAACGCCTGGACACCCAGCGGGAGGGTGAACTGTGCTTCGTCGTTCAGGATGAACAGCGGCAGCAGGTAGCCGTTCCAGCTTCCGATGAACGCGAGGATGCCGACGGTGATGACGCCGGGCACCGCGAGCGGCAGCACCATCCGCCAGAAGAACGACAGACGACCGCATCCGTCGATGTACGCGGCCTCCTGGATCTCGTCGGGGATGGCCTTCAGGAACGGGACGAGGATGATGATCGTCGTGGGCAGTGCGAACGCGATCTGGGGCAGGATGACCCCCGGCAGCGTGTTCATGAGCCCGAGGTTTCGCACCACGATGTACAGCGGCGTGATCGCCACGGTGATCGGGAACATCAGGCCGGCGGCGAACAGCGCATACAGCGCGCCGCGGCCGACGAAGCTGTACCGGGCGATCACGTAGCTCGCCATGAGGCCGAGCACCACCGCGCCGACGGTCGTCGCGAGGGCGACCATCGTCGAGTTCAGCACTTCGGTCCAGAACAGCCCGCTGGTCAGAACGTCGATGTAGTTCTGCGGGTTCCAGCTCACCGGCATGCCCGACGGGTCGACCGTGATCTCGGAGTTCGTGCGGAAGCCGCCGATGATGATGTAGAGCACGGGCCCGAGCATCAGCGCGATGATGACGAGCGCGATGAAGTAGACCGCCGGGCTGCCCCACGGGAGCTTGTTGACGTCGCGGCGGCGTCCGGGGACGGTGTCGCGAAGTGTGATGGTGCGGGTGCTCATCGAGTCCGTGGTGCTCACTTGACGCCCCTCTCTGTGATGGCCCCCGCGGTGTCACGGCGCAGGATCGTGCGCTGATAGATCAGGGCGACCACCAGCGAGATGACGAAGATGACCACGGCGACGGCGCTGCCGTAACCGAAGTTCCCGGAATTGCGTCCGGTCGCGACCATGTAGATCGCCATCGTGTTGGTGCCCGCGACGGACGACACGTACTGACCCCAGATGATGTACACGAGGTCGAACAGCTGCAGCGCCCCGATGATCGAGAGGAACGCCCAGATGCGCAGGGTGGGTCCCAGGAGCGGCAGGGTGATGGTGCGCTGGATCTGCCAGTAGGACGCGCCGTCGATCGCGGCGGCCTCGTACAGCTCCTGGGGGATCCCCTGGAGCCCCGCGAGGAAGAGGATGACGGCGAAGCCGATGTACTTCCACGTGAGGATCGCCATCAGCGTCCAGATGGCGATGCTCGGGTCGGCGAGCCAGTCCTGTGCGAGCCAGGTCAGGCCGACCTTCTCGAGGAAGCCGTTCACCGCGCCGTTCGTGGCCAGCATGAGGCTGAAGCCGGTGCCGACGATGACCTCGGCGATCACGTAGGGGACGAAGATGAGCACGCGGATCAGGGACTGGCCGCGCATCCTGCGGTTGAGCAGCAGCGCCAGCAGGATCGCGATCGGGCCCTGGAGTACGAGCGACGCGACGACGATGAAGGCGTTGTGCCCCAGTGCCTGTTGGAAGATCGGGTCGGTGAAGATCGTGACGTAGTTCTGCAGGCCGATGAAGTCGGTCGCCGGGCCGAAGCCCGACCAGCGGAAGAACCCGTAGTACGCGGCCATGATGACCGGGAAGATCACGAAGCCGACGAAGAAGATCAGGGCCGGCCCCACCAGGATCATGACCTCGAGGCGGCCGGCCCAGCCTAGGCCTCGGGGGCGCCGGCGGCCCTGCGGCACCGACGGGGGCGGCGTGACGCCGCCCCCGTGGTGTTCTGCAAGACCGCGAGCGTCGGAAGACATCTCGCGGGTAGACACGATCAGCCCTGCTTGCCTGCCGCGTTGACCGCTGCGACGAGCTTCTCCGGGTCGCTGTTGCCGGCGAGCATGTCGACGACCGCGACGTTGAGCGCGTTGCCGACGTTCTGGCCCAGCACCGTGTCGAGCCACTGCGAGACGAACGGGGCGTTGTTGTACGCCTCGAGGATCTGCTGCAGGTACGGCTCGGTGACGGCTTCCTGCGCCACGGTGTTGACCGGCGGCGAGTTGAAGGCCTTGTAGTAGGCGGTCTGCTGGTCGGCGCTGGCGACGAAGTTCAGGAAGTCGGCGCACTCCTTCGGAGCATCGACCGAGCACGAGTACCCGTCGACGCCGCCCATCATCGAGCCCGGCTCACCGTCGCCGCCCGAGATCTCGGGGAAGGGGAACCATGCGAGGTCGGGAAGCGGCTTCTCGTCCGGCGTCAGCGACGCGATCACGCCCGGGTCCCACGCGCCCATGAGCTCCATTGCGGCCTGACGGTTGGCGATGAGGCCGGCCGAGCTGCCCGCTCCCTGCTGGGGCTCGGTGGTGAGGAAGCCGTCGTTGAACGGGTCGATCGCCGCGAAGTCCTGCAGGTCCTCACCGGCGCGCAGCCAGCACTCATCGCTGAAGTCCTTCGTGTCGCCGGTCTCCTCGATGACCTCGGGGCTGCACTCGCGGATCGCGAAGAAGTAGTACCAGTGCGCGGCGGGCCAGGCGGCCTTGGCGCCGAGGGCGATCGGCTCGATGCCCGTCTCCTTCAGGCTCTCGACCGCCCCCTTGAGGTCGTCGATGGTCGCGGGAGCCTCGGTGATCCCGGCGTTGTCGAAGGCGTCCTGGCTGTAGAAGAAGCCGCCCGGCAGCACAGAGAGGGGCATAGCCCACACCTTGTCCTGGTACGTCTCGGCGGCGAACGAGCCCTCGGGGATCTCGCCCTTGATGTCGTCCGAGATGGCGTCGGTGAGGTCCATCAGCTGGCCGGCGTTGACCATCGCGGTCATCTTGCCGCCGCCGCGCTGAAGGAAGATGTCGGGCGCGTCGCCCGCGTTCAGCGCCGTCTGCAGCTTTCCGTCCATGTCCTCGTTCTGGACCGACTGCATCTTGATCGTGACGCCGGGGTTCTCGTCTTCGAACGCGGCGATCGCGTCCTTCCAGAACTGCTGGCCAGGACCGGTCGTCGAGTTCTGCCAGAGCGTCATCTCGACGTTGCCGTCGCTGTTCTCGTCGGAGCCGCCGGCACTGCAGCCGGCGAGCGCGAGCGCGCCGACGACGAGTGCTGCGGAACCCGCGAGGATTCTCTTGCCCATCATGTGATTCCCGTTCTCTTCATCGAGGAGCACCTCTGCTCCGGGGTGCGGTGGTCGGCGCGATCGGGTCGCGCACCGCTCGGCGCTGCGACCGAGCAAGCAAAAGTGTGCGTGCACAACAAATAGTTTGTCAAACGTTTTCGAAAACGGTTTCCATGCCGTTACGCTATCGAGATCATGAAACGTCGTCCCACCATCACGGATGTCGCCGCTGCGGCCGGCGTCTCTGTCGCGACGGTGTCGAAAGCGGTCAACGGCCGCTACGGCGTGGCCAGTGAGACGGCCGACCGCGTCCTCGCCGTCGTCGCGGAACTCGGGTACGAATCGAGCCTCATCGCCAGCAGCATGCGCTCGCGCACGACGGGCGTGATCGGGGTGCTGGTCGCCGACTTCGAGCCCTTCAGCGCCGAGATCCTGAAGGGCGTCGGGCAGGCGCTGCGCGACTCGCGCTACGACCTCCTCGCGTACTCCGGCTCGCATGGCTCGGCGGAGGGATGGGAGCGGCGCTCGCTGTCGCGCCTCAGCGGCACACTCATCGACGGCGCGATCATGGTCACCCCCACGGTCGTCAACGTCGGCGCCGAGGTGCCCGTGGTCGCCATCGATCCGCACACCGGGCCGGCCGACCTCCCCACCGTCGAGTCCGACAGCTACGGCGGCGCGCTGCAGGCGACGCGCCACCTCCTCGAGCTCGGCCATACGCGCATCGGCTTCATCGCCGGTCGCCCCGACCTCCGTTCGTCGATCGCACGCGACGCCGGGTATCGGCGGGCGCTGACGGATGCCGGCATCACGGTGGATCCGGCGCTGGTGGGGTCGGGCAGCTACCGGCAGGACGCCGTCCGCGTCGCTGCGCTCGAGATGCTCCGACGCGGCGATCGCCCCTCCGCCATCTTCGCCGCCAACGACATCTCGGCGATGGAGATCGTGAAGGTTGCGGCGGAGCTGGGGCTCGGTGTGCCGCGCGACCTCTCCGTCATCGGATTCGACGACATCCCGGAGGCCTCCAAGTCGGCACCGGCCCTGTCGACGGTCCGCCAGCCCATGCAGACCCTGGGCGCCGAAGCGGCGCGGCTGCTGCTCACCCTCATGGACGGCGAGGTCCCGGCGGCGACGCACGTGACGCTGCCGACGCGGCTCATCCCGCGGGGCACGACCGCTCCGCCGCTCTGAGGGGGACGGGGCCTGCTCAGTTGAGCGCGACGCCGGCGGGATCGCGCAGCAGCTCCGCGAACGCGGCCTCGGCGGCGCCGATGAGCAGGCGATCCTCGGCGAGTGCCGCCGGCCGGATCTCGAGGTCTTCGCCGTTCGCCGGCATGGTCTGCGCGACGACCGCCTCGGTGAACCCGTCCAGGTCGTCTGTGGCGAGCATCGCCAGGAACCCGCCGAGCACGACGACGGCAGGATTGAGCACGTTGACGGCATTGGCCAGGGCGGTGGAGAGGATGCGGCGCTGCCGTGCGATCTCGTCGCGGACTTCGGGCGATCGCGCCGCGCGCAGCATCTCGGCGAGGGCCGGCTCGTCGGCGTTGTCGCGACCGAGGACGGCGAGCAGGCGTGCGCGGCTCACCTCGTCCTCGAGCACGCCGCCGCTCGCGCGGCGATCGGCGCTCGACGCGATGCCGGGGCGGTTCTGGCCGAATTCGCCGGAGTAGCCCGAGGCGCCGGCCACCGGCATCCCGTGCACGATCAGGCCACCGCCGATGCCGCTTGCGCCGCCGTTGAGGTAGACGACGTCGTCGATGCCGCGCGCGGCGCCGAACAGGTGCTCGGCGAGGACGCCCAGCGCCGCGTCGTTGCCGACCACGGTGGGCAGGCCGGTCGCAGTCTCGATGAGTTCGCGCAGGGCGGTGTCGGTCCACCTCAGGTGCGGGGCGTCTCGCACGAGGCCGTCGGAAGCCCGGACGAGCCCGGGGACCGCGACGCCGATCCCGGCGATCCCCGCCTCGGCGAGGTCGTCCTGGCGCCACGCGTCGATGCGCTCGCCGATGAGCTGCGCGGTCCCCTCGGGGCCCAGCAGCCCCGTCATCTCGAGCCGCTCGCGCCGCCGCACCGTCCGATCCAGCCCGACGGCCGCCATCGTGAGGGCGTCGACCTCGGGGTTGACCGCGATGGTCACGACGCGCGGGTGCGGCGCCACCAGCGGAGACGGCCGGCCGACGCGCCGGCTGGGGTCCGGCGCGCGCTCCTCCACGACGCCCAGCGCGACGAGGTCGCCCACGAGGTCGGCGATCGTCGAGCGGTTGAGGCCGGTGGCTCCGGTCAGCGTCGCGCGCGAGACGGGCCCGTCGAGATGTGCGAGGCGCAGCAGCCGCGACAGATTCGCTTGGCGACTGCCGACCGGCTCATTCATACCCTCACTGTAGAGGCGACCCGCGACGCGATCGCGCAGTGGACGCGGCATCCATTCTGGTATAGGTTGTCGCCAGCAACATTTCTCGCAAAGGAGCGTCATGCCCACCCCCACCCGCGCCGACAAGTTCTCGTTCGGTCTCTGGACCATCGGCTACAACGGCACCGACCCCTTCGGCGGACCGACCCGCCCCGCCCTCGACGTCGTCCACGCCGTCGAGAAGCTCGCCGAGCTCGGCGCCTACGGCCTCACCTTCCACGACGACGACCTGTTCGCCTTCGGCTCGACGGATGCCGAGCGCCAGACCCAGATCGACCGCCTCAAGGGCGCACTCGCCGACACCGGCCTCATCGTGCCGATGGTGACGACCAACCTCTTCTCGGCCCCCGTCTTCAAGGACGGCGGATTCACCTCGAACGACCGTCAGGTGCGCCGGTTCGCGCTGCGCAAGGTGTTCCGCCAGCTCGACCTCGGTGCCGAGCTGGGCGCCAAGACCTTCGTGATGTGGGGCGGCCGCGAGGGCGCCGAGTACGACTCGGCGAAGGACATCCGCGCCGCGCTCGAGCGCTACCGCGAGGCCGTGAACCTGCTCGGCGACTACGTCACCGACAAGGGCTACGACATCCGCTTCGCGATCGAGCCGAAGCCCAACGAGCCGCGCGGCGACATCCTGCTGCCCACGCTGGGGCACGCCATCGCCTTCATCGACTCGCTGGAGCGCCCCGAGCTCGTGGGCCTCAACCCCGAGGTCGGGCACGAGCAGATGGCGGGCCTGAACTTCGCCGCCGGCATCGCCCAGGCGCTGTACCACGGCAAGCTCTTCCACATCGACCTCAACGGTCAGCGCGGCATCAAGTACGACCAGGACCTCGTGTTCGGCCACGGCGACCTGCACAACGCGTTCGCGCTCGTCGACCTGCTCGAGAACGGCGGCCCCGGCGGCGTCCCCGCGTACGACGGCCCGCGCCACTTCGACTACAAGCCGTCGCGCACCGAG
>NZ_DATCVK010000074.1:0-9652 GCF_036566905.1 Microbacterium sp. | reverse complement strand
CACGGGCACCGGGCGCGACGCGGCTTCTCGCGGGGATTCCGCAGGGCGCCGGGACTCCGGAGGTCCGCGCCGTGAGCCGGTCACGCGGCGGGACTCCGCGCCGCGCCGGGATGCGGCCCCGCCTGATTCCGGTCCACGCCGAGACGCGGCGCCGCGGCGGGACGCATCTCCCCGTGGTGGCGACGCGCCCGCGCGTCGCGATGTCGTCCACGAGAAGCTCGACGCCGATGCCATCGCGCCGACCGAGGGTGGGGACGCCACGTTCGGCGATCTCGGGCTCGGTCAGAACATCGTCAGGGCCATCGCCGACCTCGGGGCGCAGCATCCGTTCCCCATCCAGGCCGCGACGATCCCCGCGATCCTCGACGGACGCGACGTGCTCGCGCGCGGGCGCACCGGCTCCGGCAAGACCATCGCCTTCGGCGCGCCGCTCGTGGAGAGCGTGCTGCGGTCGCAGGCAGGACAGAGGCGCGAGTTCGGCCGCCCTCCGCGCGCGCTGATCCTCGCCCCCACGCGGGAACTCGCGCTGCAGATCGACGCGACGATCCAGCCGATCGCACGCAGCGTCGGCCTCTTCACGACGCAGATCTACGGCGGTGTGCCCAAAGCGCGGCAGCTCGGTGCGCTCAAGAAGGGGATCGACATCGTCATCGGCACACCCGGCCGGATCGAGGACCTCGTGGAGTCGCGCGCGCTCGACCTGTCGCAGGTGCGCGTCGCGGCGCTCGACGAGGCCGACCACATGTGCGAGCTGGGATTCCTCGAGCCGGTGCAGCGCATCATGCGCCGAACGCCGCGGGACGCCCAGCGCCTCCTCTTCTCGGCGACGCTCGACGGCGAGGTGTCGGCCCTGGTCGGCGAGTTCCTGACGGACCCCGCCGTCTACGAGGTGGCCGGCGAGACCCAGCGGTCGGGCACCATCGACCACCGGGTGCTCGTGGTCGACCACCGCGACAAGCGCGAGATCCTGCGCTCCCTCGTGGACCGCGACGGCAAGACGCTCGTGTTCACGCGCACGCGTGCGTTCGCCGAGATGCTCGCCGAGCAGTTCGACGAGGCCGGCATCCGCGCGCTCGCGCTGCACGGCGACCTCGACCAGGCCCGCCGCACCCGGAACCTCGAGAAGCTCACGTCGGGCCGCATCGACGTGCTCGTGGCGACGGACGTCGCGGCTCGTGGCATCCACGTCGACGACATCGATCTGGTGGTCCAGGCCGACGCGCCCGATGAGTACAAGACGTACCTGCACCGCTCCGGCCGTACCGGCCGCGCGGGCCGCGCGGGCACGGTCGTCACGCTCGTGACCCGGGCCCGCCGCGATCGCCTCGCCGACCTGCTGGAGCGCGCCGACATCGAGGCGCCGTTCGACGACGTGCGCCCCGGCGACGAGCTCCTGGAGGAGCTCGCCGGGCGCTGACGCCCGGCGGGCTAGGCGGCGCGAGCGGCGCCGATCGACGCGACGAGTTCAGGATCGGCGCCGAGCGACGTGAGACGCGCGCGCAGCGCGACCTCGGCGCGGCGGTACGGCTCGGCGCTCGCGTAGAGCAGCGAGCGGGTGTTCGCGGCCTCGAGGAATGACACCATCTCGAACGTGAGCTGCCGCGCGTCGTCGAGGAGGGGGAGTTCGCCGGCGGCCATCGCGTGCTCGATGCTCACCGTGAGGTAGTCCTCCCAGTCGCCGGATGCCGCCACGATCGCATCTCGGACGACGCCGGGTCTGGCATCGAATTCGACGGATGTCGCGGCGAAGAAGCATCCGCCGCTGAAGACGCGGTCGCGCGAGTACGCCAGCCAGTCCGCGAGCAGCGCGCACACGCGCACGAGGCCGCGCGGCGTGCGGGCGCGAGCCGGCGCGACGACCCGATCGATGAACACCTCTCGCGCGGCGGCGACGACGGCGAGCTGCAGCTGCTCCTTGGAGCCGAACAGCGTTGCGATGCCGCTCTTGCTGTGCCCCGAGGCATCCGCGAGTCGCCCGATCGTCAGGCCGTCGAGCCCGTCGACGGTCGCGGTGTCGACCGCGTGGGCGAGCACCGAGCGCCGTGATTCATCGCCACGGAGGCGACGGCGATCAACAGGTGCTTGTGCCATGGCGCCAGGTTACCGTACGATCGTTCGTATTCATAAGTACGATCGTTCGTATTCTTCGGAACGGAGCATCATGGATCTCGTCGTGACCGCCGCAGGGGCGACCGTTCGCGGTGTCGCCGCCGTCTCGCCGCGGTGGGGAGCCACCCTCGCGATGCCGCTCTTCGGCTCCGTGGCGAAGCCGCGGCCCGTCCGGCCGGACGACGAGGCCACGATGTGGCGGGCACGGCGGCGGACCGTGCGGATCGCCGGCGTCGATCGGCGCGGCGTCGACGTCGACACCTACGAGTGGGGCGGTGGCGCGCGCACAGTGCTGCTGTCGCACGGCTGGAACTCCCGCGCGAGCCAGTTCACGCCGCTCATCCGCGAACTCGTCGCCCACGGCTACCGCGTAGTCGCCTTCGACGCTCCTGCCCACGGCTCGTCCGCCGGCCGCCGGACCTATCTCGTCGACTGGCTCGACGTGTTCGCCGCACTGCAGCAGCGCTACGGCGCCTTCGATGCGATGATCGGGCACTCGTTCGGCGGCCTCGCGACCCTCGTCGGTGTCGCAGGAGGAACGGATGCCGCGCGTGTCATCACCATCGCCGCTCCGGCCGACGCCGACCTGCTGCTGAGCCAGTTCCAGGGCATGCTCGGCTACTCCGATGCGGTGTCGGCACGTATGCGCGAACGCTTCGCGACGCGCTACTTCCCCGGACAGCCCGATCCGTTCGCGTGGCTGTCGAGCGTGCGGCGCCCCCTCCCCGCGGAGGTGCCCCTGCTCGTCATCCACGACGAAGGCGACCGCATCGTGCCGTACGCCGAGGCCGGTCGCATCATGTCCGCGAACGCCGGCGGCCGTCTTCTTGCGACGACCGGGCACGGGCACAATCGCATCCTCGTGGCGGATGCCGTGCTCGACGCCGTGCTGGAGCACCTCGAGGTGCCGTCCGCCGCCCGCACCTCGCCCGCTTCTCCCGGTGTGCGCACGGCGACGGTCCTGCCGGCAGCCGCAGCCGGCGAACTCATCTCGGCATCCGTCGCGGCGTAGCGCGTCGAAGCGGGGTATCGGGTCAGAACAGCCGAGCGGTCGCCACTTCGCCCGGCGTGACGCGGGCCGGTGCCGCGCGCAGCGAGGCGGCCGCCGCGCGCCCTCGTGACGTCGTGACGATCGGTGGGGCGCTGCGGGCGTCGGCGCGATCGGCCAGGCCCGACACCGGTGCGCCGCGCGGACTCTCGTCTTCGGCGCTGCCGTCGAGACCGTGCACCCGAAGCAGCGGGCGCACGCGCTTGGCCAGCCAGGTGCGATAGGCCTTCGGCGCGGTGGTCGTCGCGCCCGGGTACAGCCCTCGGTAGGAGGAGATGAGTTCGGGATGCCGCTCCGCGAGCCACTGCAGGAACCATTGCTTGGCGCCCGGGCGCAGGTGGAGCGCGCCGTAGACGACGCGGACGGCGCCTGCCTCCTTGATGCGGGTGAGCGCGTGGTCGATGGCGGCGATGGAATCGGTGAGGTGCGGGATGATCGGCATCAGGAACACGGTGACGCGGAAGCCCGCCTCGGTCGCCGCCCGCACGGTCTCCAGCCGGGCGGTGGCGTTCGGCGTGCCGGGCTCGATGAGGTGCTGCAGCTCGTCGTCGAACACCGCTATCGACATCGCGAGGGTGACGTGCACGTCGGCCGCGGCATCCTTCAGCATGGGCAGGTCGCGCCGCAGCAGGGTGCCCTTGGTGAGAATCGAGAACGGCGTCCCGGATTCGGTGAGGGCCGAGACGATCCCGGGCATCAGCTTGTACCGCCCCTCGGCACGCTGATACGGATCGGTGTTGGTGCCGAGCATCACGGGATCGCGCTGCCAGCTGCCGCGCCGCAGCTCTTTCTGCAGCACCTCTGCGACGTTGACCTTGACCACGACCTGGGTGTCGAAGTCCCGCCCCGCATCGAGTTCGAGGTACTCGTGCGTCCCCCGGGCGAAGCAATAGACACAAGCATGACTGCAGCCGCGATAGGGGTTCACGGTCCAGTCGAAGGGCATGGCCGAGGCGCTCGGCACGTGATTGAGCGCCGACTTGCAGAGCACCTCGTGGAAAGTGACGCCGGCGAACTCGGGAGTGGTCACCGAGCGCACCAGACCGTTCAGCTGCTCGAGGCCGGGCAGGGCCGCGGCATCCGCCACACCCAGTTCCTGTCCCTGCCATCGCATGCATCCATGAGAACAAAGCTTCGAACTTAAGTCAAGGCGGTCCTGGATCCAGTAGAACATCACCCGAGCGGATGCCGGTTCGCTGGCCAAATCGCGCCGTCGCGACCAGAATGGCAGGCGTGACGGAGCCTGGCCGGCTCGCTACCCCCCGAGCCGCCCCCGAGACTCGTCGTGCCGCCCGAGCGATGCGCGAGGAGGCCGAACGGCGTGCCCGGGCGGCCGATACCCCGCCGCCCGCCGACGCGTTCGTGGCCTTCGAGCTGCCCAGCGAGGAGTTCGTGCCGACATCGCTCTCGGACGCGGTGCCGGCTGCCCTGCCGCCTGACCTCCGCCCGCTCGTTCCGGCGCCCGCGGCGGCGAACACGTCGCAGCGAGGCGCTTCGGCAGCGCGCGAAGTCCCGCCGCTGCCCCCGCGCTCGCGAGGCCGCCTCACCCGGCAGCACCGTCCGGTCTCGAGCGAGCGTCGGGCGGCTCGCGGCGCTGAGCTGCTCGTGGTCCATGAGGACGCATTGCCGGTGCAGCACGCCCGTCCCCGCCGCTTCACCCGGAGACTGGTCGTGGTCGCCGGTCTCGCCACCGGCGCCGCGCTGCTGCTGGGATCGGCCGCGATGACCGCGATGATGCTGCCCGCGGTCTCGCCGAGCGGCGCTGACGCCGCGCTGTCGATGACGGTGGAGCCTCAGCACGTCGACCAGCTCCCCGTGCCCCAGGTCGAGCAGTCGCCGCCCGCCGCCGACATCTGCACGCTGCCCGACGTCGTGGCGGCGGTGCAGGCGGGCGATGACCAGGCCGCGATCGTGGCTGCAGGCGGAGGCGAGGCGTTCCGCGCCGCTGTCGTGGAGGGCCGAGCCCCCTGCGTGAACCTGGGCGACTCCGCGCGCATCTGGACCGTGGTCGACAAGATCCGGCCCACGAGTCCCATCGACTACCGCCCGAGCGGACTGGTGCTGCCCGACGGGGTGCGCAACGTCGAGGGCGGCGCCCTGCGTTCGGACGCGGCAGCCGCTCTCGCCTCGCTGGTCACGGGTGCGCGCTCGGCGGGGGTCGGCGAGATCGCGCTCGAGAGCGGGTTCCGGTCGTACCAGACGCAGCAGGAGACGTACGGGCGCCACTTCGCCGAGCGCGGCGAGCGGGCCGACCAGGTCAGCGCCCGCCCCGGTTACAGCGAGCACCAGCTGGGCCTCGGCGCCGACGTCGTCGCGTGTGCCGGCGCCTGCGGCACGCTCGACGAGCTCGCGGCGACGGCCCAGGGCCAGTGGATCGCCGACCATGCGTGGGAGCACGGCTGGATCGTCCGCTACGTCGAGGGCGCCACGCCGGTGACCGGGTACCTCCCTGAGCCGTGGCACCTCCGCTACATCGGGCCGGAGCTCGCGAAGGCGTACCACGACGGCGGATGGACGTCGCTCGAGGAGTTCTTCGCCCTCGACCCGGCGCCCGCGTACCTCGGCTGACGGCCCCGGCGCCGCGAGCCACCGCCGTCGACGCGCGACGAGGCAGGCGCCCCGCCCGGACGCGATGCGGCGCGCGGCTGCGGCATCCGCTCGGCTGAAACTGAGTACCATATGCGGTGAGATGCAATTCCAACCGGGGAACCATCTCCGCAGACTCGACCTCAGCGACGAGAAGACAGACGAGAGGAAGGCGCACCATGGAGCGCGACATCTACGACGAGGACCACGAGGCGTTCCGCGACGTCGTCAAGGAGTTCGTCAAGCGCTACGCGTCCGAGGAGAAGCGCAAGCAGTGGGAGGCCGCCGGCGAGATCGACCGTGCCACCATGCTCGCCGCCGGCGAGGCCGGCGTCATCGGCCTGTCGGTGCCTGAGGAGTTCGGCGGCGCCGGCATGCTGCAGGACTACCGCTTCCGCTCGATCGTGCTCGAAGAGACGATCGGCGTCGGCCAGGGCTCGCTCGCGGGCGCCCTGGGCATCCAGGACGACCTCGCGGTGCCGTACATCGTGCACATGGGCACGCAGGAGCAGAAGGAGAAGTGGCTGCCGGGCATGGCGACCGGCGAGATCCTCGGTGCCCTCGCGATGACCGAGCCGGGTGCCGGCTCCGACCTCCGCGGCATCAAGACCACCGCGAAGAAGGTCGACGGCGGCTACATCGTCAACGGCGCCAAGACGTTCATCTCGTCGGGCAAGACCGCCGACATCGTCGTGACGTTCGTCAAGACGGGCGAGGGCAACCGCCCCGACGCGTTCAGCCTGCTGATCCTCGAGGACGGCATGGAGGGCTTCGACCACGGCAAGAAGCTCGAGAAGATGGGCTTCCACGGCTGGGACACCGCCGAGCTGTCGTTCACCGACGTCTTCGTGCCCGAAGCGAACCTCATCGGCGGCAAGGAGGGCCTCGGCTTCATCCAGCTCATGATGAACCTGCCCCTCGAGCGCCTCTCGATCGGTGTCGCGGCGGCCGCCGCCGGCGAGGCCGCGTTCGTGTGGACGCGTGACTACACCCTCAGCCGCGAGGCGTTCGGCGAGCGCATCGCCGACTTCCAGAACTCCCGCTTCAAGCTCGCCGACATGGCGACCACCGTCGACGTGATGTGGGCCTACGTCGACCGCGCGATGATGCTCTACAAGGACCAGAAGCTCACCGCCGAAGAGGCCGCGAAGGTCAAGTTCTGGACCACCGACCGCGAGGCGGAGCTGCTCGACATCGGCGTGCAGCTGCACGGCGGCTACGGCTACATCACCGAGTACCCGATCGCCCGCGCCTACCTCGACGCGCGCGTGCACCGCATCTACGGCGGCACGAACGAGATCATGCGCGACATCGTGAGCCGCCAGATCGTCGGCAGGCGCTGACGCGCCCCTGAACGACGGATGCCGCGGCCCGGCCCTCACGCGAGGGCTCGGGTCGCGGCATCCGCCGTTACGCGTGCGGCCGGTGTCTCACACGAGCGTCGGGCGGCGGCGGGCCAGCTTCGCGACGCCGGCCTTGCGCAGGCGGTCGGCGACGAGGATGCCGAGCGCGACGCCCGCGACGCAGCTGGCGATCGTGAGCGCGAAGAACGTCACCAGCGCCCACGGCTGCATGGCCGTCAGGTTGAACGACGCCGCGGCGAAGATCGGATAGACGACGCCGACGAAGACGGCGCCGGCGTAGTACTGCCACGTGCGCCAGGAGCGGTAGAGGCCGACGAGGAACGCCAGCTCGGCGAAGAACGCCCACCACACGGCCGCGCCGAGGAACGGGAAGACCACGAGCCCCGAGATGACCCCGACGAGGATGCCGGCCAGAGGGCGTTCGAGCAGTCGCAGTGCGACGGTCGCCGGCAGCAGCCACAGGCCCGCGATCGCGACCGAGATGAACGGGACGGTCGCGAACAGCACCGTCGAGATCCAGCCGGCGCCCCAGAGCATGACGCCGCCGGCGACGCCGATCGCCGCACAGGTCAGCAGGTACGCGGTCGTCACGCGACCCCGGTTCGACCGGGTCGGCGCGGGTGCGGGCGTCATGCGGGCGTCGGTCGTTCCGTCCGTGCCGCTCACGAGTGGGCCTCCGCCGTGACGCGCTGAGACTTCGGAGCGGGCGACGCGACGCCGACGCGCCAGTAGCCGCAGAAGCTCACGTGATCCTTCGAGACGCCGCGCTCGCCGACGAGGTGGCGGCGACCCTCGGTCGCCAGGGCCTGCTCGCCCACGACGTACGCATGGAACGCGGCATCCGGAAGGGAGGCGTCGCGGAGAGCCTGCAGCGCGAGCCTGCCCGGCGTCGCATCGTGGTCGCGCTCGATCCAGCGCACCGTGATCCCGACGGGATGGGGGAAGTCCAGCGCGTCGTCGGCCGACGGCACCTCGATGATCGCGAGCCCCGTCGCGTGCGAGGGCAGTGAGGCGCAGATGCCGGCGATGGCCGGCAGTCCGGTCTCATCGGCGACGAGCACGACTCTGTCGGTGCCGCGGTCGGGGTTGAACGTCAGGCCCTCGTCGATGATCACGACGCTCTCGCCAGCGCGGCAGGACTCCGCCCAGCGCGATGCCGGCCCGGCCGTCCCCTCGGCGGCGGAACCGTGCAGCACGAAGTCCACATCGATCTCGGCGCCCGCGTCGGCGGTCGCGGGACGGTACGCCCGCACCGTGTAGTTGCGCACGACCGGTCGCACGCCGTCGGGGATGCGGAGGTACTTGAGGTACCCGAACATCTTGTTCGCCTTCGCGGGGAGGCGGTCCAGCCCCTCGTCGCCGCCGAGGGGAAGGAAGAGCCGGAACCACTGGTCGTAGCCCATGGGGCGGAACCTGTCGATCTCTGCCCCGCCGAGCGTGACGCGCAGCCAGTGCGGCGCGAGGCGCTCGGTGCGCAGCACCTGCAGGTGCACGAGGCCCTGGGTGTCGGGTTTGACGAGTCGGGGGACCGGTGCCATGTCAGTGCTCCTTGTCGAGAACGGCGGGGGTGTCGAGAACGGCTGGCGCGCCGAGGACGGCGGGGGTGCCGAGGGCGGGGGTCATGACAGACCCCAGGGGAAGAACGCGGCGAACAGTGCGGCCGACACCGCCCAGAAGGCGACGATGAAGACGGTGTCGCGCACGCGCCACGGCACGATGTACCGCTCGGTGCGGTCGGGATGCGCGCCGAACGCGCGGGCATCCATCGCGAGGGCGACGCGTTCGGCGTGACGGATGGCGCCGGCCATGAGCGGGACGACGTACCCGAACCAGCGCGCGGCCGCCGCGATCGGGCCACGTCCGCCGTGCGCGCCGCGCACGCGGTGCGCCTGGCGGATGACATCGAGCTCGTGGCCGAATCGGGGCACGAAGCGGAACGCGGCCAGCGCCGTGTAGCCGATGCGGTAGGGGACGCGCAGCTGCTGCACCGTCGCCCGCACGAGGTCGGGGCCCGTCGTCGACAGCCCGGCGATGAGGGTCAGGGCGACGATCGCCGACAGGCGCAGGCCCGTGGCGGCGCCTACTGCGAACGCGCCGCCGTACATCGTCCAGCCGCCCAGCTGCCACACCACCACGGACTGGTCCACGCGCGAGGGGTCGGTCCACAGCGCGAACCCGAAGCCGATCACGAGAGCGCTGACGGGCAGCGCCAGGAACAGCACTGCCGCGAGCCGTCTCGTGAAGTCCACGCCGATCAGCAGCACCGCATACGCCAGCAGAAGGAACGCGGCGGGGGTGGCGGCATCCCGGACGAACACCAGCAGCGCCATGGCGGGCAACGGGGCTGCCAGCTTCGCCAGCGGGTTGAGCCCGTACAGGAAACGGACGGCGGATGCCTGCACCCGCGGCGCGTACGGATCCACCGACGAGTGGGTGGCCGTCGCGGCGGTGAGCGGGCCGGTGTCGGTCATGCCGCGCCTCCGGGGACGCGCGGGGCGGCCGCGGTGGGTGCGGGCGCCGGTGGCGTCGCCGTCGCGGTGGGGAG
>NZ_DATCVK010000073.1:0-3438 GCF_036566905.1 Microbacterium sp. | reverse complement strand
TGGACGGCGACGCCGGAGCAGATGGCCGATGCCGCACTGCGGTTCAGCGACAACACCGCCGGCAACCTGCTGCTGCGCGAGCTCGGCGGGCCGCAGGCCGTGACGGCCTTCGCCCGCTCCCTCGGAGCGACCCGAACCCGCCTCGATCGGCCGGAACCTGAGGTCAACGAGGCGACGCCCGGCGACGAGCGCGACACGTCGACCCCCGACGACATCGCGTTCCTCCTCCAGCTCCTGCTGATCGACCAGGGCGCCGGCGCCCTCACCACCGCGCGACTGCAGGAATGGATGCTGCGGAACACGACCTCGGGCAAGCGCATCCTCGCGGGACTGACGCCGCCGTTCGAACTCGCCGACAAGACCGGGCTCGGCGGCTACGGCGTCGTCAACGATGCCGGGGTGATCTGGCGCCCGGGCGAGGAGGCGTTGACGCTCGCGATCCTCACCCGCACCGACCGCGCCGACGCTCCGAGCAACCACGACGTGCTCGCCGACGTCACCCGGCTCGTCGTCGCCGCCTGACGGACCGAGGGAAGTGCATCGCGCCTCGCTGTCGCCGCGCGTCACCCACGGGTGAGATCGGCGGCAGCGGGGGCGACCGGCACCCGCAGCGAGCCGTACCGCTCCATTCGGTGCCAGCGCAGGTGCACACCCGCGAACGCCGTGAACACCGACTGGATGACGACGAGGTACATGAGCTGCCGGTAGACCAACTGCTGCAGCGGGAGCGTCCACAACGGGCGCAGCGACTCCCGGTCGAGCCGGAATGCGTACGCCGCCATGATCAGTTGCAGGGCGAGGAACGCCAGCCAGACCCCGGCGATGCGCCATGGGTCGAGGAAGATGAGGCCGTAGAGGGCGAACAGGTCGACGACCGGGGCGAAGAGCGGCAGCAGCACCTGCAGCACGAGCAGGTATCCGAGCCCGCGTCGTCCGAGCTTTCCGGCTGCGCCGCCCTGCACCACGGCGCCGCGGTGCTTCCACATCGCCTGCAGCGTGCCGTAGCACCAGCGGTACCGCTGCTTCCAGAGCGCACCGAGGGTCGCCGGAGCCTCCGTCCACGCGCGTGCGTCGTCGCGATAGACGACACGCCAGCCGTCGCGGCAGAGCGACATCGTGAGGTCGGTGTCTTCGGCGAGCGTGTCATCGCTCACGCCGCCGACCCGCTCGAGCGCCGTGCGCCGGAATCCGCCGATGGCACCCGGCACGGTCGGCATGCACTCGGCCAGGTCGAACAACCGGCGGTCGAGGTTGAACCCCACGACGTACTCGATGTGCTGCCACGCGCCGAGCACACCCTCGCGATTGGCGACCTTGGTGTTGCCGGAGACGGCACCGACCCTCGGGTCGCCGAACGCCTGCACGAGGGCGTGCACGGTGTTCGGTTCGAACACCGTGTCCCCGTCGACCATGACGATGAGATCGTGGGTCGCCGCCTGCAGCCCGGTGTTCAGGGCGGCCGGTTTGCCGCCGTTCTCACGCCGGATCACCGTGACGCCCGGCAGGCCGAGCCCCTCGGCGATCGCGGCGGTGTCATCGGTCGACCCGTCGTCGACGACGATGATCTCGACGGGATGGGTCGACGCGGCGATCGAGCGGATCGCCGCCTCGATTCCCGCGGCCTCGTTGTGGGCGGGCACGATGACGCTGACCGGCTCGGTCACGGCGGGCCAGGCCGGAGCGCCGGGTGTGTGACGCCCTCGCCGAGCCAGGCGATGGTGACGACGTGCGACCGAGACGACGAGCACCGCCCGCACGAACATGACGATGCCGCTGAGCACGAGCGCCCAGCCGATGAGGACCACGACGGCATCGCTGAGACGGATGCCCCAGACGAAGGCCGAGCCCCCGACGCGGTCGACCGCAGAAGCCGGCTGCGCGCTCGCGACCCCGATCGCGTCGCCGACGCTCGTGACGCGGTATCCGCTCGCATCGAAGTCGTCGAGCACGGCGTCGAGCGCCTCGATGGTCTCGCTGCGATCGCCGCCGCCGTCGTGCATGAGCAGTACCTGGCCCGATTCATCCGGTGGGATGAGGTTGCGCTCGATCGCGTCCACGCCCGGCCGGCGCCAGTCCTCGCTGTCCATGGTCGTCAGCACGTTGAGCAGCCCGGCGTCGGCACCGGCCTGGATCGCCATCCAGTCGGCGTCGGTGACCTCTTCGTTCTCAGCGCTGTAGGGCGGGCGCATGAGCGTCGCCGATCGACCCGTGATGCCCGTCACGGCCAGTTGCGCGGATTGGATCTCGAACTGCCGATGCCAGTCGCCGACGCTGCCGAGGTCGGTGTGCGTGAGGGTGTGCAGGCCGACCTCATGCCCCTCGTCGATCATCCGCTGCACGAGTTCGGGATGATCGATCGCGGCAGTGCCGACCACGAAGAAGGTCGCGTGCACCCCGTGTTCGCGCAGCAGGTCGAGGATGCGCGGCGTCCAGGTCGGGTCGGGTCCGTCGTCGAACGTGAGGGCCAGCGTGCGATCGGGCGGGGTCACCGTGCGTACGGCGGAATCGCTCGCGTCGATGACCGGTCCGCCATCCGTGATCGCGCTGGGTACAGCGGCAGCCGACCCACCGGATCCCGCCGAGTCGTCGGAGACGGCGGCGAGGTGATGCGTGTAGCCCTGCACGGCGAGCGCGACACCGAGGGCGAGCAGCACGGCGCTGAGGACGACCCAGTGCGTCCTCACCCGCGCGCGCGGCACCCCCTGCTCGTCTCGTCTCGTCACGGGCGCGACGGCGCAGGGGGCTCGGGCGAGTTGGTCTGCCCCGGGGCCGACTCGCTCCGACCGGGAGCATCTGCGGCGGGCTCGGCGGCTTCGGGCGCTGCGGTCGGCGATGGGGAGGGGTCCGCCGCCTCAGTCGCCTCGGGCGGTGAGGGCGAGTCGGATGCCGCCGGCGCGTCCGGCTGGGCGCCACCGGGTTGCACGGGGTCGGGCGCCGGCACGGTCGTCGGGACGGGGCGGTTCGCGGCGTCCGCCGCACCGTTCGGGAGGAACGGCATCGCGACGTCGGATCCGCCGATGAACGCGGTCGCGATCATCGCGAGGTACAGCGCGACGCCCGCGAGCACGACGGCGCCGAACACGCGCACGCGACGCAGTCGGCGGCCCGAGCCGTCGACGAAGATCGGCCCTGCCGTCGCGGGGGAACTCGGGGGCTTCGAACTGTCGGGTCTACGCACCATCGGGAGGCGAGTATATTCGGCGGATTCGGGTGTCCGCTGAGACACCCGCGGATCCACCCCCGAAGACACGACCTCCGGCACCCGATCCTGCGGTCCGCTCAGAGCTCCTGCGGTCTGCTCAGAGCCGCTGCGGCCCGGCTCCGTGCTCGCCGAGCTCGTCGTCGGGGTTCAGCAGCCGGCACGCCTTCATCGACAGGCACCCGCAGCCGATGCATCCGGTGAGCTCGCGTTCGAGCTGTTCGATGCCGAGGCGTCGC
>NZ_DATCVK010000072.1:0-11906 GCF_036566905.1 Microbacterium sp. | reverse complement strand
CGCAGCTGCTCGCGGCCGGCTCCGACACATCGGCCGCGACGCGCATCATGCCGGCCCCCGGTGAAGAGGGTGCCGAAGAGGCGACTGAGAAGAAGAAGCGCAGTCCCTGGACCTGGCCGCTCATCGCCCTCATCGCCCTGCTGCTCCTGGTGCTCATCGGCACCATCTGGGCGGTCGTGGCGAACCAGGACACGCCCGAGCCCGACCCGACCAAGACCACCTCGACGCCCTCGGTGACACCCACCGACACGCCGACCCCCACGCCCACCACGGCGAACGTCGTCGCGGACGAGTACGTGGGACTGGACTGCGCCGCAGCGTCGACGGCACTCGACGCGCTCGGCCTCGGTGCGAACTGCGTCGAGGGCAACGCCGCGCCCGACGAGGCGAGCGTGGGCAAGGTCTACAGCGTGAGCCCGACCGGCAACGTGCCGAAGAGCACGATCATCGAGCTGACGGCCTATGCCGGGCAGACCCCGATGCCGCAGCCGAGCTCCCCGACGTTCCAGGGTGCTCCGGCATCCGTCGCCCCCGGCGAGGATGTCACCGTCATGTGGGACGGCTACACCTGCCCCTCGGGCGCCGGCTCGGTCAGCGCCTACACCTTCACGGTGCAGAACGGCACGATCACGAACGGCCCGAGCTTCCCGCAGAATGCCCGGTCGGCGACCGTGACGGCGGGCGATGCGGCGGGCCAGACGGTCATCGTGACGTACAACGTCACGTGCAGCGGCGGCACCGCGGGCAACCGCACGTCGGGTGAGTCGGGTGAGGCCACGGTGCTCATCGAAGCCCCGGCACCGACGCCGACGCCGAGCCCGTGAGCCTGGCTGAGTGAATCCGCAGAGCGGGTCGCGCGGCACGCGTGACCCGCTCTCGCTCGGCTAGTGTGGCTGATGTTCCAGGCAGGGAGTGACCGTGACAGCTGAGCCGCGTGTGCTTTCGGGGCGCTATCGCATCGATGAGCCCATCGGCCGAGGCGGCATGGCGAGCGTCTACCGCGGGTACGACCTCACGCTCGGCCGCGAGGTCGCGATCAAGATCCTCGACCGCGAGCTGGCCGACGACAACGCCTTCCGCACCCGGTTCCGCCTCGAGGCGCAGGCGGCGTCCCGGATGGCCCACCCCACGATCGTGCGGGTGTACGACGCCGGCGAGGACTCCCTGACGTCGCCGGACGGCACCGTTCGCCCCGTCCCGTTCATCGTGATGGAGCTCGTCAAGGGCCGGCTGCTCAAGGAGATCATCGCCGCGGGGCCGGTTCCCGTCACGGATGCCGTCCGTTACGTCGACGGCATCCTCGAGGCTCTCGAGTATTCGCACCGCGCCGGTGTCGTGCACCGTGACATCAAGCCCGGCAACGTCATGGTGACGGATGCCGGACAGGTGAAGGTGATGGACTTCGGCATCGCCCGCGCGGTGTCGGACAGCTCGTCGACCGTGGCCGAGACCACCCAGATCCTCGGCACCGCCGCCTACTTCTCGCCGGAACAGGCGAAGGGGGAGCCGGTCGACGCGCGCGCCGACGTGTACTCGACCGGTGTCGTGCTCTACGAGCTGCTCACCGGCCGCCAGCCGTTCCGCGGCGACTCTCCGGTGGCGGTGGCGTATCAGCACGTCAGCGAAGCGCCGGTGCCGCCGTCCGAGGTGAACGAGACGGTGCCCCGCTCCCTCGACACCGTCGCGCTCCGCGCCCTCGCGAAGGACCCGTTCCAGCGCTACCAGGATGCCGCCGGCTTCCGCGAGGCGCTCGACGCGACCGTGGACGGCCGGCAGCCGTCGAAGCGGCAGGTGGGTGCGCTCACCAGCGAGCTGTACGGCCCGAACCCGCGCCAGGCGGCCGAGACCGCGCGGTCCCTGCGCCAGCTGAGCACCGACACCACCATGAAGCGCACGCAGGCCGGTCCGCCGGTCGCCTGGATCTGGGCCGGCGTGGCGCTGCTGGCGGTGCTTCTCATCTCGCTGCTGTTCTGGGTCCTCACCATCCAGCCGCGCGACGACCTGCCCGACAACGTGCGCGAGGTGCCCGATGTGTCGGGCATGACCTACGAGCGCGCGAACGAAGCACTGGCCGAGGACGACCTCCGGGCGATCCGCGTGGACGAGGAGAACACCGAGGTCGCCGCCGGCAACGTCATCCGCACCGACCCCGAGGCGGGCACGTCGGTGACGCCCGACCAGCAGGTCAGCGTGTACGTCTCGACCGGGCAGCAGATGTCGACGGTGCCGACGCTGGTGGGACTCGGCCAGGATGCCGCGACCTCTGCGATCACGGCCGCCGGGCTGCAGCTGGGCACCGTCACGTCGCAGAACGACAAGGACCTGGCCGCCGGCACGGTCATCTCGAGCGATCCGGTCGACGGGGCGAGTGTCGCCGCCGGCACGATGGTGAACCTCGTCGTGGCGTCCGGTCGGGTGGCGATCGACGACGTGCGGGGCTACACCGTGGACGCGGCCACGCGTGAGCTCGAGGACGTCGGCCTCACCGTGACCGCGCAGGAGGACCCGAACTGCGCCGGTGCTGACCCTGCGACCGTGCAGTCGCAGTCGCTGACGCCCGGCGACGTCCCGGTGCACTCGCAGATCACGCTGATCTACTGCTCGGGCTCGTAGCGCGCCGGACGGCGTCTCGCGGGACGTGGCGGTGCCGCGGGCTCAGGCGTCGCGGCGGGGACTGAGCGTCGCGCCGCGGGCGGCGGCATCCGTGAATCCGACCGATGCGAGCCAGTTGCCCAGCAGGCGGTGTCCGCCCTCGGTGAGCACGCTCTCGGGGTGGAACTGCACGCCGACGACGGGCGCGGTGCGGTGAGCGACGCCCATGATGACGCCGCTCGCCGTGCTGCTGGTGACCACCAGCTCGGCAGGCAGCGTCCCGGGCACGATGGCGAGCGAGTGGTAGCGCGTCGCCGTGAACGGGTCTGGGAGCCCGGCGTACAGGGCCGAGCCGTCGTGATGCACGAGCGACGTCATGCCGTGCATGAGCTCGGGGGCGTGGTCGACCGTCGCCCCGTACGCCTCGGCGATCGCCTGGTGGCCGAGGCACACGCCCAGGAGCGGAATGCCGCCCGCCGCCGCCGCACGGACGACCGCGATGGATGCGCCGGCGTCGGCGGGGGTGCCGGGTCCGGGTGAGACGAGCACCGCTCGGCGACCCGTGACCGCCCCCGCGGGATCGTCGATCGCATCGGCCTCGACCATGTCGGTCTCGGCCCCGAGCTCGTGCAGGTACCCGATCAGGGTGTGGACGAAGCTGTCGTGGTTGTCGACGACGAGAATGCGTGCCGACGACGGTGCCGCGGTCACGACACCGGCGCACCCGACGGCGCGGCGGGGAGCCCGACGGTGACGTCCTGCGGGTTCACGAACTGGCTCACCCAGGGGAAGACGTAGAAGAGCAGGCCGTACAGCACCGCTGCGACGAGGACGAGCAGGATGAGCACCCGCACCCACGCCGGTCCGGGAAGCACCCGCCAGAGGGCCGCGTACATCAGACCACCGCCTGGAGGGATGCCGGTTCCCCGGCGTCGCGCGGCGTGAACGACTCGAACACGCCATAGGCGACGATGCGCTCGGTCATGGCGTACATGGGGCTGCAGCTCGTCATGGTGATGTAAGCGGTTCCGGCGGGGACGTCCATCGCCTGGGGCACGGGGAGGAGCACTTCGACCTCGTTCGGGCGGACGTACTGGAGCGTCCGGAAGCGGTACGTGTACCAGCCGGCCTGCGTCTCCACCACGATCGCGTCCCCCACGTGGAGGTCGGCGATGCGGTTGAACGGCTTGCCCCACGTCGTGCGATGGGCGGCGACGGCGAAGTTGCCCGGCTCGCCCGGCATCTTGGTGCCGGGGTAGTGGCCGATGCCGATCGGGTCGAGGGTGCGGGAACGGGTCACACCGCCCGCCATCGGCACCGCGTAGTCCGACCCGAAGCGGGGGATGCGCATGACGGCGAACGTCTGGCCGTCGCCGGCCTCGGGCAGCACGGGCGCGGGCGCCGTGACCGGAGCGGCGGGTGCGGATGGATCCGGCTCCGGCGCGGCGACGACGGGATCCTCGCCGTCGTACTGCTCCGCCCACTCCTGCGAGAGCTGGGTCCCTTCGGCGTTGCGCTCGGCGCCATAGATCAGATCGCCGACCCACAGCTGCCACACGACGTAGAGAAGAACGATGACACCGGCGGTGATGAGCACCTCGCCGATGACACCGACGACGGACGTGCGCCGGCGCGGGGTCTGCTCCCTCCGCGCGGCGCGCCCGAGACCGGACAGCGCGTCATCCACAGGGGGATTCTCGCACAGCAAGGGTTGGGGTCGGCTGGCAGTTAGACTCTTCACCATGGCACGACCCGGCAAAGACGACGACTCGCTCGTCGAGCGCGCAGAAGGCGAGGCCGCACCCAACCCGGTGTGGTTCAAGCCGATCATGATCGGACTGATGCTCATCGGTCTGATCTGGATCCTCGTCTTCTACCTGAGCGGCATGGCGTTCCCGATTCCCGACATCGGAGCATGGAACCTGGTGATCGGCTTCGGTATCGCCTTCATCGGCTTCCTCATGACGACGCGCTGGCGATAGCGAGATCCTGCGAACGAGAAGCCCCGGTCTACGGCGACCGGGGCTTTTCCGTGCGCGGATGCCGTCATCTCGGCGGCAGAACCCGCGTGATGCCGCATCCTGAGTTGTTAACAACTCTGTTAACACCTGTGAATTACACCCGTGTCATTCTCCCCAGGCTGTGGATGGGCCTGTGGATAACTCCGTGACCGAGGTGGCGAAGTCCTGCGCGAAGTCCTACGCGAGCACCACTCCCGGGAAGACCACGGGCACGAAGAGAAGCGCGACGAGCCCGGCGCCGACGGCGACGAGCAGGCCGATCTGCAGGCCTCGCTGCCGCACCGCACGGGTGCGCGTGAAGATGAACGCGACGAGCAGGCCGACCAGCAGTCCGCCCACGTGCGCCTGCCAGGAGACGTTGAATCCGGGGATGAACCCGATGACGAGGTTGATGCCGAGGACGAGCGCGATGCCGGCGATATTCGCGCCGATGTGGCGTCCGATCACGAGCAGGGCCCCGAAGAGGCCGAAGATGGCGCCGGACGCCCCGACCACCGGCGTGGTGAATGACAGCAGCGTGACCGCCACCGAGCCGCCGATGGCGCTCAGGACGTAGAGGGTGAGGAACCGCCACCGGCCGAGGAGCGGTTCGAGGCTGCGGCCGATCATCCAGAGCGCGAGCATGTTGAGGCCCACATGCCAGATGCCCGCATGCACGAGTGCCCCGGTGAGCAGCCGCCACGGCTCGAAGCGCCCGGTGACGTCGGGATACATCAACGGCGCCCAGTAGAGCAGCGTCTGCTGCACCGAGTCGCCGAATCCTCCTGGGATGAGCGTCAGCAGGTACACGAAGGCCGTGAGGGCGATGATCGTGTAGGTGACGATGGGCTGTCCCGACGACGCCGACACCGCGCGCGGACGCGACCAGCGGCGCTCGGCCTTGCGCTGCGCCGGCGACTGCGACTTCTGCTGGTCACGCAGGCACTCGGGACAGATCACGCCGACGGCGGCGGGGGTCTGGCACTCCGGGCAGATCGTGCGCATGCATCGCTGGCACAGCACGAAGCTCTGCCGGTCCGGATGCCGGTAGCAGAAGTTGTCGCGGTTGCGCTGGAAGTCGTCGGTGCTCACGCGGCCCCCGTCTGTGGGTTTCGTCGGCTCAGGGCTGCGGCGGATCCGGGCGTGCGGCGGTGTTCCGCCACACGCCCGGCGCGCGAACGATCAGGCCGAGGCGATGTCGATCGACTCGATGACGACCGGCTCGACCGGGCGGTCGCCGGCGGCCGTCGGAACCTCGGCGATGGTGTCGACGACGGCCTTCGAGGCGTCGTCGGCGACCTCGCCGAAGATGGTGTGCTTGCCCTGCAGCCACTCCGGTCCGCGGCCGCCCTGGCCGGGGACCGTGATGAAGAACTGCGAGCCGTTGGTGCCCTCAGGCTGACCGGTGATCGCGTTGCGGCGGAGGCCGGCGTTGGCCATGGCGAGCTTGTACGGCTCGGTGAAGGTGAGCTCGCCGTTGATCTCGTCGTTGAAGTTGTAGCCCGGTCCGCCCACGCCCTGGCCGAGCGGGTCGCCGCCCTGGATCATGAAGCCCGAGATGATGCGGTGGAAGACGACATCCTTGTACAGCGGGCCCTCGCCCGGCTTGCCGGTCGCCGGGTGCGTCCACGCCTGTGACCCGTCGGAGAGCCCGACGAAGTTCTGCACGGTGCGGGGGGCGTGGTCTCCGAACAGGTTGACGACGATGTCGCCGTAGTTGGTGTGGATCGTTGCGACAGCTGTATGAAGCGGCATTCCTACATTGTCTCAGAGTTCACTGCAACCCCTCCCGTCTCGGCAGGGGTCTGGCAAGATGGGGAGACGACATCCCCACGACAGGGAGGGCAACCGTGAGCGTCAGCCGCAAGCGCAAGAAGGAACTCGAGAAGCTTCAGAAGCAGGCGAACCAGCTGTGGGAGACGCAGCAGGTGCTGGTCGGTGAGGCCGCATCCGTCGCACGTGAAGCAAGTCGCCAGCTCGGGCACTTCGGCCGCGAACAGGTCAAGCCGCAGGTGCAGGCCGGCTACGAGAAGTACGCCGCACCGTACGTCGACAAGGGCAAGAAGGTCGTCAACAGCACGGTCATCCCTGCGGCGGGCGCCGTGGTCGGCTCCGCGCTGTCGGTCTGGGACGCTGCGAACGACACGCGCGCGCACCTCGCCAGCGGCCGCGGATTCGCTCTGCCCGACTCGAAGAACTACGGCAAGAAGGCCGACAAGTACGCTCGCGAGGCGAGCCGGTACCTCTCGGCCAAGCTCGAGCGGTCCGCACCGCAGAAGAAGGGGATGGGCGCCGGCGGCGTCATCGCCATCATCCTCGGTGTCGCCGCGGCGGTCGGTGTGCTCTATGCCGCGTGGCAGACGCTTCGCGCCGACGACGAGCTCTGGGTCGCGGACGACCCGCTGCGCGCGCCGGATGCCTGAGCCCGTCACGGGCGAGGCACTGACGGGGGTCGACCGCGTTCGCGCGGCGGCCTCCGCGCGCGGTCTGGCGATCGAGATCCGTGAGCGCCCGGCGGCGAACAGCCTGCCGGAGGCGGCGGCGCTGCTCGGTATCCCCGCGTCCGGCATCGTGAAGACCCTGGTGGTCAAGCGCAGCGACGACACGTATCTGTTCGCGCTCATCCCGGGTGACCGTGCCATCTCCTGGCCGAAGCTGCGGGCCGTCGTCGGTGTGAACAAGCTTCAGCTGCCGGACCCCGCACGCGCGCTGGCCGCCACGGGGTACGAACGGGGGACGATCGTGCCCCTCGGCAGCACCCAAGACTGGCCGATCTACGCCGACAGGGAGATCGTCGGTCAACGGATCGCGATGGGCGCCGGTGCGCACGGCTACAGCATGTTCGTCGACGCCGATGACCTCATCGCCGCCTACGGGGCGACGGTCGCCGACATCTCGCAGCCGGTCGACTGACCGCCGGCGTCGCGCTCAAGAGGGCGGCAGCTCGATCCCCGCCATCTCGAGCGCGATATCGACGAGCTTCACGCGCTGCAGGGCGCTGATCTCCGCGAGCGGGAACCACTCCGCGCGGTCGGTCGAGCCGTTCGTCTCATTGCGCAGGCGTCCGCCGGTGATACGCGCACGGTAGACGATCCGCAGCGTGTGCAGCGGCAGGTCGGCGCCCGGTATCAATCGGCGGCCGGGCGGGATGACACGGGAATGGATGCCGAGCAGCGGCCCGATCGCGACGCGATAGCCCGTCTCCTCCCGGACCTCGCGACGAGCTGCCCGCTCCGGGTCTTCACCCTCTTCGAGGCCGCCCCCGGGCAGTGTCCACGCGGCACGGCGGCCCTCGTTCCAGTGGGCGAGCAGGAGGCGGTCGTGCTCATCGACGATCACCGCGTAGGCCGCGACACGCAGGTCCATGCTTCACCCTATCCGCGCGACTCTTCCAGGAGAACGAAGAAGCCGGCCCCTTGCGGGAACCGGCTTCGTGTGTTCTGTGGAGCCTAGGAGATTCGAACTCCTGACATCCTGCTTGCAAAGCAGGCGCTCTACCAACTGAGCTAAGGCCCCGGGGCTTTCGGTGGGGCTACCAGGACTTGAACCTGGGACCTCTTCATTATCAGTGAAGCGCTCTAACCGCCTGAGCTATAGCCCCGAATGTCTGCGGAACTGCGTCCCGCAACCTCCAAGACTTTACCCGACGAAGCTCGATTTCACGAATCGGGCTGGTTGACTGGGCACGTGACCGCGACCTCTCATCCCGGCGAACCCCACGGCGCCGGACTCGGGCAGCGACTGAACTGGCTGCGTGCCGGCGTGCTGGGTGCGAACGACGGCATCGTGTCGGTCGCCGCGCTCGTCGTCGGCGTCGCCGGCGCGACCACCGACACCGGCGCGCTGTTCACGGCGGGCATCGCCGGGCTCGTCGGCGGAGCGATCTCGATGGCGCTCGGCGAGTACGTTTCGGTGAGCAGTCAGCGCGACTCGGAGCGCGCGCTCATCGCCAAGGAGAGCGGCGAGCTGCGCGACATGCCCGAGCAGGAGCTGGAGGAGCTGACGCAGCTGTATCGCGACCGCGGTCTCTCCGAAGCGACGGCGCGTGTGGTCGCCCAGGAGCTCACCGAGCACGACGCGCTGTCGGCCCACCTCGAGGTGGAGCTGCACATCGACCAGGACGACCTGGTCAATCCGTGGCACGCGGCGCTCTCGTCGGCGATCGCGTTCACCCTCGGAGCACTGCTGCCGCTGCTGGCGATCCTGCTGCCGCCACCCGAGTGGCGGGTCCCCGTCACCTTCGTCGCCGTGCTGCTCGCCCTCGCAGCGACGGGGACGGTGTCGGCGAGCCTCGGCGGCGCACCGCGCCTGCGGGCGGCTACGCGTCTGGTAGTCGGCGGCGCACTCGCGCTCGTCGTCACCTGGCTCATCGGCACGCTGCTCGGCACGACGGTCGTCTGACCGCACACACGAAGCGCCGGCGTCCGCAGATCGAATCCGCGGATGCCGGCGCTGAAGCGCGTTCGGCGTCAGTTCGAGGTGAACCCGACGAGCAGGCCGCCGGTGACCTTGACCGCGAGGTTGTAGATGCCCGCGATCACGGCGCCGAGCACCGTGAAGACCACGAGGTTCAGGATCGCCACAACGGCCGAGAAGGCCAGCACCTGCGGGAAGCTCACGAAGTCCGACAACAGGATGCTGCCGTCCGAGAAGCTGGAGAAGAACTCGTCGGCCTTGTCGATCAGGCCGGTGGTCTGCACCACCAGGAAGACCATCACGAAGGCGACGACGGTCACCACCGCGATCGCGATCGCGGCGAGGAACGACAGCTTCACCGCGGACCAGAAGTCCACGTACACCAGGCGCAGGCGCACCTGCTTGGCGCTGGTCTTGTGACTCGATTTCTTGGCGAGCTTGTCGGCTACCGTGCTCATGCGTCAGTGCTCTCTTCGGGGGTCTCGGGGGAGGCATCCGACCCGTCGGTGTCTTCTGATGACGGGGTCTCAGGTGACGGTGCCTGTTCGGCTCCGTCGGCGGTTTCCTCGGGTTCTTCGGCAAGGCCGCGCTCACCGTTTCGGGCGATTGCGAGGATGCGGTCGTCATCGCCGGAGCGGGCGAACACGACACCCATCGTGTCTCGACCCTTGGCGGGGACCTCGGCCACGGCAGAGCGTACCACCTTGCCGCTGGCAAGAACCACCAAGACCTCGTCGTCCTCGGAGACGATCAGACCACCCGCGAGATCGCCGCGATCCTCGCTGAGTTTGGCCACCTTGATGCCCAGTCCACCGCGGTTCTGCACCCGGTACTGGTCGACGGCGGTGCGCTTGGCGTACCCGCCCTCGGTCACCACGAACACGTAGCCGTCGTCGGTGGCGACGGACGCCGAGAGCAGGCTGTCGGCGGCGCGGAAGTCCATGCCCTTCACGCCCGACGTCGAGCGACCCATCGGACGCAGGGCGGAGTCGGTGGCCGAGAAGCGCAGCGACATGCCGTGCCGGCTGATGAGCAGGATGTCGTCGCCCTCGTCGACGAGCAGCGCGCTGACGACCTCGTCGTCGGGCCCGGCCTCGTCGTCGTCGCCCTCCTCGGGAACCTGACCGCGCAGCTTGATGGCGATGATGCCGCCCTGGCGGTTGGTGTCGTACTCGGTCAGGCGGGTCTTCTTGACGAGGCCGTTGCGCGTGGCGAGCACCAGGTAGGTGGCGACCGAGTAGTCGCGGATGTCGAGGATCTGCGCGATCTCCTCGTCGGGCTGGAGCGCCAGGAGGTTGGCGACGTGCTGGCCCTTGGCGTCGCGGCCGGCTTCCGGCACCTCGTACGCCTTCGACCGGTACACGCGGCCCTTGTTCGTGAAGAACAGGAGCCAGTGATGGGTCGTCGTGACGAAGAAGTGCTCGACCACGTCGTCGGCGCGCAGCTGCGCGCCCTTGACGCCCTTGCCGCCGCGGTGCTGCTGGCGGTAGTTGTCGCTGCGCGTGCGCTTGATGTAGCCGTCGCGCGTGACGGAGATCACCATCTCCTCTTCGGGGATCAGGTCTTCCATCGACATGTCGCCGTCGAACCCGTGCAGGATGTGCGTGCGACGCTCGTCGCCGAATTTGTCGACGATGGCGGTCAGCTCTTCGCGCACGATGTCGCGCTGTCGCTGCGGGGTGGCGAGGATGTCCTGGTAGTCGGCGATCTGGCGCTCGAGCTCGGCGGCCTCGTCGATGATCTTCTGGCGCTCGAGCGCGGCCAGGCGGCGCAGCTGCATCTGCAGGATCGCATCGGCCTGCACCTCGTCGATGTCGAGCAGCGTCTGCAGGCCGTCGTTCGCCTCCTGCACGGTGGGCGAGCGGCGGATGAGCGCGATGACCTCGTCGAGCGCGTCGAGCGCCTTGAGGTAGCCGCGCAGGATGTGCATGCGCTCCTCGGCCTTGCGCAGCCGGTAGGTGGTGCGCCGGACGATGACGTCGATCTGGTGGTCCACCCACAGCGCGATGAACCCGTCGAGCGCGAGCGTGCGGGGGACGTTGTCGACGATCGCGAGCATGTTCGCGCCGAAGTTCTCCTGCAGCTGCGTGTGCTTGTACAGGTTGTTCAGCACGACCTTGGCGACCGCGTCGCGCTTCAGCACGATGACGAGTCGCTGGCCGGTGCGGCCCGAGGTCTCGTCGCGGATGTCGGCGATGCCGCCGACCTTTCCGTCCTTCACGAGGTCGGCGATCTTGATCGCGAGGTTGTCGGGGTTCACCTGGTAGGGCAGCTCGGTGACGACGAGGCACGTGCGACCCTGCAGCTCCTCGACCGAGACCACCGCGCGCATGGTGATCGAACCGCGTCCGGTGCGGTATGCGTCGTTGATGCCCTTCACGCCGAGGATCTGCGCGCCGGTCGGGAAGTCGGGGCCCTTGATGCGCTGGATCAGCGCTTCCTGCAGCTCCTCGCGCGAGGCGTCGGGGTGCTCGAGGTACCACTGGGCACCGGATGCCACCTCGCGGAGGTTGTGCGGCGGGATGTTCGTCGCCATGCCCACGGCGATGCCGACCGAGCCGTTGACGAGGAGGTTCGGGAACCGCGACGGCAGGATGGACGGCTCCTGGGTGTGGCCGTCGTAGTTGTCCTGGAAGTCGACGGTGTCCTCGTCGATGTCGCGCACCATCTCGAGTGCGAGCGGCGCCATCTTCGTCTCGGTGTACCGCGGCGCCGCGGCGCCGTCGTTCCCTGGCGAACCGAAGTTGCCCTGGCCCAGGGCCAGCGGGTAGCGGAGACTCCACGGCTGCACCAGGCGCACGAGCGCGTCGTAGATCGCGGTGTCGCCGTGGGGGTGGTACTGGCCCATGACTTCGCCCACCACACGGGCGCACTTGTTGAAGGAGCGGTCCGGGCGGT
>NZ_DATCVK010000071.1:0-2310 GCF_036566905.1 Microbacterium sp. | reverse complement strand
CTCGATCATCGCAGCCGCGGTGCGCGTGAGGGGGAGTGCCGCTCAGCGGCGCACGAACTCCTGCACGAAGTCCTCGTCGACGCTCACGCCGAGGCCGGGGCCGGTCGGCACCGTGAAGTCGCCGTTGGCGGCGACCTCGAGGGGCGTCGTGAGGATCCGGTTCGCGACCGGCAGCGTGAGCGGCTGGTACTCGAACGCGAGGAGCGACGGCGAGCTCGCGGCGACGTGCACGCCGGCGGCCATCGCGATGCCGAATGCCGCGGAGTGATGCGGTGCCACCTGCGCATGGAAGGCGTCGGCGATGGCCGCGATCGCGAGCCCCTCGGTGATGCCCGTGCGTCCGATGTCGGGCTGCGTGAGGCCGACGGCCCGTCGGTTCAGCCAGTCCGTGAACTCGAAGCGGCTGCGCATCGCTTCGCCGACCGCGACCGGGGTCTCGATGGATGCCGCGAGGTCGCGGTGGCCCTCGACGTCTTCGGGGGCGAGCGGCGCCTCGAAGAACCAGGCGTGGCGCTCGTCGAGTTCGCGGCCGAGGGCCTTCGCCTCGCCGAGGCGGTAGCTCCAGTGCGCGTCGAGTGCGACCTGCAGGTCGGGGTGCGCGCCGCGGACGGCGTCGAAGGTCGCGAGGTCGGTGCGGAGGTCGGTGCCGAGGTGCATCTTGAACCGGCGCACGCCTGCTTCGACGAGCACGGCGGTCTTCTCGGCGATCTCGGCGTCGTCGGCGCCTCGCACTCCAGACACGTAGGTCGGCAGCACCTCGGCGAATCGTCCGCCGGCGAGCTCGGAGACCGAGAGGCCGGTCGCCTTGCCCCAGAGGTCCCACAGCGCGATGTCGACGGCGGCCATCGCGTCGGCCTGGTGGCCGGTCAGGTGTCCGCGTTCACGCATCGACTCCGACATCCGGTGCCAGAGCGTGCGCACCGAGCGCGGGTCCTCTCCGAGGATGAGCGGCGTGAGCAGGTGGTCGACGATCGCCGCGGCGACCTCGGGTGCGACGGGGGCCAGCCCCTCGCCCCAGCCCACCAGGCCGTCGTCGGTCTCGATCTTCACGATGAGCGTCTCGTAGCCGGGGGAGTAGAGGCTCCGCCACGGCGGCCTGATCATGTAGCCGCGGTGTTCGACCGCCGCCTCGCCCGCGTAGGAGTCTTCGGCATCCTCCTTCGAGATGAAGAGGGGGAACGTTTGGACGCGCGCGATTCTCACAGGGTCTCCGGTGACTTGGGATGGTCGAGAAGCCGTCGACGGATGCCGCGGCGGGGGGTTCAAGCGTGGGGGTTTACAGGGCCGCGTACGCCGTCGCGGAGTGGGAGGGGCTGTAGCCGAGGGCGACGGAGATCTCGTCGGCGGCCTCGATCACCTGCAGCGCGATCTCCTGATGGGGTGCCTGCAGGTCGAGCACCGAGAGGGGGCCGCTCGCCGAGAGGCCGGCGACGATCTCGCCGGCGCGGTTGCGAACGGGTGCCGCGATGCAGGCCCGCCCGAAGGCGAGCTCCTCGATCTCGGTGGCGTACCCGCGGCTGCGGGTCTCCTCGAGGGCGATCTCCATCGCGTCGCGGTCGACGATCGTGTGCGGGGTGAATCGCTGCGGTGTGTTCGCGAAGTACTCGTCGACGAGCTGAGTCGGCATGCCCGACAGCAGCGCCTTGCCGAGCCCCGTGGCGTGCAGCGGCGCGGTGCGGCCCGCCATCGCGAACGACTTCGGGGCGAGCGCGCCCTCGAAGTTGCAGAGGTAGGTGAAGGTGAAGCCGCTGAGTTCGGCGACGTTCACTCCGATGCCGAGCCGGTGCGCCAGGTTCTGGGCGATCTGGCGCGATGCGCGGAAGATCGGTGAGCCGTTGAGCGCGATGGTGCCGAGGGAGACCGCGGCCGGGCCGAGCCGGTAGAGGCCGGTCCGGTCGTCCTGCACGACGAACCGCATGCGGTCGAGCGCCGACATCATGCGAGACACGGTCGACTGGCCGAGGCCGGTCAGTGCGCAGAGTTCCGACACGCGGAGCTCGCCGGCCTCCTCGGTGAAGCAGGCGAGCAGGGACATAGCCCGTTCAACGGTCTGTGTGCCGCCGACCGATTCCGATGCCATGGGGACTCCTTCTCAATGCAGTTGCCGCGCGTCGTTCCATAGCCGCTCGGGCTGCGCCGTTGCCGTCAGTGTAGTGAGCGGAATCGGCAGAGGCAATCCAAATATGGGTGACTTATGCATTTTGTGGATTTCGAATCCGCATTGTGGTTTACTGGCCGCACGTCAGCGTTGACCACTTGTGACGACGACGCACAGGGGCCCCTGATGAGGGGTCGCCATCTCTCGGGAAG
>NZ_DATCVK010000070.1:0-6828 GCF_036566905.1 Microbacterium sp. | reverse complement strand
CGGGCACGGCCGGCATCGGGGGAATCGACGCGGTCGCCGGCACGAGCGGGACCGCGGACACCGGAGCGGGCACCGCCGGCGCAGGCGCCGCGGGGGCCAGCGCCGGGGCAGATGCCGACACGGGAGCGGGCACCGGGTCGGCGGTGGCGGCATCCAGCGACTCCGCCCAGGTGCCGTCGGGGTGCACGACGAGCGGCCAGCTCGACGTCCCCTCGACGAGGGTGGCGTGCGCGGGCTCGCCCGTCGAGGCCGCCAGCTGCCGGATCTCCTCGACGACGCGGTCGCGCAGCGCCAGGCTGTCGGGGGCGACGACTTCCTCGACATCGGTGCCGACGTGAAGCTCGGCGGTCGTGCTCGTCAGAAAGTGGACGGTCGCATCGGGGCGGCGTGAATTCATCGGTTCTCCTCCGCAGCGGCGGCTTCAGACGCCGGCCGCGGCAGAGGGCGGCGGCCGGTCAGGGCAGGCGAGTGGGCCGGCGAGAGCCCATCGGAGGGCGAGCGCGGGCCTCGGCCACGCTTTCGCCGTGCATGTTCACGCTAGTCGACGGTTCCTGGAAGGCACCGCCGAGACCGCGGCGCGGCCGCGGGATCGGCTCATCGGGTCCTCGCGGCGCGGCCGCGGGCCAGGCTCGTCGGGTCCTCACGGCACAACCGCGGGATCGGCTCATCGGGTCCTCGCGGCGCGGCCGCGGGCTAGGCTCGTCGGGTGCGTCTCGTCATCGCCCGCTGCTCCGTGGATTACACGGGACGGCTCAACGCCCACCTGCCGCTCGCGACCCGCCTGCTGGTGCACAAGGGCGACGGCTCGCTGCTGGTGCACTCCGACGGCGGCTCGTACAAGCCGCTCAACTGGATGAGCCCGCCCTGCCGCCTGGACGTCGAGATCCCGGATGCCGATTCCGCCGCGGCCGGGGTGCTCGAGCACTGGCGGGTCACCCACGCCAAGAGCGGCGATGCGCTGCTGGTGCGCATCTACGAGGTGCTGCACGACACCTCCCACGAGCTGGGCCTCGATCCCGGCCTGCAGAAGGACGGCGTCGAGGCCGACCTTCAGCGCCTCCTCGCCGAGCAGGTCGACGTCATCGGCGACGGCCTCACCCTCGTCCGCCGCGAGTACCCGACCGCGATCGGTCCGGTCGATCTGCTCCTGCGCGACCCCGAGGGCGGCACGATCGCCGTCGAGGTCAAGCGCCGCGGTGACATCGACGGCGTCGAGCAGCTCACCCGCTACCTCGAGCTTCTCGGCCGGGATCCGCATCTCGCCCCGGTCACGGGCGTGTTCGCCGCCCAGGAGATCAAGCCGCAGGCGAAGGTGCTCGCCACCGACCGCGGCATCCGCTGCGTCACCCTCGACTACGAGGGCATGAAGGGCATCGAGTCCGGCGCCCCGCGTCTCTTCTGACTCGCCAGACGCTCCACCCCATCCCCTCGGAGATGGGGGTTGTGTCATGTCGTCAGGAAAGTACATACTGTCGCGCAGACAGTTCTTTCTGACGAACGGATGCCGCGCGATGACGCTCGACGACTTCCGGCGCGAGATCGCCGAACCCGCCATCGACTTCCGCCCTGAGCTGCGGTGGTGGCTCGCGGAAGGGCTCCACGGCGATGCGACGCTGCGGCGGGAGATCGAGGACGCGCACCGTCTCGGCTTCGGCGGCATGGAGTTCCTCGCCATGGACGAGGGCGCGATCGACCACGCGCGCTACGGGTGGGGCTCGGAGGAGTGGGTGCACGACTCGCAGATCGTGGTCGAGGAGACCACGCGCCGCGGCATGTCGGTGAGCTTCACGTCGGGAACGAACTGGTCCAACGCCAACCTCCCGACGATCGACCCCGACCAGCGTGCCGCTGCGCAGGAACTCGATGTCGTGCACGAGACGCTCGCGGCCGGTCGGTCGCGCTCCGGCGCGCTTGCACGCATCGACCTCGAGGCCCCGATCGCCGAGACGACGCTGCCCGGCCACCGCGGCACCATCACGCAGCAGCACCTCGTCGCCGTCGTGGCGGCGCGCGTCGCCGGCGACGGGCTGCTGGATGCGGCATCCGTCCTCGATCTCACTTCACAGGTCGAGGGCGAGGCGCTCGACTGGACCGCTCCCGACGAGGGCGAATGGCGGCTGTTCGCGTACTGGATGCACGGCACCGGGCAGACCGCGTCGCCCTCGGCCGGCGTCAACTACACCGTGAACTACCTCGACCGCGACGGCGTGGACGCCGTCATCGCCTACTGGGACGACGTGGTCCTGACGCCCGCGCTGCGCGCCGAGGTCGCCCGCAACCCGCGCGCGCAGATGTACATGGACTCGCTCGAGCTCTCGACCTACGGCGCCGGCGGCATGTTCTGGGGCTTCACACTGGCCGAGGAGTTCCACACGCGTCGCGGCTACGACATCGTGCCGTGGCTGCCGTTCCTCACGCGCGACGCACCGTTCATGGCGGTCTCGACGGTGTACCACCACCAGCCCGCCGTCGACGCCGATCGCACCACCGTCGAGAAGGTGCGGTTCGACTACGTCCGCACGCTCACCGACCTCTATATCGAGAACATGCTGCGTCCGTTCGCCGCGTTCCTGCACGAGGTCGGCATGACGTTGCGCGCCGAGATCAGCTACGGCCTGCCCTTCGAGCTGACGCGCCCGGGGCCCGAGGTCGACGGCATCGAGACGGAGTCGCTCGAGTTCGGCGCGCAGATCGATGCGTACCGGCTGATGGCCGGCCCCGCGCACCTCTTCGGCAAGCAGTACTCGTCGGAGACCGGTGCCACCACCCGCAACCACATGCTCGACCACCGCTTCTACGACCAGATCATCGCCACGCAGCTCGCTGCTGGGATCACCAAGACGGTGCTGCACGGGTGGGCGAGCCCGGCCGGCGCCGAGGGTGTCACGCAGTGGCCCGGCCATGAGGGCATGTGGCCGATGTTCTCCGAGCGGTTCGACACCCGCCAGCCGGGCTCGGAGTTCTACCCGCTCTGGACCGCCGCGATCGGTCGCCTCCAATACGCGCTCCGGCGCGGGCGGCCGCGCATCGACGTCGGCATCCTGCGCACCGACCACTTCACCGACAACCTCATCGGCATGGCGCTCATCGGCCCGAACGGCGAGCGCATCCCCGACGAGGTGGCCTACGGCACGATGTGGATGCGCGACCGCGAGAACCACTGGTGGCAGGACCTCGGCATGCAGGACGCCGGCATCACGTACGAGTTCTTCGACGGATCCCTCCTGCTCCGCGACGACGTCTCGTTCGACGGCGACGAGGTGCAACCCGACGGGCCGGGGTATCGAGCGCTCATCGTCTACCAGAGCACGCTCGACGCCGACGTGGCCGCGCACCTGCTCGCCTGGGCCGAGCGCGGCCTCCGCCTCGTGATCGTCGACGGCGCGCGCGAGCTCGAGTCGCTCATGGCCGGACGCTTCCGCACGCACGACGTCGCGGCATCCGCGACTCCCGGTCTCGACGGCCTCGACGACGAGCTCGCCGCGATCATGACCGAACTGCGACGGATGCCGGGAGTCCGCGTCACCGCGCCGTCCGGCGTCGTCGCGGCCCTCGACGAGCTCGGCGCCGGCGGCCGCGCCCGCTTCGCCGACGACGACCGCCACGTGCTCACCCACCTTCGCGAGGATGACGGTCTCACCGTGCTCTACGCGTACCACTTCCTCTACGAGACCACCGAGCCGGCGACCGTGCGCGTGCGCCTCGAAGGCACGGGCGTGGCGCACCGGCTCGACGTCTGGACCGGCGAGCTCCGGCCGCACCGCGGCGCACGGCGCGACGGCGGGAACACGCTCGTCGAGCTCACGCTCGCGCCGGGCGAGGTGGCGGTGGTCGTCTTCGACACCACGACGGATGCCGCCGACACCGCCGCTCCGGCCATGATCGAGGTCGCCCGCGCCGACCGGTGGCGGCTCGTCGTCGAGAGCTGGGACGCGGGCGAGCCCGAGGTGCTGACGGAGGATCGCGGCCTTGGCTATATTTCCCGCGAGGTGCGCCCGACCACTGCCGTGACGCGCCTCGAGGCAGGCGAGACGGAGCTGGCGCCGTGGTCCCAGATACCGGCCGTCGGCCCCGAGGTCTCGGGCGTGGGCGAGTACACGACGACCATCTCGGTCCCCGTGGCGCGCCCCGGCGCGCGTCACCTGCTCGACCTGGGCTCGACCTGCGGCGGACTGGGCTCGGTGCGCGTGGGCGACGGGCAGGCCCGCGGATTCGACACCGCGCACCCGGTCGTCGACGTGAGCGGCGACATCCGTCCGGGCGACAACGTGATCACCGTGCGGGTCTCGAGCTCGCTCAACAACCGGCTCCGCGCCCGCGGATACTATGAGCGCGTCCCCGACATCGGGGCGCAGCTCACCGGGGAAGAGCGCACGCAGCACGCGATCGTCCGCGAGTACGGACTCGTCGGGCCGGTGCGACTGCTTCGAGAGGACTGACACCGGCGGCGCGAGCACGGCCGGCACGGCACCGAGAGGAACGAGGAACGATGGCCCGAGGTGACGTCGACCCCGACGCCTCCGCCGACCTGAGTCCCGTCATCGGCGCCGACCCGCTCGACCTGCGCCTGTCGCTGGCGTCGATCGTGCACTGGGCCGACAGCACCGTCGTGCGGCGAGAGGTCATGGCGAGGGTCGCGTTCCCCATCGACGACATAGGCATGTTCCTCGTCGTCAACCAGCTCTCGTACAACGGCGCGATGCGGCCCGTCGACCTGTCACTCGCGCTCGGCATGACGCCGACCAACATGAGCAAGATCGTCGGGCGGCTCGTTCAGGCCGGCCTCACGGTGCGGGTCGCCGCGCCGGACGACGACCGCGGCGTGCTGGTCGCCCTGACCGACGAGGGGCGCCGCATCGGGCAGCGGATCATGGCGACCGCCGAGACGAACATGCGGGCACTGCTCTCCGACTGGTCGCCGGCCGAGATCGAGGATCTCCGTCGCATGATGGCGCGCCTCGCGCGAGTGCACCGGCGCGATCGCTGAGACGTCGGTCCGCTTCGGAGCGGCGGGCCGCCTCCGCTTAGGCTGGGTCCCATGCCGAGCCGATCGCCGTGGACCTGTGTGCTGTGGGACGTTGACGGAACGATCGTCGACGCGTCCGACGGCATCCTCCGCCGCCTCACGATCGCCCTCGAGCACTTCGGCAAGCGTCCGCCCACCCGCGCCGAGCTGGTGCACTGGATCGGCCCGCCGATGTACGACTCGTTCCAGGTGAACGTCGGCATGACGCCGGAGCAGGCGTCCGAGGCCGTCGCCTTCTACCGCGGCCTCAACAAGATCGACGGCTACGCGACGGGAGCCAAGCTGTTCCCCGGCGTGGGCGAGCTGATCACGGATGTCGCCGCCGCCGGTATCCCGCAGGCCACGGCGAGCTCGAAGCCCGAAGTGCAGGTCGTCGCCCTGATGGACCACTTCGACCTCTCGACCTCGCTGACCGCCATCGTCGGTGCGACGGCGGACGAGCGGACCCTGAGCGCGAAGTCCGACATCGTCGCCGAGGCGTTGCGGCGCCTCGCTGCCGCCGGCGTCGACACGAGCCGCCCGGTGCTCGTCGGCGACCGCCATCACGATGTCGAAGGCGGTGCCGCCCAGGGCGTGCCGGTGATCTTCGTGCGCTGGGGCTTCAGCTGGCCCCACGAGGCGGAGGGCGCCCAGGCGGTCGTCGACGACGTCGACCAGCTTCGCGAGCTGCTGCTGGTGGGCGAGCAGACGCGTGCGGACACCGGCGCTGTGGACGAGCACGCACGCGCGGAGAGCGCCGAGACCGCGGGGCGTGCGGTGGGTGCGAGCGAACCCGTCGGGGTCGCGGATGCCTGAGCTCGCCGCCTCGATCCTGGGATGGCTGGTGCCGGCCCTGGTCGTGTTCGGCGTGACGGCGATCGCGGTCGCCGTGATCGTCTGGGCCGTGCGGCAGGCACGCCGCTCTCCCCGTGCCCGCGCCGCGGCGGAGCGCACCCGGGCGAAGGCCGGTGCGACGCTCGTGCAGCTCGACGACGAGGTCGGCGAGCTCGAGCTCGAGGTCGGGTTGTCGGGGGCGCTCTACGGCGGCGAGGCGCCGGCGTCGCTGCGGCGAGCACGCCTCACTGCGCAGCACGCCCGCGACGACGCGTTCGAGGAGTACCGCGCGATCAGCGACGGCACCGCCCCGCCCGACGAGATCCGCCGCATCTCGGGGCGCATCGACCGGCAGGCCGGCGAAGCCCTCGCCATCGTGGCGGCCGCCCGCCGCGAGCATGGCGCGTGGGTCACCGCGAACGTGTCGGCTGCCGGTCAGATCGACGCCGCACGACGCCGCCTCGCCGAGCTGCACGCCTCGATGGGCGATCCGGCCGCACTCGTCGCCGAGCTGTCGTCGCGGTTCGCCGAGGACGAGTGGCACGATGCCTCGCAGTCCGCGCACGCGGCGCTGTCGCAGGTCGCGGTCGCGCAGCGCCACCTGGACGCCGCCGCCGCACGGGCGGACGACCCCTCGCTCAGCGCGCTGCCCGATCTCGCCGCAGCTGAACGCGCACTGCGCCAGGCCGAGGGCGACGCACGCAACCTCGAAGAGACGCACCGCCTGGTGCTGCAGGCGGCGCAGGCCGTTCCCGACGAGATCTCGGCTGCCCGCACGGCGCTGCGCCAGGCCTCCGTCACCCGCGAGCACCTCGACGCACTCGACGCCGGGCGACTCGGCGCGGAGCTGCGCGCCATCGAGCAGGAGCTGAACCGCATCGAGACGGATGCCGCGCGCCGCCCCACCCGCACGGTCGACGCCATCGCGCGCCTGCGCGGACGCCTCGACCTCGCCCTCGGCGATGCCCGCACGGCGCAGCAGCGCCTGC
>NZ_DATCVK010000069.1:0-2084 GCF_036566905.1 Microbacterium sp. | reverse complement strand
CATGCAGGCGGCACTCCATCTTCTCCGTCAGACATGGGGCTGTTCCAGCAAGGGTAACCTAAGCCACTCGCCCGCCGACAGGCCTCGCACGGTGTGCGGATTTATCTTGACGTCGAGATAACTCTATCACTCGCCGGAGCGAGCAGGCGACGGGTAGACGGCCCGCGCGACGAGCCAGGAGAAGACCAGCACGAGGGCGTAGAGCGGCACGCCCATGAGGAGGCGCGTGGCGCCGAGCGCCTCGACGTTGTTGACGAGGTAGAGCGGCAGCTGCACTGCGAGACGCGCGACGAACAGCCCGATCCAGACGAGCGTGAGGAACTGGGCGGCGCGGTACTTGCGCTTGTCCTGCTTCCACGCGACGCCGTCGCCCATGAGGAAGCCGACGATCAGGCCGATCGCGGGCCAGCCCACGAAGAGCGACACGGTCAGCGCGAGCGCGTAGGCGGCGTTCGTGTAGAAGCCGATCACGTAGTTGTCGCGGGCGTCACCCGACCAGAGCGCGAGCGCCGCGGAGGCGAGCACGCCGATGAGGCCGGCGATGGCCTGGGTCGGCTGCCCCTTGGTCACGAGACGGGCGACCGTGAACACCACGGCGAGGCCGACGGATGCGGCGAGGGCGGGCACGAGCGCCGCCTGAGGGTCTTGCCCGGCGAAACTCGTGAGCCCGCTGTAGACGATGAGGAACACCAGCCCGGGCAGCAGTGCCTCGAGGATGCCGCGCACTCCGCCGACCGCGGTGAGCAGGTCGCGCCCGCTCAGCTTCTCGTCGCGCGCGAGCGCACCGAGGCCGCTCTTCTCCGCGGCGGCGGCGAACTGCCGACCGAACTCACCGGCCGTGGTGCCGGCCGCGGCATCGACCTCGGCCGGACGATCCGCCGCGGCATCCGCTCGCTCGCCCTCATCGGCGCGCGACGGATCGTCGGCGTTCGTCATCTCGGTCACACCGTGGGCGCACCCGCGGAGGACGCGGGCATACGCAGCGGAATGAGGTCGCGCGGGGGCATCGGCGTGCTGCCGCGCACCACGACGATGGAGCGGAAGAGGTCTTCGACCTTCGCGGCGGCTGCGGGGTCGACCGCCGCCTCGCCGGCGATGACGCCGCGGAGGAACCAACGGGGTCCGTCGACGCCGATGAAGCGCGCGAGGCGCATCTGCCCCTGCTGGCCCTCGCCCGCGGCGACCGGGATCTGTGCGAGCAGCTCGGGCCCGAAGGAGCCCTCGCGCACGGTGGTCGTGCCACCCTGACGGGCGATCTGGTCGGCGATCTGCGCGCGGATCTCGTGCCACAGTCCGCTCGAGCGCGGCGCCGCGAACGGCTGCACCTGCAGCGTCGAGTTCGCGTAGTCGAGGCCGATCGCGACGACGCGCTTCGTGCCCTCCTCGACCTCGAGTCGGAGGTGGAGTCCCTCGCGCGGCAGCACCTTCACACCGCCGAGGTCGACGTAGGGGCGAACCGGGTTCGCCTCGGCCTCGTCGAAGGGGCCCGCAGCTGCGCGGTCTTCGGGGGCCGACTTGGGCTGCTCGGCGGGGACGTCTCCGCCGGTTTCGATGTCGCTCACGCGTTCACTCCTGACTTGTGCTCCCCGAAACCGGTGGAGCCGAATCCTGCTTCGCCGCGCAGACTGCCGGGCAGCCGTTCGACCTCGACGAATCGAGCTCGGCTCACCGGCATCACGACGATCTGGGCGATGCGGTCGCCGGCCTCGATCGTGTGCGCCTCGCGGGCGTCGGTGTTCAACAGTGCGACCTTGATCTCTCCGCGGTAGCCGGCGTCGACGGTGCCGGGCGCGTTGACGATCGTGATGCCGTGCTTGAAGGCCAGACCCGAACGCGGCACGACGAATGCGACGTAGCCGTCGGGCAGGGCGATCGCGACGCCGGTGCCGACCGTGGCGCGTTCGCCCGGGCCGAGCACGACGGACTCGGAAGCGTGGAGATCGGCGCCCGCGTCGCCCGGATGGGCGTAGTTCGGCACGCGGTCTGCAGTGATCAGCACATCGACGGAATCGGTCACTGTTCGAGGGTAGTGCAGAAGTCTGGTCGAATAGAGCCATGCCCGACTACCGCGAGAAACTCTGGCC
>NZ_DATCVK010000068.1:0-3700 GCF_036566905.1 Microbacterium sp. | reverse complement strand
GGGCTGACAGGATTTGAACCTGCGACCCCTTGACCCCCAGTCAAGTGCGCTACCAAGCTGCGCCACAGCCCGATGCCACCGGATTTCTCCGAAGACAACTTGACCATCATAGCGGCATCCGAAGGGGTGCTCGTGACACTCTGGCGGCCACGAGGCATCCGCTCGCTGCGAATTCGGCCGGCGAACGCGTGCGCGCCGGCGAGATCAGATGTACTTCCGCACCTCGTCCATGAACGCCACCGGGTCGTCGACCCAGATGCGCAGTGCCGTCACCGACTGCTCGCCGCCGGCCCTGCCGTGTCCGGGCAACTTCACGAGCGTCGGTCCCTCGAGTTCGATCTCGAGATTCGTCTCGTCGGTCATGCGCAGCATGAGGGTGCGCGACGCATCCGTCTCGACGATCTTCGGCGACTTGGGCTCATCCACGCGAAGGTTTCGCGCGACCGACGCGATGTCGTCCCAACTGAGCGCGATGTCGAGCTCGAGACCGCCGCGCACGCGAATACCGTCAGGGCCGACCGTGTGCGGCCGCATGAGATAGGCGCACAGCAGCCCGAACATCCAGGTGAGCCCCCAGATGCCGAGCACGAGGAGCGTGATGCGCACGGCGGGCCAGCGATGCACGATGAGATCGAAGATCGGGATCTCGACGGCGGAGAGCACGATGAAGATCATGAGGATCGTCAGCACCGGCTTGTGGAAGCCGAAACCCTTCGCCCCGAGCGCGATCGCCGGGCGCCGCGCGATGAACCGCCCGATGCTCGCATAGATGCTGAGCTCCATGAGCAGCGCGCGCTTCAGGAACCAACCGATGCGTCGCCAGACGGATGCCTCGGCGCGCGCCGAGGTCGCGGTGCTCACTCCCCCACCGCCTGCGGCTCGCCGGCGGCTCGGCGCTGCTCGTCGGCTTCGATGAGTTCACGCAGGCGCCCCGTGATCGCCTCGATGCCGCGCAGCAGTGCATCGCGATCTTCGGGGGCGACGGCGCCGAGCAGCTCGGCCGAGAGCTCGGCATGGTCGCGCTGCATGTCGCGCATGAATTCCTCAGCGGATGCCGCGAGTGACACGATGATCGCCCGCCGGTCGGTCGGGTGCTGCGCGCGCATGACGTAGCCGCCGGCCTCGAGCGCGTCGACGAGGCCCGTGATGTTGCGGGGACTCACCTCGAGCCGGTCTGCGAGCGCGTGCTGGGTGGACGGACCGGTGGCGGCGAGCTCCCAGAGCAACCGGGTGCGCGCCGGCGTCAGCGGGGTGCCGGCGAAGGCGTTGGCCATGTCCTTCTGGAACAGCTCGCTCACCTCGAGCAGTCGGTCGAGCACGGTGATCTCGGGAGTCATATCATGATGATACTGCATTGTTACCTATATTCACGATCTTGGACCGAGGCCTGCGAGACGCCCGCTGCGGATGTCGGTGGTCGGCGCTACATTCGAATGGTGATCACCGACGTGACCGAAGACCTCGAGCCGCTCAAGCTCCGGGTCGTCCCTGCGAGCGAAGTACCGTTCGCCGACGTCGAGGCCGTCTTCGGTACCCGCGGCGATCCCGCGCACTGCTGGTGCCAGTGGTACAAGATTCCGGGCACTGACTGGCGTCGGTTCGGCGATGAAGGTCTGCGCGACCGGCTGCAAGAACAGGTGCATGCGTCGGGCATCGGGCGCGGGCTCCTCGCCTACGACGGCGAGACGCCGGTGGGCTGGTGCGCCGTCGAACCGCGCAGCGACCTCCCCCGGCTCAGCCGGAGCACCATCGTCAAGGGCGGCACCGCCCATCCAGACTTCGATGACGACGCCGTGTGGGCCGTCTCCTGCTTCGTCGTTCCGCGCGACCACCGAGGCCGGGGCGTCGCCCGCGCTCTCGCCGAAGCGGCCGTCGACTTCGCCCGCGCAGGTGGTGCCGTCGTCGTCGAGGCCTACGCCGTCGACCCGAAGATCCGCGCCAAGGTGTCGGCCGACGCGCTCTTCCATGGCACTGTCTCGATGTTCACGCATGCGGGCTTCACCGAGATCGCCCGCCCCCGGCCAGACCGCGCGATCATGCAGGTCGAGCTCGGGCGCTGAGCCGGGCCCACGGGCGCTTCAGAGCGGGAGCCAGTCGCGCTCCGCACGGCGGAGTTCGTGCACCGCGGGGTCGAGATCGGAGATCCGCTCGGCGGCACGCCGCCGGGCAGCGGCGGCGAGTCGTTCGAGCACAGCACGATCCTGCTCGGATGGGGCTGCTACCGAAGCCGAACCTTGCAGGTACTCGGCGAACAGTGACTGGTCCCGATGACCGCCGAGCACATCCTGTATCCGCTCACCTGCGGCCGCGAGCCGCAGCGCTCGCGCACTGAACGTGTCCCCAGCGCCCTCCGCCAGCGCCTCCGCGGCGTAGCGTAGGCGTCGAGCGGCTCTCCGCACGGCATGCAGTCGCACAGCAGCACTCGTCGCGTCCACTCCTGATGCCCGCATGACGGCACGACGCACTTCACGCGCGAGGAGTGCGTCGAGCACCGCCCGGGTCGCCGTGTCCGCCGGTCGGGCCGTGGGCGCGTGTGCAAGCAGATCGCCGAGCGCCGCTCGACGCCGGGCAGCTGCCGGCCGCTCCTGGTGCTCGGTGAATTCCCGGTGCGCGAGTTGATGGGACGCGGTCGTTTCGGCGACGATGCCGGCCGTGACGCGCACGAGCGCCCCCGTGTCGAAGGTCGACGACGCCGCGGCATCCTGCAACGCCGCCTCCGCGACCAGGAGCCGCACCTCGATATCGCGCACCGCGCCGAGCCGTCGGCCGAGCTTGCGATACCGACGGCGCACCTCGTCGACCTCGGAGGCGTCGAGCAGCGATCCGTACACTGCGAGCACACTGCGAAGACGGCGCACGGTCGTGCGCAGACGATGCACCGCATCCGGTTCGTCGGCCACGGCAGCCGGCTCGATCTCATCGAGGCGGTCGCCGATCGCGCGCAACGCCGCCAGCACGACCGCACCGGCGTCGTCGTCCACGCCCACGAGAGCCATGGCGCCATCGTAGGCGCCTCGCTGCGATCTCGGCGGTTCAGTCCACGTCGATGCGCACCCGCTTCACGCGCGACGATTCCCCGCGCAGGATGCGCACACGACTCCGGGGCACGTCGAAGTGAGCCGCGAGGGCTTCGACGACACCGGCGTTCGCGGCGCCGTCGACGGCGCGCTCCCGCACGAACACCGTGAGCGAGGCCGCAGGGTCGCCCTCGAGCGCCTCCACGAGCGGCCCCTTGCGACTGCCGGGCTTCACCCGGATCGTGACGTCCATCACTTCCTCGCGCCGACGCGGAGACCACGAACGCCCGAGCCGCTCCCCTCACGGGAACGACTCGGGCGCCGCGACATCCAAGACCTACTTCGAGCGGTCGCGCTTCTCGCGCACCCGCATGTTGATGACGATGGGCGAACCCTCGAAGCCGTAGATCTCGCGCAGGCGTCGCTGGATGAACCGGCGGTAGCCCGGGTCGAGGAACCCGGTCGTGAAGAGCACGAATGTCGGCGGGCGGCTGGCCGCCTGCGTGCCGAACAGCACGCGGGGCTGCTTGCCGCCGCGCACGGGGTGCGGGTGCTCCTGCGTCAGCTCGGTGAGGAACGCGTTGAACTTGCCCGTGGGAATGCGGGTGTCCCACGACTCGAGCGCGGTCTCGAGGGCTGGCACGAGCTTCTCGAGGTGACGGCCGGTCTTCGCCGAGATGTTG
>NZ_DATCVK010000067.1:0-6586 GCF_036566905.1 Microbacterium sp. | reverse complement strand
CTCTTCCGATCTTGTCGACCGCGACGTCGGCGGCGCCCGCCGCCAGGTAGTTCGCGCGCACCGCGTGGCCGCGCAGGGCGGTCGCCTCGCGCACCGGCACGTCGTCCTGGAAGTACCTGCGCCCCCATTCGATGTCGCGGAGCGTGCCCCGGCCGTGGCGCTCCACGAACAGGCGCGCCTGCTCGAGGTAGCGCGGCTCGCCGGTCGCCCGGGCGAGCTCGGCGAGCCCGACCTCGATCTCGGCGTGGCCGCAGATCCCGTCGCGTCCGCCGGGCCCGAACTCCCCGCACACGAGGTCGGCGGCGCGCACCGCGATGCGGAGCAGTCCGTCGTCCGCACCCGGGCGCGTGCGCTCGCGCGCCACCGCCGCCTGGAAGAGGTGGCCGAGGCAGTACAGCTCGTGGCCCCACTCGAGGTCGGACCACCGCGCGCCCTGGCCCTCGCGGCCGAACTGGGTGTTGAGGTATCCGTCGGCCTCCTGGGCTGCCGCGACACGGCCGACGACGGCGCGCAGCCGAGTTTCGAGGCCGGCGTCGTGGGTACGGCCGATCTCCCAGGCGAGCGCTTCGAGGTACTTGTACACCTCGGAGTCCGAGAACTCGCGTCCGCGGCGCCCCTCCGGCAACGTGCCGGCGGCGGCGCGATCGAAGTTGCCCAGCCAGCCCTCGGATTCGAGTCGGCTCTCGATGTGCGTGAGTGTGTTGCGGCCGTTGACGTCCTGCCGGCCGCCCCAGAAGCCGCCGATGATGCGGACCTCCTGCTGGCCGAGGGGGCGGAGGCGGCCGTGCGCCGGAGCGACGGGCGCCTGGGGCGCGGTGGTGGTCTGCATGGTCATCCCTTGAAAGCTCCCGACATGAATCCCCGGACGTAGTGGCGCTGCAGCACCAGGAACAGCACGATGCAAGGAAGGGCCAGCACGACCACTCCCGCCTCCGTCGCCCCGTAGTCGATGACGCCCTGCACCTGCACGCGAAGGTTCGAGACCGCCAGGGGCAGCGTCATCCGGTTCGTGTCGGTGATGAGGATCAGCGGCGCCATGAAGTCGTTCCAGGCGGCGAGGAAGGCGAACATGCCGACGGTGATGAGCCCGGGCTTGACCGCCGGCAGCAGCACGAGCCGGAGCGCCCCGAAGGTCGTCGCGCCGTCCACCAGGGCCGCCTCGTCGAGCTCGCGCGGGACGGACTCGAAGGAGATCCGCATCATGAACATCGAGAACGGCAGCTGGAACATCGTGAGCACGATCGCGACGCCGACCAGGGAGTTGCTGAGGCCGACGGCGTTGAGGATCACGTAGAGCGGGATGAGCAGCGTCGTGTACGGCACCATCAGGATCGCGAGCACCGTGAGGAACAGCAGGTTCTTCCCCGGGAACGAGAACCGCGCGAAGGCGTAGCCGCCGAGGGTGGAGACGACCAGGGTCAGCAGCACCGTCAGCAGTGCGACGAACGTCGAGTTGCCGAGGTAGACCCAGATCCCCGCCTGGTAGTCGGCGAGTGCCGCGTAGTTGCCGAGCCCCCAGCCTTCCGGCTGGCTGGTGCCGGCCCGCGGTGCCACGGACGACACGGCGGTCCAGATGAGCGGGTAGAGGAACATGATCGCGAGCGCGGTGGTCAGAACGGCGTACGGGATGCCGAACACGATGCGCGCCGCGGGGGAGCGCCGCGCGCGACCGCGCGCGGGCTGCACCTCGATGAGGCGGGTCGCGGAGGGAAGGGTCTGTGCGGACATGGCGGGAATCCTCAGTCCTCGTCCGTGCGGCGGAACGCGCGCAGCTGGAACATGTTGATGACGATGAGCGCCAGCAGCACGATCACCGAGAGCGCTGCCGCGATGCCGAGGTTGTTCTGGCCCTGGAAGGCGACGTTGTAGATCAGCTGCACGATCGTCATGGTGCTGTTGTCGGGTCCGCCCTTGGTGAGGATGTAGAACTGCTCGAACGCCAGGAGCGACCCGGTGACGCACAGCACGATGGTGAGTGCGAACGTCGGCCGCAGCAGCGGAAGCGTGATGCCGCGGAAGGTCTGCCACGCCGAGGCGCCGTCGATGCGCGCGGCCTCGTACACGTCGTCGGGGATTGCCTGCAGGCCCACCAGCATCAGCAGCATGTAGAAGCCGGCGTACCGCCACACGATGAGGAACACCGTCGACCACAGCGCGCCCTCGGGGGTGCCGAGGAATGTGAAGCCCCACGACTGCATGAGGTCGGCGAACGGACCTGCGTAGGGCGAGTAGAGCACGTAGAAGAGGAGGGATGCCGAGGCGAGGCCGAGTGCGCTCGGCACGAGGAACGACGTGCGCAGCAGCGACTTCCACCGGGTGGACTCCTGCACCAGCAGTGCGAGCCCGAGGCCCAGGCCGATGAGGAGGATCGTCGTGATGACCGTGTACTTCAGGGTGAACCAGATCGCGTCCCAGAACAGGCGGTGGTCGACGGCGTCGACGTAGTTCTCGGGGAGGTTCCAGCCCTGGTTGCCCGAGAGCAGCGGCCAGTCGGACGCCGACATCTGCAGCACGAGCAGCAGTGGCAGGAGGAAGACGAACACCACGAACAGCGTGGTCGGCGAGGCGTAGAGCCAGCCGCGCAGCGCCTCGCGCCGGGCGCGCGAAGAGCGGTGGGGCGGCCGGGAGGGGATGGTCGGTGGACTCGTCGGCGGAGTCAGCGTCTCGGCGGACATGGCGTTCGTTCTCCGGGGATAGGGGCGGTGGCCCGGTCGCCCGGGCCACCGCCGCGGCTCACTGCGCGAGGATCTCGGTGATGGCGTCGTTGTCGGTGTCGACCGTGTCGGTGCCTTCGAGCACGGCGTTGCGCACGAGCGTCAGCCAGGGGCTGCCGGGCGCGTTGAACGCCTGCTGGAAGTTCAGCGCCACGGGCGTGTCGCCCTGCGATGCCACCTCGTTGATGGTCACGAGCCGCGGATCCTTCGCCGCGTACTCGTTGTCGGCGAAGTCCGCGCGCGAGACGACGTCGTTGTCCTTCGCGAGGACGTCCACCTGGGCCTCCTCGGACATCAGCCAGGTGAGGAAGTTCCAGGCCTGCGCGGCCTTCTTGGAGTCCTTCGAGATGCCGATGCCGTCGCCGCCGACGAAGGTCGAGGCGCCGCCGTCGACGCCGGGGATGCCGGCGACGCCCGTGTCGAACGGGGTCGACGACAGCAGCGTCGCGGGGTAGAACATCAGTCCGACGTTGCCCTCGGTGAAGCCCGCGGTCCAGGTCGGGCCGGCCTCGTCCTGCGAGCTGGGCAGTACGGCACCCGACTCCCACAGATCGCGCCAGGTGTCGTAGACCTCTTTGGCGGCGTCGTTCGCCAGCAGCGACTCGTGGCCGTCGTCGCTCAGCACTTCTTCACCGGACGCCCAGATGCTCGGGAACCACGTGAAGACGAGGCATCCGCCGCAGTTCAGGCCGGTCGCCGTGCCGTAGACGCCGTCCTTGCCCAGCGCCTGGATCTTCTTGGCCGCGTCGGCGTACTCCGCCATGGTGGCCGGTGCCTTCTCGGGGTCGAGCCCGGCCTCTTCGAACAGCTCCTTGTTCCAGAACAGCATCGACAGGTCGAGCACGAAGGGCAGGACGTGCTCCTTGCCGTCGGCATCCGTCCCGGCCGAGAGGTGGCCCTGATTGATCTGGTCCTTGTAGTCGAGGCCGTCGATCTGGGCGCTGATGTCCTGGAACAGGCCCTGCTCGACCCAGTTGGGCACGTAGACGATGTCGGCGGCGAACAGGTCGGGCAGCCCGCCCGAGCCGGCAGCGGCGCCGACCTTCGCAACGTAGTCGTCGTTGGGCACGACCGTCAGTTCGACCTGGTTCTCGTGCGACGCGTTGTAGGCGTCGACCAGGAGGTTCGCCTGCTTCTCGAGAGGTGCGCGGGTCCAGAGGGTGAGGGTCGTCCCATCGTCCGTCCCCTCGGCCGGGATGTCCTCCGCAGGCGTCGCCGAGCCGCCGCCGGCGCAGCCGGCGAGGCCCACGAGGGCGCCTGAGAGGAGGAGTGCGGTCGCCGCGTGCCAGCCGGCGGCGCGACGTCGGGTGTTGGTCATTGCAGTCTCCTTGGCTCGTCTTCGAGCGTGCGCGTGCGGGATCGCCGCGCCGCTGCCGTGATCGATATCGAAAACATCGAAATCGCTTTCGGCACGGTATCGTGAGAGTTCACGAGCGGTCAAGACGTTGCTTCGATAACGTTTCCGCAACGAGGAGGGGTGATGGCCGCCAACGAGTCCGGGGGACGCAGCGCGACGCTGAGCGATGTCGCGAGGCGCGCGGGAGTGTCGATCGCGACAGCGTCGAAGGCGCTCAACGGCCGCGAGGACGTCGCACCGGCGACCCGGCGGCGGGTGATGGATGCCGCAGAAGAGCTGTCGTTCACCCCCAACGCCATGGCGCGCGGCCTCCTCGCGGGACGCACCGGCACCGTGGGCCTGCTCACGAGCGACCTCGAGGGCCGCTTCATGATCCCGATCCTGATGGGTGCCGAGGACGCCTTCGGCGCCGGGCAGGTCAACGTGTTCCTCTGCGACGCACGCGGCGACGCGATCCGCGAGCAGCACCATCTCAAGGCGCTGCTGAGCCGGCGCGTCGACGGCATCATCGTCGTCGGCCGGCAGACCGACCCCCGCCCCTCGCTCGGTCAGGAGATCCCCGTGCCGGTCGTGTACGCCTACGCGCCCTCCGACGACCCGCGCGACCTCTCGCTCACGCCCGACAACTACGCCGGCGGACGCCTTGCCGTCGAGCACCTCATCGCCTGCGGACGCACCCGCATCGCCCACATCACCGGCGACCCCGCCTACGCCGCTGCGCAGGATCGCATCGCAGGGGCGCGGGCGGCGCTCGACGCCGCCGGCCTCGAGCTCGTGGGCGACCCGATGTTCTCGGAATGGACCGAGCACTGGGGGCGGGACGCCGCCGCGATGCTGCTGCAGCGGCACCCCGATGTCGACGCGATCTTCTGCGGATCCGACCAGCTCGCCCGCGGCGCGCTCGACACCGCGCGCGATCTCGGCCGTCGCGTGCCGGAGGACCTCGCCGTCATCGGCTACGACAACTGGGAGGTGCTGTCGACGAACTCACGGCCCGAGCTGACGAGCATCGACGCCAACCTCCAGCAGCTGGGACGTCAGGCGGCCCAGCGGGTGTTCGACGCGATCGACGGCGTCGACATCGGCGAGGGCACCCACCACCTGCCCGTGCGCCTCATCATCCGGGGCTCGACGATCCAGCGCCGCTGACGCGGCAGCCGGCTAGGCGCTCCCGCGTCGCCGCCGACGCGCGCGGAAGCTACGCGCGCCCTCGTCGCCGCCACCAGGGGTGACGACGCCGCGCGGCGGCATCCTCCGCATCCGCCTGTGCCTGCGCCGCGACCCGCGCGCTGCGCCGCTCGCGCCACGCCGCCACTTCGGCGTCGACGTCGCGAGGGGGTGTCACGACCGGCGGGCCGCCCTGCAGTTGCCGCCGGGCATCGATGACGCGACGGTTGAAGTCCTCGAGCGCCTCGCGCACCTCGGCCTCGCGCGACAGCGCGTCGAGCCGGCCGTCGAGCTCGGTGTTCTCGACCCGCAGCCTGAGAGCCGGCGGGCCGAGCCCGGTGAGCTTCTCGGTCTCGATCTTCCGGCGGATCCACCAGTCCGGATCATGCGTCGCGCCCAGGCCGGGGATCGGCTTGCCGGCACCGGGCAGATCGTCGAACTCCCCTCTCCGGATCGCCTGCTGGATCGAGTTCTCTACCACCGCAGCCCGCTCGGCCGCCGAGAAGCCGCGTGCCGGCGGCGCGGCGGCCTCCGCGGCATCCTCTTCGTCCGATGTGTAGCCCTGCTCGCGCTGCCACTTCTCGAAGCGGTAGCGCTCGGCGGCTTCGCGAGGCCCCTCGGTCATGATCCCGGGATGTGATCCCGCCACGAGTGCTGCGGGTCGTACCCGAGCAGACGCCGGGCCTTGTCGATCGAGAGCAGGGTGTCGTGCTCGCCGAAATCGCGGGTCGGCACGCCGGGGAAGACCTCGGCGACGAGCTCGGCGTTGGGCCGCGACATCACGGTGTCGGCGGCGGCGATGATGTAGGTCTCGAAGCCGGGAGGGGCGACCTCGAGCGCCCGCTGCACCGCCTGGGCGCCGTCGCGGGCGTCGATGTAGCCCCACAGGTTCCACTTGCGCTGCCGCGCGTCGGCGTCGTACGAGGGGAACGCCGCGTAGTCCTCCGGCACCATGACGTTCGAGAACCGCAGGCCGGTGATCGACAGCTCGGGGTGCCACCGCACGAGCTCGACGGCCATGCGCTCCTCGAGCGTCTTCACGAGCGAGTACACCGACTCGGGGCGCGGCGGGTACTCCTCGTCGACCGGGATGTACGGCGGCGGCACGTCGAACGGCAAGCCGAGCACGGTCTCGCTCGAGGCGTACACGATGCGCGTGATGCCGAGCCGCCGTGCCGCTTGGAACACGTTGAACGTCGAGAGCATGTTGTTGTGGAAGGTCGCGACGTCGCTCGCGATGCCCGGCGCCGGGAGCGCCCCGAGGTGCACGATGGCGTCGACCCCCGAGTGCCGGTCGTCGACGCCCGCGATCGCGTCGACCACCTGGCCGTAGTCGGTGAGGTCGACC
>NZ_DATCVK010000066.1:0-2707 GCF_036566905.1 Microbacterium sp. | reverse complement strand
AACCTTCCTCTCAGCCCGGCTCACCGGACTCCCGTGTTCGAGCACGAGTATACGCCGATGGCGCGGACGACGGCGGCCACGGCGCCTGCCGCGACCGCAGCAGCAGGGTCAGCGCTTGAGCGCGCGGATCACCATTCGGAGCGCTTTGCCGCTGACCCAGACGAGTGGCGTGGCGACGAGCAACAGCCCGATGAGATTCGGTTCGAAGCGCACATCGCCCGAGCGGCCGACGTATGCGCCGAGCGGAATGGAGAGTCCGCCGCCACCTCCGCCTCCCGCCTGATCGCCCGCCCCGTCGGAGCCGCTGCCCGCGCCGAAGCCGTAGTACCCGAGCGCGACGGGCACGATCGTCGTGCCGTCGATGTCGACGGCATCGCCGTAGGAGGTCTTCACACCGACGCCGGCGACGGTCTCGGCAAGGTCCAGAACGAGTTCAGCCATGCCTCAACGCTACCCGCGCGCTCGCCCGCGAACCACCCCTTGCGGGATTCGCGGCATCGTGTTCAGCGGACGTCGCCGCCATCGGGAGCTTTGCGACGCGACGACTCGACGCGATCTGCCGCACGCTTCACGAGCGAGGCGGGCCGCACAGCGCCGCGCCCGAACCGGGCGGTCACCTCATCGATCGTGCGTTCGGCCTCGCGCCATTCCTCGTCGGGGTCCCACAGCATCGCGCCGCTGCCCGAGGGCCGCAGCTGCTCGGCCCGCACGCCGATGAGACGGATGCGGGCGCCATCGCCTGCGAGCTCGCCGAGCGCAGCGGATGCCTCGTCGTAGATGCGCCTCGCGACGTCGGTCGGCTCCCCCAGGGTGCGCGACCGCGTGACGGTGCGGAAGTCGCCGTACCGCAGCTTCAGCACGACCGTGCGGCCCACGACACCGGCACGGCGGAGCCGCACCGCGACGTCGTCGGAGAGCCGCAGCAACTCGCGCCGCAGCTGCTCGAGGTCGGTGAGGTCGTACCCGAAGGTGACCTCGTGTCCGATGCTCTTCTCCTCTCGCCCGGTGACGACGTCTCGGGCGTCGATGCCCATCGAGAGGTGGGCCAGTTTCGCGGCGAGTGCCGGCCCGAGCGCCCGTTCGAGTGCGTCGGTCGGCATGGCGGCCACATCACCGACCGTGCGGAGTCCGAGACGGGTGAGCGACTCCTCGGTGACCTTGCCGACGCCCCAGAGCGCGGAGACCGGCAGCGGGTGCAGGAACTCGAGGGTGCGGTCTGCCGGGACGACGAGCATGCCGTCGGGCTTGGCTCGGCTCGAGGCGACCTTCGCCACGAACTTCGTGGCCGCGACACCGACCGAGCAGGTGAGGCCGGTCTCGTCGTGCACGCGCCGCCGCAGGCGCCACGCGATCTCGGCAGGGCTGCCGTGGAGTCGGCGGGCGCCTGAGACGTCGAGGAACGCCTCGTCGATGGAGAGCTTCTCGACGAGCGGGGTGACCTCTTCGAAGATGTGCATGACCCGGCGCGAGTACTCGGTGTAGCTCGCGTAGTCGCCGCGCAGCACGACCGCGTTGGGGCAGCGCTGCAGCGCGAGCGACATGGGCATGGCCGAGTTGACGCCGTACTTGCGTGCCTCGTAGCTCGCGGCCGACACGACCCCGCGCCCCGCGGCGCCGCCGACCAGCACGGGCTTGCCGCGCAGATCGGGCCGTTTCAGCAGTTCGACAGAGACGAAGAACGCGTCCATGTCGACGTGCAGGATCGGTGTCGCCGAGTCGTCGACCGGACCGGTGGTCACTTGGCGCGACGAGCCGTCCTGCTTGCTCATGATGCGACCCTATCCGCTGCCGCCGTCATCGCAGGCGCCGCCCGCGAACGCCCGGTGCGATCAGAATCCGAAGTCGCCTCCGCCACCGAAGTCGCCGCCACCGAAATCGCCGAATCCTCCGAAGTCGCCGCCCGAATCGGCGCCGCCCGAATCGCCGCCGGACCCGCCGTAGCCGTCGGACGCCGCAGCGTCGCCACCGCCGGCGTCGGCACCTGCGTCGCCGCCATCGGCGCCCGCCTCGAACGCCGAGGGATCGGGCAGGAACGCCTGCGCGATCGCCGAACCGACGACCACACCGGCGACGGAGCCGAGCAGCGAGCCCGCGAACATGCCGCCGAACGACGGGCCGCCCTGCTGCGGCCGCCCGCCCGAGGCATCCGCTCGGTTGAAGGCGCGCTCGACGCTGCCGGGTGAGCGGAGCTCGGCGCGGGTGGCGGCGCGGGCCAGTGCGCTCGGTTCGTCGGAGACGAGTCGCTCACCGGCGGGCGCCTCTGCACTCAGCGACGCGAAGACCGCCTGGCGCTGCTGCGGCGTGAGCTTCGCGAACGCCTCGGCGTGCACCGCCTCGACGGACTCGGGCGGAGCCGTGCGCAAGAGGTACCGGTAGCGCTCGACCGCGAGTTCGTCGTCGCTCAGCCTGCGGGCGGGCTGGGCCCGGGGCGGCTGAGGCCGCTGCGGTTCGGCGGGAACTGCTCCGAAGAGACGGTCAAGGAATCCCATGTTGTCCTCGTCAATCGTTCAGGGGACGACCAATCTATGGCCGTCAGCATTGAGCGTGCTGTGAATGGGGTTGCGCGTCGAATCGGGTGCGCGTCCCTCGCCATCACGTCGGCCACGTCATCGGGGTCGCGGGGCCGAACGTGCCAGAATTGCCATAGGGCCGGACGGAGTAGTCGGAGGGGCCGTGAGCGAATCGAGCGCACCGCATCCCACCGAGT
>NZ_DATCVK010000065.1:0-11517 GCF_036566905.1 Microbacterium sp. | reverse complement strand
CCGAGCCGTGCGGCGCGGACCGCCTCGATGGACCTCGGCCGTGGGCTGCTGCGACTCGCGCAGCGCCTGTGGCCGCAGTCGCCGGCGATCGGCGCACTGACCGCAGAGCACCCGGCGACGCCCCCTCGCCCGATCGTCCTCGGTGCGATCGCGGCCCACGCGGGGCTCGACGCCGAGACCCTCGTGCGCGTCGCCGTGTACGACGACATGGCCGGCGGCGTCGCCGCTCTCCTCAAGCTCGAACCCGGCGACCCGGTCGACGGCGTGCGGCTCGTGATCGACGCGTGCGCGGCGGTCGATCCCCTCATCTCGCAGCTCGCGGCGCTCGACTCACCCGAGGCGATCCCTGCGGCGAGCGCCCCCGAAGCCGAAGCGTGGACAGAGGTCCACGCCCTCACGAACAGGAGACTCTTCCGTGCCTGACTCACCACCCGCCACTCGCGCTCTCCGGCTCGGCGTCGCCGGCCCTGTCGGCACCGGCAAATCGTCGCTCATCGCCACGGTGTGCCGTGCTCTTGCGACCGAACTGCGTCTCGGCGTCATCACGAACGACATCTACACCGATGAGGACGCCCGGTTCCTCCGCTCCGCCGGCGTGCTCGACCCCGAGCGCATCCGCGCCGTCGAGACCGGTGCGTGCCCGCACACCGCGATCCGCGACGACATCACCACCAACCTTCTGGCCGCCGAAGACCTCGAGCGCGATTTCGCGCCCCTCGACGTCGTGCTCATCGAGTCGGGCGGCGACAACCTCACGGCGACGTTCTCGCCTGCTCTGGTGGACGCGCAGATCTTCGTCCTGGACGTCGCCGGCGGAGGCGATGTCGCTCGGAAGGGCGGCCCGGGCATCGGTCGCGCCGACCTCCTCGTCGTCAACAAGACCGACCTGGCGCCGTACGTCGGCGTCGACGTCGCGCAGATGGTGACGGATGCCGAAGCGGCACGCGACGGCCGCGCTGTGCTGGCGCTGTCGCGGCACGACGCCGCCTCGGTCGCGGCGCTGCGCGCCTGGGTGCTCACGATGCTCGCGAGCCACCGCGGGGGAACCCACATCCCGCAGGACCCCGGCCCGATGGCGCCGCATTTCCACGCCGATGAGGAGCATCCCGACGGCGGGTTCGTCCACTCCCACGACGACGACGACGCCGCCGGCGCCACCCCTGTCCACGACCATTCCCGCACGCAGGCCGTGCGGGGCTGAGACGAACGGGTGACCTCGACGCGCATTGCGGTCGCCGCGGGTGAGCCGCGGGCGCACGTGGAGCTCGCAGTAGGCGCGCTCGCACCGCGCCTCATCTCGCGCGATCGGACACGGGCGCACATAGCGGTCGCCGCAGCCGGCATGGTGCTGCTCGGCGGTGACCACGTGCACATGGAGATCGATGTCGGACCGGGGTGCACGGTCGAGATCGAGGACGTCGGGGGCACCGTCGCCTATCGCGGCGCGCGTTCGTCGTGGATTCTGAACGTCGGGATCGGAGCCGGCGGAACGCTGCTGTGGCACGGTCTGCCTTTCGTCGTCACCGACGGGGCGGACGCCGAACGCCGCACCTGCATCACCCTTGAGCCCGGCGCGCGGGCGGTGATCCGCGAGACGCTCGTGCTCGGCAGGCACGGGGAAGACGGCGGGCGACTGGCCTCCGTTCTCGCCGTCTCGGATAGCGGCGGGCCGATCCTGATGGAACGGCTCGAGGCAGTCGGCGGTGCGCCCGAGCCCGGAGTGCTCGGCAGCAACCGGGTCATCGATGCCGTGATCGCCGTCGGATTCCGCCCACCTACGCGTGCGGGCGACCTCGAGTTCGATCGGCCGGGATCCATGGCGCGTCATCTCTCCGACCACACGCACGGGTCACCCCTGGACCGCGTGTGGGATTCCTGGGTCTCCAACGCGCAGGAGCGCCCCTTCACGCCTGAGCCGGAAAGGACTCGCATTGATAGCACTGCGCGATGATCAGACCCCCACACGCATCCGTCGGAGCACGATCGGCGTCATCTTGCTGATCGCCCTCCTGCATGTGGTCGGCTGGGGAGTCCTCGTCCTCCTGGTGATGCCCGCCGGCATCCCGCTCGGCGGCAGCGGGGGCACGCTCGTCACTCTCGGGGTCGGGCTCACGGCGTACGCCTTGGGGGTGCGCCACGCGTTCGACGCCGACCACATCGCCGCGATCGACAACACCACCCGTCGCCTCGCTGAACGCGGAAAGCCGGCCAGCACCGTCGGATTCTGGTTCTCACTCGGCCACTCGACGATCGTCGTCGTGCTCTGCATCCTGCTGGCACTCGGGATCACGGCGATCGGCACATCCCTCGCCGATGACTCCTCCGCCCTTCGCACCTGGACCGGCATCATCGGCCCCACCGTCTCGGGCGTCTTCCTCCTCATCATCGCGGCCATCAACATCGCCTCCCTGCGCCACCGCCACGGGCACGCAGGCGGTCCGGTGCTGCGGATGCTCGGGCCCGTCGAGCGAGCGGTGGATCGGCCGTCCCGCATGTACGTGGTCGGACTGCTGTTCGGTCTCGGCTTCGACACCGCGACGGAGGTCGGGCTGCTCGCGCTCGCGGGTGCCGCCAGTCTCGGAGCCCTGCCCTGGTGGGCAGCGCTCACCCTGCCGATTCTGTTCGCCGCCGGAATGAGCGCCTTCGACACCACCCAAGGCGCAGTGATGCGCCGCGCATACAGCTGGCAGCCCGGTCGGCGCCACCTTGGTGAGGTGTACGCGCTCGCGATGACCGGGATATCGGTGATGGCGGCGGTGCTGATCGCGATCGTCCAGCTGGCGGACGTCCTCGTTGCGAATCTCGGCGTCGGAGGTCCACTCCCTTGGGTGGCATCGATAGGCATCGACAACCTCGGGTTCGTGCTCACGGGCGTGCTCCTCATCACCTGGGCGGCTGTGCTGGTGACCATGCGACGGACTCGAACGACGACGGATTGACGCGGTCTGGCGGGGGGGGCGGTGGAACTCAACGTCGCCGCCCGGTGACAGCGGGCGCGTCGGCTCCCAGACCAAGAAGTCCGGGAGCGTCGTGGGGTGAGCCGCCCGGGCGAATACGCTCGTTCGCATGCGTGCACGTGACGATTCGGAACTGTCGATGGTCGAGACACCCGCCGCCGATGCGATCTTCGCGGATCCCCGACTCGCGCAGCTCTATGACGTGTTCGACGGGCCTCGGAACGACCTCGCCTCGTACCTCGACATCGCGACAGAGTTGCGGGCGCGGAGCATCCTCGACATCGGCTGCGGCACCGGATCGTTCGCGGTGCTCGCCGCCTCCCAGGGGCTTGCCGTCACCGCAGTCGATCCGGCAGCGGCATCGCTGGCGATCGCCCGCACCAAGACTCACGCCGACCGGGTGACGTGGCAGCACGGTGGGGTGGACTCTGCGCCTGCGAGCCCGGTCGACCTCGCCGTGATGACCGGGAACGTCGCGCAGGTCTTCCTCACTGATCGATCGTGGGCCGACGCGTTGCAGCAGGTGCGCGCCCGCTTGAATCCGGGCGGCCACCTCGTCTTCGAGACGCGCCGGACGTCCGACCGCGCCTGGGAGCGATGGTCCGAGGACCCGGACGAGTCGACGATGCAGGTGCCGGGCATCGGCGCCGTGCATCACCGGCGCGAGATGCTCTCCGTCGATCTTCCGCTCGTCTCGTTCCGGCACTCCTACCGGTTCCCGGACGGCGATGTCCTCGAGTCGGACTCGACCCTTCGTTTCCGCACCGACGCCGAGAACCGCGCAAGCCTTGCCGACGCCGGCTTCGCCGTCGTCGACGTCCGCGACGCCGCCGACCGCCCCGGTGCGGAGTTCGTCTACATCGCCCGGGGCTGACCTTCCGTCTCGGACGGGTGCCGAGGCGGACCGAACGACAGCGCCCGCCTGCATCGCAGACGGGCGCTGACGTGTGACGGGGATCAGCCGGAGACGGGCTCCGGATCGACCGCCGTGGTGGTCACGTGGGTTCCCTCTGCGACGCCGCGACCGAAGGACCGGCCCTGCACGACCGCCCCGAGGTCCAATCCGGTGGCCGCCTTGACGCTCTCGAACGTCGCTGTGAGGCTCGCCGACTGCTCACGGGCCAGGTGGGTCGCCGCGCTGTCGCCGCCGATCAGCGTGATGGTGCCGATCTTCTCGTAGCCCTTGGCGAACTCCGCCATCAGCTGCGGCAGCTGACCGATGATCTCCTTCGCGAGGATCGCGTCCTGGTTCTCGCGCAGCGCAGCCGCCTCGGCGGCGACCGCCTCAGCGACGGCGTTGCCGCGAAGGCGGATCGCCTCTGCTTCGGCTTCCGCCTGCACGCGAACCGCAGCGGCCTCCGCCTCGGCCTTCATCCGGACGGCTGCGGCCTCGGCGGAGGCAGAGGCCTCACGTGCCTCGGCCTGCGCCTTCACCGCGTACGCCTCGGCATCGGAGCGCTCCTGGGCGACCCTGCGGTCGGCTTCGGCGTTCTTCTCCCGCTTGTAGGCTTCCGCGTCGGCCGCGATCTGCTGCTGGTACGCCTCGGCATCAGCAAGGGTCTGCTGCCTGTACTTGTCGGCGTCGGCGACCTTCTTGACCTCGGCATCCAGTCGCGCCTGGGTGTTGTTGGCCTCCTGCAGCAGAACACCCTGCTCGGCCTCGGCGCGGGCGAGGTTCTCGGCCTGCTCGGCCTGGGCGTTCGCCCGGCCGACCTCCGACTTCGCGGCCGCGGTGTTCTTGTCGAGCGCGGTCTGCTCGATCAGGTTCGCCTCGTCGGCGGCCAGCTGGCGCTTCTTCACCTCGCGCGTGGCGTCGATCTCTGCGACATCCGCTTCGCGCTTGACGCGCTGCACCTCCTTGGCGCCGAGCGCCGAGATGTAGTTGTTCTTGTCGGTGATGCCCTGGATCGCGAACGAGTCGAGCACCAGACCCTGCGCGAGCAGATCGCCGGAGATGCCCTGAGCGATCTCGTCGCTGAGCTTCTGCCGGTCCTGCATGACCTGCTCGACCGTCAGCTTCGCCACGACGCCGCGCAGCGCGCCTTCGAGCTGCTCGGTAGTGAAGACGACGATCGCATCGTCCTGCGACGCGAAGCGCTCCGCGGCGCGGCGGACCTGGTCGGGCGTCGAGCCGATCTTCACGAGGGCGACGCCGGTCAGGTCGATCGTGACGCCGTTGATGGTCTGAGCGGTGGGCTCGAACTTGATCTGCCGCGATCGCAGCGAGACCTTGTCGGAGCGCTGCGTCAGCTTGTTGACGAACGCCCCCCGACCGCTGATGACGGTCATCTTGTTCGCTTCGCCCTCGGTGCTGTCGCGGGCCTTCTTGCCGACGATGACGATGGCCTCGTCGGCCTTGGGCACCTGATACCAGGCGCGGAAGAGGATGAAGCCGATGAGGACGACGACGAGGACGACTCCGGCAGCGACTGCGATGCCGATGAGGCCGAACAGATCCATGTGGGATTCTCCAGGTTGAGCCCGCCGATTGCGGGCCATGCACCGAATCTATGCGCATAGCGGCATGTCACTCGACCGCACGCGTCGGCCGCACGGTCGCGGGCGCGCGGTTTCAGCGCTCTCGCTGCCTCAACGCGCTATGCATCCGCCTGCGCGGTGACTTCGCGGGCCGTGTCGGCCGGCGGGCGCTGCGCCCTGCTCAGCAGCACGAACGGCACCGCGACCGCCGAGATCACCCCGCTCCAGAGCAGCGACGCGCCGTAGCCCCCGACATCCGCTGCTCGTCCCAGCACCGGCTGGAACACGACACCGCCCGCCGAGCCCATCAGCGAGTCGAAGGAGAGCACCGTGGCGCGCTGCTTCGACGGGATCATGTCGTTGAGGTAGGCGCGGTGCACGGGGTCGTCGATCGCCGACGCGATGCCCCAGAGCGCCACCAGCGCGAGAGCGACCCAGAAGTTGCGGATCAGCCCGAGGCCGATCAGCACCACGGCGCTCGAGATCGTGGCGAGAAGGATCGCCGAGGTCCGGCGGTGGAAGAGCCGGCGCGCCCAGGGCGCCAGCGCGCCGCCGACGATAGAGGCCCCCGACAGCAGAGCCGCCGCAAGCCCGGCGATCGAGTAGGCCTCTTCGTCGCCCCACAGCTCCAGCAGATACGGCTGCAGGGCGTAGAACACGTAGATGCCCACACCCGCGGTGAAGGGGCTCGCGAGCATGAGCCAGCGCACCGGCGGATCAGCCAGGCCGTATCGGACGGATGCCCGGAGCACGGTTCGCGTCGCGCGCAGCGGGCTCTCGCTGCGATCGGGCGTGAAACCCAGATCGCGCATCAGCAGGGCGGCGACCACGAACATCACCAGCAGGATCGCGCCCCTCACCAGGAACGGCACGCCGAGGTTCGTGGCCTGTGCGAGCACGCCGCCCAGCACCGAACCCGAGAGCATCGCGATTCCGCCCACGATCTGCGCCCGGCCGAACACCGTCTCGAGACTCCCCGGATAGCCGGTGGCCTTCAACGCGTCGACGAGCCAGGCATCCACCGCGCCCGAGAAGAAGGTGAAGCCGAGTCCGAGCAGTACGGACACGATCGCCCAGGCCCAGAACGGCGAGTGCCAGACCCACAGCAGCCAGTACATGACGGTCGTCACCGCCAGCGTGATGGTGCCGAGCAGATACGACGCCCGGCGTCCGACGGTGTCGGCCACGACACCCGTCGGGATCTCGAAGATCAGCATCCCGGCGGTGAAGAAGGCGTTCGCCGAGAAGGCCTCGAGATTCGTCAGGCCGGCGTCGAGCAGGAAGAGGGTGTTAATGCCCCAGATGAACGACGCCGCGAGCGTGTTGCCGAGCATCAGCGTGTAATACGTGCCCTGCACTCGGCGGGGAGTGGGCAGCGATGGCGCGGAACTGGTCCTGGAGATGGCGGCACCGCCTCTTTTCCACGGGGTCTTCGGCCGACACCGCGACAGTATCCCTCCTGGCGGAAGCCGTCCACGGGTGTCGCCGCGGCCGGAGCCGGCCCCGCTAGGCGGTGGCGGGACCGGCGAACCCCGTCGCGCGGGTGTCGGCGCCGACGGTCTGGTTCATGTGCTTCGCGATCCGCAGCACGACGGCGCGGTCGCCGATGCGAGCGCCGTGCAGCGCGTTCTCCAGGGCGAGCTCGAACCGATTGACGTCGGCCAGCCGTCGCAGCCAGACGGCCAGGATGAGGTTGTAGCGGCTGGCCGCCGTGATCGCGAGCCGGACCTCGGGCACGGATGTGATCGCGGTGCGGGCGGCCTCGAGCACCTGTGCCGGGGCCTCGACGAAGTACCAGGCATAGATGGGCCAGCCGGATGCCGCGCGCGCCATGTCGGTGCGGAAGCGCAGGCTTCCCCTCGCGCGAAGCGTCGCGAGCGCGTCCGCCACACGCTGCGGCGCGAACCCGCTGCGCTCGGCGATCGTCGCGATCGGGACGCGGCCGTCCGCCCACACCTCGCGCTCGATCGCCTCCCGCAGGTCGTCGGGCACGCGCTGCGCCGCACGGGGCCGCGGCGGCCTCGGCGGACGGACACCCTGCGCCTCGGCCGGTTCCAGCGCGCGCAGCCGCCAGCTCGCACCGTCGATGAGCGTCTCGTTGACGAGGTGCGTGCGCACCGATCTGACGCCATCGAGCCTGCCCAGGCGGTGCAGTGAATAGTCGGACAGGCCGGCGATGTCGGGGGCGAAGACGATCGCCATGAGATCACGTGACCCGGAGGTGACGTCGAGGACGTAGACCGCGGGATCGCGCTGCAGCTCCTGGACGACGGCATCCATCTTCGCCCGCTCGCAGTCGATCTCCATGATCGACACCTGCCCGAGCGTGGGATGCCCCGTGACCCACGCGATGCCCTCCTCGCGCAGCCTCGCCCATCGGCGTGCGAGCGTGCTGGCGTCGACGCCGATGACGGGGGACAGCTCGTTCCAGCTCGCACGCGGCTCGATCTGGAGTGCGTGGACGAGTCGTCGATCGATCGGATCGAGGGTGATCTCCTGCACGGGCGGCCCTCCTGGACGGCGCGGTTGACGCAATTATCACGCACAAAGCGGCGCAGGTGCGCAGAAAATCTGCAGATTCACGTGTTCGAAACATATCAAGGCGCACCATTGCCGCATCGATCGCACCGACGAAAGGACCATCGTGAGCCTCATCACGACCGACGACGTCACCCTCACTGAGTTGAAGCGCCATGCCGCCGACGAGGTGGAGTCACGCCGCGACGAGCTCATCGGCCTCAGCCACGCGATCCACGAGAACCCCGAGCTGTCGTGGCAGGAGCACGAGGCCGCTGCCCTCGTCGCCCGCGCTCTCGAGGATGCCGGCTTCGACGTCGAAGTCGGGGCGTACGGCGTCGCCACCGCCGTCGAGGCCGTGTACGGCACCGGCGAGCTCACCGTCGCGATCTGCGCCGAGTACGACGCCCTTCCCGGCATCGGCCACGGCTGCGGGCACAACGTCATCGCCGCCTCGGGAGTGGGCGCCGCCCTCGCGCTGGCGCCGCTCGCCGACGCGGCCGGGTTGCGGGTCAAGCTGCTCGGCACGCCTGCGGAAGAGCACGGCGGCGGCAAGGTGGCGATGCTGCTCGCCGGCGCATGGGAAGACGTCGACTTCTCGCTCATGGTGCACGGCATGACCGGGGAGGACATCTCGGCGACGGCCTTCAGCGCGACCGCCGTCGACCGGTTCGAGGTCGTCTTCCACGGCAGGACCGCGCACGCCGCGGGCATGCCGGAGCAAGGCCTCAACGCGGCGTCCGCCGCCGCGATCGCCCAGACCGCCATCGCCTTCCTCCGCCAGCAGCTGCCCAAGGACACGAATCTCAACGCGTACGTCTCGCACGGCGGTGAGGCGACGAACATCATCCCCGACCGTGCTGTCGTGCAGGTCGAGCTGCGCGCGTACGACATCGACGTGTGGCGTGACATGAAGACGCGCGTGCTCGCGTGCTTCGAGGGTGCCGCCATCGCGACGGGATGCCGCTGGGAGTGGGCTCCGACAGAGCACCCGTACGCGCCGGTCAAGCACGAGGCATCGCTCGGCGCCCTCTGGGACCGCAACCTCGTGACGCGCGGCCGCACGATCGGCGTGGCGAAGATGGGCGGCGGCTCCACCGACATGGGGAACGTGTCGCAGGTCGTGCCCTCGATCCACCCCACCATCGCCTTCCTCGGGCAGACGGGCCCCGCCCACAACCCCGAGTTCACCGCTGCTGCGGCCACCCCTGCAGCCGACGAGGCCGTCATCGACGCCGCCACGATCCTCGCGTGGACGGTGCTCGATGTCGCCCTGGACGACGCCCTGCGCGCCGACCTGCTCCACCGCACCGCCGAGCGCCCCGTCGGGGCGACCCGGACCACGCTCGAGGCATGACCGATCCCGCTCGCGCGGACGGCGCCGCCTCCCCACCTGGAGAACCCGACATGACCGCTCCCACCCACGAAGGCAACGTCGCCTCGACAGGACCGCAGTCTCCCAGCCCGCTTCAGAAGACGGCATCCGTCATCGCCCTCGGATTCCGCAGCCCGCGGCTGTGGATCCTCATCGCACTGGTCGTGGCCATCTCGGCCGGTGCGCAGGCGATCGGGCCGATCGTGATCCCCCTCGGCATCGCGTCGGTGACGCTCCTGCCGATGATCTGGGGCATCACGGCCGGTGCCCTCGTCTCGGGGCAGCGCCTCAAGCCGCTGCCGATCGACCTGCAGCAGGCGGCCACCGTGATCATGGGCGTCGCCGTGCTCTTCCTCTGCGCGCGGCTGTCGTTCACGATCGGTCCGAACATCCCGCTGCTCCTGCAGGCGGGCCCCGCGCTGCTGCTGCAGGAGGTCGGCCACCTGTTCGGCACCATCGCACTGGCACTCCCGCTGGCGGTGCTGCTGCGCATGGGGCCGGCGACCGTCGGCGCCACCTTCTCAATCGACCGCGAGGGCTCGTTCGCGATGGTCAGCGAGCGCTACGGCTCCGACTCGCCGCAGTACCGCGGAGTGCTGTCGATGTACGTCTTCGGCACGATCTTCGGCGCCGTCATCGTGAGCCTCATCGCCTCGCTCGCTGCTTCGCTCGGCATCTTCGACCCGCTCGCCCTCGCCATGGGCGCGGGCGTCGGCTCGGGCTCGATGATGGCGGCCGCGGCATCCGTCATCGTGTCGGCCCACCCCGACATGCAGGATCAGGTGCTCGCGCTCGCCGCCACCTCGAACCTCATCACGGGTGTGCTCGGCGTGTACATCGGGGTCTGGGTGTCGCTGCCCCTCGCCGACCGCTTCTACAAGCTGCTCACCCGGAACAAGGATGCGGCGCTGCCCGGCCGCCGGGCGAGGGCCAAGGGTGCCATGCCGACCGCGGCGGTCAAGACCGTGGCGGAGACGGTGCTCGAGAAGCCGAACGTGCGGGTGCCGCTGTGGGTGTCGCTGCTCATCATCGGCTTCGCCGGCCTCGTCGTCGCCGCGATCGCGGCGAAGGGCTTCTCGTGGGACATGGTGATCGCATACCTCGTGATGGGCGCACTGGTCGCTGGGGGAATCGGCCTCGCCAAGGTGACCCGCGGCAAGGTTCCGGCCATCATCGTCGTGATGACGGTGGGCGCGTTCCTCACGTCGCCGATCTCGCCGGTCGCCGGGTGGTTCACGACGGTCTCGGACACCATCGACTTCCTCTCGCTCATCACGGTGATGCTGACGATCGCGGGGCTGAGCCTCGGCAAGGACCTTCCGATGCTGAAGAGCATCGGCTGGAAGATCATCCCCGTCGGGACGGTCGCCATCGCCGCGTCGTTCATCCTTTCGGCCGTCGTCGCCGAGTTCGCGCTGGGACTGTGGGGCTGATGACGGGTACCGCCCTCGAGGTCGAGCGCGGGGTGTACACCTCCGCGCTCGATCTCTTCTCGATCGGCATCGGCCCCTCGAGTTCTCACACCGTCGGCCCGATGCGTGCAGCCGCGGACTTCCGCGATCGTCTCACCGACGGCGGGCTGCTGGCGACGGCGGTCCGGTTCGGCTGCCGCCTCGACGGATCGCTCGCCGCGACGGGTGTGGGCCACGGCACTCCGGATGCCGTCATCGCCGGCCTGAGCGGACACCGCCCCGAGACGGTCGACCCTGCGCTCGTGCACGGCGCATGGACGCTCCTCGAGGCCGGTCGCGCGCTCGACCTCGGCGGCGTGCGGTTCACGCGCGACGACCTGACGTTCGCGCCGCGCGAGCGTCCGCACGGGCACCCGAACTCCCTCACGCTGCGCGCCGAGCTCGCCTCGGGTGACGTCGTGGAGGAGACGTATCTGTCGGTCGGGGGCGGTTTCATCCGGCGTCTCGGGGAGCCGTCCGCGGCAGCCGCGGCGGACCCGCACCCGGAGGGGCCGAGCGCTCCCGCGTTCCGGAGCATGCGGGAGCTGCTCGACCTCTCGCGCGGACGCACCATCGCCGACGTCGCCTGGGAGGCCGAGGTCTCCGTCTACGGAGCGGTCGCAGCCCGGCGCGGACTCGACGCGATCTGGACGGCGATGCGGGCATGCATCGAACGTGGCCTCCACTCCGACGGCGTGCTGCCGGGCGGCCTGCGCGTGCCGCGCCGGGCGGCGGCCGC
>NZ_DATCVK010000064.1:0-1670 GCF_036566905.1 Microbacterium sp. | reverse complement strand
TCGGCGCGGTCGGGGTACGCCACGTCGACGACCCCGGTCGTCCCACTTCGCCGCAGCTCGCGCCCGCGCTGTTCTCGTCGGTCGCGCGGCGCGCGCTGCGGCCGGGTACCGCACGGTCCTCGCTCGCCGCGCCCGGACAGTCGGGGGTCGCCATCCTGGTCTCCGTCGCCGCCGGCTGCCCCGACGCGACGGACCCGGAGGATGCGCTCGGGCGGCAGCACCCGGATCCCGAACCCGACCCTCTGCGCAACGCGAGGGAGGCCATCCACGCCGCGACCGACGACCCCGCCTTCGCCGAGAGCGTCGCAGACCGGCTGCTCGCCGACCGGGACGTCGAGCCGGCCGGCCTAGCCGGCGTGCTGTTCGCGATGCAGCCCGGTCCCGACGGCCGGGTCGACGAGGAGCTTCTGAATCAGCTGCTCGACACGCGTGATTTTCCGCTGCTGCCCGAACCCGACGGTGCCTGGGAGGAGCCGCCCGACGAGTTCGCGCCGACGTGCGCGCCCGTCGACGTCGATCGGCTGGGAGAGCTCGTGGTGCGCGCGATCGATCCCATGGTGCCCGAGCCGCCCGCCGCGATCAGGATCTACGCGACACTGCCCGGCGTGCGCTCGATGCGCCCGCTCGAGGTCGAGCCCGAGCTCGACATCCCGCTGTGGAGCTTCCTCTCGACGGCCTCACCGGACTGGATGCTGCCCGGCATCGGCGACCTCGCGAAGCACGAGGTGATCGCCGTCGAGACCAACCCGCTGTTCGTCGAGGCCCTTCTCGTCGGCGCGAACCGCCAGGCCGCCCAGGAGCTGCGGTGGCGCAACGTTCCGATGCGGCCCCGAAGCTCGCCGCTGCGCCGCTTCTGGCAGCGCACGGATCGTACCCCGGGCGGCGACCCGGACGCCGTGCACGACATCCGCCCCATCCGCCAGTGGCCCGACGGGTCTGCGCTGGGCGATCCGGGACTGACTCCGAGCGGCCGCAACAGTGAGGCGGTGGTGGTCTTCCGGTCGCCCATCTTCACGCGGTACCCGACGACAATCGTCTACCTCTACGACGCCCGCACAGCGCCCGGCGGTGCACCCGACTGGGACGACCCGCCCGACGAGAACGTCGCGCTGGCCACGCCCCGCCGCGTCGACTTCACCTTCACCGGCACGATCGGGCCGGAGGTCACGTTCTTCGGATTCCCCGTGCCGATCACCGAGCTCGCCCACCACTGGGTCGTGCTCGAAGAGCCGCCGGCCGGCTATCGATTCGCCCACGCCCCCGCCCCCGGCATCGCCGCGACGGAGGACCACGGCGGCGACTTCGCCCACCGGCGCTTCGCACTCCCGGTGCGCGTGCTGATCGGACCCCTCGCATGACGCGCGTCGAAGTCCTCACCCCGCTGCGCCTCGAGACGAGGTTCCAGGACGACGGTGCCGGCGGCTGGATCATGCGGCTGCGGGTGTACCCCGACGACATCGCGCTCGCGCGCCCGCCGGCGGCGCCTCTCGGCGAGGAGCTCGACATTCTTGAGGACGCGCTCGCAGCCAGCGACCCCGCAGCCGATCCGGCGCGTGCCGCCGACGCGGCCTTCCGGTCCGTCGCGGCCTCGCTGGGCGGGCGGCGGGCCTGGTGGCTGTGGCGCACGGCGACGACCGTGGAGGCGGGACCGGATGGGGTGCCGCACCGCG